>NZ_JBEYXM010000012.1:0-243119 GCF_040704595.1 Streptomyces sp. NPDC046870
TGCCCTTCTTCGGCATCATCAGCGAAGTGATCCCGGTGTTCTCCCGCAAGCCGATGTTCGGCTACATGGGCCTGATCGCCGCGACCATCGCCATCACCGGCCTGTCCGTGACCGTGTGGGCCCACCACATGTACGTCACCGGCGGTGTGCTGCTGCCGTTCTTCTCCTTCATGACGTTCCTGATCGCGGTGCCGACCGGGGTGAAGTTCTTCAACTGGATCGGCACGATGTGGAAGGGAAGTCTGTCCTTCGAGACGCCCATGCTGTGGGTGATGGGCTTTCTCGTCACCTTCGTCTTCGGCGGGCTGACCGGGGTCATGCTCGCCTCCCCGCCGATCGACCTCCACGTCTCCGACTCGTACTTCGTGGTGGCCCACTTCCACTACGTGGTCTTCGGCACGGTCGTCTTCGCGATGTTCTCCGGCTTCCACTTCTGGTGGCCGAAGTGGACCGGCAAGATGCTCGACGAGCGTCTCGGCAAGATCACCTTCTGGACGCTGTTCATCGGCTTCCACGGCACCTTCCTGGTCCAGCACTGGCTGGGAGCGGAGGGCATGCAGCGGCGGATCCCGGACTACCTCGCGGCCGAGGGGCTCACCACGCTCAACACGGTGTCCTCGGTCTTCTCGTTCCTGCTCGGCTCCTCCTTGCTGCCGTTCTTCTACAACGTCTGGAAGACGGCCAGGTACGGCAAGCCGGTCGAGACCGACGACCCGTGGGGCTACGGACGCTCGCTGGAGTGGGCGACCTCCTGCCCGCCGCCCCGGCACAACTTCGTCACGCTGCCGCGGATCCGCAGCGAGTCCCCGGCGTTCGACCTGCACCACCCCGGCGTCCCGTCCCCGGAGCGGGAGTTGACCGCGCGGTGACGGCGCACGACGAGCGGGACCTCGTCCGGCAGATCGAGGGCCATCTGCTGCTGGCCGCCGCACGGGAGGAGGGCCGTACCGCCGCCGTACGCCTCGGTTCCCGGCTCGGCTGGCTCACCGACAGCCAACGCGAAGACGTGCAGCGGCAGTTCGAGGACGCGTACCTGGCGCTGGCCCGGCTCTCGTGGCACCGCACGGCCGAGCGGGCGCAGGAGCTGCGGCAGGCGTACGAGTCACGCTACCGGGCGCTGCGCCGTCGGCTGCTGGCCTGCTGCGTGCTGGGCTGCGCGGTGCTCGCGGCGGCCCTGCTGGTGGTGTCCGCCGCCGTGTAGCACCGGCCGTCGGGGGTTCGGGCGCCGGCCGGGCCGGGGCTGCGCGCCGGGGTGCCGGCGGTGCGGGTCCCGGTCCGGTTCGACGCGGGCTTCCGGTGCGCCCGGCTGGTCTCCCCGGCCTTCGTACCGCCGCGCCGCCTGTCCGCGGGCCGCCCGGGCGCACGAGGTCCGGGACGCGGACGGCGCCGCGCCCGTGTTCGCCGCGCTGGACGGGCTGACCGGGTGACGGGCTGACGCCGGCCCGTCAGGCGGTGAGCACCATCCGGAAGCGGGCTTTGCCGGACAGCATCTTCTGGTACGCCTCGTCCGCGTCGTCCAGCGGCACGTTCTCGGTCATGGGGCGGATGCCGTGCAGCGCGCTGAAGGCCATGGTGTCCTCCACGTCCTGCGAGGTGCCGGACGGGTGGCCGCGCACCACGCGGCCGGCCATGAGCAGCTGGGTCGGGCTGATGCCGAGGGGTGCGGTGTCCGCGCCGATGACCACCAGTTCGCCGCGGTGGGCCAGGCCGTCCACGGTGGCCGTGATGGCATCGGAGTGCCCCGCGGTGGCCAGGACGACCTTGGCGCCGCCGAGGGATTGCAGCGCCTCGGCGACCGGGGTGCCGGAGGTGCTGTCGACGTAGTGGTGGGCGCCCAGTTGCGCGGCGAAGTCGGCTTTCGCCGCGCCCCGGGCGATCGCCACGGTCTCGAAGCCCATGGCCACGGCGTACTGCACGCCGAGGTGGCCGAGGCCGCCGATCCCGAGCACCGCGACCAGGTCACCGGGCCGTGCCGAGCTGCGCCGCAGCCCGTTGTACGTGGTCACGCCCGCGCAGGCCATCGGTCCGGCGTCGCTCGCGGAGAGCGCTTCGGGGATGCGGGCCAGGGCGTCGACGGGTGCGATCACCTTCTCGCCGAAGCCGCCGTCGTAGGCCCAGCCGGGAACCTTCAGGTTCGGGCACACGATGAAGTCGCCCTCGCGGCAGGGCCGGCAGTGGCCGCAGCTGCCGCCGAACCAGCCGACGGCCACCCGGTCGCCCTCCTGCCAGCCCCGCTCCCGCACGCCCTCGCCGAGTTCCTCCAGGCGCCCGGCGATCTCGTGCCCGGGGACTTCCGGGAACGACACGCCCGGTAGCCCGCCGCTCACGAAGAGGGCGTCGCTGTGGCAGACCCCGCACGCTTCCACGGCGATCCTGACCTGGCCGGGTCCGGGTGGCCGGACCTCGCGTTCGACCAGCTCGAAGGTGCCGTTCGGAGCGGTGACCTGTGCGGCTCGATAGGTACTCATGGCTCTCTCCGGGAACGGGTACGGCGTGTCCTCAGACCCAGCAGAGCAGCTCCGGCCCGATCCCGCGCGCCGAACGGACCGGCCCCGCCTCCTTGCGCCACGGCCCGGGGCGCCCGTGGCTCAGGGGCTCCCGGGGCGCCAGCCCTCCGGGCGGAGCATGCCGAGCAGCAGCCGGACCAGTTCGTCCACCACCTCGTCCAGTGTGGCGTCCACCCAGCCGGCGCTCCAGTCGTGCAGCAGGCCGTTGACGCTGCCGATGAAGGCCGTGGCCGCGAGGCGGTAGTCGCGCGGCGCCGCCTCCCCGCGGACGACGGCCGCGTCCGCCTCGGCGCGGATGAGGTCGATCCAGCGGGCCCGGCGGGCCAGGCGCTGCTCCTCCAGCCGGGGACTGACGCCGACGATCTCCACGAAGGCGATGCGGATGCGGCGCGGGTCACGGGTGACGCCGTGGGCGTAGGCCCGGAAGAGCACGGTGGCGCGCTCGGCGAGCGGCAGCCCGTCCGCGTCGGCGAGGGCGTCCAGGACGGCCTGTTCGGCCCAGCCGTTGACCTGGAGGTGGAGGGCGGCGAGGACGTCCTCCAGGGTGCGGAACTCCTCGTAGAACTGGCGTGTGGACAGGCCGGCGGCCTGGCTCAGCGCGGCGACCGTGGTGCCCCGGTAGCCGGGGGTGTCGCCGAACAGCCCCAGTGCCGCGTCCAGGAAGCGGCGGCGGCGCTCGGCCTGCCGTTCCTCGGCGGAGCGTCCGCCGTAGCGTCCCGTCGGCGCCCTGAGCCTGCCTTCCACGCGTCCCCCTCGGTCATTCCGCCGCTCCCCCAATCTTGTCGTGCACACATCTTGTCGAGAAGGCCATCCCTTCCTTACTTTTCAGTAAGTTCACTGTGAAAGCACCCGTGTTCAGATTCCCCCGAGGAAAGAGAGCCGTCATGGCTGCCTCCAGAACCAGGCACCTGTGCTCCGTGGCCGCCGCCCTCGTCCTGACCGTCGCCGCCCCGGCGACCGCCGCCTCCGCAAGCTCCGCCGCCCCCGCCGGGCTGCGCGAGGTGCTGTTCGTCGGCAACAACTGGGACGGCACGGCCGATGTCATCCGCTCCTCCGGCGACTTCGCGAAGATCGGCCGGATCAACGTCGTCCCGGACAAGGCCGCGCGGATGGCCGAGATCAACGCGGACCCGATCAAGTGGATCTACTTCCAGGCGATCCGCAACAGCGTCGGCGAGGGCCACGACCAGTTCGCCGACGACATGTACTCCACGCCCGACGGCAGGTCGGTGGTGGTGTCCCGGCCCAGTTTCGCGGACGTCGTCTCCCTGGACCTCGCCACCGGGAAGGTCAACTGGCGTTTCCCGGTGGCCGGTTACCGCGCCGACCACATGGCGGTCTCCCCGGACGGCACCCGGGTGGCGGTCTCCGCCTCGACCGCGAACACCGTGCACGTGCTGGACATCGACACCGGCAGGCAGCTCGGGTCCTTCGCGACCGGTGACAAGCCGCACGAGAACATCTTCACCAAGGACGGCAAGTACATCTGGAACATGTCCATCGGTGACGTCAACACCGACCTGGACAGCCCGGGCTGGGACTGGACCAAGGGCGACCGGCACATCACCGTCGTGGACGCGACGACGTACAAGCAGGTCAAGGTCATCGACATGCGGCAGCGGCTGGACGCGTTCGGGCTGAAGGACTTCTCCGACGCGGTCCGCCCGGCCGTGTTCTCCGCCGACGAGTCCAAGCTGTACTTCCAGGTGTCGTTCTTCAACGGCTTCCTGGAGTACGACGTCGCCACCGACAAGATCACCCGGATGAAGACCCTGCCGAAGAACCCGGCGACCAGCGAGGACCGCACCACCTGGGTCAACGACTCGCGTCACCACGGCATCTCGATGAACCCCGAGGGCACGAAGCTCTGCGTCGCGGGCACCATGGACGACTACGCGACCGTGGTCGACCGCGCCTCGCTCCAGGAGGGTCCGCTCGTCACGACGTCCAAGCCGTACTGGGCGACGGTCAGCGGCGACGGCAAGGACTGCATCGTCTCCGAGAGCGGCGCCGACCAGGTGACGGCGATCGACTTCGCCACCGGCAGGAAGGTGACGTCGGTCCCGGTCGGCGACCATCCGCAGCGCGTCCGGCTGGGGCACGTCCAGGCGGACTGGACCGGCCCCAGCGGGGGGTGACGCCGCACCGAGCCGTGGCCTCCGGGGCGTCCCCACTCACCTCGGAGGCCACACCCCTGCCGTCGGAAGCGCGCCGCCGCCCGTGCGGCGCGCGGTGCCAGGACTCACGAGCAGGTCGCCTGTGGGTCGGCCGACGGCCGGTCGGGGCGTTCCCCGGCCCTGCGCGTCACGTTGAGCAGGTACTCCTTCCGGTTCAACGGGTTGTGGTCGGTGCGCGGACGTTCGGGGACCGTGCCCCGGGTGACCGGCGCGTAGTGGTCGAAGGCCGTCTCCAGCTCGCCCTCGCCCCGGGTCAGTCCCGGCAGCCGCTGCTCCAGCGCGTGCACCCGGGCGGCCGGCACGGTTCCCTCCAGGACACAGGTGGTCCCGTGCGTACCGGTGGCCTCGGGCACGGCACCGAGCCGGGCCAGCACCGGCAGCAGCGCGCCGAGGGTGTCGGCCGGCGCCTCCAGGCGGAAGCGGTGCGCCGGCTCGTGCACCAGGGTGCCGGCCCGGCGCAGCGCCTCGGTCAGGACCAGCGGGGTCAGGCCCCGGAAGTCGTAGCCCGTGCTCGACATGCTCTTGTCGAAGCCCTGGTGCGCGTGACTCTGCCGGGGCGAGTAGCCGCAGTGGGTCATGGTGACCGTGCAGTCGACGACCTGCCAGCCGTGCAGTCCCTGGCCGAGCGTCTCCCGGACGGTGTCCTCGACCGCCTTGAAGAAGGCGTACGGCATCGAACCCAGCTCCACCTCCAGCCGGAACGCCACGCCCGTGCCGGGCGGGGCGGGGTCGACGCGCAGGCCGACCGTGGCGAGGAAGGGGTTGGCGTCCTTCTTGTTGAACTCGACGGCGTGCCCGGTGCCGGCCGGCCGCTCGACGCACAGGGTCGTCGTCTCGCGGAAGGTGACGGCCAGGCCGTACTCGTCGGCGAGGGTGGCCTGGACGACCTCCTTCTGCACCTCGCCGTAGAGCGACACGGAGGTCTCCCCGCGCAGCCCGTCGTGGCGGACGCCGATGAGCGGGTCCTGTTCGGCGAGCTGGGTGAGCGCGAGGTGCAGGGAGCGGCGGTCCGTGCCGGCGCCGGGTACGACGACCGTCTCCAGGGTGGGCGGCGCGAAGTGGTGCTCATACGACCGTCCCGGCGTGCCCAGCGCGTCACCGATCCGGATGCCGTCGAGGCCCCACACCTTCACGATCCGGCCCGCACCGGCGCTGTCCGCGCGCTTGTCCGTGCCGTGGTCGAAGACGGCGAGCGCGGTGACGCGGCCCTCGGTGGCACGGGCGCCTGCGGGGCGGGCTTCGCGGTCGGTGGTGGTCTCCCGGCGGCCGTTCGCTCCCCTGCCCGGGTCCTTGCCGCCGTCGCCGAAGGGGATGCGGTCACGGACGCGCAGGGTGCCGGAGAAGAGCCGGGCATAGGCCACCTTCTCCCCCGCCGGGCCCCGCTCCACCTTGAAGACGGTGCCCGAGAGGGGGCCGTCCGGGTCACCGGCGGCGGCGGGCAGCAGCCCCTGGATGCCGTCGACCAGCTCGGTCACACCGGCGCCCGTGATCGCGGAGCCGAAGTACACCGGGTGGACGGAGCCGTCCCGGGTCTGTGCCGCGAGCGCGCCGCGCAGCCGGGCCTCGGGGACCGCGCCGTCGAGGAGGGCGGCGAGCAGCACGTCGTCCCGGTCCGCCAGGGCCTCGTGCGCTGCCGGGCCGAGGCCGGGCAGGAAGCGGGCGGCACGCGTGCCGAGTCCCGCGGCGGTCCCCATGGGGACGAGCGGTACGGCGAGCCGTCGGGCCAGTTGGCGGAGCACCGCCGTGTCCCGGGCGCCGCGGCGGTCGATCTTGTTGACGAAGACCAGGGTGGGGATGCGCAGCCGGCGCAGGGTGCGCATCAGCACACGGGTCTGCGCCTGGACGCCTTCGACGGCGGAGACGACCAGGACGGCTCCGTCCAGCACGCCGAGCACCCGTTCCACCTCGGCGATGAAGTCCGGGTGACCGGGGGTGTCGATGAGGTTGACGGTGACGCGGTCGAGCGGGAAGGAGACGACGGCGGACTTGATGGTGATGCCGCGCCGCCGCTCCAGCGCGAGGGTGTCGGTGGTGGTGCTGCCGGCGTCGACGCTGCCGATCTCGTCGATCACTCCGGCGGTGTGCAGGAGCCGTTCGGTCAGGCTCGTCTTACCCGCGTCGACATGGGCGAGGATTCCCAGATTGAGCAATGGCACGAAGCGTCATGTCCTTGAGAGAGTGGGCGATTCCTTCCGGGCCGGACATGAACGGTGCGCGCATGATCGCTCCTGGTTCTCTCGGGAACTCGACCGGTGCAGTGCAGCAGAACGGCGGCCTCACCGCCAACGGATTAACGTTCAACCAGGTGCCGTGCCCGGTGCGAGCCGAGGAGCCGACGATGCGTGAGATTCTCGCCGTGCTGGACCGGTGGTACGCCGCCCGGGTGCCGTTCGGGCTGGCCACCGTCGTCGCGGTCAGCCGCAGCGCGCCGCGCGGGCCCGGCGCCGCGATGGCGGTCGGCCCGGACGGCGAGGTGGTCGGCAGTGTGTCCGGCGGCTGTGTGGAGGGCGCGGTGTTCGAGCTGGCCCAGGAGGCCGTCGAGAGCGGGGCGGCACGGCTGGAGACGTTCGGCTACAGCGACGAGGACGCCTTCGCGGTGGGGCTCACCTGCGGCGGCGAGATCACCGTGCTGGTACGGCCGGTGACCCCGGCCCGGGACCCGGCGTTCGGCGCGGTCGCCGCGTCCGTCGCGGGCGGCGAGCCGGTCACCGTGGCCACCGTGGTCGACGGGCCGGCGCCGTGCGGGTCGACGCTCGCGGTGTGGCCCCGCACGGCCGCCGGCACCCTGGGGACCCCGGGGCTCGACGCGGCCGTCGCCGCCGACGCGCGCGGCGAACTCGCCCTCGGCGTGACCGGCCTGCGGCACTACGGCCCGCACGGGGAGCGCCGCGAGGACACCGTCACGGTGTTCCTCCAGTCCTTCGCGCCGCCGCCGCGCATGCTGGTGTTCGGGGCCATCGACTACGCCGCCGCCGTGGCCCGGATCGGGGACTTCCTCGGTTACCGGGTCACCGTGTGCGACGCCCGGCCGGTGTTCGCCACCCCCCGCCGGTTCCCGGAAGGGTCGGAAGTCGTCGTGGACTGGCCGCACCGTTATCTGCGCGGCACGCACACCGACGAGCGGACGGTGATCTGCGTCCTGACCCATGACCCGAAGTTCGACGTGCCGGTGCTGCTGGAGGCGTTGCGGCGGCCGGCGGCGTACATCGGGGCGATGGGCAGCCGGCGCACCCACGACGACCGGCTCCGCCGCCTGATCGAGTCGGGCCTCACCGACCGGGAACTGTCCCGCCTGCGCTCCCCCCTCGGCCTGGACCTCGGCGCCCGTACGCCGGAGGAGGTGGCGGTGTCGGTGGCGGCGGAGATCGTGGCCCTGAGGTGGGGCGGCACCGGGTCACCGCTGAGCGCGACGAGGGGGGCGATCCATCCCCGGCGAGTGGGGTGACCGTTCCTGCCGGGGGGCACGCACTGGGCATGCCGCTCGCCCTGCGGCAGGGCCGCCGTCTGCTGACGTACAGCTCGGTGCCGGTGACGAAGCCGCTCTCGGCGAGGAGCAGGCCGCCGCAGCTCGGCGGCCTGCTCCTCGCCGGGCGCCAGTCCCCAGGTACGCGCCAGGGCGCGGACGGCCGCCTTGGAAATCGGCCCGGGACTCGGCTTCTGAGTCGGCTCGGCCGGCGGGCGGGCCCCGGCGCGCGATGGGGGCGGAAGGGATCGGCACCAGCGGAACGGGCGCGTCGCATTTGTTACCCTCAACCTGATCCACCAGCACGTATGCGCATTGATAACGTCATCAAACGGGGGAAGCGGATGGCGCTCGCCGCGAGGTTTTTGACACCGAGGGACCCGCTCCGGTCGACGGGGGAGGACACTCGGTGAGCTTCGACGACCTGCCGCTGACGAGTGCCGCCGGGCCCTTGGTGGGACGGGACCGGGACCTGGAACTCGTCTCGGGCTTCCTGGCTCACACGGGCTTCGGCGGGGCCCTGCTGCTGCGCGGGGACCCGGGCGTGGGCAAGACCGTGGTCCTGGACGCCCTCGCGCGGTCCGCGGCGGACACCGGCACCTGCGTCCTGCGTATCGCCGGCGTCCAGTTCGAGGCGGACGTCAGCTACGCGGCACTCAACCAGGCGTTCCTTCCGCTCCGGCACGTCCTCGACACCCTCGACGGCACACACCGGGAAGCCCTCCGGGTCGCGCTCGGCTTCGGTGCCGGTCAGCCCCCGGAACGCCTGGTCGTCCTCAACGCCGCGCTGGCCCTGTTGCAGGCCGCGGCCTCCAGGAGCCCGGTGCTGATCATCGTCGACGATCTCCCCTGGGTCGACCGGGCCAGCGCCGCGGTCTTCGGCTTCGTCGCCCGGCGGCTTTCCGGTACCCGCATCAGGTTCCTCGCCGCGATGCGCCCCGGCGCCGACAGCTTCTTCGAGAGCGGCGGCCTGCCGACGTACGAGCTGTCGCCGCTGGACACGCAATCGGCGACCCGTCTGATCGACGCGCGCTTCCCCCACCTGGCCCGCCAGGTCCGGCGGCGCGTGCTGCACACCGCGCAGGGCAATCCCCTGGCCCTGCTGGAACTCCCCCGTGCCCTGCGGGCGAGCCAGCGCGCGGCGCTCGAAACCCTGCCGTCCGTCCTGCCGCTCGGCCAACGCCTGCAGTCCCTGTTCATGTCCCGGGTCCGCGGCCTCCCCACCGCCACGCGCAGGCTGCTGCTGCTGGCCGCCCTGGAAGGCAGCGGTGAGATCGGTGTCCTGTGCGGTGCGGCGCGGGAATGGGACGGCAACGCCGACCTGGAAGACCTCGCGCCCGCCGAGCAGGACCAGCTCGTGCGCCTGCACGAGGACAGCCGCCGGCTGGTGTTCCACCATCCGCTGATCCGGTCGGCCGTGGTCGAGGCCGCCACCAGCAGCAGCCGGCGCTCGGCCCACCGCGCTCTGGCGCAGGTGCTGGGCGGCCGGCCCGAATCCCAGGCCTGGCACCTGGGAGAGGCGACGATCGAACCCGACGAGCAGGTGGCCGCCCGGCTGGAAGAGGCGGCGCACCGCGTCCTGGACCGCGGGGACGCCGTGGCCGCGATCGCGGCGCTCACCCGGGCCGCGGACCTCAGTCCGCTGGGCGCGGACCGCGCCCGCCGGCTCGCGGAAGCCGCGTACATCGGTGCCGAGGCGACCGGTGCGCTGCGCAGCGCCTCGAAACTGCTGGAGAACGCGCGACGGGCCGACCCGGACCACGGCAGGTCGCTGCACTCCGCCGCCGCCACGGTCCAGCTCCTGTTGAACGGCGACGGTGACGTGACCACGGCTCACCGTCTCCTCGTCGGTGCCATCGAAGAGGGAACGCACGGCTACGACGCCGGCAACGCCGCCCTCATCGACGCGCTGCACCTCCTCTCGCTGCTGTGCATCTACGGGGCCAGGGCGGAACTGTGGGCCCCGTTCCACGCCGCGCTCGCCCGGCTGCGTCCCGCACCACCGGCGCTGCTGTCCATCCTCGGGCAGCTGTACTCGGACCCCGCTCGCACCGGGCCGGCGACGCTGCGGCGGTTCGACCGCATCATCCACGGCATCACGGAAGAAACCGATCCCGCCCGGATCGTGCGCGTCGGAACCGCGGCGGTCTACACGGACCGCCTGTCCGCCCTGCGCGCACCGTCCTGGCGTGTCGTCCAGCAGGGCCGGAACGGCGGTCCGGTACGCCGGCACCTGGGTGTCCTGCTCCACCTCGGCCTCGACGGCTACCACACGGGCAGATGGGACGAGGCCATCGAGCTGGCCGACGAGGGACTCGCGCTGTGCACGGACTCCGGGTACAGCTTCTTCTCCTGGTACTTCCACTTCAGCAAGGGACTGGTGTCGGCGTCCCGCGGCGACATCGACACCGCCCTCATGCTCGCCGACCGGATGACGGACTGGGCGTCCCCGCGCGGCTTGCGGTCGGTCGTCCAGTACGCCCATCACGTCCGCGTCCTCACACACGGCGCGACCGGGGATTTCGAAGCGGTCTTCCGTCACGCCGACGCGATCAGCCCGGCGGGCAGCCTGGAGCCGTACGCGCAGCCCTCGGTGTGGGTGTTCTTCGACCTCGTGGAGTCGGCCCTGCGCACCGGCCGTCAGGCGGAGGCGAGGGCACACGTGCGCGCCGTACGCGCGTCCACCGTCAAGGCGCTGTCCCCCCGGCTGGCGCTGCTGGCGGGCGGCGCGGCGGGCCTCGTGGCGGAGGACGACGAGGTGGCGGAACGATTCTTCAACGAGGCGCTGTCCGCTTCGGGTGTCGACGAGTGGCCCTTCGACCGGGCACGCGTGCAGCTCGCCCGGGGCGCGCGGCTGCGCCGTGCCGGGGCGGTGTCGCAGGCCGAGGGCCCGCTCAGGTCCGCGCACGGCACCTTCCGGCGGCTGGGCGCCCGCCCTTGGGCCGCGCGGGCGGCACAGGAGTTGCGCGCCGTCGGTTCGACGGTGGCGGACACGAACGACCAGCGGGGGACGGACCTCACCCCGCGGGAACGCGAGATCGCGGAGCTGGCCGCGTCCGGGCTGACGAACAAGCAGATCGCCGAGAGGTTCTTCATCTCGCACCGCACCGTCGGCGCCCACCTGTACCAGATCTATCCCAAGCTGGGGGTCACCTCCCGGGCGGCTCTCAGGGACGCGCTCTCCGCGGACCCTGCCCGACACGCGCCCTAGGGTCTTTCATCTGGATCGTGCCGGGCTCGCGGGCCCTGGCACCGCGCCCTGATCCGGCCTGCTCCGGACGAAAGACCCTAGTCGGGGTCCCCGGCCACGCGCGCGTGCAGATGCTGGTCGTGCCAGCCGTCGGCGTGCAGGAGGGCGCTGCGCTGGGTGCCCTCGTAGCCGAATCCGGCCTTCTCGGCGACCCGGCAGGACGCCGGGTTGGCGACGGAGTGGCACAGGATCAGCCGGTGCAGACCGAGGTCGTCCAGGGCCCACCGGCTCAGCCGGCGTGCCGCCCGGACGGCGAGGCCCGTTCCGCGCGCCGCGGGCAGCACCCAGTACAGGAGTTCGGCGGTGCCGGCGGCGAGGTCGACGCCGTTCAGTCCGGCGAGGCCGACGGGCGCGCCGCCTTGCGGGGCGATGGCCCAGACGACTCCGGTCTCGGCCCGCCGGCGCGCGTGCAGGCGCTCGATGCGGGCCCTGGCCTCCGCGCGGTCGGCGACCGAGAAGAGGTTCCACCTGCTGATGTCCGGGTCCCGCCCGGCGGCGAGCAGGGCGTCCGCGTCGGCGTCGGTCAGCTGCCAGGGCCGCAGCTCAAGTCCACCGGCCAGCGGCAGGACGGGCTGGCCGGGCTCGGCGAGGCGGCCCGGGGGCACGACGGCGGGTATGCCTGAGCTGGAGATCATCGACGCATCCTGCCACAGCCGGTGATCACCGGTGGGTCTGCCGGGACGGCGGGCCGAGCGGTGTGCCGCCGCGGCCCGCCGTCCCGGCAGACCCCGACCGGCGCCACCGGCGGAAACCACCGGCTGCCGCCCGGCGGCTACCGTCGCGGCAGCCGGTGCAGGGTCACCTCGGTGAGGGCTCCGTCGGCGACCGTGGCCGTGAGGTACGTGCAGTGGGGCTGGCGGCGGCGGTCCGTCGGGGAGCCGGGGTTGAGCAGCCGCAGGCCGCCGGGGGCGGTGGTGTCCCAGGGGATGTGACTGTGCCCGAAGACCAGGACGTCCAGGTCGGGGAAGCGGGCGGCGCAGCGGGCCTCGCGGCCCTGGGCGGGACCGGTCTCGTGGACGACCCCGAAGCGCAGGCCGCCCAGGTCGGCGTGGGCCACCTCGGGGAGCCGGGCGCGCAGTTCGGGGCCGTCGTTGTTGCCGTACACCCCGACCAGCCGGCGGCTGCGGCTCTCCAGCAGGTCGAGGGTGGCGGTGTCGACCCAGTCCCCGGCGTGGAACACGACGTCCGCGCGCGGGAGTTCGGCGAGCAGCTGCTCCGGCAGCGCCTTGGCGCGCTTGGGCAGGTGCGTGTCGGACATGAGCAGCAGGCGCACCTCGCCAGCTTATGCGGAGGAGGAGGTGAGGCGGCGGATGCCGCGTACGGTGCCCAGCAGCGCGGCGCCCGCGCCGAGGGCGGTGACGGCGGGGTGCCGGACCAGGGTCTCCTGCCAGGAGCGGGCGTGGGCGGTGTCGTCGAAGGAGCCGTGGGCGCCCTGGTCGTCGGCGGGCTCGCGGTCCACCGGCTCGAAGAGGTTGTCCAGGCCGGCGGGCGGGATGCGGTCGGTCTGCTGGGAGTCGAAGCCGGTACGGGCCAGGTAGCGGTCGAGCAGCGCCGGGACGAACCGGTTGGCCCAGATGGTGGCGACGGTGGACGCGCCGACGTAGTACTGCTTGCGGCCCGGATGGCCGGCGGCGTACAGCACGCCCCGCGCGGCCACCTCGGGCTGGTAGATCGGCGGGACCGGCATGGGGTGCTTGGCCAGACGGGAGCGGACCCATTCGAACTGGGGTGTGTTGACGGCGGGCATCTGCACGACGGTGACGCGCACGTTGCTGCCGCGGTGCAGCAGTTCCGTGCGCAGCGAGGAGGTGAAGCCGTTGATGGCGTGCTTGGCTCCGCAGTACGCCGACTGCAGGGGGATCGACCGTTCTCCGAGCGCGGAGCCGACCTGCACGATCGTGCCCTGGTCGCGGGGGAGCATGCGCTTCAGGGCGGACCGGGTGCCGTTGACGAAGCCGAGGTAGGTCACCTCGGTGATCCGCCGGTACTCCTCGGGGGTGATCTCCTCGAACGGCGCGAACACGCTGGCGAAGGCGCAGTTGATCCAGGTGTCGATGGGGCCGAACTCCTTCTCCGCGGCCTCGGCGACGGCCTCCGTCTGGGCCGGGTCGGCGACGTCGGCGGGCTGTACGAGCGGCCGTCCGCCGAGCGCCGCGACCTCGTCGGCCGCCGCCTCCAGGCCGCCCTCGCCGCGCGCGACCAGGACGACGTCGGCGCCGCGCCTGGCGTACAGGCGGGCGGTGGCGCGGCCGATGCCGGCGCTGGCGCCGGTGATGACGACGGTGGGGGGCATGTTCCTCTCCTCCTGCGTACGCGGTGTCTGTCAGTGCGCCCGGCAGGGCGCCGCCCGCTTCTCCACGGGGGCCGGGCCGAGGCCGGGGGTGCCGGCGGGGACGGCGGTGTGCGGGGGCCCTTCGGCCGGCAGGGCGCTCATGGTCACCCGCTGTCACCTCCTCAGCCTGCGCAGTCCGGTCACCGCGCCCAGGGAGAGGGCGGCCAGGGAGGCGGCCGTCGCCCAGCGGGCCGTGCGGGACGGTTCGGCGGGGCGGTCGGCGAGCCGCTCCGGGTGGTCGCCGGGCAGGTTGCCGTCGAGGGCGAGCGCGAGGACCTCGGCGAGGTGCAGGGCGCGGCGGCCGGTGCCGCCCTGCTCGATCTGGGTGCGGCAGCTGAAGCCGTCGGCGAGGACCAGGCTGTCCGGGGCGGCCCCGCGCACGGCGGGCAGGACGCCCAGTTCCGCGACGGCCATGGACACCTCGTGGTGGCCGCGCTCGAAGCCGAAGTTGCCGGCCAGGCCGCAGCAGCCCTCGTCGAGCACCTCGGCGTCGAGGTCGGCGCGGCGCATCAGTTCCCGGTCGGCGTCGAACTTCATGATGGCGTGCTGGTGGCAGTGGGTCTGCACGGTCGCCCGCCGGGCGAGCCGCGGGGGCCGCCAGCCGTCGGGGGCGTGGTGGACGAGCTGTTCGGCGAAGGTGCGCGTCTGGGCGGCGAGCCGTTCCACGTCCTGGTCGCCCGGCATCAGCTCGGGGGCGTCGGCGCGGAAGACGGCCGTGCAGGAGGGCTCCAGGCCGATCACCGGGGTGCCGGCCTCCAGGTAGGGGCGCAGCACGTCGAGGGTGTGGCGCAGCACCCGCTTGGCGGTGGGCAGTTGTCCGGTGGAGATCCAGGTGAGGCCGCAGCACACCGGCTCGGTCGGGACGGCGATCCGGAAGCCGGCGTCCTCCAGGACCCGCACGGCGGAGATCGCGATCGCGGGGTGGAAGTAGGTGCTGAAGGTGTCGGGCCAGAGCACGAGGGTGCGCGGGTCGGCCGGGTCGGGTTCGTCCCGGTCGCGGGCCCGCCACCACTGGAGGAAGGACCGCACGGCGAACACCGGGGCCCGGCGGGCCTCGTCGATCCCGGCGAGCCGTTTGCCCAGGGACGCGAGGCCGGGCGCGTGCAGCGCGGAGTTGACCAGTGAGGGGGCGGTCCGGGAGAGCCGGGCCCACAGCGGCAGCCAGCCCATGGAGTAGTGGGCCATGGGGCGCAGCCGTCCCTCGTAGTGGTGGGACATGAACTCGGCCTTGAGGGTGGCCATGTCGACGCCGGTCGGGCAGTCGGACTTGCAGCCCTTGCAGGCCAGGCAGAGGTCGAGGGCGTCACGTACGGCGGTGGAGCGCCAGCCGTCCTTCACGGCGGAGTCGGCGTGCCCGTCGAGCATCTCGAACAGCAGCCGGGCCCGGCCGCGGGTGGAGTGTTCCTCCTCCCTGGTGGCCCGGTAGGAGGGACACATGACGCCGCCGGAGTGGCCGCGGCAGTTGCCGATGCCGACGCAGCGCATCACGGCGCGGTCGAAGGAGTGGTCGTCCTCGGGGTAGCCGAAGTGGGTCTCCGGGGTTGCGGGCCGCCAGGCGGGGCCGAGCCTCAGCTGCCCGTCGACGGGGTGGGGGTGGACGACCTTGCCGGGGTTCATCCGGTTGCCGGGGTCGAAGAGGGCCTTCAGTTCGCCGAACGCGGTGACGAGCCGTTCGCCGAACATCCGGGTGAGCAGTTCGCCCCGGGACTGGCCGTCGCCGTGCTCGCCGGAGAGGGAGCCGCCGTAGGAGGCGACGAGATCGGCGGCCCGCTCCACGAACCGCCGGAAGTCTGCCACGCCCTGGGCGTCGCGCAGTCCGAAGGGGACGCGGGTGTGCACGCACCCCTGGCCGAAGTGCCCGTACAGGGACGGGTGGTCGTAGTCGAACTCGGTGAACAGGTCCTTCAGGTCGCGCAGGTAGTCGCCGAGCCGTTCGGGCGGTACGGCGGAGTCCTCCCAGCCCTCCCAGGTCTCCCGGTCGTCCGGCGGGCGCGCGGTCACGCCGAGTCCCGCCTCGCGGGCCCTGAGCATCTTCTGCTCGCGTTCGGGGTTGTCGGAGAAGGCGACGTTCGCGTCCTTCTCACCGCGGCCGATGGCCCGCAGCAGCGCGTGCGCCTGCTCGTCGACGTCCTCCTGGCTGTCGCCGCTGTACTGCACCATCAGCCAGCTGTCGCCCTCGGGCAGGACGGCGAGCGAGTCCAGGTAGGCGCCCTCCTCGCGCATCAGCTGGGCCATGCGTCCGTCCAGGGCCTCCAGCTGGCTGGGCGAGCAGTGCTCCAGCAGGCGGGAGACGTCGTCGCCGGCGGCGCAGATGTCGTCGTAGCCGAGGACGAGCAGCGACTGGTACGGCGGCACGGGCACGAGGTCGAGTTCGGCGCGCAGGACGGTCACGAGGGTGCCTTCGCTGCCGACGAGCGCCTTGGCGACGTCGAAGCCGTTCTCGGGCAGCAGGGAGTCCAGGTTGTAGCCGGAGACTCGGCGGGGGATTTGGGGGTAGCCGCGGCGGATGTCGGCCAGGTACGCGGTGGCGATGTGTTCGAGGCCGGCGTAGATCTCGCCGAGCCGGCCGCCGCCGGCGATGATCCGGGCGCGTTCGTCGGGCGGGGTGGGACCGACCCAGGCGCGCTGTCCGTCGTAGGTGAGGATCTCCAGGCGCCGGACGTTGTCGACGGTCTTGCCGTAGGCCTGCGCGGAGGCGCCGCAGGAGTTGTTGCCGATCATGCCGCCGATCGCGCAGTGGCTGTGGGTGGACGGTTTGGGGCCGAACTGGAGCCGGTGGCGGGCGAGGTGCCGGTTGAGTTCGTCCAGGACGATGCCCGGCTCCACCACGCAGGTGCGCCGGTCGGGGTCGACGGAGAGCACACCGGTGCAGTACTTGCTCCAGTCGATCACCACGGCGGTGTTGGTGGACTGTCCGGCCAGGCTGGTGCCGCCGCCGCGGGAGAGGACGGGGGCGTCGAAGCGCGCGCACACCGAGACCGCCCGGGCGCCCGCCTCCACGGTGCGGGGTACGACGACGCCCAGCGGGACCTGCCGGTAGTTCGAACCGTCCGTGACGTAGGCGCCGCGGCTGCCCGCGTCGAAGCGGACCTCGCCGTCCACCTCGGCGCTCAGGGCCGCCTCCAGGCCGGACCTGTCCGGAGGGGTCATCTGCGCTCCTCGATTCGCTCCGTGCACGGCGGTGTGCCGGGCTGCCGCGCCGTCCGAGGTCCGTGAGTACCCCGGCAAATAGACAGTCAAAACTGAACAGTCCCAACTGGACAGTCCGTGCTGTCGGTCCTACTCTGACGGCATGGCCGACATCTCCGATTCCGCCGCCCGCGCCGCACGCGACCTGCGCGTGGTGTTCAGCAGACTGCGGCGCCGTATCCGCGAGGTCGCGCGGGACGCCGACCTCAGCCCGTCGCAGGAGTCGGCGCTCACCCTGGTCGGCAAGCACGGCGCGGCCACCGCGAGCGCGCTCGCCGCCGCCGAGGGGGTGCGCCCGCAGTCCATGGCCACCACGCTGGCCGCCCTGGAGCAGCACGGGCTGGTCCGCCGTGCCCCGGACCCCGACGACGGCCGCCGCCAGCTGGTCACCCTGACCGACGCCGGCCGGGCCCGGGTCGAGGGCAACCGGCAGGCGCGCGAGGAGTGGCTGGCCCGCGCCTTCCAGGACCGCTACACCGAGGAGGAGCGGCAGACCGTCCTCGCGGCACTGGAGCTGATGGAACGGCTGTCCCGGCCGTGACACCGAGGCTCACCGCGCGCGGCCGGGCCGCCGGCCCCTCCCCCGCCGGGTTCGACCGCCGGCTCATCCCCCCGATGCTCCTCGGCTCGGTCCTGAACCCCGTCAACTCCTCGATGATCGCCGTGGCGCTCGTGCCGATCGGCGTGGCGTTCGGCGCCCCGCCCGCCGAGACGGTGTGGCTGGTCTCCGCGCTCTATGTGGCCACCGCGGTCGGCCAGCCCGTCATCGGCCGCCTGGTGGACATGTACGGCCCGCGCCGGCTCTACCTCGCCGGTACGGCCCTGGTCGGCGCCGCCGGTCTGCTCGGCGCGCTCGCCCCCTCGCTCGGCGTGCTGATCGCGGCCCGGGTGCTGCTGGGCCTCGGCACGTCGGCGGCGTACCCGGCGGCGATGCGGCTGACCCGCGCCGAGGCCGAACGCACCGGGCAGGACAGCCCGGCGGGCGTGCTGACCGCGCTCGCGGTGGCCAACCAGACGGTGGCCGTCGTCGGGCCCGCGCTCGGCGGGCTGCTGATCCAACTGGGCGGCTGGCGTACCGTGTTCACCGTCAACGTGCCGCTGTCGGCGGCCTGTCTGGTGCTCGGCGCGCTGCGGCTGCCCCGGTCCGTGACCCGGCGGCGCGGCCTGGACGTGCCCGGCATGGCGCTGTTCGCCGTCCTGCTGGTCGCGCTGATGCTGTTCCTGATGGAGCCGCGGGCCGGGCGCTGGTACCTGCCGGTGCTGTCCGCCGCGGCCGCCGCCGGCTTCGCGCTGCGCGAGCTGCGGGTGCCGGACCCGTTCATCGACCTGCGCGTCCTCGGCGGGAACGGCCCGCTCCTCGCCACCTACGTGCGCCAGCTGCTCGGCTACACCACCGCCTACGCCTTCATGTACGGCTACACGCAGTGGCTGGAGCAGGGCCGCGGGCTCGGCGCCTCCACGGCCGGGCTCGCACTGCTGCCGCTGTCGGCGGCGGCGCTCACCGCCTCCGCGCTGACCGGGCGCCGGGAGGCGGTGCGCGCCAAGCTGATCACCGGCTCCGTCCTCCAGCTCGTGGGCTGCGCGGTGCTGCTCGTGATCGGCGACCACAGCCCCCTCTGGCTGCTGCTCGCGGTCGGTGTGCTGCTCGGCGTCCCGCAGGGGCTGATCGGCCTGGCCGCGCAGACCGCGCTGTACCGGCAGGCCGAGCCGGAGCGGATCGCCTCCGCGGCCGGGCTGCTGCGGACCTTCATGTACCTCGGCGCGCTGGGCGCGTCCGCCGCCACCGCGGCGTTCTACCCGCACCGCGCCGACACGGCCGGGCTGCACGGCCTGGCCCTGTTCATGCTCGCCGGCTCCGCACTGCTGCTGGCGACGACCCTGCCCGACCGGTCCCTCGGCCGGCCGGGCACCCGAGACACCCGAAAGGCCTGACCGACCCATGTCGCTCACCACGCTCGACCCCCGTACCGCCCTCGTCGCGATCGACCTCCAGAACGGCATCGTGGCCATGCCCACCCAGCCGTACCCGGGCGCCGAGGTCGTCTCCCGCACGTCCGCGCTCGCCGACGCCTTCCGCTCCCACGGGCTGCCCGTGGTCCTGGTCCGGGTCTCCTTCGCGCCCGACGGGGCGGACGCCGTCCCCGGCCGCACCGAGCGCCAGCCGCGCGGGCTCGCCTTCCCGGAGGGCTGGGACGTCGTCGTCGACGACCTCTCCGGGCACCCCGGCGACATCCGTGTCACCAAGCACAACTGGAGCGCCTTCCACGGCACCGACCTGGACGTCCAGCTCCGCCGCCGGGGCATCACGCAGATCGTGCTGACCGGCATCGCCACCAGCATCGGCGTCGAGTCCACCGCCCGCGACGCCTATGCGCACGGCTACCACGTCACCCTCGCCACGGACGCCATGGCCGACGCGGACGCGGAGGCGCACGCGAACAGCGTCGAGCGCATCTTCCCGCGGCTCGGCGAGAGCGGCACGACGGAGGAGATCCTGGAACTGCTGGCCAAGACCCACGCGTGACCCGCCGGGCCGGGCGCCGTCCCCCGGACCGGGGTCCCCCGCACCGGGGGTGAGGGCCGCGGCGGACTGCGCCCGCTCAGCGGGCGGTGCGCCGCTTGAGCGGCTCCCACCAGGACCGGTGGGCGCGGTACCAGGCCACCGTCTCGGCGAGGCCCGTGGTGAAGTCGCGGCGCGGCCGGTAGCCCAGTTCGTCGCGGGCCTTGCTCCAGTCGAGCGAGTAGCGCAGGTCGTGGCCCTTGCGGTCGGGCACGTGCACCACCTGCTCCCAGCCCGCCCCGCACGCCTCCAGCAGCAGACCGGTCAGCTCCTTGTTGGTCAGCTCCGTGCCGCCGCCGAGGTGGTAGACCTCGCCGGGGCGGCCCTGGGTGCGGACCAGGTCGATGCCGTGGCAGTGGTCGTCGACGTGCAGCCAGTCGCGGACGTGGTTCCCGTCGCCGTACAGCGGGACGGGCAGGCCGTCGAGGAGGTTGGTCACGAAGAGCGGGATCACCTTCTCCGGGAACTGGCGCGGCCCGTAGTTGTTGGAGCAGCGGGTGATCCGGACGTCCAGGCCGTGGGTGCGGTGGTGGGCGAGCGCGACGAGGTCGGCGGAGGCCTTCGACGCGGCGTACGGCGAGTTCGGCGCGAGCGGCTGGGTCTCGGACCAGGACCCGGTCCGCAGGGAGCCGTAGACCTCGTCGGTGGAGACGAGCACGAAGGGGCCGGTGCCGTGCCGCAGGGCCGCGTCCAGCAGGGTCTGGGTGCCGAGCACATTGGTGCGGACGAACTCCCCGGCCTGCTCGATCGACCGGTCGACGTGCGACTCCGCGGCGAAGTGCACCACCTGGTCGGCGTCCGCCATCAGTTCCCCGACCAGGCCGGCGTCGCAGACGTCCCCCTGCACGAAGTCCAGCCGGGGGTGGCCGACGGGAAGGTTGGTGAGCGTGCCCGCGTAGGTGAGCTTGTCGAGCACGGTGACGCGGGGTGCGTCCGGCGCATCGCCGGCGAGGAGCCCGCGGACGTAGTGGGAGCCGATGAAGCCGGCGGCGCCGGTGACGAGCAGGTTCATGACCGGAGTATGACCGCGGAGCGTGACGGCGTCCGCTCTCCCCCGGCGGTTCAGTCCTCGCCGCGCACGATGTTGTCCTCGGGGCCCGGGCCCTGCCGCTGTGCGGAGGCGCGGTCCAGGACGGCGGGCACGCAGGTGCGCACTCCCCGGTTCCGCCGGCGGCGGGCCTCGGCCCAGCCGGTCTCGGTGTCGGGTACGGCCGGTTTCTCGCTGGCATGCGCGGTCACGTCGTTCATCTTCCTTCTGCGTCCCGCTCGCCGCGGGCGCCGTTCGCCGGACCGCCCGGGGCCCGGGGTGAGCTGTGTGCCCGGCCGGGTCCCCGGGCCGGGCGGCCCGCAAACACGGCGGCGCCGCGCACCGGATCGCGTACGGCCGCCGGGTCAGGTACGGCCGCCTCCGCCACCGCCGAAGGACCCGCTGGACCCGGGCGACCAGCGGGGGCGGCGCTGGTCGTCGGCGCGCTTGGTGCCGACGTTGCCGAGCTGGTGGGGGGTCAGGCGCTCGCCCTCGTCGGCGGCCCGGGGCACCTCGTCGGGCTCGCGGACCTCGTGGGTCTCGTACACCGGCCCGGACGGCGGCATCTTCGGCTGCTCCTCGGGTCGCGGCGGTGCCGGCTCCCGCTCGCGCACCTTGAAGCCCAGCCGGAAGGCCCAGATGAGTCCTGCGACGCAGGCCACTCCGGCGATCAGGATCAAGGCGTAACCGAAGACCTGGGCACCGGTGGCCGCTTCGTACATGGCGTTGTCCATGACCACCGGGTACCCGGCGCGGCGCGACGGATGCGCGGGCCCACCCGAACGGGCAGGCCGGCGGCCCAACGGCCCCGTCCGGCCGGGGCCGGGTCACCCGTGAACGGCGGGCAGGCGCGGTCGAGGGTCCGGGCCAGGCGCGGCCCTGGGCCGTGGGAAAGGTACTGCCGGATCCTGGCCCGTGGCGGCGCTCGGTCGTGGGGAGGCGCGGCCGTCGGTCGTGGGGAGGCGCGGCCCCCGAGCCCGGGCAGAGGCGACCGCGCGTCCTGGGCAGGCGCGGACGTGGTTCCCGGCCGGGTGCAGAAGTGGAACCCGGTCAGAGGCGACCGCGGGGTTCCCGGGCAGGTACGGCCGCGGAACCCGGCCGGACGCGGCCCCGGACCCCGGCCAGACGCGTCCGCGGGTTCCCGGGCAGGTACGGACGTGGTTCCCGGCCGGACGCAGGAGTGGAACCCGGTCAGAGGCGACCGCGGGTTCCTGGACGGGTACGGCCGCGGACCCCGGCCAGACGCGGCCCTGGACCCCGGCCAGACGCGTCCGTGGGTCCCGGCAAGGCGCGGACGCGGATCTTGGCCAGGTGCTGCCGTGGACCATGACCGGGCCCGGGCCCCGGCCCAAGGGCACGACCAGGCCCGGCTGCGGCGCACGACGAGGCCCGCGGCCCAGGGGAACGACCAGCTCCCGCCCGGCCTACGACCAGCCCCGACCGCACGGACGACCAACCCTGACCACATGGCACGACCAACCCCAACCACGGCACGACCAGGCCGGGCCGCCACGCACGGCCAGGTCCGGCCGTCGATCAGTCCGTTTCCTCCGTCGCCGCGCGTTCCACCTCCGCCTCGACCTCGGCCCGGGGCCGGCCGGTCTGCCGGGCGTACTCGCTGACCGCCGTCTGCACTTCGCGGGCGAGGTCCCGCCAGGCCCGCAGGGCGGTCTCGTAGGTACCCGACTGGGCGCCGGTCATCCGCCGCTCGGCCGGCGGACCGTAGGCGTCCCGCAGTTCCTGCACCTGCGCGTGGGCGGCGGCGGCCGCGCGCTGCTTGGCGACCAGTTCTTCGAAGGTGTGCGACACGCCAACCGACCCTAGGCAGGTCCGGGCCGCGTGCCCACCGCGACCTGCCGGGATCGCCGCCACCCGCACCCGAGTGGCGGGTCAGCGGCCGGGTACGAGATCCGCCCAGACCTGTTTGCCGCCGCTGACCGGGACCGTGCCCCAGGCCGCCGACACCGCCTCCACCAGCAGGATGCCCCGGCCGCCGGTGGCTTCCCAGCCGATGCTAGTGGGCTTGACGGGGCTGCGCGGGGAGGTGTCGGCGACGGCGAGCCGCAGCCGGTGGTTGACCAGGCTGAGGTCGAGCCGTACCTGGCCGCCGGTGTGCACCAGGGCGTTGGTGACGAGTTCGGACACGACCAGCAGGGCCGCGTCGATCGTGTCCCGGGACAGCCCCCAGGCGCGCAGGGTGCGCCGGGTGAAGCGGCGGGCGTGCCGGACCGCCTCCGGCACCCGCCACACCGTCCAGCTCTCCCGGAGCGGCCGTACGGCCAGTCCGTCGTAGCGCATGAGCAGCAGCGCAACGTCGTCGTCGCGGTGGGCGCCGGTGAGCAGGGCGTCGGCGACCAGGCCGAGGTGGGCGGGGTCGGCGGCGGCCAGTTCGCGGGCCAGCCGGTCCATGCCGGCGTCGAGGTCGGTGTCCGGGGACTCCACCAGGCCGTCGGTGGTCAGCGCGATCACGGTGCCGGGCTGGAGCCGCAGCGGGGTCATCGGGAACTCGGCCTGGGCGAGGACCCCCAGCGGTGGGCCGCCCTCCGCCTGTACGATCTCGGCGGTGCCGTCCGGGTGGCGCAGCACCGGTTGCACGTGCCCGGCGCGGACGCACCAGGCGGTGCCCTGCTCCACGTCGACGTCGACGTAGGCGCAGGTGGCGAAGAGGTCGGTCTCCATGTCCAGCAGCAGCCGGTTGGCGTGCGCGACGACGACGTCCGGGGGGTGGCCCTCGGCGGCGTAGGCGCGCAGCGCGGTGCGCATCTGGCCCATCAGGGTGGCGGCGCCCGCGTTGTGGCCCTGGACGTCGCCGATCACCAGGGCCACGTGGTTGTCCGCCAGCGGGATCACGTCGTACCAGTCGCCGCCCACCTCCAGGCCGGCCGTGGTGGGCAGGTAGCGGGCGACGGCGACCGCGCCGGGCAGCCGGGGCAGCCGGCGGGGCAGCAGGGTGCGCTGGAGCATGCCGACGAGTTCGTGCTCGGCGTCGAAGGCGTGGGCGCGCAGCAGGGCCTGGCCGGTCAGGCCGGCGCAGGCGGTGAGCAGGGCGCGTTCGTCGGGGGCGAAGTCGTGCGGGCGGTCCCAGCCGACCAGGCAGGCGCCGGCCATGCGGCTGCCGGCAGGCAGCGGCAGCACGGCGAGGCCGCCCGGCCCGACCTCGGCGAGGGCGGGCTCCAGCGGTGAGCCGGCGGGCCAGATCCTGGCGCGGCCCTCGCGCAGCGCGGCGGCCAGCGTGGGCATGGCACGCACCGGCGCGTCGGGCCATTCGGTGCGCCACTCGCTGCGCCACACCTCGGGCCAGGCCTCGGGTTCGGGCGGGTCGAGGACGGTGACGACCAGCCGGTCGTTCTCCAGTTCGGCCAGGGCGATCCGGTCGGCCCGCAGCGGCTTGCGCAGGGCGGCCACGACGGCCTGGCCGACGTCCTTGACGGTGCCGGCGGTGGCGAGGGCGGCGGCGAGGCGCTGCACGCGGGCGACGTCGGTGACGTCGGAGCGCATGCTGGAGGCGTCGGCGACGGTGCCGACGAGCCGGGCGGAGCGGCCCTCGCCGCCGGGCAGCAGCCGGCCGCGCAGCCGCAGCCACCTGGGCGGACCGGAGGGCTGAAGAATGCGGAACTCCAGCTCGCGGTCGCCGATGGACATGTGGTCCGCCTCGACCACCGACATCAGCGCGGGCAGGTCCTCCGGCACCGCGCGGCCGAGCAGGGTTTCCACGCGGCCGTCGAAGCCCTCCCGGTCGACGCCGAACAGCCGCAGGATCGCCTCGCCGACCTCCACCCGGCCGGTGTCCATGATCAGGCTGAAGGCGTCCTCGGGCAGCTCGCCGGTGTCCCGGGCGACGGCCGGGGCGGGTACGGCCACGGCACGGGCGATCAGCTCCAGGCTGGTCCGGTCGTCGGTCCCGAAGCCGCCCGGGTGCTCTCCGACGGCCAGCAGACAGCCGCCGCCCGCCGGGCCGAGCGGCAGGACGGCCAGGGAGAAGTCCGGGGACGGGGTACGGCGGGAGTCCGGGCCGGCGGCCAGTTCGGCGGGGCCGAGCCAGCGCGGGAGTCCGGTGCGGTGCGTCTCGGCGACCGGGGAGGTGCCGGCGGCCGGGTAGCAGTCCCGCAGGCCGTACAGGGTGCGGGGCAGACCGGCCGACTCGGCGAGGCAGAGCTCCGTGGCGTCGTGGCCGGGCGTGTACACCCCGGCGAAGGACGCACCGGCGAACACGAGCGCCTGTTCGAGCACCCGGCGGAGCCGGTCGGGGGTGGCCGGCGACGCCATCAGCGACGCGAGGGCGGCTTCGGCACGCTGCGGCGCCGTTCTCGTCCCGCTGATCGCAGCGCCCTCACTCACCACGTCGCCATTACAGCGCGTATGAGCCGCCTGCGCAGCCCCTGTGAACCGCGCCGGACGGACGCCGCCCGGCCGGCCCGGGCGGAGGGGGCGGACGAGGGAGGCCGGTTGCGGTGCCTCCCCCGCCGCCGGGCCCGCCGGTCAGGACGCCGGCCGGGGCGCCCGCGGGCAGCGGTCCGGCGGGAGCGGCGTCGGCCCGTCAGGTGGCGCCGAGGGTCACACGGGATCCTCCACGGCCGTCGCCGCGCCCGCCGCCTCGGGGACCGCCGGCTCCCCCGGCTCCTTGGTGGAGATCACCACCAGCTTGGTCACCGTGCCGTCGTCCCCCACCACGTCGCGGACGTGGCGGAAGCCCAGGCGGCGGCACATGGCGAGGCTGGCGGTGTTGTCGGCGCCGACCATGCCGTACGCCTCGCCGAGTCCGAGATTGTCGGCGGCGTGGCGGAGCAGCCCGCGTACCGCCTCGCCGCCCAGTCCGCGCCCCCAGTGCCCGGGGGCGAGCGCGGTGACGAGTTCGTGGCCGTCGACGTTGCCGGTGGGCTTGACCTCCGCGTGGCCGACGTACACGCCCGCGTGCCACAGGCCCCACACGTCGAAGCGGCGCTGGGGGTAGACGTCGGTGAGGATGGCGCGGAACAGCTCGCGGATCTGCTGTTCGGGCACGCGTTCCTGGCCCATCCAGCGGCACACCTCCTCGTCGCGCAGCAGGGCGACGAAGGCGTCCTCGTGTTCGGGCCGGTAGGGGAGGAACTCCAGGCGTTCGGTGTGCAGGACGGGGGTCACGGACGTCATGACGGACTCCTCGGGAGTGATGCGGTGCGGCGGGTGCCGGGCGACCGGCGACGCGTGGGGGGAGGAGTGGGGGGAGGCGCCGGGCCGCCCTGTGGGGGGCGGCCCGGCGTGTCGGTGGGCGCGCGGCGTCAGGCGCCGGCGTTCTCCATGCGCTCGCGCAGGCTCTTGGGCCGCATGTCGGTCCAGACCTCGTCGACGTACGCGGAGCACTCGGCCTCGGTGCCCTCCTTGCCGACGGGCTCCCAGCCGGCGGGCACCTCGATGTCGGCGGGCCAGAGGGAGTACTGCTCCTCGTCGTTGCGCAGCACCTGGTAGCGGGTGTTCTCGTCCATGTCGGTCTCCTCGGGGATCGGGTCGGGATGGGCCGGGATGGGTCGGGGGCGTGCGGTCGGGGCGCGGGGTGCGCGCGGCCCGTACCGGGGGGTGCTGCGCCGGTACGGGGCCTCGCGGGGCCGGAAGTGCGTCACCGGCCTCCCCTGGCGTGCCGGGCGAGGTGCCGCAGGGCCTCGGCGAACTCCTCGGCCACCCGGCGCACGGTCGCGGTGTCGTGGACGCCGGGCCGGTGGTGCCAGGTGAAGGCGAGCCGGCCGTGCTGCACCGCGCCCACCACCTCCAGCAGGTGGGAGCCGGGGTCCCGGGGGTCGTGGTCCTGCCCGAGGGAGCCGTGCTCGGCGCGGACCAGGCCGCCCGACGCGGTCTCGGGGCGGGCGTCCCACTGACCGAGGTAGTTGAACACCACCTGGCTGTGCGCGCCGGCGCCGAGGCGTTCGCGGACCTCGGGCGGCCCGAAGGTGCGCAGCGCGCCGAAGCCGATGCCGTTGCCGGGTACGGCTCGCAGCTGGCGGCGCACCGACTTCACCAGGGACCGCCAGTCGCGGTCGGGGCCGAGGTCGCCGGGGTCGGGCACCTGGACCGCGACCGGGTACACGGTGGTGAACCAGCCGACGGTGCGGGACAGGTCGACCCCGTCCAGCAGGTCCTCGCGGCCGTGGCCCTCCAGGTCCAGGCGGACCCGGTCGCGTCCGGTCCAGCGGGCCAGCGCCAGGGTGAGGGCGGTGAGCAGCACGTCGTTGACCCGGGTGCGGTAGGCGGTGGGTGCCGAGCGCAGCAGGGCCGTGGTGTCCTCCTCGCCGAGTTCCACGCTGACGGTGGCGGCCGGTCCGGGGGCGGGGGGTGCGGGTGGCGCGGGCTCGGTGTCCACCGCCTGCTCCCAGTACGGCAGTTCGTGGTCGAGTCCGCCTTCGGCGACGTACGCGGCCAGCCCCCTCGACCACGCGCGGAAGCTGGTGCCGCGCTCCCCCAGCGTGACCGTTCCGCCCTGGCGGGCCTGCTGGTAGGCGGTTTCCAGGTCGTCACGCAGGATGCGCCAGGAGACGGCGTCCACCACCAGGTGGTGGGCGACGAGGAGGAGGAACGCGGGCCGGCCGGGCTCCCCGGTGAACAGGGCCGCGCGTAGTTGCGGGCCCCGGGCCAGGTCGAAGCCGGCGTGCAGTTCGTCGGCGGCCTTGGCCATGGCGGCGTCGGCGTCCTCGGCGGACAGCCCGGTCAGGTCGTGGCGGACGAGGATGCCGGGGCCGGCGGCGGGCGGCGGGTTGAACTGGTGCCAGCCGTCGGCGTCCCGGGTGAACCGCATGCGCAGCGCGTCGTGGTGTTCCAGCAGCGCGTCCAGGGCGGTGCGCAGCGCCCGCGGGTCGGGGGTGCCGTCGAGTTCCAGCAGGGCCGACTGGTTGAAGTGGTGGTGCGCGGCGCGCGGGGTGGTCAGGAACCACTCCTGGATCGGGGTCAGCGGCACCTCGCCGGTGACCGGGCCGTCCCCGGACCGCCGGGGCGCGGCGCGGACCACGGTGGCGAGTGCGGCCACGGTCTGGTGCGTGAACAGGTCGCGGGTCGCCACGTGCAGGCCGTCGCGGCGCAGCCGGGAGACGACCTGCATGCTCAGGATGGAGTCGCCGCCGAGCGCGAAGAAGTTGTCGTCGGCGCCGACCTCGTCGATGCCCAGCACATCGGCCCAGATGCGGGCGATCCGGCGTTCGGTGTCGGTACGCGGCGCGGTCTTCGGGCCGTCCGCGTGCCGCGCGGGCCCGGGTGCGGGCAGGGCCCGCCGGTCCGTCTTGCCGTTCGGGGTGAGCGGCAGCCGGTCGAGCGGCACGAAGACGGACGGCACCATGTGCGGGGGCAGCAGCCCGGCTAGGTGCAGCCGCAACTCCCCGACGGGCAGCCGCGGCTCGCCTGCGGCCGGCCGGTCGGCGGCCAGCGCGTCCACCGCGTGCCCGTCCGCCGGAACCACGTAGGCGACCAGCCGGGACGGTGCGTCCGGCGTCTCCCCCGCGCGTACGGCCACGACCGCGTCCCGCACCAGCGGGCTGCGCCGCAGCGCACTCTCGATCTCGCCGGGCTCGATGCGGAAGCCGCGCAGCTTGACCTGGTCGTCGGCGCGTCCGGCGAACCGGAGCCGGCCGTCGGCGGTCCAGCGGACCAGGTCCCCGGTGCGGTACATCCGCTCCCCCGGCGCGCCGAACGGGTCGGGGACGAACCGCTGGGCCGTGAGTCCCGGCCGGCCCAGGTAGCCGCGGGCGAGCCCGGGCCCGGCGAGGTACAGCTCGCCGGTCACACCGGGCGGTACGGGACGCAGGGCGGCGTCGAGCACGCGGACGCCGATGCTTCCGGCGGGGCGCCCGATGGACGGGGCGCCGGTGCCGGGCGTGAGCGGGCCGGTCCAGGTGGCGACGACGGTGGCCTCGGTCGGCCCGTAGGAGTTGATCATCCTCCGGCCGGGGGCCCAGGTGTCGACCAGGTCGGCCGGGCACGCCTCGGCGCCCACGATGAGCGTGCGCAGGTGGGGCAGGGCGGCGGCGGTCTCCGCCGGGATGGTGGCCAGCGCCGCCGGGGGGATCAGGGCGTGGCTGACGCGGCGCTCGGCGAGCACCTCCGCCAGCCGCTCCCCGACCAGCGGTCCCTCCTCGCCGGTGACCAGCGCGGCCCCGCTGAGCAGGGAGACGCACAGCTCCAGCACGGAGGCGTCGAAGCTGGGCGAGGCGAACTGCAGGACCCGGTCGCCGGGGCCGGCCGCGTACTGCTCGGCGGCCGCGGCGGCGAAGGAGGCGAGGCCCCGGTGGGTGACCACCACGCCCTTCGGGGTGCCGGTGGATCCGGAGGTGTAGATGACGTAGGCGGGGTGGGCGGGGGTGAGGGGCGCGGTGCGGTCGGTGTCCGTGGGTGCGGTGTCCGGTCCGTCGGCGGCCCACACCTGGGCCGGGTCGGCGAGGACGAGGTGGGCGCCCGCGTCCCGGGTCATGAACTCCCTGCGCTGCGGCGGGTAGGCGGGGTCGACGGGCAGGAAGGCGCCCCCGGCCTTGGCGACCGCGAGCTGGGCCACGACCGTCGCCGCCGAGCGGGGCAGCGCCAGGGCGACCACGCGCTCCGGTCCGACGCCGTCCCGGACGAGCCGGTGGGCCAGCCGGTTCGCCGCCCGGTCCACCTCCGCGTAGGTCAGCTCCCGGTCGCCGTCGAGCAGCGCGACCGCGTCCGGGGTGCGGGCCGCCTGCCGCTCGAACAGGGCGGGCAGGGTCGTCTCGGGCACCGGGCGGAAGGTGCCGCGGCCCTGGTCCAGCAGGGTCTTCAGCTCGTCGCCTGAGGCCAGCGGCAGGGCGCCGAGCGGACGGTCCGGGTCCTCGGCGACGGCGTGCAGCAGGGTGCCGAGCTGTCCGGCCATCCGGTCGGCGGTGGCCGGGTCGAACAGGTCGGTGTTGTAGGTGAGCAGGCCGTGCAGGGCTCCGTCGCCGGTCTCGGCGAACTCCAGGGTGAGGTCGAACGCGGCCTGCTCGGACTCCGGTTCGACGTCGGTGACGTCCAGGCCGGGCAGGTCGAGGCCGGCGGACGGGGTGTTCTGCAGGACGACCATGACCTGGAAGAGGGGGCTGCGGCTGGTGTCGCGGACCGGGTCCACCGCGTCCACGACCCTTTCGAACGGCACGTCCTGGTGGGCGAAGGCGTCGAGGACGGTCTGCCGTACGGCGGTGAGGAACCCGGTGAACGGCTCCTGCGCGCCGGCCCGGGAGCGCAGCACCAGGGTGTTGACGAAGAACCCGACGAGCCCTTGCGTCTCGGGCCGTTCGCGGCCTGAGGCGACGGTGCCCACGGTGATGTCCTCGGCGCCGGAGAGCCGGGCGAGGTAGGCCTGGGCGGCGGCGACGAGCGTGGTGAACAGGGTGGTGCCGTGGTCGCGGGCGAGCCGGGTCAGCCGCCGGACGGCCTGCGCGGGCACCACCAGCCGGGTGGTCGCGCCGGCGCTGGTGCGTACCGGCGGCCGGGGCCGGTCGGTGGGCAGTTCCAGCGGCTGGGTGTCCGCCAACTGCCGTTTCCAGTAGGCGAGGTGCTCGTCGGCACCGGCGTCCCCGGTGCCGCGCTGCCAGCGCGCGTAGTCGGAGTACTGCACCGGCAGCGCGGGCAACGCGGCGTGTTCGGCGCCTAGTTGTGCGCGGTAGAGGTGGGCGAGGTCGCCGAGCAGGACGGAGGTGGACCAGCCGTCGGTGACGATGTGGTGCAGCGTGAGGGTGAACACGTGGTCCTTCTCGGCGAGCCGGACCAGACCGGTGCGCAGCAGCGGGCCCTGACGCAGGTCGAAGGGGCGGGAGCGTTCCTCGGCGAGCAGTCCCCGCAGGGCGGCCTCGGGGTCGGCGGTGCGTGACAGGTCGCGCACGGGCAGCGGCACCTCCTCGGGCGGGTGGACGCGCTGGACGCCGTGCCCGTCGACGCTGTCGAAGGTGGTGCGCAGCGACTCGTGCCGGGCCGCCAGGGCGGTCAGGGCGGCGCGGAGGGCACCGGTGTCCAGGTCGCCGCGCAGCCGGAGGGCGAGCGCGGTGACGTACTCGGCGCCACCGGGGGCGAACTCCTCCAGGAACCACAGGCGTTGCTGGGCGTACGACATCGGCGCGGCCCCGTCCCGGCCGGCCGGGGTGATGGCCGACCGGCCGGTGCCCCGCCGGGCGTCGAGCAGCCGGGCCAGTCCCGCCGGGGTGGGGTGGGTGAACACCGCGCGCGGGGTGACGTCGGTGTCGAAGGTCTCGGCGAGCCGGGAGGCGAGCCGGATGCTGAGGATGGAGTCGCCGCCGAGCTGGAAGAAGTCGTCCTCCACACCGGGCGGTTCGCTGCCCAGCACCTCGCCGAAGACGGCCGCCGTGCGGCGCTCGGCCTCGGTGCGGGGCTCGACCCGGGTACGGCCCGGCAGCGCATCGGGTGCGGGCAGGGCCGCGCGGTCCACCTTGCCGTTGCGGCTGAGCGGGAGGGCGGCGAGCGGGACGACGGCACCGGGGACGAGGTAGTCGGGCAGGGTGCGGGCGGCGAACTCCCGCAGCTCCTCGGCGTCCCGCCCGGCCGGTCCGACGACGTAGGCCACGAGCCTCCTGGCACCGGGCCGGTCCTCGCGGGCCAGCACGGCCACGTCCACGACGCCCGGGTGGGCGGCGAGGGCGGCCTCGACCTCGCCGGGCTCCACCCGGAAGCCCCGGATCTTCACCTGGTCGTCGGCGCGGCCCAGGAACTCGACGGTGCCGTCCGGCCGTCGCCGGGCCAGGTCGCCGGTGCGGTACATCCGGGTGCCGGGCGGGCCGCAGGGGTCGGCGAGGAAGCGGGCCGCGGTGTCGCCGGGGCGGCCCAGGTAGCCGCGGGCGACGCCCTCCCCGGCCACGTACAGCTCACCGGGGCAGCCCGGCGGTACGGGCCGCAGCCGGGCGTCGAGGACGTGCACCCGCATGTCGTCCAGCGGGTGGCCGATGGGGACGGTGCCGGGCACGGCCGCCGGGTCGGTGAGGGCGCAGGAGGTCGCGAAGGTGGTGGTCTCGGTGGGGCCGTAGCCGTCGACGACGGTCAGGCCGGGGCACGCGGCCAGCACCCGGCGCACGGCCTGGGCGGGGACGACGTCACCGCCGGTCCACACCTGCTCCAGACCCCGGAAGCAGTCGGGGGCGTCCTGCGCGAGCAGCCGGAACAGTCCGGCGGTCAGCCACAGCGCCGTCAGCTCGCCGTCGCCGGCCAGCCGGCGCACCAGGGCCGCGTCGACGCCGCCGGCCGGGGCCACGACGACGCGGCCGCCGTTCAGCAGCGGCGCCCACACCTCGAAGGTCGCGGCGTCGAACGCCACCGGCGAATGCAGCAGCACCCGCGCGCACGCGCCGTCGGCGAAGCGGCTGTCGGTGGCGAGTGCCGCCACGTCCCGGTGCCGTACGGCGACCGCCTTGGGGCGGCCGGTGGAGCCGGAGGTGAACATCACGTACGCCAGCCGGTCGGGGTCGGCGGCCGGTATCCGCTGCGGCTCCGTGCCGCCGCCGGTGCGGGCGGCGGTCACCTCGGCCGGGGTGAGCCGGACGGTCGCGCCCGCCTGGGCGAGCAAGGTGCGGCGGCGCTCCTCGGGCGCCCGCGTGTCGACGGGGACGTAGGCGCCGCCGGCCATGAGCACGGCGAGCTGGGCGACGACGAGTTCGGCGGAGCGGTCCATGAGCAGCGCCACCCGGTCCTCGGCCGCCAGCCCGCCGGCCACCAGCCGGGCGGCCAGTGCGGTCGCCCAGTCCGCCAGTTCACGGTACGTCAGCTCGCGCGCGCCGTCGCGGACCGCGACCGCGTCCGGGGTGCGGCGGGCCTGCTCGGCGAACAGGTCCACCGGGCTGCGCGGCGCGGCCCGGCGGGCGGTGGTGTTCCATGCGGCCAGCAGGTCGCGGTCGCCGGGGGTGAACAGGTCCAGGGCGGCCAGGTCGGTGTCGAACCCGTCGGCGAGGGCGGTGAGCAGGGCCGCCAGCCGGCCGGCGGCGCGCTCGGCGGTCGCGGGGTCGAACAGGGCGGGGTCGTAGGCCAGGTCGAAGGCGAGCCGTTCGGCGAGGTGGGCGCGGAGGCACCAGGGGAAGGTGGTGGCGTCGTCGGCGCGCACCTCCTCGACACGGACGCCGGTGCGGGCCGTGGCCGACTCGTCCACGGGGTAGTTCTCGAACACCACCATGCTGTCGAACAGCGGTTCTCCGGGCGGGACTTCGCTGACGGCCTGGATGCGGGGCAGGGCGAGGAAGTCGAAGCGGCGGGCGTCGCTCTGCCGGTCCTGGAGCCCGCGCAGCCACGGCAGCACGGGTCCGGCGGGGACGCGGACACGGGCCGGCACGGTGTTGATGAACATGCCGATCATGCCTTCGACGCCGGGCAGTTCGGCCGGGCGGCCGGACACCGTGGTGCCGAACACCACGTCGTCCCGGCCGCTGGAGCGGGCCAGCAGCAGCGCCCAGGCGCCCTCCACGACGGTGTTGACGGTGAGCCCGGCGCGGGCGGCGCCCTCCCGCAGCCGGTGCGAGACCCGCGCGTCCAGCGCGTGGTGGACGGCGGCGGCGGAGCGGGCGCGGTGGGCCTCGGCGGGCGTGCGGTCGTACGGCAGCGGGGTGCGGGCGGTGAAGCCGGCCAGGGCGTCGGCCCAGTACCGCTCGGCGGCCCGCTCGTCCTGGTCGCGCAGCCAGTGCAGGAAGTCCGCGAAGGGCCGCCGTACCGGGGGCGCGGGGTCGGGGCCGCCGGTGAGGGCGGCGTAGCGTTCGCACACCTCGGTGAGGAGCTGCCCGGTGCTCCAGCCGTCCAGGACGATGTGGTGCGTCGACCAGAGCAGCAGCACCTCGTCGCCGGGCAGGGCGGCGAGGGTGAGGCGGGTCAGCGGCACGGTGGTGAGGTCCATGCCCGCCGCGCGGTCCTCGGCGAGCAGCCGCTCGGTGGCCTCCGCGCGCCGCTCGGGGGTCGGTGCCCGCCAGTCGAGATGGGTGACGGGCAGCTCGGCGTGCCGGTGGACCACCTGGACCGGGTGGGGCAGGCCCTGCCAGTGCACGCTGCTGCGCAGCACCGGGGTGCGGTCGGCGACCTGCTGCCAGGCGGCGGCGAACGCGCGCGGGTCGGCCACGCCGGACAGGCGTACGGCCGTACGGTCGAAGTAGGCGTGCTCGGTGTCCACGAGGCCGTGGAAGAGCATGCCGGACTGGAGCGGGGTGAGCGGCAGGACGTCCTCGACGTGCCGGCCGGTGCCGACGAGCCGGTCCAGCTGGTCCTGGTGGAGACCGGCGAGCGGGAAGTCGGAGGGCGTACGGCCGCCCGTGCCGGGTCGGGCGCAGTGCGCCACGATGTCCCGGAGGGCCGCGAGGGTCTCGTCGGCGAGCCGGCGGACGGTGGCCTCGTCGTAGACGGCCGCCGGGTAGGTCCAGCCGAGTTCGAGGCGGCCCCGCTGGACCACTCCGGTGACGTCCAGCAGGTAGGGGCGGGGTTCGTCGGGGTCGGTGTCCCGGCCGGCCGGGGGCAGGGAGCCGCGCAGCAGCCCGCCGGTGCCGTCCGCGTCCCACTGGCCGTGGTAGTTGAAGCCGACCCGCGGTGCCGGGGCGCCGGTGAGGGGGCTGCCGGGCACGAGGTGGCGCAGGGCGCCGTGGCTCAGGCCGCGCAGCGGTACCGCGCGCAGCTGCTCCTTGACCGAGCGGAGGGTGTCGTGCCAGCCGGCGTCCGGGCCGACGCGCAGCGCGAGCGGGAACTCGGCGGTGAACCAGCCGACGGTCCGCGCCAGGTCGACGTCCGCGAACAGGTCCTCCCGGCCGTGTCCCTCCACCCCGAGCAGGACGGTGTCGCGCCCGCACCAGCGGGCCAGGGTGCGGCCGAGGGCGCTGAGCAGGACGTCGTTGACCTGGGTGCGGTAGACCTCCGGGACCTGGCGCAGCAGGGCGTCGGTCGTCTCCGCGTCCAGGGTGACGGTCAGGGTGGCGGCGGTGCGGTGGGTGTTGGGGCCGGGCCGTCCGGCGGGCAGCTCGGCCGGGGCCGCGGCGGCGCGCGTCCAGTACGGCAGGTCCGCGTCCAGGGCGCCGGAGCGGGTGTGCCGGTCGAGCCGGGCGGCCCAGGTGCCGTAGGAGGTGCCCGTGGCGGGCAGTTCGCAGGGCCGGCCGGCGGCGGCCGCCGCGTGGGCGGTCTCCAGGTCGGCGAGCAGGATGCGCCAGGACACGCCGTCGATCACCAGGTGGTGGGCGGTGATCACGAGTTGGCCCGTCCGCCGGGGGCCCCGGTCGAAGAAGAGGACGCGGACGACCCGGCCCTCGACGGGGTCGAGCGCGGTCTGGGCCTCCTCCGTGAGCCGCTGGACCTCGCTCTCCAGTGCCGTGTCGTCCAGCCCGGTGGCGTCGTGCCGGGTGAAGACGCCGTCCGGGGCCTCGGGCAGCACCTCCTGGCGCCAGCCGTCGGCGGTGCGGCGGAAGCGGGTGCGCAGGGCGGCGTGGTGGCGGACGAGGGCGTCGGCGGCGGTGCGCAGCGCCGGCCCGTCCGTGCCGGCGGCGAGTTCCAGGCGCTGGGTCATGGTGAACCGGAGCCGCTGCCCGGGATCGCGGCCGTCGAGGTACCAGTGCTGGATCGGGGTCAGCGGCGCCTCGCCGGTCTCCTCCGCGGCGGCGGGAGCGGGCGCCGACTCCGTGACGCGCAGGGCGAGTTCGGCGACCGTCTGGTGGCGGAAGACGTCCTTGGTGGTGAGGGCGAGTCCGTCCTGCCGGGCGCGGGAGACGATCTGGATGCTGAGGATGGAGTCGCCGCCGAGCGCGAAGAAGTTGTCGCGCGCGCCGACCCGTTCGACGCCGAGCACCTGAGCCCAGATCGCGGCGAGGCGTTCCTCGGTGCCGGGCCGGGGGGCGACGTACGGGGTGGTGCTGTCGGGCTGCGCGGGCGGTGCGGGCAGGGCGCGCCGGTCGGTCTTGCCGCTGGTGGTGCGGGGGATGCGGGCCAGCGGGACGAACGCCGCGGGCACCATGTGGCCGGGCAGGGTACGGCGCAGGGCGAGGCGCAGGTCGTCGGCGGACGGCGTCCGGCCGGCGGACGGCACCACATAGCCGACGAGCATGGGGCGGCCGGCGTGGTCGCGCACGGCGACCGCGGCGTCGGCGACGTCCGGGTGGGCCAGGAGGGCGGCCTCGACCTCGCCGGGCTCGATGCGGAACCCGCGGATCTTGACCTGCTCGTCCACCCGGCCCAGGAACTCCAGCAGCCCGTCCCGGTCCCAGCGGACCCGGTCCCCGGTGCGGTACATCCGCTCCCCCGGCGCCCCGAAGGGGTCGGCGAGGAAGCGGGCGGCGGTGAGCCCGGGCCGGTTGAGATAGCCGCGGGCCACCTGGGCGCCGGCCAGGTACAGCTCGCCGGGGACGCCGGGCGGCACCGGCCGCAGGGCGCCGTCGAGGACGTAGGCGCGCAGGTTGCCGCCGGGGCGGCCGATGACCGGGCGGTCGGGCCGGTCGGCGAAGCGGCCGTAGACGGCGTCGACGGTGCACTCGGTGGGGCCGTACATGTTGTACACGGTCACGCCCGACCGCTCCTCGGCCCGGACGAGTGCGCGCCAGTCGGCGGGGGTGACGGCCTCGCCGCCGACGAGCAGCAGGCGGGGGTGGTGGCGGCCGGGGGCGAGCAGGCCGGCGGCGGTCAGTTCGCGCAGGAACGACGGGGTGACGTTCACCAGGTCGAGACGGTGCGCGGCGACCTGGGCGCAGAAGGCCTGCGGGTCCAGGCGTACGTCCTCGTCGACGAGGTGGACCTCGTGGCCGAGGGCGAGGAGCAGCGGCCCTTCCCAGGAGGTGTCGAAGGAGAAGGAGGCGCTGAGCGCGGCCCGCAGCCGCCGCCCGCCGCCGGTGTGCGGGGCGAGCAGTCCCGCCCGGTGGTCGTGGCACAGGTTGACGAGCTGCCGGTGCTCGACGGCGACGCCCTTGGGGCGGCCGGTGGAGCCGGAGGTGTAGACGATGTAGGCGGTGTGCTCGGGCCGCAGGGGCCGGACCCGGTCGGCGTCGGCCGGGTCGTGGGCGGGGAGCCGGTCCCAGGGCACCTCGTCGAGGCCGGTCAGCAGGGTGTGCGGCCGGGCGTCGGCGAGCAGGAGGTCCACCCGCTCCTCGGGGAGTCCGGGGTCCAGGCAGAGCAGGGTCGCGCCCGCCTTGAGGACCGCGAGCACCGCCACCACCAGGCCGGAGGTGCGCGGCAGCCGTACGGCGACCACGTCCTCGGGGCCCGCGCCCCGGGCGATGAGGTGGTGGGCCAGCCGGTTGGCGCGCTCGTTCAGCGCGGCGAAGTCCAGGGTGGTGTCGCGGGCCACCAGCGCGGTGTGGTGCGGGCTGCGGGCGGCCCGCTCCTCGAACAGGGCCGGGAAGGTGGTGTCCGGCTCGGGCAGCCGGGCGCCCTGCCCGTACCGCAGCACCTGGCGCCGTTCGCCGTCGGTCATCAGCGGCAGCCGGCCCACGGCCCGGTCCGGGTCCCCGGCGGCGGCCTCCAGCAGGACACGCAGCCGGGCGGCCAGGCGTTCGGCGGTGCCGGCGTCGAAGAGCCCGGTGTTGTACTCCAGGTAGCCGGTGAGTCCGCCGTCGGTCTCCGTGAAGTCGAAGGCGAGGTCGAAGGTGGCGTTGCGGACCGGCGGGGTGACCGGCTCCACCGCCAGGCCGGGCAGCCGGGGAGGTGCGGCGCCGAGGTTGTGCAGGGCGACCATGACCTGGAAGAGCGGGGTGCGGCTGGTGTCCCGCTCGGGCTGGAGGGCGTCCACCACGCGTTCGAAGGGCACCTCCTGGTGGGCGAACGCCTCCAGGACGGTGTCGCGCACCTCGCCCAGCAGCTCCCGGAAGGACAGACCGGGACGGACCCGGGCGCGCAGCACCAGCGTGTTGACGAACATGCCGACCACGTCGTGCAGTTCGGGCCGTTCCCGGCCGGCGGTGACGGTGCCGACGGTGACGTCCTCCTGGCCGGCCCAGCGGGCGAGCAGGACCTGGCAGGCGGCCACGAGTGTCATGTAGAGGGTGGCGTCGGCCTCCCGGCCCCGCTCGCGCAGCCGCTCGGTGAGCGCGGCGGGCAGGGTGAAGGTCACCAGGGCGCCGTCGCGGGTGCGGACGGCCGGGCGGGGCCGGTCGGTGGGCAGCTCCAGCGGGGTGACGCCGTCCAGGGCGGTGCGCCAGTAGTCCAGTTCGGCTTCGGCCCGTTCGGCGCGGGCGCGCTGCCAGGAGGCGTAGTCGGCGTAGCGGACCGGCAGGGCGGGCAGGTCGGGACGGCGGTCCTCCAGTGCCGCCGCGTACAGTTCGCCCAGGTCCCGGGCGAGCACGCCGGCGGACCAGCCGTCCGTGACGATGTGGTGCAGGGCGAGGACGAGGACGTGCTCGTCGGCGGCGCACCGGACCAGGCGGATGCGGAACAGCGGCCCGGTGGCCAGGTCGAAGGGGGTGGCGGCCTCGCGCTCCAGGAGGGCGTCCAGGGCGCTGTCCGCGCCGGCGGTCTCCGCGAGGTCGTCGACCCGCAGGTCCACGGGGTGCGCGGGGCGGACCGACTGCCGGGCTCGGCCGTCCTGTTCGGTGAACGTGGTGCGCAGGGACTCGTGCCGGGCGACCAGTCCGTCCAGGGCGGCGCGCAGCGCCGGGGTGTCGAGCGCGCCGCGCAGCCGCAGCACGGACAGGGTCGTGTACTCGGTGCTGTCCGGCTCGAACCGGTCGAGGAACCACAGGCGTTGCTGGGCGTACGACAGGGGTGCCGGGGTGTCCGGGCCGGTGGCCGGGATGCCGTCGGCGGTGCTTCCGTCCCGGGGCTCGCCCAGCGCCGCCGCGAGGGCGGACAGCGTGGGGTGGGTGAACAGCAGCCGGGGCGAGACGTCCGTGCCGAAGGCGGCCCGCAGCCGGGAGGTGACGCGGACGGCGAGGATGGAGTCGCCGCCGAGGGCGAAGAAGTCGTCGTCGGCGCCGACCTCCCCGGCGTCCAGGACGTCCGCCCACGCGGCGGCGACCAGCCGTTCGGCCGGGGTGCGCGGCGGGGTCCGGGTGCCGTCGGCGGCGAAGCCGTCGGGGCCGGGTGCGGGCAGGGCGCGCCGGTCGAGCTTGCCGTTGACGGTGAGCGGCAGCGCGGCCATCGGCACGTACGCGGCCGGCACCATGTGCGCGGGCAGCAGCCCCTCCAGATGCGCGCGGAGTTCGGCGGCGGACGGCGGCGGCAGGGCGCGGTCGCCGCTGCCGGTGCCGACGACGTGGGCGACCAGCCGGCGGGTGCCGGCGGAGTCCTCGTACACGCCGACGGTGGCCGTGCCCACGCCCGGGTGGCGGTGCAGTGCGGCCTCGATCTCCCCGGGCTCGATGCGGTAACCGCGGATCTTCACCTGCTGGTCGGCGCGGCCCAGGTACTCCAGGGTGCCGTCGGCCCGCCAGCGGGCCCGGTCGCCGGTGCGGTACATGCGGGTGCCGGGCCGGCCGAACGGGTCCGCGGGGAAGCGGGTCGCGGTGAGGCCGGGCCGGTTGAGGTAGCCGCGGGCCAGGCCCTCGCCGGCGACGAACAGCTCGCCGACGGCGCCGGGCGGCACCGGCCGCAGCGCGTCGTCCAGGACGTACAGCCGCAGGTCGGGGATGCCGGTGCCGATGGGGCTCGCGGTGCCGTCGCGGGCCGCGCGGCGGTCCAGCGCGGCGTAGGTGACGTGCACGGTCGTCTCCGTGATGCCGTACATGTTCACCAGGCGGGGCGCGGTGTCCGGGTGGCGGGCGTACCAGTCGCCGAGCCGGGCCACGTCCAGCGCCTCGCCGCCGAAGACCACCGTGCGCAGCGCCAGCCGGGCGCTCACGTCCGGCAGTTCGGCGTCGGCGCGGATCAGCGGGTAGAAGGCGGAGGGGGTCTGGTTGAGGACGGTGACCCGCTCGTCGGCGAGCAGGCGCAGGAAGTCCTCCGGGGAGCGGGCGGTGTCCTCGGGGACGACGACGAGCCGGCCGCCGTGCAGCAGCGGGCCCCACAGCTCCCACACCGAGAAGTCGAAGGCGTAGGAGTGGAACAGGGTCCACACGTCGTCGGGTCCGAACCCGAACCAGGGCCGGGTGCGGGTGAACAGCCGGACCACGTTGGCGTGCGGGACGACGACGCCCTTGGGCCGGCCGGTGGAGCCGGAGGTGAAGATGGCGTACGCGGGGCTCTCGGGCAGCGCGCGGCGGACCGGGCCGGCGGCCGGGCGGCGGGCCAGGTCGGCGCGGACACCGGGGTCGTCCAGCCGCAGGAGGGGCACAGCCGTGTCGACGGCGGTGCCGGTGGTGGTCACCAGGGTCACCGGGGCGGCGTCGGCGAGGAGGTCCCGGACGCGTTCGGCGGGCAGCGCGGGGTCGATGGGCAGGTAGGCGGCGCCGGTCTTGAGGACGGCGAGGACGGCCACGACGAGGTCGGTGGAGCGGGGCAGCGCGAGCGCCACGAACGTCTCGGGCCCGGCGCCGAGTTCGGCGAGCCGGTGGGCGAGCCGGCCGGAGCGCTCGTCCAGGGTGGCGTAGTCGAGCCGGTCGTCGCCGCAGGCGACGGCCTCGGCGTGGGGGGTGCGGGCGGCCTGGGCGGTGAAGAGGGCGTCCAGGGTGTCGGCGGGCCGGCCCTCCTCGGTGCCGTTCCAGCCGGCCAGCATCCGGCGCCGCTCCTCTGCGGTCGTCCAGGCGAGCGCGCGCACGGGCCGGTCCGGGTCGTCGGCCAGCTCGGTGAGCAGCAGGCACAGCCGGCCGGCGAGGGCGCGCACGGTCGCGGCGTCGAACAGTTCGGGGTCGTAGGCGAGGTCGAAGCCGAACCGGTCGCCCTGGTAGGCGCGCAGCACGAGGGCGTAGTTGGTGGCGTCGCGGGCGGACACGTCCGCCAGGCGTATGCCGGTGCCGGCCGAACGGGTCTGGTCGAAGGGGTAGTTCTCGAAGGCCACCATGCTGTCGAACAGGGGGCTGCCGGCGGGTACGTCGCTCAGCGAGGTCAGCTCGGCGAGGGACACCGCGGCGTACCGCCGTGCGTCGGCCTGCGCCTCCTGGAGCTCCCGGAGCCAGGCGGTGGCGGTACGGCCGCCGTCCACGCGGACGCGGGTGGGCAGGGTGTTGATGAACATGCCGACCATCGACTCGACGCCGGGCAGGTCGTCGGGGCGTCCGGAGACGGTGGTCCCGAACAGCACGTCCCGCTCGGCGCCGTAGCGGGACAGCAGCAGCGCCCAGGCGCCCTGCACCACGGTGCCGAGGGTGAGTCCGGCCGCGCGGGCGGTGCGCGCCAGCCGGGCCGAGACCTCCGCGGAGAGCCCGGCCGTGTGCACGCCCGCGGAGCGGGTCTCGTGGCCGGGGCGGCGGACGCGGTCGGCGGGCAGCGGGGTGGGGGTGGCGAATCCGGCGAGGACCGTCCGCCAGTGCGCGCGTGCGGCCTCGGTGTCCTGGCCGGCCAGCCAGCGCACGTAGTCGGCGAACGGCCGCCGCGGCGCGGGCCGGTGCTCGGCGCCGGTGGTGAGCGCCGTGTACTCCTCGAAGACGTCGGTGAGCACCTGGGCCAGGCTCCAGCCGTCCAGGATCAGATGGTGGGACGTCCACAGCAGCTGGAGCCGGTCCCCGGGCAGCCGGACGAGGGTGAGCCGCATCAACGGGGCCGTGCCGAGGTCCAGGCCGCGCGCGAGGTCGTCGGCGCGCAGCCGGTCCAGCCGCTCGGCCCGCTCCCCCGCCTCCAGCTGCCGCCAGTCCACCTGCTCCACGGGCACGGTGACGCGGCGGTGCACGACCTGGAGCGGCACCGGCACGTCCTCCCACACCACCGAGGTGCGCAGCGCGGGGGTGCGGTCGGTCACGCGCTGCCAGGCCAGGGCGAGGGCGTCGGGGTCGCTCACCCCTTCGAGCAGGAGTGCGGCCTGGTCGAGGTACACGTCGTCCGGTCCGCCGACCAGCCGGTGGAAGAGCATGCCCTCCTGGAGCGGGGTGAGCGGCAGCAGGTCCTCCACGTCCCGGCCGTCGCCGGCCAGGCGGTCGACGCCGGCCTGGTCCAGCCGGGCCAGCGGGAAGTCGGAGGGGGTACGGCCGCCCGCGCCGGGCCGGGCGCAGTGCTCGGCGACGGCGGCGAGCGCCCGCACCATGCCGTCCGCCAGCCGCCGTACGGTGCCGGCCCGGTGCACCTGGTCGCTGTAGTGCCAGGTGATCTCCAGCTCGCCGTCGGCGACCAGGGCGGAGACGTCCAGGAGGTGGTCCAGCGGCGCGCCGGGGTCCATGTCCCGGCCGGGCACGTCGGCGACGGGTGCGAAGTCCCCGCCGGCGGGCGCCTCCCACTGGCCGTGGTAGGTGAAGCAGACCTGGGGCAGCGGGAGTTCGCCGAGGGCTCTCGCCTCGGGCCGGGGCGAGCCGAGGTGGCCCAGGGCCTGGTAGCCGAGACCGCGGCGGGGCACGGCGCGCAGCCGCTCCTTGACGGCCTTGAGGGTGGCCCCCCAGTCCCGCGGACCCGCCGGGGTCAGGGTGACCGGGTACTGGGTGGTGAACCAGCCGACCGTGCGCGACAGGTCGGCGCCCTCGGCCAGTTCCTCCTCCCGGCCGTGGCCCTCCAGGGCGACGGTCACCCGGTCCTCGCCCGTCCAGTCGGCCAGCACCCGAGCCAGCGCGCTCAGCAGCACGTCGTTGACCTGGGTGCGGTAGACGCCCGGCACCCGCCGCAGCAGGGCCTCGGTGGTGGCCCGGTCCACCCGGGTGCGGACGGTGCGCACCGACCCGGCGAGCGGGGTGCCGGGCAGGTCGACGGGGAGCGGGGTGCGCGGCGGCGCGGTCTCCCGCGTCCAGTGGGGCAGGTCGTCGTCCAGGTCACCGGCCCGTACCCGCTCGGCGAGCTCGCGCGCCCAGTCGGCGAACGGGGTGTGCTCGGGCTCCAGCCGGGGTTCGTCCCCGGCCGCGGCCTGCCGGTAGGCCTGTGCCAGGTCGGTGAGCAGCACCCGCCAGGAGACGCTGTCGACGGCCAGGTGGTGGGCGGTGAGGAACAGGCGCGGGCGCTCCTCGCCGGTGAGCAGGGCCGCGCGCAGCAGGGCCCCGGTGGCCGGGTCCAGGGCGGCGCGGGCGGCGTCGGCGGCCTCGGCGGGCGGGGTGCCCGGGCCGTGGCGGGTCAGCAGTCCGGTGGCCGGGCCGGTCCCGGGGTGCTGCCGCCAGGTGTCCCCGGTGCGGGTGAAGCGGGCGCGCAGCGCGGGGTGTGCCTGCGCCACGGCGTCCAGGGCCCGTCGCAGTGCCGGTTCGTCGAGGTCCTGGGGCAGGTCGAGCAGCATCGACATGCTGAAGTGCCGCAGCGGGCCGTGCGTGGCGAAGAACCACTCCTGGACCGGCGTGAGCGGGGCGGGCCCGTCCTCGCGCGGGCGCCGGGGCGCGGGCAGGCCGGGGGTGCGGCGGGCCGCGGCGGCGGCCAGGTCGGCGACCGTCTGGTGCCGGAAGACGTCCTGCGAGCCGATCCCGAGGCCCGCCGCGCGGGCCCGGGAGACGGCCTGGATGCTCAGGATCGAGTCGCCGCCCAGCTCGAAGAAGTTGTCCGTGACGCCGACCCGGTCCACGCCGAGCACCTCGGCCCACACGGCGGACAGGGTCTCCTCGTCCGGCGTACGGGGAGCGACGTACTCCCGCTCCGCGACGGTGGCCTCGGGCGCGGGCAGGGCACGCCGGTCCAGTTTGCCGCTGGTGGTCAGCGGCAGCGCGTCCAGCGGGGTGAAGGAGGACGGCACCAGCGCGTCGGGCAGCACCCGGCGCAGGGCCGCGCGCAGGTCGGCGGGGACGGGCCGGGGCGCGCCGGGCGCGGGGACGACGTAGGCGGCGAGGCGGGTGTGGCCGTGCGCGTCGGGTACGGCGGCGACCGCGGCGGCGGCGATGCCGGGCAGCGCGAGCAGGGCGGCCTCGATCTCGCCGGGCTCGATGCGGTGGCCGCGCACCTTGACCTGGTCGTCGGCGCGTCCGAGGTAGTCCAGGCGGCCGTCGGGGGTCCAGCGGGCCAGGTCGCCGGTGCGGTACATGCGGGTGCCGGGCGGCCCGTAGGGGTCGGCGAGGAAGCGGGCGGCGGTCAGGCCGGGGCGGCCGGTGTAGCCCCGGGCCAGCTGGGGGCCGGCGAGGTACAGTTCGCCGCCGACACCGGGCGGCACCGGCTGGAGCCGGTCGTCCAGCACGTAGGCCCGCACCCCGGGCAGGGGGCGGCCGACCAGGGGGCGGTCGCCGGCGATGCGGCAGGACAGCGCGTCGACCGTGCACTCGGTGGGGCCGTAGAAGTTGTGGGCGGTCACGTCGGGGTGGGCGGCCAGTTCACGCCAGAGCGCGGGCCCGACCGCCTCGCCGCCGAGCATGAGGACCCGGGGGCGGTGCCGGGGGTCGGTGAGCAGCCCGGCGGGCAGCAGCTGGCGCAGGTAGGACGGGGTGACGTCGAGGAAGTCGACGCGGTTGTCGACGACGTACGCGACCAGGGCGGCCGGGTCCATCCGGGTCGTCTCGTCGACCAGGTGCAGCGGGTGGCCGTCGGCCAGCAGCAGCACGCCTTCGAGGGAGGTGTCGAAGGAGAAGGACGCGGTGAGCGCGACCCGCAGCGGGCCGCCGCCCGCCTCGGCGACGAACCCGGCCCGGTGCGCGGCCAGCAGGTGCGCCGCCGAGCGGTGGGACACGGCGACGCCCTTGGGGCGGCCGGTGGAGCCGGAGGTGTGGATGACGTACGCGAGGTGCCCGGGGTCCAGCGGCGCGCGCCGGTCGGCGTCGGTGGGGTCGGTGTCCGGGGCGCTCGCGGGTACGGCGCGCAGCGCGGCCTCGTCCAGGAGCAGGGCCGGGCGGGTGTCGTCCAGCAGGTACCGGACGCGTTCCTCGGGCAGGGCCGGGTCCAGCGGCAGGTAGCCGGCGCCGGACTTCCAGACGGCGAGGATCGCGGTGATCATGTCGGCGGTGCGCGGCAGCCGCAGCGCGACCAGTCGTTCGGGGCCGGCGCCGAGCGCGATGAGGTGGTGGGCGAGCCGGTTGGCGCGGGCGTTGAGGGTGGCGTAGTCCAGCCGTTCGCCGCCCGCGACGAGGGCGAGGGCGCCTGGGGTGCGGGCCGCGCGGCGCTCGAAGATCTCCGGGTGGGTGAGGTCGTCCACGGGGTGCCGCGGTCCGGTGCTCCACTCCTGGACGACACGCCGTGTCTCGTCCTCGGACAGCAGCGGCAGGGCGCCCAGCGGGCGGTCCGGTGCCTCGGCCGCGCCCTCCAGCAGGCGCAGCAGCTGACCGGCGAGCCGCTCGGCCGTGGCCGGGTCGAACAGGTCGGTGCGGTACTCCAGCAGACCGGCGAGGCCCGCGCCGTCGGGCACGAACTCGATGCTCAGGTCGAAGGTGGCCGCCTGCCGGGGCACGGTGACCGGGGTGGTGGCGAGGCCGTGCGGGGCGGTCGCGGCGGGCGGGTCGGGGTGCAGCAGGACCATCACGTCGAACAGCGGGTTGCGGCCCGCCTCGCGGGGTGCGCCGACCGCCTCCACGATCCGCTCGAACGGCGTGTCGCCGTGGGCGAAGGCGTCGTTGACCGTGCCGGCCGTCCTGGCGAGCAGGTCGCGGAAGGAACCGGACGCGTCCACCGGGGTGCGCAGGACGACGGTGTTCACGAAGAAGCCGACGGTCCGTTCGAGGTCGGTGCGGGACCGGCCGGGGGTGAGGGAGCCGACCGTGATGTCGTCCTGGCCGGACCAGCGGGCCAGCAGGGCCTGGGTGGCGGCGACCAGGACGGTGTGCAGGGTGCTGTGCTGTTCTGCGGCGAGGTCGCGCAGCCGCGCGGTGAGGGGGGCGGGGACGGCGAAGGTGTGGACGGCGCCCGCGCCCGCCTCCTCGCCGCGCCGGGGCCGGTCCAGGGGCAGTTCGGGTGCCACCGCTCCCGCCAGCTGCCGTCTCCAGTGGTCCAGATGGCGTTCGAGGCGGGGACCGGAGAGCTGTTCGCGCTGCCACACCGCGAAGTCCGGGTACTGCGTGGCCACCGGGGGCAGGTCCGGCCGGGCGCCGCGCGCGAGGGCGTCGTAGGCGGTGCACAGCTCGTCCAGGACCACGCCCACCGACCAGCCGTCCGTGACGATGTGATGGGCCGTCAGCAGCAGGACGTGCGAGGTGGCGGACTCGCGCAGCAGCAGGGCGCGCAGCAGCGGCCCGTGCCGCAGGTCGAAGGGGCGGGAGTACTCCGCGAGCAGGTCGGCGTCCAGGTCGCCGGTGTCCCGCTCCGGCAGCGGCACCGGACCCGCCGGGCGGACGCGCTGCACCGGCAGGCCGTCGGTCTCCTCGAACGTGGTGCGCAGGGCCTCGTGCCGGGCGACGACGGCGGCGAGCGCCCCGCCCAGCGCCGCGTGGTCCAGCGCGCCGGTGAGACGGAGGGCGACGGCGCTGTTGTAGCGGGCGTCGCCGGGGCTCAGCCGGTCCAGGAACCACAGCCGCTGCTGCGCGGACGACAGCGGCAGCGGGCGGTCCCGGTCGGCGCGCGGGATGGCCTGCCGGGCGGCCGGGGCCGCGCCGCCGGCCCGTCCGGCGAGCCGCCGCCGCAGCGCCTCCCGCAGTTCCTCGGGCAGCGCCTCGGCACGGTCCCGCTTGGAGGGCCGCGCGGAACCGGAGGGGTTCGAAGGGGTCGAAGACGTCATGGTCGTCGGATCCTCACCGTTCGTGGTCGTGGCCGCCGGCAGCGGCGTCTTCGGCGTCGGCTTCGTAGGGGCGGTTCGCGGGGCCGTCGCCGTGGGCGGCGCCCTCCAGCTCACTCAGCACCTGTTCCTCCACGAGGTCGGCCAGGGCGGCGACCGTCCGGGAGACCAGGACGTCGCGGGGGGTGAGCGTGACGCCGAAGGCGTCGTTGGCGCGGGAGGCGACGAGCAGGGCGCGCAGGGAGTCGCCGCCGAGCTCGAACCAGTCGTCCTCGGCGCCCACGGACGTCTGGAGGACCTCCTCCCACAGGGCCGCCAGCGCCTCCTCGGTGGGCGTGCGCGGTGCGACGTACCCGGACGGTGCCCGCTCCTCGGCCGGCGCCGGGGCGGGCAGGGCGGCCCGGTCGGTCTTGCCGTTCTCGGTGAGCGGGAAGCGGTCCAGCACCACGAACGCCGAGGGCACCATGGGGGCGGGCAGGGTCCGGGCGGCCAGCTCACGGAGTCCGGCGGCGGTGGGCGGTTCGGCGCCCGGGGCCCTGAGCAGGTGGGCGACCAGCCGGGGCAGGCCCGGTTCGTCCTCGCGTACGGTCACCACGGCGTCCAGCACGCCCGGATGGCGGACCAGGGTGGCCTCGACCTCGCCCGCCTCGATGCGGTGGCCGCGCAGTTTCAGCTGGTGGTCGGTGCGGCCCAGGTAGTGCAGTTCGCCCGCGCTGTCGCGGCGCACGAGGTCGCCGGTGCGGTACATGCGGGTGCCGGGCGGCCCGAACGGGTCGGCGCGGAACCGGTCGGCGGTCAGCCCGGGCCGGCCGAGGTAGCCGCGGGCCAGCGCCGGCCCCGACAGCCAGAGTTCACCGGTGACGCCGTCGGGGACGGGCCGCAGCCGGGCGTCGAGGACGTAGGCGCGGGTGGCGGGCAGCGGGCGGCCGATGGGCGGTGCCGCGCCGTCCGCCTCCAGGGGCGCCGACCAGGTGGCGACGACCGTGGCCTCGGTGGGGCCGTAGGAGTTGACCATGCGGTGGTGCGGGGCCCAGCGGGCGACGAGTTCGGCCCCGCACGCGTCGGCGCCGACGATCAGCGTCTTCAGGTCGGGCAGGGTGCCGGGCGTGCCGTCGGGCAGGGTGGCGAGCGCGGCCGGCGGCAGCAGGGTGTGCGTGACGCGTCCGGCCCGCAGGACGTCGGCCAGCTGGGCGCCGAGCAGCGGTCCCGGCGGGGGGACGACGAGCCGGGCGCCGTGCGGCAGGGACATGCACAGCTCCAGCACGGAGGCGTCGAAGCTGGGCGTGGCGAAGGCCAGCACCCGGTCGCCCGCGCCCACCCGGTAGTGGGCGGCCTCGGCGGCGCAGAACGCGGCGAGCCCGCGGTGGGTGACGACGACGCCCTTGGGGGTGCCGGTGGAGCCGGAGGTGTAGATGACGTAGGCCGGGTCGTCCAGGTCGAGCGGGCGGGTCCGGTCGGCGTCGGCCGGCCGGTGTCCCGGCACGTCGTCCGGCGGGGCGGCGAGCAGGTCCGCGACCTCCTTGGCGTCGAGGGTGAGGGCGGGGGCCGCGTCGCGCAGCATCAGGGCGATCCGCTCCTCCGGGTAGGCGGGGTCGACGGGCAGGAACGCGGCGCCCGCCTTGGTCACGGCGAGCTGGGCCAGCACCATGTCCGCCGAGCGGGGCAGCAGCAGCGCGACGAGGTCGCCGGGGCCGGCGCCCCGGGCGATGAGCCGGTGGGCGAGCCGGTTGGCCCGCGCCTCGGCCTCCGCGAAGGTGAGGAGCGTGCCCGGCGCGTCGAGCGCGGGCGCGCTGGGCCACCGGTCGACGGCGGTTTCCACCAGCGCGGGCAGGGTGGCGGCGGGCACCGGGCCGAGCGCCGGGCGGGCCGGGCCGCGCAGCAGCCGGTCGCGCTGCTCGGGCGGCAGTACGTCGAGGTCGTCCAGGCGGGCGGTGCCGTCCGAGGCGGCCAGGGCGTGCAGGGTGTGCAGCAGCTGTCCGGCCAGGGACTCGGCGGTGGCCGTATCGAAGTACCGGGGGTCGTAGCCGAGTTCGACGGCCAGCCGGTCGCCGGGCGAGACGACCACGGTGAGCGGGTAGTTGGTGGCCTCCCGGGCGTCCAGGTCCCGCAGGGCGAGTCCGTGCGCACCGGCGGTCGCGTCGCCGACCGGGTAGTTCTCGAAGACCACCAGGCTGTCGAACAGCGCCGTGCCGGGGGGCAGTTCGCCGAGGGTGTGCAGCGTGTTGAGGGGCAGGTGGTCGTGGCGGCGGTCCTCGGCCCGGGCCTCCTGCACCGCGCGCAGCCAGCCGGCGCAGTCGGCGGCGCCGTCGACCGCGGTGCGGGCGGGCAGCGTGGTGATGAACAGTCCGGTGATGCCGTCGGCGCCCGGCAGGTCGGCGGGCCGCCCGGAGACGGTCGTGCCGAAGCACACCTCCCGTTCCCCGCTCCACCGGGCCAGCAGCAGCGCCCAGGCGCCCTGCACCACGGTGTTGAGGGTGAGCCGGTGCCGGCGGGCGAACTCCTTCAGCAGCCGGGTCCGTCCGGTGTCGAGCCGCTGCGACAGCCAGGTCCCGGAGCGGGCCGTGGTGCCCGGGGCGGGCCTGCGGTCGTAGGGCAGCGGGGTCGGCGTGCCGAAGCCGGCCAGGACACCGCGCCAGTGGTCCAGCGCCGGGCCGGTGTCGCGGGCGGCCAGCCAGCCCGCGTAGTCCGCGAACGGCCTGCGCTCGGGCAGCCGGGGCGGCTCGCCCCGGGTGAGGGCGGCGTGCGCGTTCATGACGTCGGACAGGACGTGGAAGACGCTCCAGCCGTCCAGCAGGACGTGGTGGAAGGTCCACACCACGCGCACCGCGTCGGGGCCGAGCCGGACCAGGGCGAGCCGCAGCAGCGGGGCCCGGTCCAGGGCGACGCCCCGGGCCCGCTCGTCGGCGAGCAGGCGCTCCAGTTCCGCGTCCCGCCGGTCCGCCGGGAGTCCGCTCCAGTCGAGTTCGGTGACCGGCAGGGTCACGCTCCGGTGGACGACCTGGAGCGGCACGGGGACGCCGTGCAGGGCGACGGACGTGCGCAGCACGGGTGTGCGGTCGACGACGTGCCGCCAGGCCGCGGCCAGGGTGCCCGGGTCGCGGGCGCCGTCCGCCACGAAGGTGATCTGCTCGACGTAGAGGCCGTTTTCGGCGTCGTCGAGGCCGTGCATCACCATGCCGGTCTGGGTGGGCGTGAGCGGATACACGTCCGCGACGTCCGCTCCGCTGCCGACGAGCCGGTCGACGGCCGCCTGGTCCAGCGGTGCGAGCGGGAAGTCGGAGGGGGTGCGGCCGCCGGCGCCGGGCTCGGCGCAGTGGCGGACGATCGCGCGGAGTTCGTCGGCCAGTTCGGCCGCCAGCCGGGCGACGGTCTCGCGCCGGTGCACCTGCCGTGAGTAGGACCAGGTGAACTCCAGCCGGTCGTCGGCGACCCGGCCGAGGACGTCGAGGAGGTACGGGCGCTCCGCAGAGCGGTCCATGCCGCCGGTGAGGCCGCCGTGGGGCGCGTGCAGCAGGCCGCCGGGGACCGGCGTACCGTCCTGCCGGCCCAGGTAGTTGAAGCAGACCGGCGGCAGGTCGGGCAGCCCGGCTCCGGCCGTGGGACGCAGGAAGCGCAGGGCGCCGTAGCCGAGTCCGCCGTGCGGTACGGCCCGCAGGTTCTCCTTGACGGTCTTCAGCGCGGTGCCGGTGCCGGCGTCCCGGGGCACGTCCAGGGCGACCGGGTACATCGCGGTGAACCAGCCGACGGTCCGGGCGAGGTCGGCGTCCTCGAACAGCTCCTCGCGGCCGTGGCCCTCCAGGGTCACCGCCACCCGGTCCCGGCCGGTCCAGCGGGCCAGGACCCGGCCCAGCGCGCACAGCAGGACGTCGTTGACGCGGGTGCGGTACACGTCCGGCACGTCCTGGAGCAGCCGGCGTGTCTCCTCGGCGTCCAGTCCCGCGGTGACGCTGTCCTCGTCGGCGACGGTGTTCGCGCCGCCGGGGTGGTCGGCGGGCAGCGCGGCGGGGGCGTCCAGGGCCTGCCAGTGGGCGAGTTCGCCGTCGAAGCCGCCCGCCTCGGTGTGCGCGGCGAGCCGCCGGGCCCAGTCCCGGAAGGAGGTGCTCTTGGCGCCGAGATCGGGCCGCTCGCCGTCCCGCAGGGCGCGGTGGGCGTGCTCCAGGTCCTCCAGGACCAGCCGCCAGGACACGGCGTCCACGACCAGGTGGTGGGCGGCCAGCAGCAGCACCGGCCGGCCCCCGCCGTCGTCCGGCAGGCACAGCGCGGCCCGCAGCAGCGGCCCGCCGGCCAGGTCGAACCCGGCGCCGAGCGCGTCGGCCACCTCCTGCGGCGCGGTCCCCCGGTGCACCTCCAGGTGGACCTCCTCCCCCGGCGCGGCGCCGTACTGCCGCCACCGCCCGTCGCCGCCCGGCTCGAAGCGCAGCCGCAGCGCGTCGTGGTGCTCCAGTACGGCGGCCAGGGCGGCCCGCAGCAGATCCTCGTCCGGTTCCGCGGCCAGCTCGAAGCCGACCGTCTGGCTGAAGTGGGCGGGGTCGCCGGTGAGGGTGCCGAGGAGCCAGTGCTGTACGGGGGTGAGCGGGGCGTCGCCGGTCACCGGGCCCTGCTCGGCGACGGTGGCCGCGGCGCCGCGGCCCTGTCCGTCCGGCGCACGTTCGGCGACGGCGGCCAGGCCGGCGAGGGTCTGGTGGGTGAACAGGTGCCGGGGGGTCAGGACGAGCCCGGCCCGGCGGGCGGCCGAGACGACCTGGATGCCGAGGACGGAATCGCCGCCGAGGGTGAAGTAGTTGTCGTCGGCGCCGACTTCGGGCACGCCGAGCACCTTCGACCAGATGTCCGCGAGGATGCGCTCGGCCTCGGTGCGCGGTGGCCGGCCCGTCTCACCGGTGGCCGTGGCGGCCCACTCGGGCGCGGGCAGCGCCCGCCGGTCGAGCTTGCCGGTGGCCCCGAGGGGCAGCCGCTCCAGCGGGACGACGAGGGCGGGCACCAGGTGGTCGGGGAGGCTGCGGGCGAGGAAGGCACGCAGTTCGGCGGGGTCCGGCAGGGCCGCCTCGCGGGGCACCGCGTACCCGACCAGGCGGCGGTGGCCCGCGTCCTCCACCACCCGGGCCGCTGCCGCCGCCACGGCCGGGTGGCGGGCCAGCGCGGCCTCCACCTCGCCGAGTTCGATGCGGAAGCCCCGCACCTTGACCTGGTCGTCGCCGCGGCCGAGGTAGACGAGGTCGCCGTCGGCCGTCCAGCGCACCAGGTCGCCGGTGCGGTACATGCGGCTGCCGGGCGGCCCGAACGGGTCGGGCAGGAAGCGGCTCGCGGTCAGACCCGGCCGGCGCAGGTAGCCGCGGGCGACGCCGGTTCCGGCCAGGAACAGTTCGCCGGGGGCCCCGACGGGCACCGGGCGCATCCGCTCGTCCAGGACGTAGGCGCGGGCGCCGCCGAGCGGCCGGCCGATCGGCGGGTCGCGGTCGGGGTCGGCCGGGTCGCAGGTGAAGGCGGTGGCGTAGACGGTGGCCTCGGTGGGGCCGTAGATGTTGCGCACCTGGCTGCCGGGGACGGCGTCGCGGACCCGGCGCACGGTCCGGGCGGGCAGCCCCTCCCCCGCCAGGACGACGGTGTCCGCGGTGATGCGCACGGCGTCCTCCGCGAGCAGCCGGTCCAGGGCCGACGGCACCGCGCTGAGCAGTCCGGCCCGCCAGGGTCCGGGACGTTCGGCGAGGGCCAGCAGGTCGCGGACGACCTCCACGCAGCCGCCGGACAGCAGGGGCGAGAAGATCTCGAACACCGACACGTCGAAGTTGAGCGAGGTCGAGGCCACCACGTGTGCCAGGCCCCGGCCGGTGAACTCGGCCGCCGCCCAGTCGGTCAGGGCCAGCACGGACGCGTGGCTGACGACGACGCCCTTGGGCCGGCCGGTGGAACCGGAGGTGTGGATGACGTAGGCGGGGTGTCCGGGCAGCAGCGGGCCGCGCCGCTCGCCGTCACCGACCGGGGTGTCCGGCACGTCGGCACCGGGACCCGCGTCCAGCAGGATGCGGGTGAACGGCCCCTCGGGCAGCCGGCCGGCGGTCTGCGTGGCCGTGACGACGGCGTCGGGGCGTACGTCCTCGAAGAGGAACGCGACGCGCTCGGCCGGGTACTGGGGGTCGACCGGGAGATAGGCCGCGCCGCTCTTCAGCACGGCGAGGAGCGCCACGACCAGGTCGGCGGTGCGGGGCAGGCACAGGGCGACGAAGCGTTCGGGTCCGGCGCCGGCGGCGATGAGCCGCCGGGCCAGCCGGCTGGAGCGCGCGTCGAGTTCGCGGTAGGTGAGGCAGGTGTCGCCGTGGCGGACGGCCGGGGCGTCCGGGGTGCGTTCGGCCTGGCGCCGGAACGCCCCGGGCAGCGTGTCGCGCGGTGCCTCGGCGGTCCGGCCGCCGAACCGGCCGGCCAGCGCCCGCCCCGCGGCCGGGTCCAGCAGCGGCAGGTCGGCCAGGCGGCGGCCGGGGTCGTCGGCCATGCCGGTCAGCAGGGTGCGCAGGCTCTCGCCGAGCCCTTCCACCGTGCGGGTGTCGAACGCGGCCGGGTCGTAGTCCAGGTGCACGGTCAGGGTGTCCCCGGGCTCGACGACCACGCTGAGCGGGTAGCTGGTCGGCTCCAGGTCCCGCTCCTGCTCCATGGCCAGGCCGTACCGGGCCGGCGCGCCCTCGTCGAAGGGGTAGTTCTCGAAGACGACGATGGAGTCGAACAGGCCGGTGCCGCCGGGCACGTCGCTCCAGGACTGCACCTGGGCCAGCGAGACGAAGTCGTGTCGCCTGGCCTCGGACTGGGCGGCCTGGAGGTCGCGCAGCCAGTCCAGCAGCGGGCGCCGCCCGTCGACGCGGGCCCGGGTGGGCAGGGTGTTGATGAACAGGCCGACCATCGTGGTGACGCCCGGCAGGTCGGCGGGCCGTCCGGAGACGGTCGTACCGAACACGACGTCGTCGCCGCCCCCGTAGCGGGACAGCAGCAGCGCCCAGGCGCCCTGGAGGACCGTGTTGAGGGTCAGCCCGGCCCGCTGGGCGGTGTCCCGCAGGCGCGCCGAGACGTCCGGGGAGAGGGTCATCCGCACCGACCCGGAGGAGGTGGCGCGGTGGGCCTCGGCGGGCCGCCGGTCGCGGGGAAGCTCGGTGGGCGCCTGGAACCCGGCGAGCGCCTCCCGCCAGTACTGTTCGGCCCGGCCGGTGTCCCGCCCGGCCAGCAGGCGCACATGGTCGGCGAAGGGCCGGCGCTCGGGCACCTGCGGGCGGCGCCCGGAGACGAGGGCCGCGTACCGCTCGCACACCTCGTCGAAGACCTGGGCCGCGCTCCAGCCGTCGAGCAGGACGTGGTGGAACGTCCACAGCACGCGGACCCGGTCCGGTGCCAGCCGGATCAGCGTCAGCCGCATCAGGGGCGCGGTGCCCAGGTCGATGCCGGCCCGCCGGTCCTCGGCGACCAGCCGGTCCAGCTCGCGCGCCTCGCGGTCGGCGGGCCACCCGGTCCAGTCGAGGTGGGTGACGGGCACGGTGGCGCGGTGCCGGACGACCTGGAGCGGTTCCCGGGTCTCCTGCCACACCAGCCCGGTGCGCAGCACCGTGTTGGCGTCGGCGGTGTGCTGCCACGCCTCGGCGAGCACGTGCGGGTCGGTGACGCCGGACAGCACCAGCTGCACCTGGTTGACGTAGGTGCGGCCGGCCGGCTCGAGCAGGCTGTGGAAGAGCATGCCCGCCTGCATCGGCGTCAGCGGGTAGATGTCGGCGACGTCCCGGCCGTCCCCTGCGATCCGGTCCACGGCGGCCTGTTCGAGGCGGGCCAGCGGGAAGTCCGAGGGGGTACGGCCGCCCGCGTCCGGGCGGGCGCAGTGGGCGACGATGTCACCGAGGGCCCGCAGCATGCCCTCGGCGAGCGCGGTGACGGTCTCCTCCCGGTGCCGTCCGGCGCTGTAGTACCAGGTGATCTCCAGCCGGTCGTCCTCGACCCGGGCCACGACGTCCAGCAGGTGCGGCCGCTCGGTGCCGGGCGCCTCCGCGCCGCCGAGGCCGCCGGGCACGGCCCCGATCAGGGTGCCGCCCTCGGCGGACCAGTCGAAGCGGCCCAGGTAGTTGAAGCTGATACCGGGCGTGGGGGTGCCGGTGAGCCGTGCGTCGCGGGCCAGGTGGCGCAGGACGCCGTAACCGAGTCCCCGGTCGGGTACGGCCCGCAGCTGCTCCTTCACCGACTTCAGGGCGGTGCCCCAGTCCCCGGCCGGGACGGTGAGGGCGACCGGGTGGAGCGAGGTGAACCAGCCGACCGTGCGGGACAGGTCGACGTCCTCGAACAGCTGGTCCTCGCGGCCGTGGCCCTCCAGGCCGACGGCGACGGTGGCGCGTCCGGTCCAGTCGGCGAGGACCCGGCCCAGCGCGGTGAGCAGGACGTCGTCGACGCGGGTGCGGTAGACGCCGGGGACGCGGCGCAGGAGGGCGTCGGTGCGGTCGCGGTCCAGCCGTACGGTCACCTCCCGGGTGCCGGCCGTGGTGGTGCCGCCGTCGCCGTCCACGGGCAGCGGGCCGGCGCAGGCCCGGGCGGCCTCCTCCCAGTGGGCGCGGCCGGCGGCGAAGACGTCGGCGTGCTCGCGCAGCCGGCGGGCCCACTCCTGTGCGGAGGTGGTGCGGGCGGGCAGCCGTACGGGCTGTCCGGACGCGGCCTGCCGGTAGGCGGTCTCCAGGTCCTCCAGCAGGATCCGCCAGGAGACCCCGTCGACCACCAGGTGGTGGGCGATCAGCAGCAGCCGGGCGGGGCGGGGGCCGTCGGCGGTGAAGAGGCGGGCGGTGAACAACGGGCCCGTGTCCAGGCGGAGTCCGGCGTGGGCCGCCGCCGTGACGAGTTCCTCGGCGCGGGCGTCGTGGACCTGGAGCAGGCCGGGGACCGGGCTGTCGGCGGCGGCGACGTCCTGGCGCCAGCCGCCACCGTCGGGCACGAACCGCGCGCGCAGGGCGTCGTGGTGGGTCCACAGCGCGGTCAGGGCGCGGCGCAGGGCGTCCTCGTCCACCGGGCCTGCCGTCTCGATGACGACGGACTGGTTGAAGAAGTCGGGGTGCGCGGGGCGGGGGTCCAGGAACCAGTGCTGGATGGGGGTGAGCTCCGCCGGACCGGCGACCGGCCCGGTACCGGCGACGGCGGGCGCGGCACCGTCGCCGGCGGCGGCCAGTTCGGCCACCGTGGGGTGCCGGAAGAGATCGCGCGGGCTGAGCGTGAGCCCCGCGGCCCGGGCCCGGGAGACCACCTGGATGCTGAGGATGGAGTCACCGCCCAGCATGAAGAAGTTGTCGTCGACGCCGACCTGTTCGAGGCCGAGCAGCTCGGCCCAGATCCCGGCGAGGACGCGCTCGGTCTCGGTGCGCGGTGCCCGGTGGGCCCGCTCGCCGCCCGCCGACCAGTCGGGTGCGGGCAGCCGCCGCCGGTCGACCTTGCCGTTGGCGGTCAGCGGCAGCTCGGGCACGGTGACGAACGCGGCGGGCAGCATGTAGTCGGGCAGTGCGGCCGAGAGGTGGGCGCGCAGCTCGGCGGCGGACGGCACCTCGGCGTCCCCGGCCGGCACGAGGTGGGCGGCAAGCCGTTTGCGCCCGGCGTCCTCGTACAGGGAGACGACGGCCTCCGCGACGCCGGGGTGGGCGGTGAGGCGGGCCTCGATCTCGGCGGGTTCGACGCGGAAGCCGCGGATCTTGATCTGGTCGTCCGCGCGGCCGACGAAGTGCAGCTCGCCGTCGGCGCTCCAGCGCACGATGTCGCCGGTGCGGTACATCCGGGTGCCGGGCGGGCCGAAGGGGTCGGCGACATAGCGGGCGGCGGTCGCCCCGGGCCGGCCCGCGTAGCCCCGCGCCAGTCCGGCGCCGGCGACGTACAACTCGCCGGGAACGCCGGGCGGTTGCGGCTGGAGGGACGCGTCCAGGACGTACACGCGGGTGTTGTCCAGCGGGCGTCCGATGGGCAGGACGGCGGGCAGCGGGTCGCCGGAGCGGAAGGCGCGGCGGGTGGCGAAGGTGGTGGTCTCGGTGGGGCCGTAGCCGTCCACGACGGTCAGTCCGGGGCAGGCGTCCAGCACCCGGCGCACGACCGCGCCCGGTACGGCCTCGCCGCCGGTCCACACCTCGCGGGCTCCGCGCAGGCAGCCGGGGTCCTCCTGGGCCAGCAGGCGGAACAGCCCCGCCGTCAGCCACAGGCAGGTGACACCCTGCTCCCCGACGGCACGGCGGACCACGGTGGCGTCCAGGTCGGTGGGCGGGGCGAGCACGGCCGTACCGCCGCGCAGCAGCGGCACCCACACCTCGTAGGTGGCGGCGTCGAAGGCGTGCGGCGAGTGCACGAGGACCCGGTCGTGCCCGGCGAACGCCCGGTCCAGGGCGAGCGCGGCGACGTCGCGCTGACGCACCGCGACGCCCTTGGGGGTTCCGGTGGAGCCGGACGTGAACATCAGGTACTGGACGTTGTCCGGGTGGACGGTGTGGGCGGGGGCCGTGGGGCGGTCGGTGCCGGAGGTGTCGTCCACGCGCAGGACGCCGTCGCCGGGCAGCGCCTCCCGGGCCGTCTCCTCCCACCCGGCGTCGGTGAGCAGCAGCCCGGCCCCGGCCTCGGCGAGCGTCCGGCGCAGCCGCTCGACGGGGGCCCGGCCGTCCAGCGGCACGTACACCCCGCCGGTGCGGACGAGCGCCAGCTGGGTGACGATCAGCTCCACGCGGCGGTCCATGAGCACCCCGACCGGGCACTCCGGGCGTACGCCCAGCCCTGCCAGCCGGGCCGCCAGCTCCGCTGCCCGGGCGTCGAGTTCGCGGTACGTCAGGCGCTCGGCACCGGCCTCCACGGCGACCGCGCCGGGAGTACGGCGCACCTGCGCGGCGAAGAGGTCCGCGACGGTGGCGTCGGGCAGAGGGGTGGCGGTGTCGTTCCAGGCGCGCAGCACCTGTGCGCGGCGGTCGGCGGTGAGCAGCGGGAGCCGGGCGGGCGGACGGGCCGGGCCGGTGGGCATCCCGGTGAGCAGGACGGTCAGGTACTCGGCCATCCGCTCGGCGGTCGCCGCGTCGAACAGCTCGGGGTCGTAGCCGAGGCGCAGGGTCAGCCCGGTGCCCGGGTAGGCGGTGAGACTCAGCGGGTAGTTGGTGGTCTCGATGCCCTCCAGGCCGCTCAGGCGCAGTCCGTGGGCGGCGGCGAGGTCGTCGTCCACCGGATAGTTCTCGAAGACGACGATGCTGTCGAACAGGCCGACCCGCTCGGGAAGTTCGGTGAACGCCCGCATCCGGGTCAGCGGCAGGTGGTCGAAGCGCCGGTCCTCGCTCTGGTCCTGTTGCAGCGTGCGCAGCCAGCCGAGCAGGGTGCCGGTCTCCGGGACGGTGACGCGGGTGGGCAGGGTGGTGATGAACAGGCCGGTCATGGCCTCGGCGCCGGGCAGCTCGGGCGGCCGTCCGGACACGGTGGTGCCGAACACCACCTCGTCCCGGCCCGACTGCCGGGCCAGCAGCAGTGCCCAGGCGCCCTGCACCAGGGTGTTCAGGGTCAGCCCGGAGGTCCGGGCCAGTTCCTCCAGCGCCCGGCTGGTGGCCGCGGGCAGCGTGACCCGGACGGCGTGCGTGGACTCGGCGCGGTGGGCCTCGCGCGGTTCACGGTCGTACGGCAGCGGGGTGGCCTCGGTCAGGCCGGACAGGCGGCGCTGCCAGTGCCGTTCGGCGGCGCCCGGGTCGCGCCCGCGCAGCCAGCCGACGTAGTCGCGGTGGGGCGGGCGGTCCGGGAGGGCGCCGGGGTCGCCGCCGGCGTGGTGGGCGAAGACGTCCGAGAGCACCTGGAACAGGCTCCAGCCGTCCAGGAGCAGGTGGTGGAAGGACCACACCACGCGCACCTCGGTGTCGGAGAGGCGGGCGAGGAGCAGCCGCTGGAGCGGGGCGCGGCCGAGGTCGATGCCGTCGGCGCGGTCACGGGCCAGTACGTCGTCCAGCCGGGCGCGGCGCTCGCCGTCGGTCAGGTCGCGCCAGTCCAGGTGGGTGACCGGTACCGCCGCGTGGCGCCGCACCACCAGCAGCGGCTCGGGCACGTCCTGCCACACGACGCCGGCGCGCAGCACCTCGGTGCGGTCGGTGACGTGCTGCCAGGCGGCGGCGAGGGTCCGCGGGTCGGGCACGCCGTCCAGGACGAAGGTCAGCTGCTGGAAGTAGACACCGCGGTCGTCCTGGGACAGGCCGTGGAAGAGCATGCCCGCCTGGGTGGGCGTGAGCGGGTACACGTCCGCGACCGCCGCCGGGTCCGCGCCGGTGATCCGGTCCACCGCGGCCTGGTCGAGCCGGGCCAGCGGGAAGTCGGACGGCGTGCGCCCGGCGGCTCCGGGCCGGGCGGCGTACCGGGCCAGGTCGGCCAGCGCGTCGGCGAAGCGGCCCGCCAGCCCGGCGACCGTGTCCTCCCGGTGCAGCCGGCCGGAGTAGAACCATGTGAACTCCAGCGTGTCGCCGGTGAGCCGGCCGACGACCTCCAGGGCGTGCGGGCGCTCGGCCGCCGGGTCGGCGTCCAGCTCCAGTGGCCGCACGGTGCACCGGTAGAGGCCGTCCGGGTCCTCCGGCAGCCCCATCCGGCCGAGGTAGTTGAAGCTGATCTGCGCCTCGGGGGTGCGCGGGGCCGTGGCGGGATCCGTCAGGCGGCGCAGCGCGTCATGGCCCAGGCCGTGCCGGGGTACGGCGCGCAGCTGCTCCTTGACCCGCTTGAGCACGGCGTCCCAGCCGGCGTCCTCGGGGACGGCGAGCGCGACGGGGTACCGGGTGGTGAACCAGCCGACCGTGCGGCTGATGTCCAGTTCGGGGAAGAGTTCCTCGCGGCCGTGCCCCTCGACGTCGACCACCACCCGGTCCTTGCCGCTCCAGGCGCACAGCGCCCGGCCGAGGGCGCCGAGCAGGACGTCGTTGGCCTGGGTGCGGTAGGTGTCGGGCAGGGTGCGCAGCAGGGCGGAGGTGTCCTCGGGGCTCAGGCGCACGGTGACGGCGCGCTGGGATGCGTAGGTGTTCGCGTGCGGGGAGCCGTCCGCGCCGGGGTCGCTCGCCGGCACCACGGGACCGGTCTGCGGGACGGCCCGGGTCCAGTACTCCCGTTCGTCGTCGAAGCCGCCGTCCGCCGCGTGCGCGGCCAGCCGGCGGGCCCACTCCCGCAGGGCCGAGGACTTCGCGGGCAGCGCCGCCGCGCCGTCGTCGCCGGCCCGGCGGGCCCGGTAGGCACGGTCCAGGTCCTCCAGCAGCACCCGCCAGGACACCCCGTCGACGACCAGGTGGTGGACGGCGAGGTGCAGGGCTCGGGGGCGGCCGGTTGCGTCGTCGTGCAGCACGGCCCGCAGCAGCGGGCCGCGGGCGAGGTCGAAGGGGCCGAAGTGCGGGGTGTCCGTGTCCGGGCCGGTGTGGCGGGCGAGGTGGATCCGGGGCGCCCGGTCCTCGATGTGCCAGCGGACGCCGGTGCCGCTGCCGTCGGTGACGAAACGGGAGCGCAGGGCGTCGTGGTGGGCGACCAGGTCGTTCAGCGCGTCTTCCAGCGCCGCCGGGTCCAGGTCGTCCGGCACGCGGACGGACAGCGCCTGGGCGTAGTGGCCGGCGCGTGCGGCGGCGGTCTCGAACAGCCAGTGCTGGATGGGTGTCAGGGGGGCCGGGCCGGTGGCCGCCTCCGGGGCGGGGGCGGCCTCGCGGGGACCCCGGGCGGCGTCCGCGCAGCGGGCGAGGGCGGCGACCGTCTGGTGCCGGTAGACGTCCCGGGAGGTCAGCGACAGCCCCTCCTGCCGGGCGCGGGCCACCACCTGGATGCTGAGGATGGAGTCGCCGCCGAGTTCGAAGAAGTTGTCGTCGACGCCGACGCGTTCCACGCGCAGCACCTCGGCCCAGATCGCGGTGAGCGCACGTTCGGTGGGCGTGCGGGGCGCGACGTGCCGTACCGCGCGCACGGCGGGGCCCGGGTCGGGGAGCCGGGCGCGGTCGAGCTTGCCGTTGGGGTTGAGCGGCAGGGTGTCGAGCACGACGACGGCCGAGGGCACCATGGAGGCGGGCAGGGTGCGGCCGAGCTCCCGGCGTACGGCCTCGGGTTCGACCCGCTGCCCGGCGGCCGGGACGACGTATCCGGCCAGCCGCCGGTGGCCGTCGGCGTCGGTGGCGACGGTGGCCGCCGCCTCGGTGACCCCCGCGCAGCGGCGCAGCGCCTCCTCGACCTCGCCCAGTTCGATCCGGAAGCCGCGCACCTTGACCTGCTGGTCGATGCGGCCGACGTACTCCAGTGCGCCGTCGGCACGGCGGCGCACCAGGTCGCCGGTGCGGTACATGCGCTCCCCCGGCGCGCCGAACGGGTCGGCGACGAACCGGGCGGCGGTCAGTCCGGGCCGGTGCAGGTAGCCGCGGGCCAGGCCGCCGCCCCCGAGGTACAACTCGCCGGTGACGCCGACCGGCTGGGGGCGCAGGCAGCCGTCGAGGACGTAGGCCCGGGTGAGCGCCACGGGTCCGCCGATGGGCGGGGCCTGTTCGGGCAGCCGGTCACCGGCGAACCAGGCGGTGGCGTACACGGTGGCCTCGGTGGGCCCGTAGAGGTTGGCGACACGGCACTCGGGAAGGGCGGCGCGCAGGTCCCGCAGCGTCTGCTCGGGCAGGGCCTCACCGGCCAGCACGACGGTGTCCGCGGTGACGGGCGCCGTGCCGGCCGCGATCAGGCGGGAGACGACGGACGGGACTCCGCTGAGCAGCCCGGCGCGCCGGGGGCCGGTGCCGTCGGCGAGGGCGGGCAGGTCGGGGACCACCTCGACGGTGCCGCCGGCCGTCAGCGGGCACAGCAGCTCGAAGACGGAGACGTCGAAGTTGAGGGAGGTGGAGGCGATCACGTGGTCCAGGCCGGCGGTCCCGAACCGCTCCTTCGTCCACGCGGCCAGTGCGGCGACCGTGCGGTGGGTGACCACGACTCCCTTGGGGCGGCCGGTGGAACCGGAGGTGTAGATGACGTACGCGGGATGGTCCGGCAGCAGCGGCCGGGGCCGGTCGGCGTCGGTGAGGTCCGTGTCGGGCACGGCCGGGCCGGCGCAGTCCTCCAGGAGGAGGGGGGCGCAGTCGGCGGGCAGGGCGGAGGCCGTCTCCCGGGTGGCGAGGACGAGGGCGGGCCGGGCGTCGTCGAGCATGAGCCGGACGCGTTCGGCCGGATAGCCGGGGTCGACGGGGAGGTAGCCCGCGCCCGAGGCGAGCACGGCCCACAGCACGGGCACGAGGTCGGCGGTGCGCGGCAGGCACAGCGCGACCAGGGTCTCCGGGCCCGCGCCGCGCGCGAGGAGCAGCCGGGCCAGCCGGTTGGCGCGCCGGGCCACCTCGGCGTAGTCCAGCCGGTCCGCGCCGCAGATCACGGCGGTACGGCCGGGGGTCCGGGCCGCCTGGGCGCGGAACAGGTCGGGCAGCGTGCCGTGGCGGGTGTCCCGGCAGCGGTGGGCGGGCGGGTTCCAGGCGTCGGTCAGGGTGCGCTGTTCCTCGGCCGAGAGCATGGGCAGCTCGGCGAGCGTGCGGCCCGGTCCGTCCGCCATGCCTTCCAGCAGGCGGTGCAGATGGGCGGTCAGCCGGGCCACGGTGGCGGCGTCGAACAGGTCCGTGTTGAACTCGGCGGTCAGCACGCAGCCGCCGTCCTGGTCCGGTGAGAACTCCAGGACCAGGTCGAAGCGGGCGGCGGGGCGGGGCAGCGGGTGCTCGGCGAGGCGCAGCCCGCCGGACCGGGGCGGCACGGGCAGCGCGGTCTGCTGCACGACGAGGGCCTGCACCAGCGGGGTGCGGCTCGGGTCGCGGGGCGGTGCCAGCTCCTCGACCACCCGGTCGAACGGCACCCCGTCGTGGGCGAAGGCGTCCAGCACGGTCGTCCGCACGCTCTCCACGAACCGGTCCACGGTGGCCCGTTCGTCGACCTCGCCCCGCAGCACCACCGTGTTGGCGAAGAAGCCCGGCACGTCCTCCAGGTCACGCCGCCCGCGCCCGGTGGTGACGGTGCCGAACGCGACGTCCCGCTGGCCCGAGTAGCGGGAGAACAGCAGCGCGGAGGCGCCGGCGAAGAGGGTGAACACCGTGGTGCCGCGCCCTGCGGCCAGTTGCCGCAGCCGGGTCACCAGCTCGGCGGGGAGCGGGTGCCGGTGGGCCGCTCCGGCGGTGGTGCGCACGGCGGGACGCGGCCGGTCGGTGGGCAGCTCCAGCTGCTGCATGCCCGCCAGGTGACGTCTCCAGTAGGCCAGGTCCTCCGTGTCGGCCTCGGTGGAACGCTGCCGCCGCTCCCAGACGGCGAAGTCCGGGTACTGCACGGCGGGCCGCGGCAGGCCGTCGGGTTCGCCGGTGGTCTCCGCGTGGTAGAGGGCGGCGAGTTCGCGGGTGAGGATGCCCACGGACCAGCCGTCGGTGACGATGTGGTGCTGGGCCAGGAGCAGCAGGTGGTCCTCGGCGGCGAGCCGGACGAGCAGCGCCCGGGTGAGCGGGCCGGCCGTCAGGTCGAAGGGACGGCCCAGTTCCTCGGTGAGCAGCGCCTCCGCCGCGTCCGGACGGCACGCCCCGGGTACGCCGGTGAGGTCCGCCGTGCGCAGGGGCAGGTCCGCCTCCGGTGCGACACGCTGGGCGCCCTGTCCGCCGGCCGTGGTGAACGTGGTGCGCAGGGAGGCGTGGCGGGCGGCGAGGCGGTGCAGGGAGCGGCCGAGCGCGTCGGGGTCCAGGGGTCCGCGCAGCCGCAGGGACACGCCGGTGTTGTACTCGGTGCCGCCCTCGGTGAGGTCGTCGAGGTACCAGAGCCGCCGCTGCGCGCTGGACAGGGGCAGGGCGCCCTCGCGCGGCGCCGGCGGTATCGGTTCCGGCGGCGCGGCGGCCGACGGGTCGCCCAGCAGGGGGGCCAGGGCGGCGACCGTCCGCGCGGTGAAGACGTCCCGGACGGTCAGCCGGACACCGAGCTCGTCCCGGATCCGGGCCAGCGCGCGGGCGGCGAGGATCGATTCGCCGCCCAGGTCGAAGAAGTCGTCCGTCACCCCGACCGCGTCGACGCCCAGCACCTCCGCCCAGATCCGGGCGAGGGCACGCTCGCCCGCCGACCGCGGCGCGACCCGGTCCTGCGTGACCGTGCGCCCCGGCGCGGGCAGGGCCCGCCGGTCGATCTTGTGCTGCGGGGTGAGCGGCATCCGGTCGAGCACCACGACGGCGGACGGCACCATGTGGGCGGGCAGGACGGCGGCCACGGCCGAGCGCAGGGCCGCCGGGTCCAGGGGGCGCGCAGGACCGGAGGGGGCGGGGGCGGCGGGGTCGGCGGCGCCCTGGCCGGCGGGGGTGACGTAGCCGACGAGGCGTTGGTGGCCCGGCTCGTCCTCCCGGACCACGACCACGGCCTCGCCGACGCTGCCGGCGCCGGCGCGGCGCAGCGCCGTCTCGATCTCGCCGGGTTCGATACGGAAGCCGCGGACCTTCACCTGCCGGTCGAGCCGGCCCAGGAACTCCAGTTCCCCGTCGGCGGTCCAGCGCGCCCGGTCCCCGGTGCGGTACAGACGGGCTCCGGGCGGGCCGAAGGGGTCGGGGACGAAGCGGGCCGCGGTCAGGCCCGGGCGGCCCAGGTAACCGCGGGCCACCGCGTCGCCGCCGATGAACAGCTCGCCGTCCGCGCCGTCCGGTACGGGGCGCAGCGCGGCGTCGAGGACGTGCACCCGGGTGTGCGGCAGGGCGCCGCCGATCGTCGGCGTGCCCTGGCCGGCGGTGAGCGGCCCGGTCCAGGTGGCGACGATGGTGGCCTCGGTCGGGCCGTACGAGTTGATCATGCGGCGCCCGGGGGCCCAGCGGTCGACCAGCGTGGCGGGGCAGGCCTCCGCGCCCACGATCAGCGTGCGCAGATGGCGGCCGGTGCCCCGCGCGGGGTCCGGCAGGGTGGCCAGCGCGGCCGGCGGGATGAGGGCGTGGGTGATGCGGTGCTCGTCGAGGACCGCGGCGAGTTCGTCACCGAGCCAGGGGCCGTGCGGCGGTACGACGAGGGTGGCGCCGGCCAGCACCGAGACGAACAGCTCCAGCACGGAGGCGTCGAAGCTCGGCGAGGAGAACTGCAGCACGCGGTCGCCGGGGCCCACCGCGTACCGTTCGGCGGCGGCAGCGGTGAAGCCGCCGATGCCGCGGTGGGTGACGGTCACGCCCTTGGGGGTACCGGTGGAGCCGGAGGTGTAGATGACGTAGGCGGCGTGGTCGGCGCCGGCAGGGACGACCGCGTCGGCCTCGTGTCCCCGGCTGTCGCCGGTGTCCAGCAACTCGCGGACGCGGCGCGGGTCGTCGAGGGTGACGGCGGGCGCGGCGTCGGCGAGCATCAGCGCGCGGCGCTCGGCGGGATAGGCCGGGTCCACGGGCAGGAACGCGGCACCTGCCCGGGCGACGGCCAGCTCGGCCGCGACCAGTTCCATGGAGCGCGGCAGGACCAGGGCGACGATCCGGTCGGGACCGGCTCCTCGCCGGGCGAGGTGTACGGCCAAGCGGTCGGCGCGGGCGGCGAGTTCGCGGTAGCTCCAGGTCCGCCGGCCGTCGGTGAGCGCCGGGGCGTCCGGGGTGCGGGCCACCCACGCGGTGAACAGCTCGCCGAGCGTCGGGTGCGCCACGGCGGCCGCGCTCTCCGAGGCGTCGGCGGCGGAGCCGGCCTGCGGCGGCAGGGAGGACGCCGGTGCGGGCTTGTCGTGCAGGTCCGTCATGGGTGAAGTCCTTTGGAGAGCGGGACGATGCGGCGCGGACGATCCCGGCCCCGCCGAGGGGGGCCGTGCGTGGGCTCGGGGTGACACACCGGGGGTGCGGGCGGTGCGGGGTGCGGCACGGCGTGCCGGGGCCGGCCGGCTGTGCCGGGGAGAGCGGAGGGCACGTTCAGGTGTGCCGCCCGGCCGGTGCCGGCCACCGGTCCCGGCGGCCGGCACCGGGGCCACCCGGATGCACCCGGACCGGGCGGAGACAGGCCGGAACCGGCCACCGGATCAGCGGCTGGACCGGAATCGGCACCGCCGCCTCACGGCCCGGGGCCCGAGTCGGCCGAGGCGCCGGCGGGGACGCACCGGGGCCGGCACCCCGGCCCGGGCCGGCGGGCACCCCTGTTCAGTCGGGGTCGGTACGGCGGGCCGTGCGGCCGGAGATCTGCACCCGTTCGATCCTCCCGGTGGCCGGATCGCGGTGGAAACGGCCTCCGGGTTCGAGGCACCCGGTGCCGGGATCGACCAGGTCGCAGGAGAGGTCGGCGTAGCAGACCAGCGGCAGGGGCAGGTCACCGTCCACCGACAGGGCGGGCGAGCCGTCGGGGCCGGGCGCGATGCGGTAGGTCGTGGTGCCGTTGCGGTAGGTGCCGGCGCACTCGGGCAGGGCGACGGGACGCCCCCGGTCCGCGGTCGGGGTGCCGGCGGGCACCCGCACGCCGGTCAGCCGGCCCAGTTCCTCCGTGAGGTCGCGCCACAGCGCGGTGGCGCCCCCGGCGTTGCCCGTGAAGGCGACCACCACCCCGCTCTCCGCGTCGGCCCGCAGATGGCAGGACGTGCCCTGGGCGTTGCCGTCGTGCCCGCACCAGACGCGCTCGTCCCGCTCGTAGAGGGCGAGCCCGGGGCTCCAGCCGTCGGCCAGGGTGCCCGGCCGGGCGGCGGTCTCGGGGCGGCGCATCTCCTTGGCGACGGCGGGCGGCAGCAGGTCCCCGCGGCCGATCAGCGCGTTGCCGAACGCGACGAGGTCCCGGGCGCTCGCGAGCAGTGCTCCGGCCGGTGCCTCCAGCGGCGCCAGGTTCTGCAGGGCCGGACGGATCTGTCCGGTCCGGGCGTTGACGGCGTGCCCGGTGGCCGTGTGCCGACCGGGCGCGGGGTCGCCGATGAACGCGGGTGTCACGCCGAGGGGTTCGAGGAGCAGCGCCCGTACCGCCTCGTGCCAGGGCATGCCGGTGACCGTCTCCACCAGGCGTCCGGCGGCGACGTAGCCGGCGTTGGAGTAGGAGAAGTCGGTCCCCGGCGGGAACAGCGCGTCGCGGGCGGTGCACACGGCGGCGAGATAGCGGGGGGCGGTGGTCGTGGCGGCGGTGTCCGAGTCCGGTCCGGTCGGCAACCCGCCGGTGTGGCTCAGAAGGTGACGTACCGTCACCTCGGGGACCGCGCCGAGCTCGGGGAGGTGGGCGGCGGCGGGTTCGTCCAGGTCCAGGTCGCCGTCGTCGGCCAGGAGCATGACGAGCGCCGCGGTGCAGGGCTTCGTGAGCGAGCCCAGCGGGACCGCCGTGTCGTCGGTGAAGGGGCTGCCGGTCGTGACGTCCGCGGTACCGGTGTGCACGGCGATGACGTCCGTGCCGGTGTCCAGGGCCAGTTGGGCGCCGGGCACCCGGTGGGTACGGGCGAGTGCCGCAAGGCGGTCCTGTATCTCCCGGCGTAACAGGGACGGCGGCCGGGAGGCGGCCGGAGCGGTGGGGATGGTGTACGGCATGAGAAGGGGACTCCCGTTGGGTGGGTCTCATGTGCGGGTGTGCCGGTCCGGGCCCGTGTCCGAGCGGTGGCGGGGCCGGCCGGTGCGCTGGTGCGCTCGGGCTACGGTCTGCGGACCTCGACGGGCAGCTGCCGTACGCCGATGATCACGGCCGGATTCTGGTAGGCGATGTCCTCGTAGGAGGGGATCGCCAGCATGCGGAATCGTTCATGCAACATCCGCAGGGCGATCCGCGCCTCCAGCCGGGCCAGGGGCGCGCCGAAACAGAAGTGGATGCCGTGCCCGAAGGTCAGATGCGGGTTGGGGTGCCGGGTCACGTCGAAGACGTCGGGCGCCTGGAAGCGGGCGGGGTCCCGGTTGGCGGCGCCCAGATGGGCCATGAGCAGGGTGTCGGCCGCGATCTCGTGGCCGCCGAGGACCACGGGCCGGGTGACGCGGCGGCCCAGCTCCGGGAACGGGGGCAGCCAGCGCAGCACCTCCTCGACGGCGGCCGGGATCCGCGCGGGGTCGGCGCGCAGCGCGGCGCTCGTACCGGGGTGCCGGTCGAAGGTGACGACGGCGTTGCCCAGCAGCGCGGTGGTGGTGATGTGCCCGGCGACCAGCAACAGGGCCACGAAGCCCACCATCTCCTGGTCGGCGAGGCGGACGCCGTCCACCTCGGCGGCGATGAGTCTGCTGGTCAGGTCGTCACCGGGGTCGGCACGGCGGGCTCGGATGTGGTCGAGCATGTAGCCGTTCATCTCGCGCACGGTGGGCGCGATGGCCTCCAGCGCCCGTTCCAGGTCGGCCATGTCGGGCGCCTCGCCGAGCTGGTCGCCGCCGAACAGGACGCTCGCCCACTCCTGGAAGAGGCGGTGTTCCTCCGCCGGGATGCCGAGCAGTTCGGCGATGACGATGATCGGCAGCGGATAGGCCAGCGCGTCGACCAGGTCGAACCGGTCGCGGTCGGCGACGGCGTCCAGCAGCCGCGCGCAGACGGCCTCGATGCGGGGGCCGAGCCCCTGGACCACCCGGGGGGTGAACGCCTGGCTCACCAGGGTGCGGAGCTTGCGGTGCTCCGGCGGGTCCATGCCGACGAAGTTGCCCTGCCGGAAGGTCTCGAAGTCGGACTGGGTGGGCGCGAGGGAGGACATGTCGGAGGAGTACGTCGCCGGATCGGCGAGCACCGTGGCGACGGTCTCGTGGTCCAGCACCTGGAAGACGCCCTGCGTCTCGTCGTACCGCACCGGCCCGGCCTCGTGTAAGCCACGCCAGCGTTCGGGTAACTCCTCCAGGAGGAGCCGTTCGCCCGTCGATTGCTTGCTGATCACCTTGTCTCCTTGCTGGCGCGTGCGGGCATGGAGGAGTCGTGCGGCGGGGAGGGCCGTGGACCGCCGCCGGCCGGGAGGCCAGGCGGGTTCCGGGCACGGCTGCGCCCCCGCTGCCGGGACATCCGGACGGGAAGACGGGAAGAACGTGACCCCCGTGTCCCCCTGGGGTGCGGCGGCGTCGGCCGCCGTCGGACTGGTGTCCGGGTGGGCCGGGGAGCCTCCGCTCCGCGACGAGGTCCCGCCCCGTGTGGCGGGACTCGGCCCCCGCGATCGGTGAGCGGGCCTCAGCCCGTGCGAGGGAGCCCCGGCACAGGCGACGAGGTCTCCGCCCGTGCGGCGCGGCCCCCGGACACGTGGCGCGTCCTCAGCACATCCGGCGTAGGACGTGGCCGCTGCGCGGCCGGCCACGGCCCCGTAGCGAGCGCTGTCGTGCGGCGCGCCGATCCGACATAACAGATCCCCCTCGGCGATAGCTCCCGCGCACGGCTCACGCGGGACCCTCCCGGCTGATGAGGTGTGAGAATACGCAGTCGCAGCGCGTGCCGCCCCACGATTGGCATGATGCGTACCCCGAGACACCTTCGTTTCGATGGAACTCGGCCACAGTCTTCACGGCGCGTCACACACAAGCAACCCCCTGAAGTTGAACGGAGAGTACTCTGGCGGTGCTTTTGCGTCACTGCCCGGCCACTGCGCCGGGCCTGTGCGCACACGAGACCCCCGGCCGGATCGTCGCACCCGCGTGTGCCCCGGTGTCTCGTCCGCAAACCGAGCACGCGCAGAAAATCTGTCATCGATCGCCGGACGCCACGTCGTGCGGGGCGCGCCTGTCCACGGGCCGGTGTGCCGCCCCGCTGTGACACCCGGTGGCCGAACTGCCCCTGATCAGGCGTGATGATTCGGCCAGCGGAGACCTCGGCCCCCGCCGGGCGACGGCGACGACACGCGCGGCGCGCCGCACCGGCCCACCGCCGACACGCCCGGCGGTCACCCGTCCCGCCGCTCCGCACTCGACCGCTCGGACGCCGCGCAGGGCCGAGAACCGGCGCCGATACGCATGTTTTCGGCCATACGGGCGCGGCGGGGGCGCACACAAGAAGCCCGAACACCACCCGTGCTTCCCGCCCACCGCCGGGCGCCGCCCCGGGAGGCCGGCCGGTCCCTCGCAACGGCGCGCTCGTCCGCCGTGGTCTCGTCCGCGGCACGCCCGTCCCCTCTCCCGCGGCACGCCTCCCCTTCCGCGCCGGCGCATGGAGACGGCCGGGCGGGGTATTCGGAGCCATCCGGCACGCGCGGGCGCGAACGGAGCCCGGTGCGCGTTCACCGTGCGCGGGGCGCCGCCGCGAGGGAGTCTTGTGGCCGGGATGCGACGCGCGGCCGTACGAGGAGGTGGTCGGCGTGTCCGACGGGCCGGAGCCGGGACGGGCACCGGCGGCCGGCACCGCGCCGGCCCGGCAGCCGGTGCTGTCGCTGGAGCTGGCCACCCTGCTGGAGGAGGTGCAGGCGCACTCCGGCGCGGTCTACCTGCTCAGGCCCGACGAGCCGGTCCTGGAGATGGCGGTCATGGCGGGCATGCCCCGCGCCTTCGCGGCACCGTGGGAGCGGGTCGGCCTGAGCGCGCCGATCCCGGTCGCGGACGCGGCGCGGGAGAGACGGCTCGTGTGGGTGGGCGGCGAGGCGGAGATGGCCCGCCGCTACCCGAGGATCTCGGTGGTGCTGCCGTACCCCTTCGCGCTGGCCGCCGCGCCCGTGGCGACGGAGCGCACAGTGTACGGCGCGGTGTTCGTGACCTGGCCGGGCACGCGCGCGGAGCTGTCGGACCGGGAGCGGGAGCATCTGACGGCGGCCTGCGCACGGCTGGCGCTGCGGCTGGAACGGGCCGCGCGGCAGGACCGCCCGCTCGGGAACGAGCCGGACGTGCTCGCGGCGCCGGCGTCGTTCGTGGCGGAAACGCTGGGCTCGGTCGAGGCCGCGCGGATGGTGTCCCGGCTGCCGTACGGACTGATCTCGCTGGATCTGCGCGGCCGTATCGGCTTCCTGAACGCGGCCGCCGCCGAACTGCTCGGCCGGCCCGCCGCGGAACTGCTGGGCACGGTGCCCTGGGCGTCGGTGCCCTGGCTCAACGACCCGATGTACGAGGACCGTTACCGGGCGGCGCTGGTGAGCCAGCAGGTGACGTCGTTCGTGGCGCTGCGCCCGCCCGGTGAGTGGCTGTCGTTCCGGATGTATCCGAGCACGACCGGGCTGAGCGTGCGCGTCACCCGCGCCCGGGCGGTGGCGGAGATGACGGGCGCGGCCCCGCAGACCGGCCCGGGCCCGTACCGGCTCGTGACGATCTCCCAGCTGCTGAGCCTGGCGGGCGCGCTGACCGAGGCGGTCGGGGTGCGGGACGTGGTGCAGCTGGTCTGGAACGAGGTGGTCCCGGCCGTCGGCAGTCAGGCCCTGGCGGTACTGCGGGCGCAGGGCGGGCGGCTGCACGTCCTGGGGCACCGGGGCTATCCGGACCCGCACGTCGTCGAGCGGTTCGACGGGCTGCCGCTGTCCGAGCGCACCCCGGGCACGCACGTCCTGAGCAACGGGGTGCCCGCCTTCTTCGACTCCAAGGAGCAGTTGGAGCGGCTGTATCCGAGCCGGCACCACACTCCCGACGGCTTCGCGGCCTGGGCGTACCTGCCGCTGATCGCGTCCGGGCGGCCGGTCGGCACCTGTGTGCTGGCCTACGCCGAGCCGCACGTCTTCCCCGCCGACGAGCGGGCGGTGCTGGCCTCGCTCGGCGGGCTGATCGCACAGGCCCTGGAGCGGGCCCTGCTCTACGACGCCAAACACCGCCTCGCGCACGGCCTGCAACAGGCGCTGCTGCCGCACTCGCTGACGCCCCCGCCCGGCATCGAGGCCGCGGCCCGCTATCTGCCCGCCACCCACGGCATGGAGATCGGCGGCGACTTCTACGACCTGGTGCCGAGCCGGCCGCTGGCGGCGGCGGTGATCGGGGACGTCCAGGGGCACAACGTGACCGCGGCCGGCCTGATGGGCCAGATCCGCACCGGGGTCCGCGCGTACACCACGGTGGGGCAGGCCCCGCACGAGGTGATGAGCAGCACCAACCGGCTGCTCATCGACCTCGGTTCCGAACTGTTCGCCAGCTGTCTGTATCTGCGGCTTGACCCGGCGCGCGGGCGGGCCGTCATGGCGCGGGCGGGTCATCCGCCGCCGCTGCTGCGCCGGCCGGACGGACGGGTGCGGGTGCTGGACCTGGCCGGGGGCCCGCTCCTCGGGATCGACGCCTCGGCCCGGTATCCGACGACCGAGGTCGCCCTGGTCCCCGGCTCGGTGCTCGTCCTGTACACCGACGGCCTGGTGGAGTCCCCGGGCATCGACATCGAGGACGCGCTGGTCGACCTCGGCGGGCTGCTCGCGGAGATCGGAGACCAGCCGCTGGAGAGCCTGGCGGACGAGGTGGTCCGGCACAGTGCGGGGGCCCGGGGGCGGGTGGACGACGTGGCGGTGCTGCTGCTGCGCGCACGCGACGACGGGTGACGCGCGGCCGGCCCGGCCCTCCCGCCGGAGGGCCGGGCCGGCCAGTGGGAGGACCGGTCAGCGCGAGCGCGGCCGGTCAGTGGGAGCCGGTGGAGGACGACGACCCGTCGTCCGCCGCGCCGGCACCGGACGGATCGGCGCCGCCCCCGATCCGGTCACCGCCGGCACCGGCCTGGTGACCGGCACCTGCCGGCTCACCCGCACCGGACGGGTCGCCCGCACCGGACGGGTCGCCCGCACCGGACGGGTCACCCGCGCCCGCCTGGTCACCGGCACCGGCCTGGTCGCCCGCCCCGTTGCCGCCACCGCCGCCGTCGCCGAGCGTCGCGCCCGTGGCCTGCAGGGCGGTGGTGACCGGCTGGAAGAAGGTCTCGCCGCCGCTGGTGCAGTCGCCGCTGCCACCGGAGGTGAGGCCGAGGGCGCTGCCGTCCTGGGTGAACAGGGAGCCGCCGCTGTCGCCGGGCTCGGCGCAGACGTCGGTCTGGATGAGGCCGGTGACCGTGTCGACGCCGTTCGGGTCGGTCTCGCTCTGGAAGTTGACGGTGGCGTCGAGGCCGGTGACCTGGCCGTCGTGCAGCCCGGTGGTGGAGCCCATCCGGAACACGGTCTCGCCGACGGTGGCGTCGGCGGCCTGCTTGATCTGGACGGTCCGGCCGTTGCCGGCGTCGACCTCGCTGGGCGCCTGGGTGTTGGGGTCGTCGTACTTGACGAGGGAGAAGTCGCCCTCGCCGGGGAAGGTGGCCTGGTCGACGGTGGCGATGGGCTGCCCGGTCTCGGAGTCGGACCACTGCTTGGCGGCGACCCCGCAGTGACCGGCCGTCAGGAAGGCGGGGCTGCCGTCGGAGGCGGTGACGTTGAAGCCGAGGGAGCAGCGGACGCTGCCGCCCTGCACCTGGGAGAAGATGGCGTCGCCGCCGGAGACGAAGGTCTTGAAGGTGCCGGAGGACTTCTTGAGGGTCGCCATGCCGGTCCCGAGGCCGCGCACCGCCGACTGGAGCCTGTTCCAGTCGGCGCCGGTCACGGTGGAGTCGGCGGTGACCTGGATCTTGTCGGTGCGCGGGTCGACGGCCCAGGAGGTGCCGGGGATGGTCGCCCTGGCCTTCAGCGTCCGTGCGGCGGCCTGGAGTTCGGCGGCGCTGTTGTCGACCTGGCGGACCACCGCTCCGGCCTTCTTCGCCTGCACGATGACGTTGTCGTCGCCGCTGACGACGTTGACGACGAGCTGCTGCTTGCCGCTGTCGTAGTAGGACCCGGCGAAGGCGTCGCCGAGGATCTTCTGGAGCCGCCCGGCGAGGTCCGAGGCGTCCGTGGCCTTCAGGGTCCTCACGTCCGCCGTACCGCCCGCGGTCGCGTTGTCCTGGTCCTGGGAGGCGTTGGCGTTGGGCAGCAGGAGGGCCGCCGCCCCGAGCGCCGCGACACCGCCCACCGCTATCGCGGCCTTGCGCTTGGGCATTCGCTTGTGACTCAACTTCTCGACCTCCACGGGGTCTGCCGCTGACGGGCAGTGCGTATCGGGTTCGTACCGGGGCGCCTGGATGGCCGTACGTACGCACCGGCCGCGTGGTGTGTTCAATTCCGCTTCCGCGCGGCCGCACCGGCGTGGGGAACCGGCCATGCTCCGCGTGCCGGGACGGCCGGCCGGGAACCATCCCCCCTATGACGATGACCACTGCCGAAGCCGACAAGATCCTCTCCGCCCGCTTCGCCCCCTGGGTGCTCGATCTGGGCCTGGCCGTCGAAGCGCTGGGCGAGGACCGGGCCGTGCTGCGTCTGCCCTGGTCGGACCGGCTGGCGCGGGAGGGCGGCGGGCTGTCCGGACAGGCGCTGATGGCGGCGGCCGACACGGCGACGGTGATCGCGGTCTCGGCGGCCCGGGGCGGGTTCGTGCCGATGACGACGGTGCAGCAGTCGACCTCGTTCCAGCGGGCGGTGAGCGGCGCGGACGTCCTGATCGAGGCGGTGCTCACCAAACTGGGCCGTCGGATGGCGTTCGCGGACGTCACGTTGAGCGACGCCGCCTCGGGCGCGCTGGCGGCGCGGGCGAGCACGGTCTACGCGATTCTCGGCTGACGCCACGTCGGCTGACGTCCCGTCGGCTGACGTGCCGTCGGCTCGCGTACCGTCGGCTGACGCAATTCCGCGCCGATACGCTCGGCAACCGATCGGACACGTTCAGCTGCGAACACGAAGCGGAATCCACCCTTCAGGGAATCTGCACATCCAATACCCAGGCGCGTCACGGCCGTACGGAGATCTGCACATCCGCGCGCCCCCCGGCACGTCTTTGGCGAGGAGTGCCGGATTCGCGATCCGAGGGGCAAGGTGCCCGGCGCGGCGATGCCGTGCGGCATGTGAAGGAGTCGCCGACATGCCGTGCGCACACCTGCACGGTTGGACCCCTCTCGCGCGTCAAATCCCCAGGTGGGAGCCCTGGTTGATTGGAAGCGCGCCCCGCGTGCGTGCTTTGATCCATCGCACCGCGGGGGTCCGGCGGGCCCCCGGAGACGGGTGCCCGGCGCCCGCGGCCGCGGCCGTCCGTCTGTCCCCAGAGGGGGCCGCTCCCCCCTTGTGAGATATCCATATGAAGGGAAGTTCCATCATGAACTCCACCCCCCAGGTCCAGACCGTCGAGATCTCGGACGCCGAGCTGGACAACGTCTCCGGCGGTCTGTCCGTCAACACCCTCAACAGCACCCTGGGCACCGTGAACGCGGTGGCCCCGGGCGTCACCGGCCTGGTCAACACGGTCGTCGGCACCGTCGAGGGCGTCTCCGGCCTGAACGTCGCCCCGGTCAACGGCCTGGTCGCCGGTCTCTGATCGCACCCCCGGTGTGACCGACGTCCCGGAGCCGTCCCACGGCTCCGGGGCTCATCGGTGCCCTGAAACACCCGCGTCTCTCCCACAGGTGAGGGAAGTCCCGTGCAGTTCCGCCAACAGGCCCTCGCCAAGCTCCAGTCACCGGAGGAGCTGGACCTCCCGGTGCGGCTGGCCCGCCCGCAGGGCTGGCTCGCGCTCGGGGTCACCGTCGTCGTCATGGCCGCCGCCTCCGTCTGGGCGGTGACCGGCTCGGTCGCCTCCACCGTGAGCGCGCCCGCCGTCCTCACCCACGCGCAGGGCAGCTACGTGCTGCAGAGCCCGGTGGCCGGACAGGTGACGGCCGTCCTCGCCCGGCAGGGCCAGCGGCTGCCCGCGAACGCGCCCCTGCTCAAGGTGCGCACGGCGGGCGGCGAGACCGTGGTGCGGACGGTCGCCGCCGGACGCGTCACCACGCTCGCCGCCACCCTCGGCCAGATCGTCCGGACCGGCACCGACGTCGCCGCGGTCGAGAAGGTCGCCCACGCCTCCGACCCGCTGTACGCGACCGTGTACGTGCCGGCCGAGAACGCCGCCGCCATCCCGGCGCACGCCCCGGTCGACCTGACCGTGTCCGCCGTTCCGACGCAGCGGTACGGCGTGCTGCGCGGCGAGGTGAAGTCGGTGGACCGCACGGCGCAGTCCGCCCAGTCGATCTCCGCGTTCCTCGGCGACAGCCAGCTCGGCGAGCAGTTCACCCGCAAGGGCCGCCCGGTGGCCGTCCTGGTGCAACTCGCCGCGTCCTCGTCGACCAGGAGCGGTTACCGCTGGTCCTCCACGGACGGACCGCCGTTCCGGCTCGACTCCATGACACTCGCCACCGGCTCCGTCCGGCTCGCCGACCAGCATCCCGTCGATTGGCTGCTCCCGTGACCACCGCCCAGGAGACCCGAGGCCGCAGACGCGCGGCCCCCGCCAAGCGGCCGGTTCCCAAGTCCCGCACCGGCACGGTCCGTACACCCACCGTGCTCCAGATGGAGGCCGTCGAGTGCGGCGCCGCCTCCCTCGCGATGGTGCTCGGCCACTACGGCCGGCACGTCCCGCTGGAGGAGCTGCGCATCGCCTGCGGTGTCTCCCGCGACGGCTCCCGCGCCTCCAACCTGCTGAAGGCGGCCCGCGGTTACGGCCTGACGGCCAAGGGCATGCAGATGGACCTGGCCGCCCTCGCCGAGGTGCGGGCCCCGGCCATCCTCTTCTGGGAGTTCAACCACTACGTCGTCTACGACGGCATGGGCCGCCGCTTCGGCCGGCGCGGGGTCTACGTCAACGACCCCGCCAAGGGCCGCCGTTTCGTGCCCATGGAGGAGTTCGACGGCAGCTTCACCGGTGTCGTGCTGGTGCTGGAACCCGGCGAGGGCTTCACCAGGGGCGGGCGCAAACCCGGTGTGCTCGGCGCGATGCCGGCCCGGCTGCGCGGCACCGCCGGTACCCTGCCCGCCGCCGTGCTGGCCAGCCTGCTGCTGGTGGCGGTCGGCGCGGCCGTGCCCGCGCTCAGCCGTACCTACATCGACATGTTCCTCATCGGCGGCCAGACCTCGCTGCTGGGCGTCCTGTTCGCCTCGATGGCCGCGTGTGTGCTGCTCACACTGGTGCTGACCTGGCTCCAGCAGGCCAACCTGCTGCACGGCCGGATCATCTCCTCCACCCTCTCCAGCGCCCGCTTCCTGCGCCATCTGCTGCGGCTGCCGGTGACGTTCTTCGCCCAGCGCTCCCCCGCCGACCTGGTGCAGCGCCTGCAGTCCAACGACCAGGTCGCCGAGACCCTGGCCCGCGACCTCGCGGCGGCCGGCGTCGACGCGATCGTGGTCGTCCTGTACGCGGTCCTGCTCTACACCTACGACCCGCAGCTGACCTTCGTCGGCATCGGCGTGGCCCTGCTGAACGTGGTCGCCATGCGGCTCGTCGTACGGCTGCGCGCGACCCGGACGGCGAAGCTGCGCGCCGACACCGCGCGGCTCACCAACACGTCGTACACCGGCCTCCAGCTCATCGAGACGCTGAAGGCGACCGGCGGCGAGGACGGCTACTTCCGCAAGTGGGCCGGGCAGCACGCCACCACGCTGGAGGAGCAGCAGCGGCTCGGTGTGCCGAGCGCCTGGCTCGGCGTGGTCGCGCCGACGCTCGCCACCTTCAACAGCGCGCTCATCCTGTGGATCGGCGGGATGCGCGCGGTCGAGGGGCACATCTCGGTCGGTCTGCTGGTCGCCTTCCAGGCGCTGGTCACCCGCTTCACCGCGCCGCTGACCCGGCTCAACGGCGTGGCGGGCCGCATCCAGGACTTCGCGGCCGACGTGGCCCGGCTGAAGGACGTGGAGAACTTCCAGGCCGACCCGCTCTACGCCCGCCCCGGCGACGGCGACTCGACCCGGCGGCTGCACGGGCACGTCGAGCTGGAGAACGTCGCCTTCGGCTACAGCCCGCTGGACCAGCCGCTGCTGACCGGGTTCGACCTGACCGTCGGCCCCGGGCAGCAGGTGGCGCTGGTGGGCGGCTCGGGCAGCGGCAAGTCCACGGTCTCCCGGCTGATCTCGGGGCTGTACACGCCGTGGGACGGGGTGATCCGCATCGACGGCCGCCGGCTGGAGGACATCCCGCGCGGCGCGCTCGCCGCCTCCGTCTCCTTCGTCGACCAGGACGTCTTCCTGTTCGAGGGCTCGGTCCGCGACAACGTGGCCCTGTGGGACCCGTCGATCCCGGACGAGGCCGTGGTGGAGGCGCTGAAGGACGCCGCGCTGTACGACGTGGTGATGCGCCGGCCCGGCGGCATCCACAGCAGGGTCGAGCAGGACGGCCGGAACTTCTCCGGCGGGCAGCGCCAGCGCCTGGAGATCGCGCGGGCGCTGGTGCGCCGGCCGAGCATCCTCGTGCTGGACGAGGTGACCAGCGCGCTGGACGCCGAGACCGAGCAGGTCGTGATGGACAACCTGCGGCGGCGGGGCTGCGCCTGCGTGGTGATCGCGCACCGGCTGAGCACGGTCCGCGACAGCGACGAGATCGTCGTCCTCCAGCACGGCACGGTCGTGGAGCGCGGACGGCACGGGGAGCTGGTGGCGCGCGGCGGCGCGTACGCGGCGCTGGTCAGGGAGCGGTGAGATGACCTCCGTACACGAAGGCGACCTCGTCCTGGGCGCGCTCGGCTCGCTCGGCACGCGGTTCGACTGCGCCGGTCTGGGCCGCCTGGACCTGGAGGGTCCGCAGGTGCTGTGGCTGGTCGCGGCCGGCGCCCTGGACCTGTACGCGGTGGACGCCGCCCAGCAGGGCCACTGGCACCACCTCGGCCGGCTGGAGGCGGGCACGCTGCTGCTCGGCCCGGTCGCCGGCCCCCAGCACACCCTGGTGGCGCGGCCGGTCCGGGACTGCGTGGTGCACCGCGTCAACCTGCGCGAGCTGTACCAGCCGGCGCAGACCCAGACCTGGTCGTACGACGAGTACGGCAACCCGCAGTACGTGCCGCCGACGTCGAGCCCGCTGGAGTACGCGCTCGCCCTCGGTGTCGGCCGCGGCCTGTCCGTCCTCTTCCAGGCCCCGCTGGCCGAGGAACGGGCGGCGGCCCCCGCGGACGACGACGTGTTCTGGATGCAGGTCCCGCCGGGCAGTGTGCAGTACGGCTCGCTGTACGGCGCGGAGGCCGCCGCCGATCTGCTGGTGGACCCGGCGCTGTGGCAGAGCATGGTGGACCAGCAGTACCGGCTGCTGACCGCGCTCGACCGGTGGATCGAGCAGCTGGAGCGCACCCACGAGACCCGGACGGCCGCCGGGATCAAGGCCGGTGAGGCCGTGCGCGCCCAGGCCGACCGGACCCTGCTGGCCTCCATCGGCAAGCGCTCCTCGCGCCGTACGACCGCCGCCGACGCAGACGCCACGTACGCGGCCTGCAAGCTGGTCGCCGAGGCGGCCGGCATCCGGCTCGCCGAGCCCGCGCAGAGCGGCACGGGGGGCGACCGGCTGGACCCGGTGGAGCGGGTGGCGCTGGCCTCCCGGGTGCGGACGCGGGCCGTCCGGCTGGACGGGCGCTGGTGGCGGGAGAACGTGGGCCCGCTCGTCGGCCACCGGGCGCTGTCCGGGGCGCCGGTCGCGCTGCTGTGGCGGCGCGGCGGCTATGTCGCCGTGCACCCCGGGACGGGGCGCGAGACACCGGTCGAGAAGGCGAACGCGGAGGAGTTCGAGCCGCGCGCGGTGATGTTCTACCGGCCGCTGCCCGACAAGCGGCTCGGGCCGCTCGGGCTGCTGCGGTTCAGTCTGCGCGGCACCCGCGCCGACCTGGTGAACCTGCTCCTCGCGGGGCTGGTGACGGTGGCGATCGGCGCGCTGGTGCCGATCGCCACCGGCAAGGTGCTCGGCGAGTACGTGCCGAGGGCGCAGGAGGACCTGATCGTCCAGGTGTGCCTGGCGGTCATGGTGAGCGGGGTGGTCGGGGCGGCGTTCACGCTGCTGGAGAACCTGTCCATCCTGCGCCTGGAGGGCCGGATCGAGGCGGCGCTGCAACCCGCCGTCTGGGACCGGCTGCTGCGGCTGCCCACCCGTTTCTTCACCCGGCGCTCCACGGGTGAGCTGGCCAGTGCCGCGATGGGCATCAGCACGATCCGCCGGCTGCTGGCGGGCGTCGGACCGGTCGTCGCCCAGTCGGTGACCGTCGGCGCGATGAACCTCGCCCTGCTGTTCTGGTACAGCCCGGCGATGGCGACGGCCGCGATCGGGATGCTCGTCGTCATCGCGGCGGTGTTCGGCGGGCTCGGGCTCTGGCAGGTGCGCTGGCAGCGGCGCCTGGTGGTGCTCGGCAACAAGCTGAACAACCAGGCGTTCCAGACCCTGCGCGGGCTGCCGAAGCTGCGGGTGGCGGCGGCCGAGAACTACGCCTACGCGGCCTGGGCGCGCCAGTTCGCGCACAGCCGGGAACTCCAGCAGAAGGCCGGCCGGATCAAGAACCTCTCCACGGTCCTCGGCGCGGTCTACCTGCCGGTGTGCACGCTGCTGATGTTCATGCTGCTGGCGGGCCCGGCCCGGGGCACGATGTCGGCGGCGGACTTCCTCGCCTTCAGCACGTCGGTGACCATGGTGCTGACCTCGGTCACCCAGCTGACCGGCGCGTTCGTGTCGGCGGTGGCGGCACTGCCGCTGTTCGAGGAGATCAAGCCGGTGCTGGAGGCCACGCCCGAGGTGCGCACGGCGAGCACCCGCCCCGGCCCGCTGTCCGGCGCGGTGGAGGCCCGCCGGCTGTCCTTCCGCTACGCCGACGACGGCCCCCTCGTGCTGGACGACGTGTCCTTCGCCGTACGGCCGGGCGAGTTCGTGGCGGTCGTCGGGCCGAGCGGCTGCGGCAAGTCCACGCTGCTGCGCCTGCTCATCGGCTTCGACCGGCCGGTCTCCGGCAGCGTGCTGTACGACGGGCAGGACCTGGCGGCGCTCGACCAGTCCGCGGTGCGCCGCCAGTGCGGGGTCGTCCTCCAGCACGCCCAGCCGTTCACCGGCTCGATCATGGACGTCATCTGCGGCACCGAGCCGTACACGCCCGAGGAGGTGATGGCGGCGGCCGAGCTGGCGGGGCTGGCCGAGGACATCCAGCGGATGCCGATGGGGCTGCACACGATCGTCGCGGGCAGCGGAGCGATCTCCGGCGGCCAGCGGCAGCGCCTGATGATCGCCCAGGCGCTCATCAGGCGCCCGCGCATCCTCTTCTTCGACGAGGCCACCAGCGCCCTGGACAACGACACCCAGCGCGTCGTCATCGACAGCACCCGCAAGCTGAACGCCACCCGGATCGTCATCGCCCACCGGTTGTCGACCGTCATGGACGCCGACCGGGTGATCGTGATGGAGGACGGCAAGGTCGTCCAGCAGGGCACCCCGGCCGAACTGCTCGCGGACACCGGGGGCCGGCTGCACGAGTTGGTGCGCCGGCAGCGGGCCTAGAGCCGTTCGTCCGGCTCACGGCGGGCCGGCTCGTCCTCGTGGTGGGACGGCACCCAGTGGTGCTCGGTGAACCAGCGGCCGAACAGGGCACCGCCGTAGATGACGAAGCCGACGCCGATGAGCCAGGACTCGACGACGAGCACGGTGCCGACGGGGCCGTAGCTCAGGGCGTTGGTGACGATGAGCGGGGTGAAGACGAGGTAGGAGAAGGCGCGCAGGCCGGCCAGGCCGACGACCGTGGCCACCGCGCCGGGCAGCAGTGAGCGCCAGTGGACCTGCCCGCCGAGCAGGAAACGCTGCCCCCACCAGAAGAACAGCACACCGATCAGCGCGGAGAACACGATCCGCTGCGTCCCGTACAGCGTCGACTTCGTCGCGACCTCCTGGTAGAGGTACGCCGTCAGCACCACCAGCCAGGTCGCCTGCCGCCACACCCGGTGCCAGGGCCCGGAGGCCAGTCCCCAGATCCGCTCGTAGGCGTTCTGCACGCTGCCGCCGAAGGAGATGCCGAACACCGCGAGCAGGACGCCGCTCCACACGCTGGTGGTGCCGATGACCTTGCGCGGGGGGCTGATGACGTCGGTGACGACGTGGGCGGACCGGCCGGACAGGCCCATGCCGTCGGTCAGCCAGGAGGCGAAGCCGCCCCGTACCAGCGGGTCGGCCGCGGCGACCACGATCAGCAGCGGGGCGAGCGTGACCAGCGCCAGGGTGGCGAAGCCCATGGCCCGGTGCATCAGCTCAAGCTCCCGGCCGTGCTCGAACAAGGCCTGGACCCGCAGCCACCGCCACGCGCGGTGCAGGCCGCGCCGCAACCGCCTCACGGCTCCTCCCGCCGCTCGCCGCCCACCACACGCTTTCCCGTGCCGATTCCTCCAGCCTGGCACGCGCCGCGCGACTCGCAGCCGCAGGGTGGGGCACCGGCACGGCGCGCTGCTGCGCACGGGTGACCGTCCGGCCGGCGACACGGCCGGCGGGCGCGGTTTGCGCGGCGCGGCGGCGGAGAATCGGACTCCGTGCCTACCACCGAGGACGCGCCGGACGGCCGGCGGCGCATGCTGATCCTGAGCGCGAGCATGGGAGCCGGTCACGACACCGTGGCCGCCGAGCTGGCGCGGCGGGCGGCCGGCCGGGGCCACGAGGCCCGGGTGGCCGACGTGCTGGCGCTGCTGCCGTACGGCCTGGGTACGGGGCTGCGCCGCGGCTACCAGGCGTCGGTGCGGCACCTGCCCTGGCTGTACGGCGGGGTCTACGGCGCTTTCCTGCGCGGCGGGCCCGGCCGGCGGCCCAGCGGGGTCCCGCTCGCCCGGCTGGCCGGGGACCGGCTGACGGAACTCGTGGACCGGACGGGCGCCGACGTGGTGGTGTCCGTCTTCCACCTGGCCGCGCAGCTGACCGGGCATCTGCGGGAACGGGGCGGGCTGCGGGTGCCGAGCGCCGTGTTCCTGCTGGACTTCGCGGTGCACCGGCAGTGGCTGCATCCGGGCAACGACCGCTATCTGTGCCTCACGGACGCGGCGGCGGCGGACGTACGCCGGTTCCTGAGCGTGCCGGTGGTCACGACCGGCCCGGTGGTCGCGCCCGCCTTCCGCGCGCCGGCCGCCGGGGAGGCACGCTGGCGGGAGCGGTTCGCCCGGCGGGCGCCGGGCCGGCCCCCGGTGCTGCTGTCCGCCGGTGCCTGGGGCGCGGCGTCCCGCCCGGCCGCCACCGCCCGGCTGCTGGCGGCGGCCGGCTATCTGCCGGTGGTGCTGTGCGGCCGCAACGAGCGGCTGCGCGCCCAGGTCTCCCGGGAGCCGGCGGCGCTGGTCCTGGGCTGGGTCGACGACATGCCGGGCCTGCTGGCCGCGGGTCACGCCCTGGTGGACAACGCCGCCGGCCAGACCGCCGTCCAGGCCCTCGCCGCGGGCCTGCCCGTGATCGCCCACCGTCCGCTCCCCGGCCACGGCGCCGACGGCGTGCGCCGCATGACCGAGCTGGGCCTGTCCGAACTGGCCCCGGACGCCCCCGCGCTGCTGGCGGCACTCGGGCGGCTCGGGGAGCACACCCGGGAACGCGCGGACCGGGTGGCCCGTGGGCGGGCCGTGTTCCGGGCGGACGCGCTGGACCGCGTGACGGACCTCGCGACGAGTACGTGAGCCCCCTGTCACTCCCCCACCAGCTCGGCCGGCGCCACCGCCCCGCCGTGAACCGGGACCGGAACCACCCCGTGGTCACGCAGCGGCCCCACCGTCCACCCCGCCTCCCGGCAGTCCCGGACGACCGTCGGCAGCGCGGCCAGGGTCGCGTGCCAGCAGCCCGGGGCCGCGTGGCGGTCGGAGTCGTGGAGCAGGACGGTGCCGCCGCCGCGCAGGTCCGCGGCGACCCGGGCCCGTACCGACGCGGCCGTCGCGTCGGCGGTCCAGTCCCTGCCCCATGCCGACCACAGCACCGTGCGCAGTCCGGCCCGGCGGGCGGCCAGCCAGCGGCTCGTGGTCAGGATGCCGTACGGCGGGCGGTACCACCGGGGCCGGTGGCCGGTGAGGTCGTGCACCGCGCGGACGGTCCGGGCGACCTCCTCGGCGTCACGGGCGAACGCCGGCCACCAGGGCCGGTCGTGGGTCCAGCCGTGCACCCCGAGCTCGTGCCCGCGCCGTACCGTCTCCCGGACCAGCGCGGGATGGCGGACCGCCTGCTCGCCGAGGACGAAGAACGTGGCCCGCGCCCCGAGCTCGTCCAGCGCTTCGAGGAACTGCGGGGTCGACGCCGGGTCCGGTCCGTCGTCGAAGGTGAGCGCGATGTGCCTGCCGGGACCGGTGCCGGCGAGCCCGGGGAAGAGCGGCAGCCGTACGCCCGGGAGCCAGGTGGCCGCCGGGCCGATGTGGGCCGCGGCGACCGCGGCGGGCAGCAGCACGGCGGCCGTGCGTACGGCGCGGCCGGACACGAGGGACATGGGTGACCTACCTCCTGGGGGTGCGCGGGAGAGCGGTGGCGGAGCCGGGGGACTCCTCCGGGTCGGTGGCGTCCCACTCCCCGCCGACGGACGGCGAGTGGACGAGGCCGATGCTGCCCGCGCCGATGAGGGCGACGCCGATCGCCTCCGGCAGCAGGCTCAGGCCCAGGTGGATCGATTCGCCGAACAGCACCCAGCCGAGCACGACGCTGGTGAGCGCGTCGCCGAGGGTGAGGGCGGGCTGGGAGGCCGTCAGCGAGCCGGCGCCGAGCGCGCCCTGGAGCAGCAGGAAGGCGACGAGTCCGGCGGCCCCCGTGGCGTACAGCGACCAGTGTCCGAACATCTCCGCCGGCCCCTGTGCGAGTCGTCCCACGGCCTCCTTCAGCAGCGCCGCGGTCGTCGCGAAGGACACGGCGGAGGCGAGGCCGAGCAGCGCGGCCCGGGACGCGCCCCGGGCCGGGCGCGCGACCAGGACCAGCAGGACGACGACGCCGAGCGCCCCGCCGCCGCCCAGCAGCCAGTCCCCCGGCCGCGCGGTGGGCCGGCCGGCGGAGGGCGCCGCCGCGAGGAGGAACAGGGCCAGTCCGCCGGCGAGGGCGACGAACGCGAGCCAGGTGCGGGCCTCCGGGCGGCGCCGGAAGACGACACTGCCCACGGCCAGCGTGAACAGCAGTTCGGCGGTGAGCAGGGGCTGGACCAGGGACAGGCTGCCCACGGCCAGCGCCCCGGCCTGCAACAGGCTGGACAGCCCCAGCAGCCCGGCGCCCGCCAGCCAGGAGGGCTTGCGCAGCAGGTGGGCGAACCGGCGCACCACGGACCCGGCCCCGCCGTCCTGGTCCGGCTCCTCCTGGACGGCGGCCCGGCGCTGCAGCACCGACGCGGACGCGTTGGACAGGGCCGCGAGCAGGGCGAGCAGGACCGTCAGCGCCATCATGGCCGCTCACCCGAAGCGGGCGGCGAGCCGCCGGTAGAGTCCGGGCGCGGCGCCGCGCACCCGGGCGGGCAGCCGCAGCCAGCCGGGGACGTACACCTCGTCCCGGCCGTGCAGGACGGCGGCGCATACCGCGTCGGCCACGCGTTCGGCGGACACGGGCCTCGGCCAGGACCGCGCGTACGGGGTGCCCCGCCGGTCGAAGAAGGGGGTGGCGACCACGCCGGGGATGACGTGGCTGACGCCCACCCCGGTGCCCCGGAGTTCGTAGCGCAGGCAGTCGGCGAAGGTCGCCAGCGCGGCCTTCGCGGCGGAGTAGACGGCCTCGCCGCGCACGCCCACGCTGCCGGCGAGGGATCCGATGAGCACGACGCGTCCGGATCCGGCGGCGACCATGTGCGGCAGCACGGTCCGCACCAGGTGCACGGTGGCCAGCAGGTCGACCCCCACGATCTCGTCGATCCGCGCGGCCGGCATGCCGGTGAAGTCCCCGGCCCAGCCGAGGCCGGCGCCCGCGACGAGCAGGTCCAGCCGTCCGAGGTGGTCCAGCGCGAGGCCGGCGAGCCGGCGGTCGGCGCCGGGCCGGGTCAGGTCGGCGGGCAGCGCGACCGCACCGGCCTGTGCGGCCACCTGCTCCAGTCGGGTGACGTCGCGTCCGTTCAGGGCCAGCCGCCAGCCGCCCTCGGCGGCCAGCCGGCGGGCCACGGCCGCGCCGATGCCCGAGGAGGCGCCCGTCACCAGGGCGGCACCGCCCCGGCCGGGGCGCGGGGTGGTCTCGGCCCTTCCGGCCGGGGCCGGGAGCGGCCGGGTCTCGTTCGACGGTCCTGCGGGGGACGGGGCTTGGGACATGGTGACGACCTCACTGCGACGGCGTTGCACGGGCTCGCGAACTCCGGGGCCGAACCTTCGCGGTGTATCCAGGGCGCCACACACTGAAACACCGCGCACGGCGAAGTGGGCCGCCGTAAAGAAACGTTGCCGTTTCGCTCGGGGTGACCTAAGCTCTCGGTGTACGAAACAGTTTCGTTTACGAGCTGTTCGCCTTCTCGTACCCCTCTGCCGTCCCGTACCCGAACGACTTCCCTGGAGTGGTTCCGCATGCCCGAGAAGACCCTGGCCGAGACCTCCCGCGCGGGAGCCGCGGCGCCGGAGCACGCCGAGGCCTCGCCCAAGCGGTGGTGGATCCTCGCGGTCATCGCGACGGCCCAGCTGATGGTGGTGCTCGACGCCACGATCGTGAACATCGCCCTGCCGTCCGCCCAGAGCGACCTCGGCTTCTCCGACGGCAACCGGCAGTGGATCGTCACCGCCTATGCCCTGGCCTTCGCCTCACTGCTGCTGCTCGGCGGCCGGATCGCCGACATGTTCGGCCGCAAGACCGCCTTCCTCGTCGGCGTCGTCGGCTTCGCCGCGGTCTCCGCGCTCGGCGGCGCCGCGAACGGTTTCACCATGCTGGTCGTCGCCCGCGCGCTCCAGGGCGTCTTCGGCGCGCTGCTCGCGCCCGCCGCGCTCTCGCTGCTCAACACCACGTTCACCGACGCCCGGGAGCGGGCGCGCGCGTTCAGCGTGTACGGCGCGATCGCCGGCGCGGGCGGTGCGTTCGGTCTGCTGCTCGGCGGTGTGCTGACCGACGCGCTGGACTGGCGCTGGACGCTGTACGTGAACGTGGCCATCGCGGTCGTCGCCTTCGCGGGCGGCTGGCTGCTGCTGGGCAACCACCGTGACGCGGCGAACGCCAAGCTGGACGTCCCGGGCACGGTCCTGGTCGCCGCCGGCCTGTTCTCCCTGGTCTACGGCTTCTCCAACGCCGAGACCCACGACTGGGACTCGCCGCTGACCTGGGGCTTCCTGATCGCGGGTGCCGTGCTGCTGACGGCCTTCGCCTGGTGGCAGACCCGGACCGCGCACCCGCTGCTGCCGCTGCGCATCCTGCTCGACCGCGACCGCGCGGCCTCCTTCCTCGCGGTGCTGATCGCCGCCGGCGGCATGTTCGGCGTGTTCCTCTTCCTGACCTACTACCTCCAGCTCAACCTCGGCTTCAGCCCCACGAAGACCGGTGTGGCGTTCCTGCCGATGGTCGGCGCGCTGATGGTGACCGCGCAGCTGGGCACCACGGTCCTGCTGCCCCGGACCGGCCCGAAGGTCGTCATCCCGCTGGGCTTCGCGGTCGCCACGGCCGGCATGGCCTGGCTGACCGGCATCGGCCTCGGCTCCCACTACCTCGGCGCGGTGCTCCCGCAGCTGATCGTGATCGGCGTGGGCCTCGGCCTCGTCATGCCGACCGCCATGCAGCTGGCCACCGGCGGGGTCGCCGCCGAGGACGCGGGCGTGGCCTCCGCGACCGTCAACGCCATGCAGCAGGTGGGCGGCTCGATCGGCACGGCCCTGCTGAACACCCTCGCGGCGAGCGCGGCCACCGACTACCTGGCCGGCCGGGACGCCACCAGCGAACTCGTGCGGGGGCAGGCCACGATCGAGAGCTACACCACCGCCTTCTGGTGGTCGGCGGTCCTCTTCGGTGCCGGCGCGGTCATCGCCTTCCTCTGCTACCGGCGCGGTGTGCCGCGGCAGGACGCGGGCGCCGCACCCGTCGTCCACATGTGACAGCGACAAGCGACAGCAGTCCGGCCCGAGGGGCCGCCGTCAGCAGGGAGACGGCGGCCCCTCGCCCCGTCCGGGGGACGCTTGGGACGCCTCCCTCGGGTAACCCGCCAAGGAGATCACCTCGACGACGGAAGGAGACGGCATGCCTGGCGGGAACGGCCACGACGACCACGAGGACCGGCCGGAGACGGCCCTGGAGGAGGTGCTCCGGGAGGCCGAGGAGGCCGAGACGCACGACGAGGACCCGTCCGCCTCGGGTGAGGCCGGGGACACCATCACCCCGAGCCCCACGGCGCAGGAGCAGGCGAAGGGCGACTGAGACCGGCCGGGCGGGGCGCCCTCGGGGCGCTCCGCCGGCGCCCCGGCCCGTACGGATGCGCGCACGTGACCGGGCCGGTGCGGTGCCACCGGTGGCGGCGACGGCGAGCCGGACCGGGCGGACGAGGCACGCCCGCGCCGGGACGGCGGGCCGGAGCGGTGATCACTGGTGCTTTGCCGAGCTGCGGGTACCCGAGCCCCATGAACCACCACGTGCGAGGACCCCTGCTGCCCCCGCCCCGAGGCCCGCTCTCCGCCGCGGTCGCCGCGTACCTGCGCGGTACGGGCCCGCTTCCCGATCCCGCGGACGCCGGGGCCGCCGATCCGTACGGCGACGACCTCCAGCTCGCCCTGTACCTCTGCTACGAGCTGCACTACCGCGGCTTCGCCGGTGTCCCGCCTCAGACCGAGTGGGACCCCGAGCTGCTGCGCGTGAGGGCCGCGCTGGAACACCGCTTCGGCGCCGCGCTGCGCGCCGACACCCCGGTCCACGACACCCTGGACGACGCGCTGGCCGCCCTGCTCGTCGAGCCGGCCGAGGGCACGGGGGTCACCCACTTCCTGTCCGCCGAGGGCGAGCTGTGGCAGCTGCGGGAGTACGCCGCGCTGCGCTCGCTGTACCACCTGAAGGAGGCCGACCCGCACGCCTGGGTGCTGCCGCGGCTGTGGGGCCGGGCGAAGGCCGCGATGGCCGCGGTGGAGTACGACGAGTTCGGCGGCGGCCGGGCCGACCGGGTGCACGCGCGCCTGTTCGCCGACCTGATGACGGACCTGGGCCTGGACACCACGTACGGCCGTCACCTGGACGCGGCCCCCGCCGAGATGCTGGCCGTCGTCAACCTGATGTCCCTGTTCGGCCTGCACCGCGACCTGCGCGGCGCGCTGGTGGGCCACTTCGCCGAGGTGGAGATCACCTCCTCGCCCGGCTCGCGCCGGCTGGCCGAGGCGATGCGCCGCACCGGCGCCGGCCCGGCCGCCGAGTTCTTCTACGACGAGCACGTGGAAGCGGACGCGGTGCACGAGCAGGTCGTCCGGCACGAGGTGATCGGCGGACTGCTCGACGAGGAACCGGAGCTGGCGCCGGACATCGCCTTCGGGATCGACGCGACCGAGTACCTGGAGGGCCGGCTGGCCCGGCGGCTGCTGGACGCCTGGCGCGCGGGACGGTCGTCCCTGCGGACCCCCCTGGACCCCCCGGTGCGCACGGCCCCGGAGTCTCTCGTGGGGGCACCCGTGGAACAGGAGACTTCTCATACATCCTGATTCCCGGGGTACCCGCGCCACGTGATCGCTATGGTGCTTCCGGGTGTGTACGCCCCGCAGGACGACACGGAGCTGCTGGCCGAGGCGCTCCACGAGGAGGCGCCGCCGCCCGGCGCACGGGTGCTGGACGTCGGAACCGGGAGCGGGGCACTGGCCCTGGAGGCGGCCCGCCGGGGCGCGGCCGTGACCGCGGTGGACGTGTCCCGGCGGGCGGTGTGGACGGCCCGGCTGAACGCGTGGCTGAGGCGGCTGCCGGTGCGCATCCGGCGCGGCAACCTCTTCCAACCGGTGCGGGGCCGGACGTACGACCTCATCCTGGCGAACCCGCCCTACGTCCCGGCGCCCGACGCCGGCCGCGGGCCGCACGGCCGGGCCCGGGCCTGGGACGCCGGGTGCGACGGGCGGCTGCTGCTGGACCGGATCTGCCGGGACGCGCCGGCGCTGCTGCGCCCCGGAGGGGTGCTGCTGATCGTGCACTCGGCGCTGAGCGGTCCCGACCGCACCCTGGAGCTGCTGCGGGCGGCGGGCCTGAAGGCGTCGGTGGTCCGGCGCCGCTGGATCGCCTTCGGCCCGGTGCTGCGTTCCAGGGAGGACTGGCTGCGCCGGCGCGGGCTGCTCGCGCCGGCCGAGGACAGGGAAGAGCTGGTGGTCATCCGTGCCGAACGACCCTGCTGACGCCGCGGACTCCGCGGACGCCGTGGACTCCGCGGACGCCGTGGCGGGCTCCGCCGGCTTCGCGGCGGACACCGCCCCCGCCGGCCCGCCGGCCAGGGCTTCGGCCGACGGGGCGCGGCGGATCACCATGCGGCGGCGCGGGCCCCTCCTCATGGAAGGGCCCGTGGAGATCGAACTGGAGGACGGGACCACGGTACGCTCGGACCGCTTCCGCGTCGCTCTGTGTACCTGCCGGCGCAGTCGCCGCTACCCCTGGTGCGACACGAGTCACCGGCGCAAGGCCTGAACATCTGGTTGAAACAGATTGTTTTTCGCCGCTCCCCGGGCGGTCCCCCACGGACCGGCCCGGGGAGCGGCTGTGTGCCCGGGCCCGGCGGGCGGCCCCACTCCGCCCGCCGGCCCCGGCGCGAGATCGCAGGTTCCCCGTTCCAGGGGGCCGCACTCCCCAGTTGCGGGCCTGATCCGGTGTCCACGGGGACCCCTGCGATCCCGGTCCTAGAAGGCGAACAGAGCGCCGCCGACGGCATCCCTCATGCACACGTTGCCGAAGGTGCGCTCGTAGGAGACGCGCTTGCCCTGCCAGACGCCCTGGACGGTGACGACGACGGGGTCGTAGACCTTCGTGCACATCACGTCGCCGGCCGGCTTCAGGGCCTCCGGGTCGCCGCCGGCGAGGCGCAGTTCGGCGCAGGCCTGGGCCGCGGCCGGGTGGGTGCCGGAGGCGGTGGGGGCGCAGGTGAGGGTGACGGCGCGCTCCGGAGTGGCCGTGGCCGCGTCGTTGCCGTGGCCGGTGGTGAGCACCAGGGCCGAGGGGGCGTAGAGCGACGACGGGGCGGCGCCCGGTGCAGCGACGGCGGCCCCGGTCAGGGGTCCGCAAACGGCGGCGGCCGTGAGGCCGAGGGCCGCTGCCCAGCGCGCGGTGTTCCGCATTGTGTGCATCCTTCCGCTCGAACAGTCGGGTCGCCGGCTCCGGTCCGGTCGGGCACCGGAGCGGCGAGCGCCACTCTGCCGACTCCATCGGCGAAACTCACATCGAACCCATGGGTTTCAGTAACCTTTCGTGTTGAATCAGTGGCGTGAAGTCACGGAAATCGAACGACGCGCCCCCGGAACCAGGCGGATCCCCGGGTACGGGAGCGGCCGGATGGCCGAAACACAGCTCTTCGTTAATCGTCCTGAAACATTCCGGCTCCGACCGTGCCGCGCCCCTTCATGACTCCTCGTGTTCATGAAGCGATCACCAGATGCCGTTGCCCGCTCCGCCCCACCGATGGGCGATTCATCCACCGTCGGCGCGAAAGGTGGACGAACCGTCCTCTGGATCACATGGTCGCGCCCGCCGTACCGTCAGCGCACCCCGCTGCCGTCCCCGCTGGAGCGCCCGTGTCCGAACAGCCCGCCCCGCCCGCCGCGTCCGACTCCCCGACCGGACCCGCCCTCACCGAGGTCGAGGCGCACGGCGTGGAGCGCATCCCCGACGCCGACCGCACCGCGACCCCGCTGGACCTGTTCCGGCTCGCCTTCGGCGGCGCCAACACCTTCTCCACCTGTGTCCTCGGCGCCTTCCCGGTCCTGTTCGGGCTCTCCTTCTGGCAGGGTCTCGCGGCCACCGTGCTCGGTGTCCTCGCGGGCGCGCTGATCCTGTGCCCGATGGCGGTGTTCGGCCCGGTCAACGGCACCAACAACGCCGTGTCGTCCTCGGCGCACCTCGGTGTGCACGGCCGGGTGGTCGGTTCGTTCCTCTCCCTGCTGACGGCCGTCGCGTTCTTCTCCCTGTCGGTGTGGAGTTCCGGCGACGCCCTGGTCGGCGGCGCGCACCGGCTGTTCGGCCTGGAGCGCGGCGACCTGTCGTACGTCGTCGCGTACGCGCTCTTCGCCGGTCTGGTGCTCGCGGTGTGCGTCTACGGCTTCCGGTTCATGCTGTTCGTCAACAAGATCGCGGTGACCTCGGCGAGCGTGCTGTTCCTGCTCGGCGCGGTCGCGTTCGCCGGTGACTTCGACCCCTCGTACGCCGGGGTGTTCACCGCCTCGGCGGACGCGTCGACGCGGTCGATGTTCTGGCCGTCCTTCATCGGCGCGGCGCTGATCGTGCTGTCCAACCCGGTGTCCTTCGGCGCGTTCCTCGGCGACTGGTCGCGCTACATCCCGGCCGCCACCCCGCGCCGCCGGGTGGTCGCCGCCGCGTTCCTGTCCCAGTTCGCGACGCTGCTGCCGTTCGTGTTCGGCCTGGCGACGGCCAGCATCGTGGCGACGAAGGCGCCGCGGTACGTCGACCCGGCCGCGCCGGACTTCGTGGGCGGGCTGCTGGCGATCTCACCGAGCTGGTTCTTCCTGCCGGTGTGCCTGCTGGCGCTGATCGGCGGCATGTCCACGGGCACGACCTCGCTGTACGGCACCGGCCTCGACTTCTCCTCGGTGTTCCCGAGGCTGTCGCGGGTCCAGGCGACGCTGCTGGTCGGCGTGTTGTCGATCGCGTTCATCTTCGTGGGCCGGTTCGGCCTGGACCTGGTGCGGTCCATCTCCACCTTCGCCACGATGATCGTCACCTGCACCACGCCCTGGATGGTCGTGATGACGCTGGGCTTCTGGACCCGCCGCGGCTGGTACGACCCGGACGCGCTCCAGGTCTTCAACCGCCGTCAGCGCGGCGGCCGCTACTGGTTCGCGCACGGCTGGAACTGGCGCGGCATGACCGCGTGGTGGGTGTCGGCGCTCGTCGGTGTGCTGTTCACGAACATCCCGGGCCAGTTCGTGGGTCCGCTCGGCGATCTGGCGCACGGCGTCGACATCAGCCTGCCGCTGTCGCTGGCGACGGCCGCGGTGCTCTTCCTGGCCCTGCTGTGGCTGTTCCCCGAGCCCCGTGCCGCGTACGGCCCCGAGGGCGCGCGGCTGGTCCGCACCGTCGAGGTCCCGGTGCCGCCGATCACCGGCCCGGGAGCCGTCGCCGACGCCCCCGCGCCCGTGCCGGCTGGCGGCGTCGGCTGACGTGGTCCCGCGGCGCTCCGTCCGACGTACCGGTCGGTATCGTCGGGGGCGCACGCGGCCGACGACGGGCGGGAGTTGACGGATGGCACAGCACTGGGCGGACTTCCAGTACGAGATCTACCTGACCGGGATGACCGGGGCCGTGCCCCGGCTCCCCACCGACCTGACCCGGCTGGAGGAACTGGCCGAACACCGGCTCGGCCCCGGCCCGGTGGGCTATGTGGCGGGCAGCGCGGGCGACGGCGGCACGGCCCGCGCCAACCGGGCGGCCCTGGCCCGGCGCCGGATCGTGCCGCGCGTGCTGCGGGACGTGCACGAGCGCGACCTCACCACCGAGGTGCTCGGGCGGACCCTGCCCGCACCACTCGCCCTCGCTCCCGTCGGCGTGCTGTCGATCATGCACCCGGACGCCGAGACCGCCGCCGCCCGGGCCGCCGCCGCACACGGCGTGCCGTACGTCCTGTCGTCGGCTTCGAGCACGCCGATGGAGCGGGTCGCGGAGGCGATGGGGGACGCCGAGCGGTGGTTCCAGCTGTACTGGGGCAAGGACCGCGAGGTGACCCGGAGCTTCCTCGCCCGGGCCCGTGCGGCCGGCTTCTCGGTGCTGGTCGTCACGCTGGACACCCCGCTGCTGGCGTGGCGGCCCCGTGATCTGGACCAGGCCTACCTGCCGTTCGTGCACGGCGTGGGCACCGCCAACTACTTCACCGACCCGGCGTTCCAGGCGGGTCTGGCCAAGCCGGTGCACGAGGACCCGAACGCGGCGGTGCTGCACTTCCTCGGCCTGTTCGGGGACGCGAGCCACACCTGGCCCGACCTGGCCTTCCTGCGGGAGAACTGGGACGGGCCGATCGTCCTCAAGGGTGTCCTGCACCCGGACGACGCCCGGTTCGCCGCCGACGCCGGGATGGACGGCGTGGTGGTCTCCAACCACGGCGGCCGGCAGGTGGCCGGTTCGGTCGCCGCGGCCGACGCGCTGCCCCGGGTGGCGGACGCGGTGGGCGACCGGCTGGCGGTGCTGTTCGACAGCGGGGTGCGCACCGGCGACGACGTCTTCAAGGCCCTGGCCCTGGGCGCGCGGGCGGTTCTGCTCGGGCGCCCGTACGTCTACGGCCTGGGCCTGGACGGCCAGGCGGGCGTGGAGCACGTCATCCGGTGCCTCCTCGCGGAGTTCGACCTGACCCTGGCCCTGTCGGGCCACGCACGCCCGGGTACGGTGACGCGGTCGGACCTGGAGACGGACGGCACCGCGGCCTCCTGAGGCAGGCGGGGCGCACCCGGCGTGCGGTTCGAGCGGGACACGGGCGCCACCGGAGCCCTGACCGGGGCCGCCCGTCCACTGCCGCACGGGCGGCCGGCCACCGCCGGCTCAGCGGACCTCGGGCCAGCGGACCCGTGCCATGGAACCCTGGCCCACCGGGCCCACCGTCCCTGCCCGCCGGGCCGGCCAGGGCCCTGACCGGGCCGCCCATCGGCCCCTGACCTCCGGGCCGGCCGGGGCCCCGCGCGCCGCCCTGACCGCCGGGGCCGTCGGGCAGCCGCAGGACGCCGTTCGGCAGCCGGGCCGCAGAGCCCCTCCCACGCCCTGCCGCCGGCCCGACCGGGGCCCCGCGCGCCGCCCTGACCGCCGGGGCCGTCGGGGCCGTCGGGCAGCCGCGGGGCGCCGTTCGGCAGCCGGGCCGCAGCGCCCTACGCACGCCCTGCCGCAGCCCTACGAGGAACCGCCGGAGAGCCACCGCAGCCCTACGAGGAACCGCCGGAGAGCCACCGCAGCCCTACGAGGAACCGCCGGAGAGCCACCGCTGGCCGGGGGACCCGTCCCGGACCTTGACGACGAGGTCGGCCCCCGCCTGGTCACCGCCGGCGGCGAGCGCGAGCGTCCGGTCCCACCGCGGCAGCAACTCGCCCTGGCGAGTGAGGTCGTAGCGCACGTCGTCGCCCCGCTCCGACCCGGCGCCGGCGCAGCGGCCGAGGAGCACCACGCCGGCGTCGGCGTGCGAGTCCAGGCACAGACCGGCGCCGGCGGCGCTGCGCAGCAGCCCGTCGGGGCCGTACGTCCACCGCTGTGTGGCCGAGCCGGAACAGTCGGCGAGCACGGCACTCGCCCCCTCCTCCGGCGTGCCCTTGACGTCCAGGCACCGGCCGGCGCCGTTGCGCAGCGGGCCGGGCCGGCCGGCGGCGGGCAGGCCCGGGGTGCCCGACGGGGCCGGCGCGCCGGGAGTGGCGCTGGTGGCGACCGGAGCGGTGCCGTCGTCGCCGTCGGGCCACACGCCGACCGCGAGGACGGTGGCGAGCAGCCCGGCCGAGGCCACGCCGACCCCGGTGAGCAGCGTCCTGGACGACCAGGCGGTGCCGGGGGCGCGGTGCGCGGACACTCCGGCGAGGAACCGGGCCGGCAGCCCTCTTCCGCCCTCCTCGGCGCCGCGCCGGCCGACGCCGCGCCGGCGTCCGCCCGCCCGCCGCGCGCCGCCGCGGGCGGGGCCGGGCCGGCGGCCGGGGCGCGATTCGAGGTAGCGGCGGGCGCCCCAGCCGAGCACGGCCTCGGCGAGCAGCACGCCCAACGCGGCGTCGGTGTGGCCGAGTTGCTCGGCCGCGTGCCGGCAGTAGGCGCAGCCGGACAGATGCTCCTGGACGTCGGGCAGCAGCGCGCCGCCCCGGCGGATCGGGACGTCGAGCAGGCGGTTGTAGTAACGGCACTCCTTGCCGGGAGCGAGTTCCCGGTGGGCGCGTACCAGGCCCTCGCGGAATTTCTCCCTGGCCTGTTCGAGCGCGGCGGTGGCGTTGCGGATGTCCACGCCGAGCAGTCCCGCGGGCACGTCCACCGGTTCGGCCTCGACCTCGGCGTGCCACAACAGGGCTTGTTCCAGGCGGGAAAGGCCGTGGAAGGAACGGTCGGACAGGGCGCGGTTCTCGGGTACGAGCGGTTGCGCGGCGCGCATCCCGCGGCCTCCGGCGGGTTTGCCGAGCCCGGGGAGCACGGCGGTGATCCGGTCGGTGCCGGACCAGTTCAGGACCGTGTCACGGACGGCCACCAGCAGGCGGGGCCGCAGCGCGTCGGCGGTCTCGCCGAGCGCCAGCCGGCCGAGGACCTGGTGGAAGGCGGTCGCGGTGACCATGTGGGCGAGGGGTCCGGAGGCGGCCAGGCAGATGACCGCGTACTCCTGGGCCGGCTGCCAGTGCCGGGCCATCAGGAGGGCGGCCGACCGGGATGCCTCCGCGTCGGAGCCGGCCCGCAGCGGGCCGGCGAGGAACTCGTCGGATTCCCCCGGATCGGCGCCGGAGGGCGGATAGGGAGGACGAGGGGGGTGGGGGGTGAGCACGGAGCGGATTCCTTCTGGCGCGTGTGCGAGCGGGAAATTCACCGCGTTTGAACCCTTGCACAAGTGCCACAGGGGCAACAAGCCGCACGGGAGACATCGACCTTGTTGAAAGAAAGTCAGAACCGCGGGTGCGGCCGGTGGTTGTCGCGAGAGCGGCCGGATCTCCCATGCGCCCCGTGTGAAGCGCGCGCACGCGTCCACCGGACGCGCACGCTCCCGCGGCGGGCGGCCCGGTGGTGGACTGGGCACCGGTCCACCACGGAAAGGCCCGCTCCCGGCCGGCGGCTCCCGGCGGCTTCCCCCGCCGGCCGGGAGCGGGGCGGGCCCGGCGGCCTCAGATCTGCCAGGAGCGGAGCCGGTCGGCGGCGCCGTACACGTCGGTCTTGCCGGAGATCAGGTCGCGGGCCAGGTCGACGAGTGCGCCGTAGGGCGGGTCGATGCCGACGCCGCTGACGAACATGTAGGCCACCGCGGTCGCGCAGGCGAAGCGGGCGTTGGCCGCGGGCAGCGGCTTGAGCACGGCGAGGGTGTGCAGCAGCGCGGCGGCGCGCCAGGCGGCGTCGGAGTCCACCCCGAGCCGGGGCGGGTCCACCCGGTGCCGGGCGACGGCCGCGACCAGCGCGGAGAAGTCGTCCACGGCGGGCTGGTCGGGCAGGACCTCCTCGTGCCGCTGGAGCAGCCAGGGTACGTCGATATGGATGACGGAGGGCATCGCTCAGGCGGCCTCGCCCCTGGCGGGGCGCTCGTCGTCGGGGAAGGCCGCCGCGAACTCCTCGGCATGGCCGGCGAAGAAGCGGCGGAAGGCCTCGGCGCCCTCCTGCAGGGCCCGGTGGCGCGCGATGTCGGCGGCGGCGGCCTCGCGCACGAGGGCCTTCATCGAGGTACCGCGTTCCTTGGCGATCTGCCGCAGGTCCTCTAGTTCCCGTTCGCTGAACTCCACGTTGAGAGCTGGCATGCCCCTCACGGTACCGCGCGGGTACTCACGCGTAAATACGCCCAGGTCAGAACCGGTCAGATGCGGTACCGGACAGGGCTGAGGGCCAGGTGCGGTTCCCGCCGGTGACACGGTCGGCGGGACAGCGGCCCCTGCCTGCCGCCCCCGCCCTCGTCCCGCTGCCGCCTGCTGCCCGGCCGCCGCGGTCCCGCGCCCCGAGCCCAGTGCCGGGAGCGCGGAAGCGCACGCCGTGCCGTCACGCGTCCAGCCGGCTGATCCGCACCGCTCCCCTCGGCTGTCCCGGGTACGCGCTGGTGAGTGTCAGGCGCAGCCGGGAGCCGCGTACCGCGTCGAAGGTGAGGACCGTCGGACTGTCGGAGGCGGTGGCCCACTCCGTTGTCGTCCCGGTCACCGGGGCCCAGGCGTGGCCGTCCCACACGGCCACCTCGGCCCGCTCGGGCAGGCTGTGGCCGGTGTCCACGGTGAAGGAGACCGCCACCCGGTCGAAGGTCCGGGTGCGCCCGAAGTCGACCGACACCCAGTCCTCGGGCCGGGCCCCGCCGAACGCGGGCAGCAGCGCGGTGGCCGCCTTGACGAAGGCGTTGGACCAGCCGGTGGCCGGGTCGCCGTCCAGCATGGCGGCGGGCAGGGTGTCCGGACGGCCGGAGTAACTGGCGTCCGCGTGCGGATGGCCGGGCGGCGCCGGGTGGCCGGGCCGGAAGCCGGCGGGTGCGGTCGTCGAGGCCGGGCGGGCCGGGTGCGTGACCAGGCGGGCGGTGTCCGCGCGCAGGCCGTCCACCCGGGCGGTGACCTTCAGGGTGCCGGGCCTGGTGCCGGAGCGGACGATCGCGAGGGCCTTGCCGTGGAAGGCGGTGCGGGTGCTCGCCTGGTAGCGCTCGGCGCTCTCCTCGCGGCCGTTGTCGACGCCGGCCAGGGAGCCGCCGGCGACGTCGAAGGCGATGAGGTGGTCCGCGTCGGGCACGACCACGCCGTGCGCGTCGACGATCTCCGCGGTGACGAACGCCAGCGAGCGGCCGTCGGCGGCGAGGGACGCGCGGTCGGCGGTGAGCCGTACGGCGTGCGGGGCGCCGGCCGTGCGCAGCACGTCGGTGGCGACGACCCTGCCGCCGCGCCGGGCCACCGCCTTCAGCTCGCCCGGCCGGTACGGCACCTTCCAGGTCAGGTGCAGCTTGCCCGCGCTGCCGTCGGGACTGGTGTAACTGCCCGGGTAGGGGCCGTCGGTGAAGGTCTTGTCGTCACCGGTGGGCTCGGTGGTCTCCAGGTAGCCGCGGCCGTCGGTCGTCCGCTTGACGTCGAACTCCCGTACGCCCAGGGACTCCCCGTCGAGGAAGAGCTCGACGGTGGGCACGTTGGCGTACGCCCAGACCTCGACGGTGTCGCCCTCCTCGTGGTTCCAGGTCATCGGCAGCAGATGGACCATCGGTTCGGTCGTCCACTGGCTCCTGAAGAGGTGGTACATGTCCTTGGGGAAGCCGGCGGTGTCGACGGCGCCGAAGAAGGAGGCCTTGACCGGGAAGACGTCGTACGGCGTCGGTTCGCCGATGTAGTCGATGCCGGACCACAGGAACTGGCCAGCGAACCACTTCCGGTCCCGGTCCTTCTTGTGCCCGTACTCGCCGCTCATCGTCCAGGAGGCGAGGTTGTTGTCGTACGAGGAGACCTCCCGCCTGCCGGGCGTGTGGTTCTCCCCCGTGTTCAGGTGCTCCGGCTCCTGGTAGGTGCCGCGGGTGGAGGTCTCCGAGGAGGACTCGGACTCGAAGAGGAACAGGTGCGGGTAGGCCGCGTGCAGGGCGTCCACCGACTTGGCCGTGTTGTAGTTGAGGCCCAGGCCGTCCAGTTTGGCGAGCATCAGGTCGGCCGGCGAGCCCTTGGCCGGTACGCGCCGGTACTTGTCGGAGCCGATGACGAGCGGCCTGGTGTCGTCGGCGGCCCTGACGGCGGCGATGATCCGGTCCGCCATGGCGAGCCCTGCGGTGGAGGTCGAGTCGGGGATCTCGTTGCCGATGGACCACAGCACCACGGCGGGCGAGTTGCGGGCGGCCAGGACCATCTCGGTGGCGTCGCGTTCGCACCACTCGTCGAAGAACCGGCCGTAGTCGTACGCCGTCTTGCCGGTGCGCCAGCAGTCGAAGGCCTCCACCATCATCACGATGCCCAGCTCCTCGCAGACCTGGATCATCTGCGGCGAGGGCGGGTTGTGGGAGGTGCGGAAGGCGTTGACGCCCATCGACTTCATGATCCGCATCTGCCGGCGCACGGCGTCGACGCTGATCGCGGCGCCGAGCGCGCCCTGGTCGTGGTGGAGGTCGACTCCCTTGATCTTGGTGTAGGCGCCGTTGAGGGAGAAGCCCTCGTCGGGGTCGAAGCGGAAGGTGCGGATGCCGAAGGGCGTGCGGTGGGTGTCGGTGGTGCGGCCCCCGACGCGCAGCTCGGTGTGCAGGGTGTAGCGGTGCTCCGGGGTCGCGAAGTCCCACAGGAGGGGCTCGGGGACGGTCAGTTCGTGGGTCTCGGTGGCCTCGTCCGCGACGGCGGCGGTGGTGGCCGCACGGGCGACGGTCCGGCCGTCCGGGGCGACGACGCGGGAGCGCACCTCCACGTCCGCGCCGGTACCGGAGGCGTTCCGCACGGTGGTCCGCACCCGGACCAGCGCCCGGTCGGCGGAGACCTCCGGCGTGGTGACGTACGTGCCCCAGCGGGCCACGTGCACCGGCTCGGTGACGACCAGACGGGCCTCGCGGTAGATGCCGCTGCCGGAGTACCAGCGGCTGCTGGGCAGCTGGTTGCGGACCTTGACCGCGAGCACGTCGGCGGTGGTGCCGTCGGTGTGGACGAGATCGGTGAGGTCGAAGGCGAAGCCGGTGTAGCCGTAGGGGTGGCGGCCCACCTCGGTGCCGTTGCAGTAGACGTGGGCGTCCATGTAGACGCCGTCGAACTCGACCGAGATCCGCTTGCCGGCCCAGTCGCGCGGGAGGGTGAGGGCGAGCCGGTACCAGCCGAGGCCGCCCGGGAAGAAGCCGGTGCCGCTGGTGGTGCCGTGGTCGGTCGTGGGGGTCTGCTCGATGCTCCAGTCGTGGGGTACGGCGACCTCGCGCCAGGCCGAGTCGTCGTAGCCGGGCTCGGCGGCCCGGTCGTGGGCGCCGGCGGGGTCGGTGGCGCCGACCGGGTCGCCCAGGGCGAAGCGCCAGCCGTCCCTGAGGGGCACGGTGCGGCGTTCTCCGGTGCCGGGCGCGCCGGCGCCGCCGGCCGCCGTAGCCGTGGAGACGTTCGTAAGCGCCCCGGCCGTGGGCGCCGCCGCCGCTGCGGCCAGGACGGATCTGCGTGTGACCGACATGGGCGGCTCTCCCTCATCAGGGCCCAGAAGTACTCACAACTGATCGTGAACAAACAGATTCTGACGTCTTGCCACACTCGATCGTCAAGGGTCCGGAACCGCATGGGTACCGCCGGCGGCACATCGGCCGGATCTCCCCCTCGACCGTGTCCCCGACGTGTTCGACGGGTCGGCCCGGTGGCCCGGATCGGCGCTCACGGGCGGGCGCGAAGCACTAGGCTGGTACGCGAGTGGTGCCACCTGTTCACTGTGAGTGTGCGCTTGGGAGCGGCGACGATGAGCCGGGTCTATCCGTTCGACGATGCGGCGACGGCCCGGGCTGTCATCGGCCCCGACGGAACGCTGGTGGAGTGGAACGAGGGCGCCCGCCGCCTGCTCGGCCACCCGGCCGACGCCGTCCTGGGCCGCCCCGCCGCCGAGCTGCTGGCCGACGCCGGCACCCCCGTGCCGCCCACGAGCCCCCGCTGGGCGGGAACGGTCGGATTGCGCCACCGGGACGGCCGTACCGTCCCCGTCTGGCTGCTCGCCCACCACCGCCCGCCGCACGACGAGCACCCGGGTGACTGGCTCGTGGTCACCCCGCTCACCGGCACCGACCGGCCCGGCGGGGACGATCCGCTCACCGGGGCGGCCCTGATCCAGTCGCCGTGCCCGGTCGCCGTGTACGACGACCGGCTGCGGCTGCGCCGGATGAACGAGGCGATGGCCGACGTCGTCGGGCTGCCCGAGGAGCGGGTACGGGGGCTGCGGCTCGCGGAGATCGGCGGCAGACCGCAGAGCGAGGAGCTGGAGCAGGACATGCTCCGGGTGCTGACCTCGGGCCGGCCCCTGGACGTGCAGACCTTCATGCGGACCGGCGGCGAGGACCGGGCCCACGCCTGGCTCGCCAGCATGGCGCCGGTCCGGGACCCGGCCGGCCGGGTCCGGGGCGTGTGCCTGGCCGCGCACGACGTCACCGACAACCACCGCGCCCGGCAGCGGCTGCAACTGCTCAACGAGGCCGGCGTGCGCATCGGGACCACGCTCGACGTCACCCGTACCGCACAGGAACTGGCCGACGTGTGCGTGCCCGCGCTCGCCGACTTCGTCACCGTCGACCTGCTGGACCCGCAGGAGTACGGCGGTGAGCCGCCGGCCCGCGTCACCGCGCCGGTGCGGCTGCGCCGCGCCGCCCACCAGTCGGTGCTGCCGGACCTGCCGGAGGTGGTGGTCCGGCCGGGGACGACGGAGGAGTACCCGGCGCTCTCCCCGCAGGCCGACTCGCTGACCGCCGGCCGCACGATCACCGCCAGCGTGTCCGCCGGTGACATGGACCAGTGGCTGACCTGGCACCCGGAGCGCGGCGAGCGGGTGCGGCGGCTGCGCATCCACTCCTCGATGTCCGTGCCGATCCAGGCACGCGGACTCACCCTCGGGGTCGCGGTCCTCACCCGGCACCGCCGCCCGGACCCCTTCACCGCGGACGACGTGCTGCTGGCCGAGGAGATCACCGCGCGCGCGGCCGTCTCCATCGACAACGCCCGCCGCTACTCGCGCGAGCGGGAGACGGCGCTCGCGCTCCAGCGCAGCCTGCTGCCCCGCTCGCTGCCGCGCACGGCCGCGCTGGAGGCGTCCTCCCGCTATCTGCCGGCGGCCCGCGCCGGCGTGGGCGGGGACTGGTTCGACGTGATCCCGCTGTCCGGGATGCGGGTCGCCATGGTCGTCGGGGACGTCGTCGGGCACGGCATCCAGGCCTCGGCCACCATGGGCCGGCTCCGCACCGCCGTGCGCACCCTCGCCGACATCGACCTGGCCCCGGACGAGCTCCTCACCCACCTGGACGACCTGGTGCTGCGGCTGTCGGAGGACGCCGGCGCGGAGGGCAGCCCGGGCGAGGTCGGCGCGACCTGCCTGTACGCCGTCTACGACCCGGTGTCCCGGCGCTGCACGCTGGCCCGCGCCGGGCATCCGCCGCCCGTGCTGCTGCGGCCGGGCGGCCGGCCGCAGCTGCTCGACCTGCCCGCCGGTCCCCCGCTGGGCCTCGGCGGGCTGCCGTTCGAGTCCACCGAGGTGGACCTGCCCGAGGGCACCGTCCTCGCCCTGTACACGGACGGTCTGGTGCAGTCCCGGGAGCGGGACCCGGACACCAGCCGCGAGCTGCTGTACCGGGCGCTGGGGCAGGACGCGGAATCCCTGGACGAGGCGTGCGACTGCGTGCTGCACGCCCTGCTCCCGGGCGGGGCGGCACCGGACGACGTGGCGCTGCTGCTGGCCCGCACCCGGGGCCTGCCCTCCTCCCAGGTGGCGACCTGGGACATCCCCGCCGACCCGGCGCTGGTGGCGCCGATCCGCAAGCAGGTCGTGGACCAGCTGGACGCCTGGTCGCTGAGCGAGGCGACGTTCACGGCGGAGCTGGTGGTCAGCGAGCTGGTCACCAACGCCATCCGGTACGGGGCGCGGCCGATCCGGCTCCGGCTGATCCACGACACGACCACGCTGATCTGCGAGGTCTCCGACACCAGCCACACCGCGCCGCACCTGCGCCGGGCGAAGACGTTCGACGAGGGCGGCCGGGGCCTGCTGCTGGTCGCCCAGCTCACCCAGCGCTGGGGCAGCCGGCACACCCCGGAGGGCAAGACGATCTGGGCCGAGCTGCCGCTGTACGAGGAGGACCGGTAGGCCCGGGGCGGCGGTGCCTCAGGAGGCGGCCAGCCAGGGCCGTACCTGCTTGCGGGCCTCGTGCAGACGGGACTTGAGGGTGCCGAGCGGGATGCCCGCGCGTTCGGCGGCCTCGGCGTAGTCCAGCTGGCAGATGTCCCGGTAGACCAGCGGCGCCACCAGATGCGGGTGCTCGCGCTCCAGCCGGTCCAGGGCCTCCAGCAGATCCACCCGGGAGCCGGCGATGACGCTGGTGGTGCGCGGGTCGACGGCGTGTGCGGGCTCGATGGCCACGGGCTGTTCGGCGGCCCGCCGTTTCAGCTCGCGGTACTTCTGCCGGCAGCAGTTGGCGACGACGGTGTACAGCCAGGTACCGAAGCGGCTGCGGCCCTGGAAGCCGGTGATGTGCCGGGCGACCTGGAGCAGCACGTCCTGCGCGGCCTCCTCGGCGTCCTCCCGGCAGGGCAGGAAGCGGGCGCAGCGGCGCACCACCTCGGGCCGGATCCCGGTCAGCAGCCGGTCCAGGGCCTCGCTGTCGCCGGCGGCGGCGCGCCGGGCGAGGTCTTCCGTCGGCGCCTGGTCCTGCACGGACGGCCCCCCTCCACGTCGATCTCAGGCCAGGCATGATAGTCGTATGCACCCCCTGGAGCGGATCGGCCGCCACCGCCTCGAACGGCCGCTGGGCAGCGGCGCCTTCGCCACGGTGTGGCTCGCTCACGACCCCGAGCTCCAGGCCCCGGTGGCGGTGAAGGTCCTCGCCGAGAACTGGTCGCACCGGCTCGACATCAGGGAGCGCTTCCTGTCCGAGGCGCGGTTGCTGCGCCGGGCCGGGTCGAGCCGGGTGGTGCAGGTCTACGACATCGGTGAACTCCCGGACGGCAGGCCGTACTTCGTGATGGAGTACGCCGCCGGGGGGACCCTGGCCGATCTGCCGGCGGGCGGCCCGCTGCCGGTCGGGGAAGCGCTCGCGCTGACCGCCGAGGCGGCGCGCGGTGCCGCCGCTCTGCACGAGGCGGGCATAGTCCACCGCGACATCAAGCCGACCAACGTGCTGCTGCACCCCGCCCCGGACGGCACCCGGCGGGTGCTGCTGGCCGACCTGGGGCTGGCCAAGAGCCTCGCGCAGGCGTCGGTGCTGACCCTGGCGGCCGGTTCGGCGGGCTACCAGCCGCCGGAGCAGGCCGAGCCCGGCGAGGGCATCGACGAGCGGGCCGACGTCTACAGCCTGGGCGCGGTCGGCTACGAACTGCTCACCGGGACCGTGCCGGGCCCGCCGGGGAAGGTGGTGCCGCCCCGGCGGCTGCGGCCGGAACTCGGCGCGGACGTGGAGCGGGTGCTGCTGCGCGCGCTGGAACCTGACCGGGCGCGGCGCTGGCCGGGCGCGCTGGCGTTCGCCCGGGAGCTGGACCGGCTGGCCGCGGGTCCGCCGGTGCGGCCCGTGCGGCGCCTGGACGGGGTGCGCGGCCGGCTCAACACCGTGACGCTGGCCGTGGCCGCGGTCCTCGCCGCCACCGCCGCCGCGGCCACGGTGACCGTGGCGCTGCACCGGGACGGCGGCACGGACGACGGGGTGCGCATCGCGGACGCCACCGGGCGGGTGACCCTCCGGGTGCCCGCCGGCTGGGGCCGCGAGCTGCGCGACTCCGGCTGGGACCCGCACGCGCTCGGGCTGGCGGCGGGGCACGAACCGGGTCTGGTGGTGGCCGACGACCTCTCCCGCTGGTCCGATCCGAAGGCGGCCGTGGACGGGGTGTTCGTCGGGGCCGGCGGGCACGGCGACGTGACCGCGAAGGTGAAGGCGCTCGCGCACCCCGGCTGCCGCTACGCCGGCGCCCACACCTTCACGGACGCCGACTGGCACGGGTTGGTCCGGGCCTGGAGGCGCTGCCCGGACGGCGGCTCGATCACCGAGTCCGCGCTGGTCCCGGCGGGCGGGGCGGCGCGGTCGCAGGTGTACGTACAGGTGCGCGAGCGGGGTGACGGCGACGGGACCGACGGCGTGCTCCGTTCGCTGAGGGTGGCCTGAACGGAGGCTTCCGGTCGGCGGAGCGGGGAAGGGAATCCGACAGAACCCGGCGCGTCCCGAACTTTTCCGGCGGTCCGTGCATCGGACGGAGAGGACGGCGCACCCGGCGCCGCAGGCACGCGTTCCCGTCGCGTGCCGTGACCTCCAGGAGTGTTGAGCGACATGGTGTACACCCCCCGGTCCGCCCCCCGGTCCGCGCGGCACGGGGCCCTGCTCGTGGGCACGGTCGCCGTGCTGGGCCTGCTGTCCGCCTGCGGCAACGGCACGAGCGCGCACGGCGACGCCCCGGCCACCGTCCCGGGTACGGCCGCTCCCGCGACGGACGGCACGACGAGCCCGGCGCCGCCCGCCACGGCCTCCTCCGCCACCGGCACCGGCTCGCCGGACACCCCCCGGCCGACGGCGTCCCCCGGCGGTGCCACGGCCACGACCACCCCGGCCGTGGCCGGCACCCGCTGCCACACCTCCGAGCTGCGCGCCTCCGTGGGCCGCAACGACCCGGGCGCCGGCCAGGAGAACTTCCCCGTGGTCCTCACCAACACCTCCGCCCGGACCTGCACCCTGCACGGCTATCCGGGCGCGGCCTTCGTGGCCGGCTCCGGCGGCCGGCTCGGTCCGGACCCGCAGCGGTCCCCGGGCACCCCGGGGACCGTCAGGCTCAAGCCCGGGCAGAGCGCCTGGGCGGGGCTGACCTTCTCCAACCCGGGGGTCAGCGGGGCGAAGACGGCCACGCCGGCCGCGCTGCTGGTGACCCCGCCGGACGAGCGGGACCAGCTGAAGGTGGCCTGGAAGGGCGGGCCGGTACCGGTCTCGGGCAATGCCTCGACCGTCCGTCTGACGGTGTTCAGCCCCGGCGCCGGGCCCTCCTGACCCGGCGCCCCTCCGCGCGGACCCCGCTGTCACTCCCCCGAGGCAGCGGGGTCCGTCCTGTCGGCGCCGGCCTCGTTCGTCATGCCGGCGCCACAACTGTCACAGGACGGCAACAGCCGCCGTGGGCCGCGATCTTTTCCCGCCCCCCGGTCATCGAACCGGGTCGACCGCACAGCGAAGCGGCCCCACCAGGGGCCCGACCAGGGAATCGGGGAGAAGATGAGCGGGATCTCACGCAGGCGGGTGCTGACGGCGGGGGCGGCGGCGGGCGCCCTCGGGACACTGGCCGCCTGCTCCTCCGGCACCGGCATCCGGACCGGCGGACCGGACCCGGCGGACGGGAAGGGCACCGCGCAGGCCCGGCCGGTGAAGCCGATCGGCGACGGCTCCACCGCCGACACCGGCGCCCAGCCGCACCAGCCGAAGCCGGAGCGGCTGCGCCCGGGCCGGCGGCCCCCGCAGTTCGTGGTGTTCTCGTGGGACGGCGCGGGCGAGCTGAGCAACAGGCTGTTCTCCCGGTTCCGCACGGTGGCCGCCGACCACGGCGCCGCGATGACGTTCTTCCTCAGCGGCATCTACACCCTGCCCGAGTCCAGGAAGCACCTGTACCGGCCGCCGCAGCACCCGGTCGGCGCCTCCGCGATCGGCTACCTCGCCGACCGGCACATCCACGCCACGCTCCAGCAGGTGCGCGCGGCCTGGCTGGAGGGCCACGAGATCGGCACCCACTTCAACGGGCACTTCTGCGGCGCGACCGGTGTGCGCAACTGGTCCCCGGCCGAGTGGCGCAGCGAGATCGACCAGGCGGTGGACTTCGTGACGAAGTGGAAGACCAACACCGGGTTCACCGACCTCGAACCGCTGCCCTTCGACTACCGCAAGGAGCTGATCGGCGGCCGCACGCCCTGTCTGGAGGGCCAGGCCCGGCTGCTGCCCACCGCCGCCGCGCTCGGCTGGAAGTACGACGCCAGCTCCCCCGGCGGCCTCCAGGTCTGGCCGGGGAAGGTGCAGGGCGGCAGACTCTGGGACTTCCCGCTGCAGTCCATACCGTTCGCCGGGCACTCCTTCCAGGTCCTCTCGATGGACTACAACATGATGTTCAACCAGTCCGCCGGCAACCCGCTCGGCGACCGCGCGCAGTACGACACCTGGCGCGTCCAGGCCCGCGACACCTACCTGGCCGGTTTCCGGCGGGCCTACGAGTCCAACCGCGCGCCCCTCTTCATCGGCAACCACTTCGAACGCTGGAACGGCGGCATCTACATGGACGCCGTCGAGGAGGCGATCGGGAGGATGGCCGCCTACGACGACGTGCGGTTCGTCTCCTTCAGGCAACTGGTGGCCTGGCTGGAGGCGCAGGACCCGGCGGTGCTGCGCAAGCTGCGCACGCTGGCTCCCGGACAGCCCCCGCAGGGCGGCTGGGCGGAGTTCCTGGGCGCGGCGGGCGCCGGGGCGTCGTAACCGGCTCAGGATCATCTGTTTTGATGGGCGGGCACCCGCAGATCCACTCCGGAAGGACCCGCCCTGAACACCCCGCTCGCCGAGGCGCTGTCCGCCGTACTGCTGGTCGCCGTGCTGGCCTGGGCCGTCGTACGGCCCTTCGGATGGCCGGAGGCGGTCATGGCCGTGCCCGCCGCCGGGATCGCCGTCGCGACCGGCGCGATCTCCCTCGGCCACGCGCGGGCCGAGGCGGAGCGGCTCGGCCCGGTGGTCGGGTTCCTGGCGGCGGTGCTGGTGCTCGCCCACTTCTGTGACGTGGAGGGGCTGTTCCAGGCGTGCGGGGCGTGGACGGCGCGGTGGGCGGCGGGCCGTCCGGTGCGGCTGCTGACGGCGGTGTTCGCACTGGCGTCGGCCATCACCGCCGTCCTCAGCCTGGACGCGACGATCGTGCTGCTCACCCCGGTCGTCTTCGCCACGGCCGCGCGGACCGGCGTCCGGCCCAAGCCGCACGTCTACGCCTGCACGCACCTGTCGAACACGGCGTCACTGCTGCTGCCGGTGTCCAACCTGACGAACCTGCTGGCGTTCGCGGCGAGCGGGCTGAGCTTCACCCGGTTCGCGGCGCTGATGGCGCTGCCGTGGCTGGCCGCGATCGGCGTCGAGTACGTGGTGTTCCGGAGGTTCTTCGCCCGGGACCTGGCGGCGGCGGCCCCGGCGGACCGGGACACCGGTGAGCCGCCCGAGCTGCCCCTGTTCGCGCTGGTGACCGTGGGCTGCACGCTGGCCGGGTTCGTGGTGGCCTCGGCGTTCGGCGTGGAGCCCGCGTGGGTGGCCGCGGCGGGCGCGCTGGTGCTGGCCGGGCGGGCGCTGGTGCGCCGGAAGGCGGGTCCGCTGACCGTCGTACGGGCCGCGGCCCCGGCCTTCCTCGCCTTCGTGCTGGCGCTGGGCATCGTGGTGCGGGCGGTGGTCGACAACGGGCTCGCGGACGTGCTCGGGCGGGTGATGCCGGCTGGCACGGGGCTGCCCGCGCTGCTCGGGATCGCCGCGCTGGCCGCCCTGCTGGCCAACCTGATCAACAACCTGCCCGCCGTCCTGGTCCTGCTGCCGCTGGCGGCCCCCGCCGGACCGGGGGCCGTCCTGGCCGTGCTGCTCGGCGTGAACATCGGCCCCAACCTCACCTACGCCGGGTCGCTGGCGACGCTGCTGTGGCGGCGGATCGTCCACCAGCACGAGCACGACGTGGACCTGAGGGAGTTCACCCGGCTCGGTGTGCTCGCCGTGCCCTCCTCCCTCGCCGTGGCGGTGGTGGCACTGTGGGGGTCGCTGCACATCATCTGACGGGCAGTGAGCGGAGGAGGCCGAGGAATGCGCGTGATCGCCTGGCTCGTGGAAGGCACCTGGCCCGCCTGCGTGGACGCGGTGCGCGCCCACGCACCGGACGACGCCGAGGTGGTGCTGCTCCATGTGAGCGGACCGGACGTGCCGGCGGTGGCGCACGGGGCCTTCGCCGGACTGCTCGGGCGGCGCGGCCAGGACCCGGGTGACCGCCTCGAGGCGCTCGGCGGCACGTCGGCGACCGCCCTGCTCGGCGCGGCGGCCGAACGGCTGGGCCGGCCCTGCGTGCGCGAGGAGCGGTCGGGCCGGGTCGAACGGGAGGTCGTGGCCGCCGCCGAGGGAGCCGGGCTGCTCGTGCTGGCGCGGGACGGGGACCGCTCCCGGCTGGGTCCGAGGAGTCTCGGCCCCGCCGTCCGCTTCGCCGTCGACCACGCACCCTGCCCGGTCCTGCTGGTCTGGCCGGAACCGGCCCCGCGCCTGGACACGATCCCGCCGCCCCCGCCGCACCACCACCCCTGAGCCGGGCGCGGTGGCGTCCTGCGGGGCCGCGCTCCGTCAGGGCCGGTGCGGCGTCGGGGTGGGGACCGGCGTCCTGCCGCCGTCCCAGTCGACGTTCTCCATCCGCAGGTCCGGGTGGGCGGTGTCGATGGTCCAGCGCTGGGCGGTGCCCGGGGCGCGGGTCTTGAGCACGAGGGCGCCGGAGCCGTCGGTGGCGGCCGGGGTGAGGGCCAGCTCCCGGTCGGAGCGCGGCACCAGGGCTCCCTGGAGGGTGAAGTCGTAGTGGAGGTCGCGGGCGGCCTCGCCGGTGGCCGTGCAGGGGGCGAGGCGCACGGAGTAGCCGAGGCGGGAGTCCAGGCACAGATCGCGGGCGGCGGCGCTGCGCAGCAGACCGTCGGTCTCGTACGTCCACTGCTGGGCCGGGGCGGCGGAGCAGTCGGCGAGTTGCGTCTCGGCGCCCCGGACGGCCTTGTCGCCGACGACTCCGACGCACAGCCCGGAGGCGAGGCTGCGCAGCCGGCCGCGCAGGGCGCCCTGGCCCTGGGCGTGGCGGCCGGCCCAGGAGGGGCCCGGGGAGGCGGCGTCCCCGCCCGGCGCGCGGGAGGGCGTCCCGGCGGCGCCGGACGCCGGCACGTCGTCGGAGCCGAGCGCCGACCACAGCGCCAGGGGTACGACGACCAGACCGCTGACGGTGAGGACCGCCAGGGCGAGGTTCCGGCGCCGGGCCCGGCGGGCGGCGCGCTGGGCGGAACGGCGGGAGGCGGGCCCGGGTCCGGCACCTTCCGTGCCGGAGGCGGTGACGGGGTTCGCGGGCGTGTGGCGCCGGGTGCTCCGCGCGCCGGACACGGCGGCTGCCAGGCGCTCGACGCCTGCGGCGGCGGCCGAGGAGGCTCGGCCGCGGACGGGGACCACATCACGGCCCGCGTCCGGCGCGCCCGGCACGTCCGGTTCGGTGGACCCGGTGCCGTCGGCGACAGCGGAGGAGGCTCCCCCTCCGCGCCGCACACGCGACGCACCGCGCCCCCTGGGCCGCCGGGCGCCGCCCGCACCCGGCGCCCCGAAGCCGGCGTCGTCCGTGCCCTCGGCGACGGTGGACCGTGCTCCCCCCGGGCGGCGGGCGTACGAGGCGCGGCGGTGGGCCGGGCGACCGGGGGCGGGGGCGGACCTCTCGCCCGGTGCGGCGGATCCGGCCGGGGCGAAGTCCTCCCCGGCCCGGGGCCGCACGGGCGCGACGGTGGCGGCGGCCGGGGCCGGCGGCTCCTGCGTGTCCGCCGCCCGGGACTCCAGGTAGCCGGAGGCTCCCCAGCCGAGGACCGCCTCGGCGAGTGCGAGGGCCAGGCCGTCGTTGAAGCGGGCGAGTTGGTCGGCGGTCCCGGCGCAGTGGGAGCAGCCGGCCAGGTGCTGTCGCAGGTCGGGGTCGATGTCGGTGCCACCGCGCCGGAAGGTCACGTCGAGCATGCGCACATAGCGCTGGCAGTCGCCCTCGGGCGCGAGTTCGCGGTGGACCTGGAGGCATTCCTCCCGCAACCGCTCGCGGGCCCGGCGCAGTTCGACGCGGGCACCCTCCTCGTCCAGGCCGAGCAGGGCGGCGGGCACGGCCGGCGGTTCGGCCTCGACCTCGGTGTGCCACAGCAGGGCGCGGGAGGTCTCGGGGACCCGCTGGAACGCGCGGGACAGCAGCCGCCGGCCGGGGGGCGGCAGCAGCCGGGCCGAGGCCGGCTCGCCGGTGCCGGGCCCGGAGCGCAGCGCCGGGTGCAGCAGCTCCTGACGGCCGTCGGTGTCCCACTCGGCCGCGATCCGGCGGACGGCGACCAGGACATGGGGCCGCCAGGCGGCGGTCGGGCCGGACTGCCGGAGGGACGCACCGAAGAGCCGGGTGAAGGCGGCGGTGGTGAGCATGCCGGCGGCGCGCGGTCCGTCGGTGCACAGCCGGGCGTAGGCGAAGGCCGCCGCCCAGTGCCGGTCGAGGAGTTCACCGACGGGGTGCAGGGCGGGCGACGCTCCCGTCCACTTCTTCAGTTCGGCGCTCAGCTGCTCGTCCGACAGGCCTGCGTCGGTCACGGCCGAATTCCTCCAGGGCATTACCGGAAACAGTCCGCACCGAACGGTACGGCGAGATCATGGCAGCTCGAACGTCCACCTGAGGCGGCACTTTCGCACAGCCGGAGACACCGGAACAAGCGATCTCCCGATTCTCGGGATTTCCCACCCGGCTTTTCCCCTGCTGACATTTCGTCAAGGGCCGCCATTTCTTCCCTTTACCGCCGGTCACCCGCCCGACAGGCCCCGGGCGGCACGGCGCCCGGGACGGCTGAAGTGGCCGGCGCGGGCGATTCGTTCGCCCGGCGCGAGTCCGTGCCGCCGCCCGGACTACTCGGCCGAGCCCATCGGCGGCCGCTGCCGGACGCTGACGATGCCGAGGGGCGGTCTTCGCCGGAGAGCGGGCGCGGGTCCGTGCGGCACGGAGTTAGCGCCGCACGGATCGCACCGGCCGGTCAGTGGCCGCTGATCTCGTGCGGCGTGTACGGCTGCTCCAGCTCCTCGATCTCCTTCTCGCTGAGCTCCAGTTCGACGGCGGCCACGGCGTCCTCGATGTGGTGCGGCTTGGCGGCGCCGACGATCGGTGCCGCCACGGTGTCCTGGTGCAGCAGCCAGGCGAGTGCCACCTGGGCGCGCGGCACGCCCCGTTCCCCGGCGATCCGGGTGACGGCCTCGACGATCGCGTGGTCGCTCTCCAGATAGAGCCGGCTGCCGAAGTCGTCGTTCGCGCTGCGCTCGGTCACCGCGCCCCAGTCACGGGTGAGCCGGCCACGGGCGAGCGGGCTCCACGGCAGCACGCCGACGCCCTGGTCGGCGCAGAGGGGCAGCATCTCCCGCTCCTCCTCGCGGTAGAGCAGGTTGTAGTGGTTCTGCATGGACACGAACTTGGTCCAGCCGTGCCGCTCGGCGGTGTACTGCGCCTTGGAGAACTCCCACGCGTACATCGAACTCGCCCCGATGTAGCGGACCTTGCCCGCCTTCACCAGGTCGTGCAGCGCCTCCATCGTCTCCTCGACGGGGGTCGTGTGGTCGTAGCGGTGGATCTGGTACAGGTCGACGTAGTCGGTGCCGAGGCGGCGCAGGCTGTGGTCGATCTCGCTCATGATGGCCTTGCGGGACAGGCCGGCGCCGTTGGGACCCGGCCGCATCCGGCCGTGCACCTTGGTGGCGAGCACGATCTCGTCGCGGTGGGCGAAGTCCCGCAGGGCCTTGCCGACGATCTCCTCGCTGGTGCCGTCGGAGTAGACGTTCGCGGTGTCGAAGAAGTTGATGCCCGCCTCCAGCGCCTGCCGGATCAGCGGACGGGACGCCTCCTCGTCCAGGGTCCACTCGTGCGTGCCGCGGTCGGGCACTCCGTAGGTCATGCAGCCCAGACAGATCCGCGAGACGTCCAGGCCGGTGGAACCGAGCTTCACGTACTGCATCGTTGCTGCTCCTGCCTTCGGGACGATGGTCACGGCCGAGCCTACGACGTGCGGCGGGGGCCGACTTGACGTCCGGAGCGTGCGGGCGATGTGATCCTTGCGCGTCCGCGCCGCCCGGCGTGGGCAGGACGGAGCGGACGTGCCCCTGACACGTGTTCTCGGCGCCACGGGTGCGCGCACGGCCCCGGGCGCCCTGGCGGCGGCCCTGGTCGTCGCGGTGACGGCGCTGTCCGGGTGCGGCTCCGGCGAGCACCGGGACGGGGACGGGGCGCCGCGCGGCACCACGGTCCGGCTGCCCCCGCGGCACGCCGGGTTCGACTACCAGATCGGCGGTGCCTATCCCCCGCCCACGGGCGTGCGGATCGTCAGCCGCGACCGGTCGGACTCCCCCGCGCGGGGCCTGTACAACATCTGCTACGTCAACGCCTTCCAGGCCCAGCCCGCCGAGCGCTCCTCCTGGCCGGCCGACCTGCTGCTGCGCGACGCGCGGGGCCGGATCGTCGTCGACGAGGACTGGGACGAGCCGCTGCTCGACATCGGCACCCCGGCCAGGCGGGAGCGGGTGGCGCGGCGGGTGAACCGCTGGATCGACGGCTGCGCGGACAAGGGCTTCGACGCCGTCGAGCCCGACAACTACGACAGCTACACCCGCTCCCACGGACTGCTCACCGCGTCCGACGCGACGGCCTTCATGCGCCTGCTGTCCCGGCACGCGCACACCCGGCGGCTGGCCGTCGGCCAGAAGAACACCGCGGAGCTGGCCGGGCGGCGCGCGCGGGCCGGCCTGGACTTCGCGGTGACGGAGGAGTGCGGACAGTACGACGAGTGCGAGGTGTACGCGAAGGCGTTCGACGACCGGGTGGTGGACATCGAGTACACCGACGCCGGCCTGCGCGCGGCCCGCGCCCGCTGGGGCGACCGGCTGAGCATCGTCCGCCGGGACCGGGACGTGTCCACGCCGGGCAGCGCCGGATACGTCCGCGAGGCGGGCTAGGGCCGGATCGGGCCGGGCTCGCCACGTCGGGGATCGTCCGGCGGTACGGCGGTCCGGGCGCCGTACCGCCGGGCGGTCGTCAGCCGGTGCTGTCCCGGACGGTGATCGCACTGACCGGGCAGGCGCGTGCCGCCGCCCGGACCATGGGGTCGCCCCCGCCGTCCTCGTGCCCGGGCACGAGTGTGCTGTAGCCGTCGTCGTCCTGGGTGAAGACGCCCGGCGCGGCCAGCGCGCACTGCCCGGCGCCGATACAGACGTCCTTGTCGATGTCGATGTGCATGAGCAGAGCCTCTTACCAGGTCACCGGGAGTTCCAGCATTCCTTGGATCGTGTCGCCGGGTTTGAAGGGGATGTCCTGTGCCGGCGCGGCCAGCCGCAGCTCCGGCAGCCGGGTGAACAGGCTGCCGAGGGCGATCTCCAGTTCCGCGCGGGCCAGGTTCTGGCCCAGGCACTGGTGGATGCCGAAACCGAAGGCGACGTGGTGGCGGTCGGAGCGGTGGAAGTCCAGGGTGTCGGGGTCGTCGTACACGGACGTGTCGCGGTTGATCACGGACGTCCCGAAGAGCACGCCGTCACCGGCCCGGATCGTGGTGCCGGCGATCTCGATGTCCTCCAGCGCCACCCGCTGGAGGCCCTCCGCGATGGACAGCATCCGCATCAGCTCCTCCACGACGGCGGGCAGCAGCGCCGGATCGGCGCGCAGCTCGGCCAACCGGCCGGGGTGCCGGAGCAGGGTGTAGGTGCCGAGGGAGATCATGTTGGCGGTGGTCTCGTGGCCGGCGACCAGCAGGATCATGGCCAGTGACACGACGTCGGCACGGTCCAGCTCCCCCGTGCGCAGCCGGTCGTGGACCAGCTCGTCGAGGATGCCGTCGCCGGGCTCGGCCTCCCCCGCCTTGGCGTCGATCAGTCCGCCGAGGTAGTCCTCCAGCCGGTTGCGGGCCCGCACCGTCTCGTCGGCGGTCGGACCGCGCAGCAGCCGGCGGGACTGCTCCTCGAAGAACTCGTGGTCGGCGTACGGCACGCCGAGCAGGCCGCAGATCACCATCGACGGCACGGGCAGCGCGAAGGCGGAGACCAGTTCGGCGGGCGGCCCCTGGGCGATCATCGCGTCCAGCAGTTCGTCCACGATCCGCTGGATCCAGGGGCGCAGCGCCGCCGCGCGTTTGACGGTGAACGACGGGATCAGCATCCGCCGCTGCCGGTGGTGCTCGGGATCGTCCACCCCCAGCAGGGCCACCCTGCGGTCGCGGCCGGCCTCGAACCGGGGCGTGGGCACGGGGAAGCCGGGGCGGCGGCGCTCGGTGGACAGGCGGGGGTCGGCGAGCAGGGTGCGGGCGGTGGAGTAACCGGTGACCAGCCAGACCTCGCGGCCGTCGTAGAGGGTGACACGGGACAGGGGGCGCCCGTCGCGCAGCGGGCCGTAGCCGGTGGGCGGATGGTAGGGGCAGGTGCGGTCCTGGGGGAAGGCGACGGGGGCGGGCGGGGCAGCCGGGCCGGTGATGTCCGTCAGTTCCGTCATGGAAAGACCTCGCAGACGAAGAGTGCGTCGTGCCGATCTTCATTAGATGCCCCAGGCACCTATGGGTCGACGCCAAGTTCGGCCACATGGGTGACCTTCGTCATCTGGCCGAAGTACCCGGGGTCCGACCGGCGGAAACCGGCCACGGCCGGCGCGCCGCACGGGGGCCGCGGCCGGTGTCCGCCCCGTCGCGCCTGGTCACGGCAGCTGCGCGTGGCGCTCTTCGGGGGCGAAGGCACGGGCGACGGCGAGGCTGTCCTCGTACACGTGGTGCCGTACGACCAGGCCCTCGCGGACGGTGAGGTGGAGGGCGAACCGGGCGGCGTAGGCCCGTCCGGTCGGGGCGGCGGTCTGCCGGATGACGCCGAGCACGACCGCGTCCTCACCGTCGGCCAGGACGCGCTCGATGGTGGTGCCGGCCTCCTCGGGCACGTGGTGGGCGGCCAGCTCCCGGTAGTGGGCGGCGGCGTCGGCGCGGGTGGCCCGGTGCCGGATCCACGGGGTGTCGGCTCGGCCGTGCTCCTCCTCGGGCCAGTCCAGCCGCCAGTCGCAGCCCTCCGCGTACAGCTCGGCGATCCGCTCCGGATCGCCCTGGCCGATCCTGCGGAGCAGTTCCCGGACGACGGCGCGGGTCGCGGCGGTGCGGTCTGCGGACATGGGTGGTTCCCTCCCGGGGTGGGCGGTGATCGGGACGCGGACCACTGTGCCGCGCGCGGCGGGGCGGCGCGATGACCCCGGAGGTCATCACCGCGGCTCCGCGGGTGATGACGAGGCCGGACGGCGGTCACCCCTTCGGCGCAGTCGGCGCGCGGTACGGATGATTCGCGGCGTCACCGTCGTTGTCACGGTGGCAGGCAGCCGTTTGGACCGACGAAGGGAACGGAATCCCATGCCTCTTGAGGGCGAGTACGAGCCCAGCCCGACGCAGTGGGTGCGCGAGCAGGTCGAGTTGTACGAGAGCTCGGGCGGGACGAAGGGGACGACGCTGCTCGACACCGGGCTGCCGGTGATCGTGCTGACCACGCGGGGCGCGAAGAGCGGGAAGATCCGCAAGACGCCGTTGATGCGGGTGGAGCACGAGGGCCGGTACGCGGCGGTCGCCTCCCTCGGCGGCGCGCCCAAGCATCCGGTCTGGTACTTCAACGTGAAGTCCGACCCGCACGTCGAGTTGCAGGACGGCCCGGTGAAGCGTGACATGCGGGCCCGCGAGGTCACCGGGGCGGAGAAGGCCGAGTGGTGGGAGCGCGCGGTGGCCGCGTTCCCGGCGTACGCCGACTACCAGACGAAGACGTCCCGGGAGATCCCGGTCTTCGTGCTGGAGCCGCTCGACGAGAGCTGATTCAGGCCGGGGACCCCCCGGATCCAGAAAAATCTGTTCCGGGAGGTGTGAACCGGCCTCCACAGGGGCACTCGTGCGTCAGGCCCCGCCGCGTTCCCCCGTCGCGGCGGGGCTCTCGCGTGCCTCCCCCGCCGGCCGGTCGGTCACGTCGAGGAAGATCTGGTCGGCCTCGGGGAACGTCCGCGCGAGGGACCGTTTGATGCGTACGGCGACCTCCTCGACGCGTTCGCTGTCCAGGCCCGGCGCGAGGTCGACGCGGGCGGCGACCAGCGTGGAGTCGAGGCCCATCTTCATCGTGAACAGCGCCACCACACTGTCGATCTCCGGCTGCGCCCGCAGCAGCGCGCGGATCCTGCCGCTCAGTTCCGGGTCGGCGGCCTCCCCGATCAGCTGGGCCCGGGCGTCGCGGCCGAGCCGGTAGGCGACGTAGACGAGGAGCAGGCCGATGGCCAGCGAGGCGGACGCCTCCCAGACGACCTGCCCGGTCACCATGTGCAGGGCCATGCCGATCAGGGCGAGGGTCACGCCGAGCACCGCCGTGCCGTCCTCGGCGATCACCGTGCGCAGCGCCGGGTCGCGCAGCGCGCTCAGGCCGCCGCCCTGCCTGCGCACCTGCTGCAGGGCCCGCAGCAGCGAGAGGCCCTCGGCGAGCAGGGCGACGCCCAGCACGATCAGACCCGCCACGTAGCCGCTGAACTTCTCCTCGGCGCCGTTGCGCAGGGCTTCGACGCCCTGGAAGACGGAGAAGCAGCCGCCCATGACGAAGATGCCGACGGCGGCGAGCAGCGACCAGAAGAAGCGCTCCTTGCCGTAGCCGAAGGGGTGCCGGGCGTCGGCGGGACGGCGGCTGCGGCGCAGGGCGGCGAGCAGGAACACCTCGTTGAGGCTGTCGGCGACCGAGTGCGCGGCCTCCGACAGCAGCGCGGGCGAGCCCGCGAGGACGCCGCCCACCGCCTTGGCGACGGCGATCACCAGATTGGCGGCGAGCGCCACGAGGACGGTGATCCTGGTGTGCCGGTCACCCTTGGCACCGGCTCGGTCACCGGCATCGCCACCGTCGCCACCGTCGCCACCGGCGTGATCGCGTGCGGCACCGGGTTCGCCGTCCCGGGCGTGTGCGGCCGACGCCTCCGGGCGCGACGCGTGGGGCGGCGACGCCGCCCGGTCGGTGGCACGTTCCGTGGCGTGTGCCCGCGGCTGCGCACCGCCAAAGGCGCGTGTCGGTGCCGGCGCGCCGTCCGCGGCCTCTGCCCGCGCCGGGGTGCCGTCCCGAGCTTCGGCCCGCTCCGGTACGCCGCCCGGGGCGTGCCCCCGTTGCGGCGCGCCGTCCGGAGCCTGCGCCCGCGCCCATGTGCCGTCCGGGGTGTCGGACGGGCGTGTTCCGTTGTTCTCGGCCGTTCGTGCGGCCGGCTCGTGTTCCGAGGATGTCCCGCTCATCTCTCGCCGCTTGCCCCCGACCGGGCCGCTCACACCGTGCCGGCCGGGCGAAACGGGGAACGCGGTGGCCAGGACCACCCGTTCGGCGAGGAGGAGACATGAGCGGCGACGGCAACCGCGCCTACGGACACCGGACCTTCAGCCGGTCCAGGAGCCACTTCCAGGACCGGATCACCGCCGACGGCCGGGACGGCTGGCCGGTCGAGGCGGGCCGCTACCGGCTGGTGGTCTCCCGCGCCTGTCCGTGGGCGAGCCGCGCGGTGATATCGCGCCGGCTGCTGGGTCTGGAGGACGCGCTCTCGATGGCGGTCACCGATCCGGTCCAGGACGACCGCAGCTGGCGGTTCACCCTGGACCCGGACGGGCGGGACCCGGTGCTGGGCATCCGGTTCCTCAGCGAGGCGTACGACAAGCGTGAGACCGGCTATCCCGGCGGGGTGAGCGTGCCCGCGCTCGTGGACGTCCCCAGCGGGCGGCTGGTCACCAACGACTACCAGCGGATCACCCTGGACCTGGCCACCGAGTGGACGGCCCTGCACCGCGCCGGCGCCCCGGACCTGTACCCGGCGGGCCGGCGCGACGAGATCGACGAGGTGATGGCCGAGGTCTACGAGGACGTGAACAACGGGGTGTACCGGGCCGGTTTCGCCACCCACCAGAAGGAGTACGAGGAGGCGTGCACGGCGGTGTTCCGACGGCTGGAACTGCTCGGCGAGCGGCTGTCCGGACAGCGGTATCTGGTCGGGGACACCCTCACGGAAGCGGACATCCGGCTGTTCACCACGCTGGTCCGCTTCGACGCGGTCTACCACGGCCACTTCAAGTGCAACCGCTGGAAGCTGGCGGAGCACCCGGTGCTGTGGGCGTACGCCAGGGACCTGTTCCAGACGCCGGGGTTCGGCGACACCGTGGACTTCGACCACATCAAGCGGCACTACTACCAGGTGCACACCGGTATCAACCCGACCGGCATCGTGCCGGTCGGCCCGGACCTCGGCGGCTGGCTGAGCCCGCACGGCCGCGCCGAGCTGGGCGGCCGGCCGTTCGGTGACGGTACACCGCCGGGTCCGGTGCCCCCGGGCGAACGGGTGGCCCCGCAAGGACGGCCCGCATGAGGGCCGGATGACGAGGAAGTAGTCACACATGGCCAAGAACAAGAAGAAGAAGCTCCCTCTCGTCTATCAGCCGGTGGGATTCGTGCTCAGCTGGGCGGGCGGCGCGCTGGCCGGTATGGCCTTCCGCAAGGCGTGGATGGCGATCCGGCACGAGGAGGACGCCCCCGACGCCCTGGACCCGGACCGCGGCTGGGGAGAAATCCTGCTGGCCGCCGCGGTCCAGGGCGCCATCTTCGCCGTGGTGCGCAGCGCCGTGGACCGCACCGGCGCGAAGGCCATCGCCCGGACGACAGGCGTGTGGCCTGCGGCCGACAAGGGCGGCCGGGACTGACCGGACCGCCCACCCCCCGCCCCGGCGTCCCGGCGGACCACCGCCGCGGCGCCGGGGTGCACTTCCGCCCCGGCACCACCGCGGCCGGTCCGCCCCGCTTCGCCTCGGTCAGCCCTGCTTCGGTGCCGTCGGCGGCACCAGGCGCAGGGTGAAGGAGTGGCCGGCCGGGTCGGCGTAGCCCCGTTCCTCGTACGGGCCCGCCGCGTCCCTCGTCTCGATCGGCCGGCCGCCGAGTCCCACCACGCGTCGCTCGGCCTCGTCCAGGTCCTCGACGAGGAAGTCGAGATGGGCCTGGAGGGAGTTCTCCGGGCGCGGCCAGCTGGGCGGGGTGGCGTTGACGTCGCGCCGGAAGGCCAGCCGCACGCCGTCGGCGCCCCTGATCTCCACGAGGTTGGCGGACGCGCTGATCCGCTCCCCCTCCAGCAACTCACGGTAGAACTCGGCGAGTTTCTCGGGTTCGGCGCAGTCCAGCACGACCACGCCCGCTTTCACCAGTGTCATGGGTCCTCCCGGGAAGTGTCCTCTTCCCAGCGGATATCCCCGGCCCCCCGATTCAGTCGGCGGGCAGCCACCGTCCGTCGCGCATCAACTCCCGCCCGCGCAGCTCGTTCTCCTCGCGCCAGGCCTGGATCCGCTCCGGGAAGACCCTGAAGTACAGGTAGCGGGCGGCCAGTCGGCGCGGGTCGAACCCGGTCTTCCCGGCGAAGACCTCGGCGTCCTCCTCGGGCAGGTCCTCGGGTGTCACCGCGCGGACTCCGCCGTCGACCAGGACGACGTCCCGGGTGGGGCCGATGCCGAGGCGGGCGCGGCCGGTGGCCACGAGATTGCGGCCGGTGGGGCTGTCCGCCGGGGTGGCGATCAGCAGACAGCTGCCGTCCCACACGAACGACAGCGGCACGAGGTACGGCGCCGCGCCGTCGGGGCCTGCGGTGGCGACCCACGCGTCGACGTCGTGGTCCAGCCGGTGCAGGGTGTCCTTCTTGCGCTGTCCGGCGCTGCGGGCGGGGGGCGGGGTCATGGCGTACGGCCTCCTCTGCGTGATCGTCCCGATCAGTGTGGCCGTGGGCCCCGGTCCCCGCACGGAGTTGCCCGGGGCGTGTCCGGGCGCGCCGGAGCGGGGCGGCGAGCCGGACGTTCCCGGCCGGTCAGTCGCACCCCACGCCCTGTCTCACCCGCGGCCACGCCTCCACCCCGTGGTCCGTGCGGACGTACGCCGTGTCCTTGTCCGCCGTCAGCCACAGCCGCCGGTCGCGGAAGCGGTACCCGGTGTCCCGGGCGTCGGCGGGCATGCGGACCTTCGCGCGGTAGGGCGCCCGGAGCAGTCCGTCCCGGCCCAGCACGCCCTCGGGGTCGCGTGCGTAGGTCCGGCCGTCCAGGGCGAGGAAGCCGGCGGACTGCCAGCCGCAGTGCTCCGGCCCCGCCGAGCCGTGCAGCCGGGACACCGGCACCCTGCGGCCCGCGCGGTCGGTCCAGATCTGCCAGTCCGTGGTGGCCGTGAAGCTCGCGGGCAGTTCGGCCGGGTCACAGGCGGCGTACGTCTCCGGGCCCCAGCCGGGCCGGTCCTTCTGGTCCTCGGCCACCACGACCGCCACCTTGGTGCGGCCGTCCACGTCGTAGGAGTACAGGACCCGGTCCGCCTCCCGGCGTTCCACGCGGTATCCGTGGTCGGGCACTTCGGGCTGCACCATGCGGAAGAACAGGGCCAGCCCCTCCTGCGGGGTGTCCCCCGCGTCGGACCCGCTCCACCCGTCGGGCCCGGCGCCCTCGAAGATCTGCCCGTCGCACTCCAGCGCCCGGCCGGCCGCCCCGGAGGCCAGGCGCAGCGCCCGGGGCGTGCTCTCGTCGAGTTCCCTGGTGGGGAGGGAGAGCGGACCGCTGTAGGGGGTCGCCGGCGGGCTGCCCTTCACCACCAGGCCGGGCCGGGGTCCGTCGTCACACCCCGCCACCGCCCCCACCGTCACGGCCGTCAGTACCGCCGTCGCCACGAACCCTGTGCGCATCGCCGCCCCTGTTCTCCCGTGCTCCGTGCGGTCCTTCGACGCCGGAGCCGGACGGAACGTTCAGCGGGCCCGCTGGAAGGTGCGCCGGTAGGCCTGCGGGGACACCCCGATCGCCGCGTGCAGGTGCTGGCGCAGCGAGGCGCCGGTGGCGAAGCCCACCTCGGCGGCGATCCGGTCCACCGGCAGGTCGCTGGCCTCCAGCAGGTGCCGGGCGCGGGCCACCCGCTGCTGGATCAGCCAGCGGCCGGGGCTGAGGCCGACCTCGTCGCCGAAGCGGCGGGCGAAGGTGCGCAGGCTCATCCGTGCGTGCCCGGCGAGGTCGGCCAGGGTGAGCGGCTGGTCCAGCCGTTCCAGCGCCCAGGCGCGGGTCGCGGCCGTGCCGGCGGCACTGCTCTCGGGGACCGGCTGCTCGATGTACTGGGCCTGGCCGCCGTCCCGGAACGGGGGCACGACACAGCGGCGGGCGACGGCGTTCGCCAGTTCGCTGCCGTGGTCGGTGCGGACGATGTGCAGGCAGACGTCGACGCCGGAGGCCGCGCCGGCGGAGGTGAGGATGCGGCCGTCGTCGACGAAGAGGACGTCCGGGTCGAGGTCCACCTGCGGGTAGCGGCGGCGGAACGGGTCGGTCACCTGCCAGTGGGTGGTCGCCCGGCGGCCGTCGAGCAGTCCGGCCTCGGCGAGGACGAAGGCGGCCGTGCAGATGGAGACGATGCGGGCGTCCGGGCGGATCCGGTCGAGCGCGGCGGTGACCTCCGCCGGCAGCTCGGTGGGGATGTGGGAGGGCGCCATGGAGGCGACGACCACCGTGCCGGCCGTCTCCAGCATCTCGGGGCCGTGGGCGACACCGATGGTGAAGTCGGCGTTGGTGCGCACCGGGCGGCCGTCGACCGAGCAGGTGAACACCTCGTAGTGGCCGTCGGCGGCGCCGAAGATGCGGCTGGGGATGCCCAGCTCGAAGGGGTAGACGCCGTCGAGGGCCAGGACGACCACGCGTTCGGGACTCGGTGTGCCATGCATGGCACGATCCTATCGAAGGTTGGCATTCATGCCATTTCCCGGCCGGGCGGACTTGGGCAGGCTGGGTGACCATGAGCGATGTGAACACGATGCGAGCCATCAGCCAGGACGTCCTCGGCGGTCCCGAGGTCCTGAGGGAAGTGCGGGTCGAGCGGCCGAAGCCGCGTCCGAACGAGGTGCTGGTCCGGGTGCGGGCCGCCGGGGTGAACCCCACCGACTGGAAGCACCGGGCCACCGGCGGTTTCCTGGGCCGGCCCCCGTTCGTCCTCGGCTGGGACGTCTCCGGCGAGGTCGCGGAGACGGGGATCGGCGTGGCCGCGTTCCGGCCCGGCGACGAGGTCTTCGGCATGGTGCCGTACCCCTTCGGCCACGGCTCGCACGCCGAGTACGTCACGGTCCCGGCGCGGGCGCTGGTGCACAAGCCGGCCTCCCTCGACCATGTGCAGGCGGGCGCGCTGCCGCTGGTGTCCCTGACCGCCTGGCAGGCGCTGACCGAGCACGCGGACGTCGGGCCGGGGCAGCGGGTGCTGGTCCACGCGGCGGCCGGCGGGGTCGGCCATGTGGCCGTGCAGATCGCCAAGGCGCGCGGGGCCTACGTGATCGGGACGGCGAGCGCGGGCAAGCACGGCTTCCTGCGCGAGATCGGTGTGGACGAGCCGGTCGACTACCACACGACGGACGTCACGGAGACGGTGCGGGACGTCGACGTCGTCCTGGACACCCTCGGCGGTGAGACCTCCGTGCGCTCGTTGCGGGTGCTGCGGCCGGGCGGGGTCGTGGTGTCGATCGTGCCGATGGGCTCCGCGGAGTTCCACGAGGAGGCCGAGCGGCTCGGGGTGCGGGCGGTGCGGATGCTGGTCGACGCCGACCGGGCCGGGATGCGGGCGGTCGCGGAGCTGGCGGAGTCCGGCCGGCTGAAGGCGACGATCGCCGGGACGTTCCCGCTGGCCGACGCGGCGAAGGCGCACGAGCTGGGCGAGACCGGGCGGACGACGGGGAAGCTGGTGCTGCTGGCGGACTGAGCGCGGCGCGCCGACACGCCACAAACTCGAAGACATATGTCAATCGAACATGCTCAAATTCCTTCCATCGAGGGTAACTTGACGATCGGGAAACGACGTCCGGGCGCGGGTGGGAGGTGGTGGCGAGGTGCGACACGAACCCGTGCCTCTCCCCCGGCAACTGGGCATGTACGCGTACCGCGGGCACACGGTGCTGGAGTTCCGCGGTGAGATCGACATCGTCTCGGCGACGGAGATCGGCCCGTTCGTCGACCGGGCCACCGACCGGCCCGGGGCCCGGGTCGTGATCGACCTGCGGCCCGTGGAGTTCTTCGACTGCTCGGGGCTGCGACTGCTGTACCGGGCGCGCGCCCGGGTGCTGGAACGCGGCGGGCGGCTGCACCTCGTGTGCACGCACCCGCTGACCCTGCGCGTGTTCCGGGTCACCGGTCTGGCCCGGCTGCTGCCCGCGCACCCCAGCCTGGACGCGGCCCTGGCCTGCTCCGGGGCCGCGTCCGGCTCGCTGTGACACCGGCTGCCGCCGGCCGCCGAGTCCGGCCGGGGCGGCGGGCGGCCGGTTCACCGCCTTCGCCTGTCCGGCTTGGCCGGCGCTGACCGCCGCGCCCGCGTCATGCGTGCGATTCGGCCGACGCGCCGGTCTGCTCCGGCCGTTGGCGGGCATGCGGTCAACAGGAAGGAGGACCGTCGCGATGACGACTTCCATGAGACGCCTGCCGGGGTGGGCCAAGGCCGTGGCGGCGCTCGTGCTGGTGCTCGCCGTACTGTTCGCCGGCATCCGGCTGGCCGTACTGCCCGGCATCAAGGACCTGTTCGGCACCGAGACCCACGACCGCTCCGGCCCGGCTCTGCTCAAGTCCATCCAGGACATGAGCCGTTACGACGCCGCGTCGGGCAACTTCCAGGTCGTCGTGGACCTGGACAAGGACGCGAAGTTCCTGCCCGACGCGATCCGCGGCACCCGCACCCTGTACGTCGGCGCGGGCACCGTGGACGCCTACGTCGACCTGGGCCGGGTCGGCGAGAAGGACGTGACGGTCAACGACGACCGCACGTCCGCCACCATCCGGCTGCCGCACGCGCGGCTCGGCAAACCGGCCCTCGACCCCGACCACTCCTACGCCGTGTCCAAACAGCGCGGGCTGCTGGACCGGCTCGGTGACCTGTTCTCCGACAATCCCAACAGCGAGCAGGCCGTACAGAAGCTCGCCGTCCGGCACATCGGGGACGCGGCGCGCACCAGCGGGCTGACCGCCCGGGCCGAACGCAACACCACCGGTATGCTCCAGGGCCTGCTGCGCTCCCTCGGCTTCACGGAGGTGCGCATCACGTACGGGACCTGATCAGGAACCCAGGATCCCCGGCAGGGCCAGCGCCCCCAGCATGGTCGCGCCCACCAGCAGCCAGGCCACGTAGTCGCCGACGTGCCCGGACTGAAGGCGTCTGAGGGGCGTGGCCCATTCGGGCGCGGCCACCCAGCCCGGTCGGGTGACGGCGAGGCCGGCCAGGGCCAGGGCCAGCACGGTGGAGGCCACGCCCAGCAGGACGCCGGGCAGGGCCCAGTGCGCCGGGGCGTGGGCGCCGCCCGAACCGGCCTCTGCGACGGAGCGGCCGACCAGGGCGCCGAAACCGGGGGTCACCCCGACGGCGAGGGAGGCGGCGAGCAGCACGGCGGGCACGGTGGTCATGGTGTCCGGGACGCGGCGCAGCGGGCCGGCCGTCTCGGGTTCCTCGCCGGAGCCGCTGGTCTCGTACTCGGCGTCCTCGGGGCGCGGTCCGAGGCCCAGGAAGACGCGGGCGGTGACCCGCAGGACCGCGCCGGCGGTGATCGCGGAAGCGGCCACGTACACCACGGTGAGCGGGCCGCCGACCGCCTCCTCGGTGATCGACTTGCCCAGCGCGGTACCGAACGGCGGCAGACCGGCCAGGCCGAGGGCGCCGACGGCGAACATCACCGCGGTGGCGCGCAGTTGCCCCCGGGCCCGGCCGTGCAGCGCGTGCTCGTCGACGCTGCCGAACCGGTCCAGCAGGACGCCCGCGCAGGCGAACAGGGCGGCCTTCACGCCCGCGTGGCCGAGGAGGTACAGGGCGACCCCGTCGTCGCCCTCGGGGGTGAGGACGCCCAGGCCGACGAGGAACAGGCCGGTGTGGGCGACGGTGGAGCAGGCCAGGAGCCGTTTGATGTGCCGCTGGTACCAGCACATGACGGCGCCGGTCACGGCCGTGAGGGTGCCGAGCGTGACCAGGGCGCGGGTCAGGTCGGCGGCGGGGATGCCGCCGGGTCCGGCGAAGACGGTGCCGTACACCCGCCACGCGCCGTAGGCGCCGAGTTCCACCATGACGCCGGACAGGAGCATGCAGACCGGGGTGGGGGCGACGGCGTGCGCGTCCGGGAGCCAGAAGTGGAACGGCACGGCCGCCGCCTTCACGAGCAGCCCGGTCAGCACCAGCACGAAGGAGGCGAGGACCAGCGCGTCCGGCCCGCCCTGCCCGGCGGCGTCGAGCCCGTCGCCGATCTTCGCCATGGCCAGCTCGCCGGTGCGGGCGTACAGCAGGGCGATGCCCGTCAGCATCGCGTACGCGCCGAGGGAGTTGACGATCCCGAAGGTCAGGGCGCCCTGTACCGCCTTGGCCTCGTCGATGCGGTAGCCGGTCAGGGCGTAGGCGACCACGCTCATCAGCTCGAAGAACACGAACGCGTTGAACAGGTCGCCGGCGACGGCGAAGCCGCACATGGCGCCCTGGAAGACCAGCATCAGCGCGGTGAAAGAGCCGGTGCGGTCGCGCGGGGGCTCGTCGAAGTAGCGCCAGGAGTAGGCGAGTGCGGCCAGGGTGAGCAGTGAGGCCAGTGCCGCCATGACGAGCGCCGGGCCGTCCCCGACCACGACGATGCCGACGCTCTCGCCGCCGACGGGCAGCCAGCCGCCGACCCACTCGGTCATCGGCGGCGCGGAGTTCAGCAGCAGCACGAGCGCGAGGGCGGCCGTGCCGCCGGAGAAGACGAATCCGGTGATCTCGGCGGCGATCCGGGGCAGGTGGCGGCCCGTGGCCACGAGCAGGGCGGCGCCCAGCAGCGGGACCGCGACGAGCAGCGGGATCAGGTGGTGCATCAGCCGCGCAGCTCCCGCAGTTCGTCGGGATCGACCGTGCCGTGCCGTTTGGCGATCTGCAGGACGAGGGCGAGCAGCAGCGCGGTGACGGTGGCGCCGACGACGATGTCGGTGAGGGTGAGGGCCTGCACCACCGGGTCGACCACCGGCCGGGAGCCGGGCTTCAGGTCGGAGAAGACGGGCGCGGTGCCGCCGTCGCGGTAGCCGACCGCGAGCAGCAGGACGTAGGTGGCGGACTGGCAGACCGCGAGGCAGCCGACGGCGTGGATGAGGTTCCGGCTGGTGGCGAGGCCGTAGCAGCCCGTCAGGAAGACGTAGACCGCCACCAGGTACGGCAGGACGTGCATCACGGTGTTCCCCTCCCGGGCTCTTCCTCGATCTGCACGGCCTGTTCGAGGAAGTGGGCGAGCAGGACGACGACCGCGCTCGCCACCTCCATGCCGACGGCAGCGTTCAGCAGGGGGACGGCGCCGCCGGACGACAGCGTGTTGAACGTGCCGTACGGCAGCAGGGTGTTGGCCAGGAACGCGGTGCCGGCCAGGACTCCGGCGGCGCCGAGCACGAGGTAGGAGCAGACGGCGAGCGCGTCGGTGGTCTCGAAGACGCCGAGCGGCCGGACGCGTTCCAGCGCGTCGTAGTCGGCGCCGAGGTAGAGCAGGTGCAGGGCGGTCGCGGCGACGACCCCGCCCTGGAAGCCGCCGCCGGGACTGAGCTGGCCGTGGGCGATGACGTACAGGCCGGTGACCAGGGCCACGGGCAGCACGAGCAGGGCGTAGCGCCGGACCGGACGGGCCACGTCGGTGGGTTCGGGCCGTGCCCGGTGCTCGTCGCGGGCCTCGCGCAGCAGCACCACGCAGCCGAGGACGGCGGCGAACAGGATGCTCGTCTCGCCGAGGGTGTCGTAGGCGCGCTGGTCGAAGTTGACCGAGGCGATGGTGTTGGCGGTGTGCCGGGAGAGGGAGGCGTGGACGGCGCGGTCGCCGTACGGGTGGCGGGACCCGCCGAAGCCGGGCAGGTCGAGGCAGGCGGCGGCGAGCAGGGCGGCCAGGCCCGCGCCGCCGACGGCCAGCAGCCACAGCCGCAGCCGGTTCACCCGCTCTCCTCCTCGGAGCGGCCCCGGCGTCTGACCTTGCGTACCGAGAGCATGATCAGCAGGGGGGTGAGGACGGACCCGACGGCGAGCTGGGACAGGCCGACGTCCGGGGCCTGGAGCACGGTGAACAGCGTGGCCAGCAGCACGCCCAGGAAGGACAGCACGAGCGCCTGGCGGGCGGGGTCGCGCTGGGCCACGGCCGCGGTGGCCGACCCGGCCACGAGCAGCAGGACGACGACGATCAGTGCGTCGGACACACGCCACCCGCCCTCGCCGTACGGGCCGGCGCGCGCCCGCCGCGCGGGGCGCACCGGCCACCGGCCGCCCCCGGCGTCCCGTCAGCCACCCCGCACCCCCCGGAATCCTCCCGCCAGGGCGCGGGAGGCGATCAGGTTGCCGCTGATCAGCAGGGCGCCGACCACCAGCAGCTTCACCGTCGCCCGGCCCGGGGCGCCGGCCACGCACAGGGCGAGCACGACCGCCGCGCCCAGGCCCGCCGCCGCCCAGGTCAGTGCCCACGCGCTCGGTCGTCGTCCGGCGAGGTCGTCGGAGAGCAGCCGGGCGAAGACGAGCGTGCCGACCGGGCCGAGCAGCGCCAGCAGCAGGGCGAGGTCGACGTAGGAGGGACGGCCGTAGCCCTGGGCGAGGAGCAGCAGGGCGGGGCAGACGGCGGACGTGGTCATGTTCTGGGCGATGACCCGGCGGGCCGGCGGGCCGGTGGTCACGCCCCACAGGGCGGCCGCGCCTGCCCCGCCCAGCTCGACGGTCGCCGCGAGGATCCAGCCGTTCACCGCCACGTCACCGCCCGCCGCCCGGCCCGGGCGAGGACCGCGCCCACGGCGGCGCAGCTCGCGCCGACGATCCGTTCCAGGGTGTCCACCGTGCTGATCAGCACCAGCCACAGCAGTGCGAGCACCGCCCACCAGGCGAGGAGTTCACCGGCGACGAGGAGGAAGGCGCGGGGTGCCGTACGACGGGTCATGCAGCACCTCCTCGACCGCTCTGCTCGGATACGCGGCGATGTGTCCGGAGTGCCGCTGGGGGCATCCAAGCACCACCGGAGCCGGGCGGGAGCGGCGGCACGCGGGCCCGCGCCCGGAGTGCCCCGCAGGCGTGAACGGAAACCACGGGAGGGAGCCGGGCGGCGGGCATCCCGGGGCGCGGCGCGGGTAACCGACGTTCACGACGCGGAGGTTGACTAGTGGAGGACCACATGGCCCGTACCGTGCAGCGCCTGCCGGGCATCCTGCGAGCTCCCCGGAAACAGCGGCCGGCCGGGGAGGCCCGCCCCGCCCGGGAACAGCGGCCGGCCGCGGACACCGGGGGGCGGACCCCCGCGGAGGGCCGTCCCCGGCACGTGTGGCCGCTGCCCGTCCGGCTGCTGGCGATCCTCGTCGCCTTCGCGTGCATGGTCGCGTTCGCCGTCGCCCTGGCCCGCATCACGCTCCAGCCGTCGCCCGCGTCGGTGCCGCTGACGCACAGCAATCTGCACCCGGGCCGCTCGCTCAGGGCCTATCTGGAGGACGCGTCGATGCGGGACGCGCTGAGGCAGCTCGGCGGCAACGTGTTGCTCGGCGTGCCGTTCGGGGTGCTGGTGCCGGTCCTCGCGCCGCGCGCCCGGGGTGTGCTCCAGGTCCTCGCGCTGACGGCCCTCGTGATGCTGATGGTGGAGCTGGTCCAGGGCGCTCTGGTCACCGGCCGGGCCTTCGACATCGACGACGTCATCCTCAACACGACCGGGGCGCTGCTGGGTTGGCTGCTGCTGGGGCGGCGGCTCGGCCGGGGTGTGCACCGGCGCGTGCGGGAGCCTTCCGCCGGCTGAGCGCGGGCGGCGGGCAGGCACCGGTGGGGTGACGGACCGTCAGCGGGAGGTCTGTACCAGAGTATTGACGCGCCCTTATCTCATTCCTTAAATCAAGAGGCGCATCGCTCACACCCCCACATGAACGGAGAGCCATGGCCTCCCCACGCCTGCTCCGCAGATGTCTCCTCGCCGCCCTGTCCGCCGCGCTGATCGGCTCGGCCGCCGTCGGCCCGGCCCGGGCCGGCACCGCCGCCCCCACGGCCGCGGCCGTCACCACCTTCTCCGACACCTTCGACGGGCCCGCGGGCGCCGCGGTCGACTCCTCGAAGTGGACCCTGGAGACCGGCGACAACGTCAACAACCACGAACGGCAGTACTACACCTCGGGCACGAAGAACGCGGCCCTGGACGGCCAGGGCCACCTGGTGATCACGGCCCGCAAGGAGAACCCGGCCGGCTACCAGTGCTGGTACGGCAGCTGCCAGTACACCTCCGCCCGGCTGAACACCGCCGGGAAGTTCAACGCCCAGTACGGCCATGTGGAGGCGCGGATGAAGATCCCGCGCGGCCAGGGCATGTGGCCGGCGTTCTGGATGCTCGGCACGCCGGTGAACTGGCCGGACTCCGGTGAGATCGACGTGATGGAGAACGTCGGCTTCGAACCCTCGACCGTGCACGGCACCATCCACGGCCCCGGCTACTCCGGCTCGGGCGGCATAGGCGCCCCCTACTCGCTGCCGAACGGACAGGCCTTCGCGGACGCCTTCCACACCTTCGCCGTCGACTGGGCGCCCGACTCGATCACCTGGTCGGTGGACGGCAACGTCTACCAGCGGCGCACCCCGGCCGACCTGGGCGGGAAGACCTGGGTGTTCAACAAGCCGTTCTTCCTGATCCTGAACCTCGCGGTCGGCGGCTACTGGCCGGGCGACCCTGACGGCTCCACGCAGTTCCCGCAGACGCTGGTGGTGGACTCGGTGTCGGTGACGACGAGCGACAGCGCCGCCGGCGTGCCGATCCGCGGCCTGGCGGGCAAGTGCGTGGACGTGGCCGGCGCGAACCCCGCGAACGGCACCCCGGTCCAGCTCTACGACTGCAACGGCACGGCCGCCCAGGCGTGGACGGTGGGCTCGGACGGCACGCTCCGCGCGCTCGGCAAGTGCCTGGACGTCAGCGGCGGCGGCACCGCCGACGGCACGCCCGTGCAGCTGTGGGACTGCAACGGCAGCGCCGCCCAGAAGTGGGCCCTCCCGGCGGCCCGCGACATCGTCAACCCGCAGGCGAACAAGTGCCTGGACGTCACCGGGAACAACTCGGCCAACGGGACCCGGCTGCAGATCTGGACCTGCACGGGCGCCGCCAACCAGAAGTGGACGGTCGGCTGAGCCTGCCCCCCGGGCAGGTCAGTGCAGCGTCCAGGTGTACTTGTCGCCGCCCACCCAGCGGACCGCGTCCGGGTCGTCCAGGTCGTGGATGGGGATGCCGTAGGAGGCGGCCGTCTCCAGCACGTCCGTGATGGTCCTGGCCTCACCGACCACCTCACCGTCGATCTCCATGATCCGGAAAGGCGGTTCGCCGTGCCGGCCCGGGCACACACCGAGGACCAGGATCCGCGGGCGGGAGATGTAGGGAGCTGCTTGTTCGGTCATGTAATCGAGGGTAGAACGCAACCCGCGCCGAAGGGTCATCCACCGGAGCCCGCGAGGAGATCGAGTACGGCCTCCTCGACGGCTCCCTGCGTGGCCGGACGCCCGAACTCCCCGTGTTCGCCCAGCCGGGTGAGCACGGGGGCGACGGTCACGCCCTGCTCGAACAGCTCGAAGACCTTCGGGTCGATGTAGGACGCCCGGCACACCGCGGGTGTGTTGCCCAGGTAGTGGCTGACCTCGCGCACCGCCCGGGCGATCTGCCGGCGCCGGGCGGCCTCGGTGGCCCGGGCGCCCCCCGCGGTCACGGAGACCGCCACGGCGGCCAGCACGGTGGCGTGCCAGGTGCGGAAGTCCTTGGCGGTGACGTCGGTGCCGGACAGCCGGCGCAGGGCCTCGTTGAGGTCGTCGCCGTGCAGGTCGTGCCAGGCGCCGCGGTCCCAGTAGGCGAGGAAGCGGTCGCCGCCGCGCGGGCGCCGCAGCAGGGAACGGGCGACCGCGTGCACCTGGTCGTCGACGAGGGCGCGGAGCATCTCGGTGCCGCCCTTGGCCGGGTAGCCGAAGGTGATCTCGCCGCGTGCGCAGCTGACGTGCTCGCGGAGCATGGTCGTCAGGCCGTAGGTCTCGCTGGTGCGGGTGTGCCGGTCGCTGCCGATGCGGAAGAAGCCGAGGTCGAGCAGGCGGACCGCGCAGGCGGTGACCCGGGCCCGGCTCAGTCCGCGCCCGGACAGGTCCTGCGCCACCTTGGCGCGCAGCTCGGGCAGGGCCCGCGCCACCTGCCGCACGTGCTCGTGCTTGGCCTTGTCCTGTTCCGCCCGGAACCGCTCGTGGTACAGGTACTGCCGGCGCCCGGCGTCGTCGGTGCCGACGGCCTGGAGGTGGCCGTTGGCCCAGGGGCATATCCACACGTCGCGCCAGGCCGGCGGGATGGTCAGGGCGCGGATGCGGGCGAGCTGCCCGGGGTCGGTCAGGGGCTCGCCGGTGGCGTCGAGGTAGCGGAAGCCCCGGCCGCAGCGGACGCGCCGGTAGCCGGGGCCGTCGGACGAACTGGTACGAAGCCTCACCGCGCTCTCCCCCCGGTCTCTTCTCGTCGTCCCCGCCTCCTCAGGGCCGCCGCCAGTCGTCGCTGGTCAGATGCGAACCGGCCTGCGGGCCCATGCGCAGCATGCCGCCGTCGACGCTCCACGAGGCGCCGGTGACGTAGGAGGCGTCCGGGCTCGCGAGGAACGCGATCACGGCGGCGACCTCGCGGGCGTCGCCGGGCCGGCCGAGCGGCACGCCGGGACGGCGCTCGGTGCGCACGTCGGTGTCCTCCTGGCCGGTCATCGGGGTGGCGATCTCCCCCGGGGCGACCGCGTTCACGGTGATGCCGTGCTCGGCCAGCTCCAGGGCCATGACCTGGGTGAGCAGGCCGAGGCCGCCTTTGGCCGCGCAGTACGGGGCCGCGCCGACCCGGGGCTGGTGCTCGTGCACGGAGGTGACGTTCACGATCCGGCCGCCGTCGCCCTGCCGGATCATGCGCCGCGCGGCCCGCTGACCGAGCAGGAAGGGGCCGACGAGATCGACGTCCAGGACCTGGCGCACATCCGCGAGCGTCAGGTCGAGGTAGGGGGTCATCGTGCCGGTGCCGGCGTTGTTGACGAGCACGTCGATCCGGCCGAGCTCCTCGCACAGCTCGTCCACGGCGTCGGCGGCCTCGGGCAGCCGGGTCAGGTCCAGCCGGCTCACGGCGGCCCGGCGGCCGTGCGCGCGGACTTCCTGCGCCGTCTCCTCGGCGCCCTTCTCGTCCGTGTGCCAGGTGATGCCGACGTCCAGGCCCGCCTCGGCCAGCCGTACGGCGGTCGCCCGGCCGATGCCGCTGTCTGCGCCGGTCACCACGGCCGTTCGCTGCGCATCCGGTACGGACATGACGAACCTCCTCACGGTGGGTCACGTGGACGGGTCACGCAGTACCCGGCGGCGGTGGGCACAAACGGACCCGCCACCGCCGGCACGGAAGGGGGGCGCGGGCCGCGGCCGGCCGTGTGGTTCCACGCGCCGCTCCGGGGCGCCTGGGGCACCCTTGGTTCTCATGGACCCCGTCGCCGCCCTCGACCGGATCGCGTTCCTCCTGGAGCGGGCGCTCGCCCCCACCTACCGGGTACGGGCCTTCCGCACCGCCGCCCGGACGCTGGCCGCGCTGCCCGAGGGCGAGGTGGCCGAGCGGGCGGCCGCCGGAACGCTGGAGGCGCTGAAGGGGGTCGGGCCGAAGACCGCGCAGGTGGTGCGGGAGGCGCTGGCCGGTGAGGTGCCCGGGTACCTGCGCAAGCTGGAGGAGGAGGCCGGGCAGCCGGCCGGCGCCGAGGGGCCGGGGGCCGGGCTGCGGGCGCTGATCCGCGGGGACTGCCACACGCACTCGGACTGGTCCGACGGCGGCAGCCCGATCGAGGAGATGGGGCGGGCGGCGGCCGGGCTGGGGCACGAGTGGACGGTGCTCACCGATCACTCGCCGCGGCTGACCGTGGCCCGTGGGCTGTCGCCCGAGCGGCTGCGCGAGCAGCTGGCGGTGGTGGCGGAGCTGAACGCGCGCTGGGCGCCGTTCCGGCTGCTGACCGGCATCGAGTGCGACATCCTGGACGACGGCTCGCTGGACCAGGAACCGGAGCTGCTGGAGCGGCTGGACGTGGTCGTGGTGTCGGTCCACTCCAAGCTGCGGATGGACGCCCGGTCCATGACCCGGCGGATGGTCGCCGCCGTGCGCGATCCGCACGCCGACGTCCTCGGGCACTGCACCGGCCGTCTGGTCACGGGCCGGGGGCGGCCCGAGTCGCAGTTCGACGCGGACGAGGTGTTCGCCGCGTGCGCCGAGTCGGGGACCGCCGTGGAGATCAACAGCCGCCCGGAACGGCTGGACCCGCCCCGGCGGCTGCTGCGCCGGGCGGTCGAGGCGGGGGTGCTGTTCTCGGTGGACACCGACGCGCACGCGCCCGGCCAGCTGGACTGGCAGATCCTCGGCTGCGCCCGGGCCGAGGAGTGCGGGGTGCCGCCCGAGCGCGTGGTGACCACCTGGTCGGCCGACGAGCTGCTGGGCTGGACGCGCGAGGGACGGCTGCCGGCACGCGTGGCGGGTTCCGGGCGTGGTACCCGCTCCCGGAGCTGACAGCGAGGACCCGGGGCCGGCGGGCAGGACCCGGGGCTGACGGAGAGGACCTGGAATGGACCGTGCCGCCGTGTTCGACGTCGACGGAACCCTCGTCGACACCAATCACCTGCACGTCGTGACCTGGTGGGAGGCGTTCCGGCAGGCGGGGCACGAGGTGCCCATGCACGCCGTGCACCGGGCCGTCGGCCTCGGTTCCACCGACCTCGTCGCCCATCTGCTCGGCGACGACCGGGACCGGGACCAGGACGCGGAACTGAGCGCCGCGCACACGGCGCTGTACGGCCAGTACTTCGACCGGCTCCCCGCCCTGCCGGGCGCCGGCGAGCTGCTGCGGCGGCTGCACGGGGACGGCTGGACGGTCGTCCTCGCCACGTCGGCGAGCGGCGCCGAGCTGGGGGCGCTGCGCCGGGCGATCGGCGCGGACGACGCCATCACGGCCACGGCGAGCGCGGACGACGTGCAGGAGGGCAAACCCGCCCCGGAGCCCGTGCAGCACGCGCTGGAGCTGGCCGGGGTGCCTGCCTCACGGGCGGTGTTCGTCGGGGACACCGTGTGGGACATGCGGGCGGGCAGCAAGGCCGGGGTGCGCTGTGTGGGCGTGCTGTGCGGCGGGATCCCCCGGGCCGACCTGGAGGAGGCCGGGGCGGAGACGGTGTACGCGGACCCCGCGGACCTGCTGGCGCGGCTGGCCGGGAGCCCGCTGGCGTGAGCCGTTCCCCGGTGACGCACGTCACGTGGGGGGCTGGAACACCTGAACGTGGTTGCCCGTTGAACAAACCGTGGGTGCGGATGGGACAGTGTCCCCGGGCCTCACCTTTTGCCCACAGGGACGATCGTCCGGCTGAAGCCCTGTGGAGCGTCTCGCCGAGAGGCGACCGCCATCCGCCCCCACCACCTGACCGCCCCGGTCGTGATTCCCCCGTCACGGCCGGGGCTTCCTCATGCCGCCCGTGCCGCGTGTGCGCACGCGGCGGCCGGGTACCCGCCGCTCGTCGCAGCCTCCGCCGCGCCGACGAGAGGAGCCGAAGGTGAGCAGCTCAGCGGGCAGCAGGGTCGTCGTGACGGGCGCCACCGGCAATGTCGGGACGAGCGTGGTGCGCCTGCTCTCCGAGGACCCGGACATCAAGTCCGTGCGCGGGCTGGCCCGGCGGACGCCCGAATGGTCGCCGCCGAAGACCGAGTGGTCCGCCGTCGACCTCGCCGGGGACCAGGCGAACCTCGCCGAGCGGTTCGAGGGTGCCGACGCCGTGATCCATCTGGCCTGGGCCTTCCAGCCCACGCACGATCCGGCCACCACCTGGCGGACCAATGTGCTCGGCAGCATCCGGGTGTTCGAGGCGGTCGCCGCGGCCCGGGTGCCGGTGCTGGTGCACGCCTCCTCCGTCGGGGCGTACTCGCCGGGACCGAAGGACCGCCCGGTGGACGAGTCCTGGCCGACGCACGGCTGGCCGGACGCCGCGTACTGCCGGGAGAAGGCCTACCTGGAGCGCACGCTGGACGTGTTCGAGCGCGACCACCCCGAGGTGCGGGTGGTGCGGATGCGCCCGGCGTTCCTGTTCAAGTGGGAGTCGGCGAGCGAGCAGCGGCGGATCTTCGGCGGGCGGTTCCTGCCCGGTCCGCTGGCCCGGCCGGACCTGCTGCCGTTCCTGCCGGACGTCCCCGGTCTGCGGGTCCAGGCGCTGCACACGGACGACGCCGCCGAGGCCTACCGGCTCGCGGTGCGCTCGGACAGCGCCCGGGGCGCCTTCAACCTGGCCGCCGACCCCCCACTGGACGCCGGTGTGCTCGCCGAGCTGCTCGGTTCCCGGGCGGTGCGGCTGCCGCGTACGGCGGCCCGCACGGCCATCGCCGCCGCCTGGGGGCTGCACCTGCTGCCCGCCTCGCCGCACCTCTTCGACGCCGTGCTGCGGCTGCCGCTGATGGACAGCGCGCGGGCGCGCGCCGAGCTGGGCTGGGAGCCCCGGCACACGGCGACCGAGGTGATCCAGGAGTTCCTGGACGGCCTGCGCAAGGGCGGGGGGGCGGAGACGGAGCCGATGCGCGGGCGCAAGGTGGGCTGAGCGCGTGGGGAGCGCCGAACGAGCCGACGAGGAGCGGAGAAGACCATGACGGTGCGGAAATCCGGGTCCGGTGCGGAACAGCGGCCGGTGCCCCGGGACATGCCCGACCAGCAGGCCCGGCCCGAGGAGGACCCCTGGGACGTGTCCACGAGGCGCGCGGCCGGCGAGGAGCCGGACCAGGACGCCGCGCCGGACACGGACGAGGCCGGCACCGGCCCCCGGGGCGCGTCCCGGCCGGGCACGGCACAGTCGGAACATCCGACGCCGGACGAGCCGTCGGACTGATCGCAGGGCCGGGCGCCTGACGCTCGGGGCAACGCTCTTCGCCGGCCCGGGGTCCGGGGCGCCGCCCCGGACCCCCGTCAGTGCGGGGCGCGTTCCTGGAGGGCGGTGCGCCAGGCGGGCAGGCGGTCCTCAGTGGCCGGTTCGGGGCGGCGGCCGCCGCTGGCGAAGAAGTCGGCGAGCGGCAGGATCGCGGCGCCGACGGTCACCGCGTCCGGGCCGAGCCGGCCGAGGTCGATCGTCACCTTGTCGGCCGGGTGCCGCAGCGCGTACGTGGCCGCGTGCCGCCGTACGGACGGCAGGAACCGCGTGCCGAGCTGGAGCCCGGCCCAGCCGCCGATGAGGATCCGCTCGGGCTGGAAGAGGTTGATCAGGTCGGACAGACCGGCGCCGAGGTACTCGGCGGTCTCCTCCAGGACGGCCAGCGCGACCGGGTCGGCGGTACCGCCCTCGGACGGGTACGCGGCGGCGAGCATCGCGGTGAGCGCGGTCTCCTCGTCGGTGTCCTCGGGAGGCCGGCCGCCCTCCTCGCGCCAGCGGGCGAGCAGCGACTCGGCGCCCGCGTAGGCCTCCAGGCAGCCGGGCGCACCGCAGCGGCAGCGCCGCCCGCGTACCCGTACCGTCAGGTGGCCCCACTCCACGGCCCGCCCGTGCTCGACCTCGGGGGTGACCAGGCAGGCGCCGACCCCGGAGCCGAAGAGCACGACGACGGCGTTGCGGGCGCCGCGTCCCGCGCCGAACCACATCTCGGCCTGGCCGAGCGTCTTGGCCCCGTTGTCGATGAAGTACGGCACCCCGTCGGGGAGCCGGGAGGCCGAGCGGAGCAGTTGCTCCAGCGGGACGGCGTCCCAGCCGATGGTCTGCCCGTGCACGACGGCGCCCCGGTCCGGGGTGTGCTCCACGATCCCGGGGACGCCGACACCGACGCCGAGCAGCCGGTCGGGGACGGCCTGTTCGGCGGTGAGGACCTCGGCGACGCCGTCGCGGATGTGGCCCGTGATGACGTCGACGTCGTAGCCCTGGGGTGTCAACGGGCGCTCGACGCGTGCCAGTTCGGTGAGGGCCAGGTCGAACAGCTCGACCCGGACGCGGGTCTCGCCGACGTCCACGCCGATCATCTGGCCGCTGTGCGGGGCGACGCGCAGCAGCGTGCGCGGCCGGCCGCCGTCGGAGTCGACGCTGCCGGCCTCCTCGACCAGTCCGTCGGCGATCAGGTCCGCGACCACGTTGCTGACCGAGCCGGAGCTGAGTCCGGTGGCCGGGCCCAGCTCGAACCGGCTGAGCGGGCCGTCGAAGTACAGCCTCTGGAGCACCGCCGTCCGGTTGCCTCGTCTCAGGTCGCGTACCGTGCGCCCGTTGCGCGCCGCCATGTGGCTCCCTTCACGAACCCTGCCCGACCTGCAACATACCCCTTCGGACAGCCGGGGCGCGACATTTTCCCAACCCTTAGTTCACGCTATGAGCTAAGGCGGAGACGTTTGATCTCGTCCAGCGCCACGACGCGTCCCGGTGTCGGCGACCGGGCCGCCCTGGCCGGTGCGGAGGCTACGGGCCACCTCGTCCACGGGGTACGGCACGTCGGCCGCGCAGTCACGGGCGTCGGCCGGCACGGCGTGGGTCATCACGGTGAACGCCGTCCGCCGGCCGGGCCCGAGGGCGCCGGACGGGCAGCCGAAGCCGGAGCCGTTCACCCGGTGCGGCCGGGCGACGTGGCCGCCCGGCTCCCGGCGCAGGGCGGACTGTTCGGCGGCGCGGCGGAACCCCTCCGCCGGGCGCGGCAGCCGGGACGCGTAGCGCGGTCCCGGCCGGGCGGGCGGCAGACCCGCCGTGGCCGGGAGTCGCCACGCCCGCTCCTCCGTGTCCCGCACCCCGCACCCCTCCCCCGCCGGCTCAGCCCGCCGCGTACACGTCCTCCACGTAACGCCCGTCCGCCACCAGCGTGTCGAGCCACCGTTCGGCCGCGGCCTCGTCCGCGCCGGGGGTCCGCTCCCGGTACAGGGTACGGAAGGCCGCGCGGACGCCGGGAGCCATCCGGGCGCCGTCGCCGCAGACGTACACCCGGGCGCCGGCGCCCAGCAGTTCCCAGACCTCATCGGCCTCGGCGGCGATGCGGTGCTGGACGAAGACGGCGCCGTTCTCGGGTGCGGCGCTGAACGCGGGCCGCAGCGAGACCGCGCCGGCCCGTTCGGCGGCCCGCAGTTCCTCGGCGTGCAGGTAGTCGGCGTCGGGCGCGTCGCAGCCGAAGTAGAGGAGCCCGGCGGGGAGCCGGGCGCCGGTGCGGCGGGCGGCCAGACGGTCGGCGACGGCGCCCCGGAACGGGGCGAGTCCGGTGCCGGCGGCGACCATCACGACCGGTGCCGCGTGGTCGATCCGGAACGCCTCGCGGCAGGGCTGGACACGGGCGTACACGGTGTCACCGGGCCGCAGGGAGGCGAGGTGTCCGGAACCGGTGCCCCGGTGGCGGCCCTTGCCGGAGCGCGCGGGGGCGTCGAGCACGGACACCATGAGGTCGGCGTGGCGGGCATCGGCCGACGGTGCGGAGGAGATGGAGTAGTGGCGGGGGCGCAGCGGGGTCAGCAGGTCGAGCAGGAGCGGCCAGTCCAGGGCGCCACGCAGGGCGGGGTGGTCCTCGGCCAGCTCCACGAGGGTGCGGGGGTCGTCGCCGGGCAGGGCGGCGAGCGCGGCCCGCTCGGGCGGGCACGGGTTGGCCGCGGCGAGGAGGGCCGCCTGGCGGCTGGTCGGGCGCTCCTGCAACTCGACGTACCAAGTTAGAAGTTGACGCACCGTCACCGGACGGTCCACGGCGAGGCCGTCGCGACCGGGACGGCTCCCGCGGATGTCCAGGACGGCGTCGGCGTCGAGGCCGAAGGCGGCGACGGCACGGTCCACCAGTCCGGGGGCGTTGGCGGGCAGCACGGTCAGGTGGTCGGCGGTGCGGTAGGTGACCCCCTCGGGCAGCGCGACGCGCAGGAAGCGCTTGGTGCGCGGATGACCGGGCGCGGTGAGGTCGCGTGCCTCGGTGACCGTCATCGGGACCAGCCCGTGCCGCTCGGCGAGGACGTCGAGCGGGCCACCGGTCAGGGTGCGGACCGTGTAGGCGCGGGCGGGCTCGTCCGTGGTGCCGTGGCCGGCGTCCGGGTCGCCGTACCCGCTCAGCAGCGCGGTGCGCATGCGGACGGTGAACTCCCTGACGGCGCCGGTGAGATCGCCGGAGGCGTCGGCGGCGGCGCGCCCGGTGAGCCGGGTGGCGCCGAGTTCGGCGAGGCGGGCGTCGATCCGGGCGGGGACCCGCTGGTAGGTGGCGGCCCAGTTGCGGTCGCCGACACCGAGGACGGCGTAGGTCACTCCGGTCAGGTCGGGGCTGCCGTCGAGCCAGGCGGTGAAGGCGACGGCGTCGTCGGTGGGGCGGCCGTTGTAGGAGGCGGCGGTGATGACGACGGGCCGGTCCGTGGGCAGGCCGTCGGCGTAGGCGTCCAGCGCGGCGACCTCGGTGGCGCAGCCCACGGCGGCGGCCTCGTCGGCGAGCCTGGCGGCGAAGTCCCGGCAGGTGCCGTAGTTGCTGCCGTGCAGGAACAGGGCGCGGGTGCCCGGGCGGACCCGGGCCGGGAGGGCGTCCGGGACGGGGGCGCCGGTGGCGGTCGCGGTGGCGGTGCCGGGCAGGGGTGCGTGCACACGGTCGGCGGGGGTGCGCGGGGTGAGCGTGAGGGTGAAGCCGTCGGGCTTGAGGGTGAGGGTCTCCTTCACGGTGAGCCGGTAGTCCGCGTGGTCGTGCAGCCGGTAGCGGTGGACCAGCAGGGCGAGCAGCATGGTCGCCTCGTGCAGTGCGAACTGCCGTCCGATGCAGGCGCGTTCGCCGGTGCCGAACGGCTTGAAGGCGTGCACCGGGCGGGCCGCCTCGGCCTCGGGGGTGAACCGCTCCGGGTCGAACAGTTCCGGGTTGTCGCCCCAGACGGGCTGGCGGTGCAGCATCGGGGTGAGCACGGTGACGGCCTGGCCGGCGCGCAGCGGGATCCGGCCGCCGAGCAGGGTGTCCTCGCGGGCGTGCCGGGCGAAGGCGGCGGCCGTCGGCCACAGCCGCAGCGCCTCGTTCAGGACCTGGCGGGTGTAGGTGAGCCGGCCGATGTCCTCGTACGACGGGTCGGGGTCGGCCGTGTCCCCCCACAGCGCGTCGGTCTCGCGTTGCACGAGCCGGAGTACGGCCGGGTGCTTGGCGAGGTGGTAGAGGGCGAAGGACATCGCGCCGGACGTCGTCTCGTGGCCGGCGATCAGGAAGGTGATGACCTGGTTGCGGATGTTGGCCGCGTCCAGGGTGGTGCCGTCGGCGGGGTGCCGGGCGCTGAGCATCAGGCCGAGCAGGTCCTCGGCGCCGCTCTGGTCGGTGCCGGTGCGGGCGGCGATGACGTCGTCCACGACCCGGGCCAGGTGATCGGCGTCGCGCCGGAAGGCCGCGTCGGCCGCCGTGTGGTCCGTACCGGGGGTGCGGGCCGGCCGGGTCATGCTCCACTCCAGGCAACGGACCATGGACTCCACGAAGGGGTGCGGCTCGGTGCGCTCGAACGAGCCGAAGTCGTAGCCGAGTCCGGCGAGTCCGATGGTGTCGAGGGTCATCCGGGTCATGTCGTCGGGCACGTCGACGGGCCGGCCCGTGCGCGCCGCACGGTCCCAGGCGCCGATGAGCCGCCGGGCCACCTTCAGCATCACCGGGTGGTAGGTGCGCATCGAGCCGAGCGCGAAGGCGGGCATCAGGACGTCGTGCGCCTTCGCCCAGTTGGGCTCGTCGTTGTACGCCGTGAACAGCCCGTCGGCGGCGAACTCCCGCACGTTCTCCAGGGCGGGCCCGACGTGCTTGGCGAACCGCTCCTCGTCGGCCAGATCGGCGACCAGAGCGGCGTCGGCGACGAACATCACGTCCCGCCCGTGCAGCCGTCGTACCAGCACCGGGCCGTGCTCCCGCATCAGCTCCATGATCTGCTGGATGGGCGTGCGGCCGGGGCCGGAGGCGGAGATGTCGACGACGGGGACGCCGGTCAGGGTTCCGGCCGGTTCGGGACGCAGTGCGGTGGGGGGCATGGCGCGGCAACTGCCTTTCGCGGTAACGGACGTACTGCGTTCCAGGGTGGTCGACGGGCGGAGTCCGCTGCGGCCCCGGCACTACACGATCGTGCAGTGGAAAGTGCCCGCCGGGGCTTGCGCGTGGCCAAGTTGCCGCTGACCTGGTCCTTCCCCTTGGATGAGATGCCATGGAAGCGGGACGGGCCGACGCGGTGGTGTGGCGCAACCGTGCGTTGATGGTGTTCGACCGGGTGGCGGTGCCGGTGGCCGTGTGCGATGTGTACGGGCAGGTCGTCCTGGCGAACCCCGCCATGGCGACGGAGTGCGGTTCGACGCCTGGGCGGCTGCGCGGCCGGCACGTGCTGGAGCTGTTCCGGCCGCAGAAGACCGGCCAGGTGGAGCGGATCGCCGAGGCGCTGCGGCTGCGGCACCGCTCCCGCTACCAGGTGTCGGTGTGCTGGCGGGCGCCCGGCGGGGCCGAGCGGCACGGGGAGCTGACGGCGGACCCGGTCAGTGACAGCGTGGAGGAGACACCGGCGCTGCTGGTGATGCTGCGGGTCCTGGGCGAGCGCCCCGCACCGGAACCGGAGCCGGTACGGGTCACGGACACCGAGCGACGGGTCCTGGCCCTGCTGGCGGGCGGCGCCACCACGGCCCGCGCCGCCCGCGAACTGGGCCTCACCGGGGACGGCGTCACCTACCACCTGCGCCGCCTGTCAGCCCGCTGGAACGCGAAGAACCGCACGGAACTGGTGGCCCGGGCCTATGCGGCAGGGGTACTGCCCACGGGGGTGTGGCCACCGGCAGCGGGGGCGGAGGCCGGGGACGGGGAGTAACGGGGGGTACGTCGGGAGCACGCGGGCCGTAGCCGGGGGCGGCGGGGCGAAACGGTTCGCCGGGGGGCGCCGAGCGCAGCCGGGACCGGCGGAGCGGAACGGTTCGCCGGGGGGCGCCGAGCGCAGCCGGGACCGGCAAGGCGGGGTCGGTGCCTGGGTGGGTGGGCACGTCGGCCGTGACTAGGGGAGGCGGGCCCAGGTGGTTCGCCAGGGACGCTGCCCGGGCGGGTGGTTGGTCGGGGCGGAACGGTCCACCGGAGCGGGCACGCCAGTCGCAGTCTGCGGGGCGGGATGGTCCGCCGGAAGGACGCTGACCGCAGCGGGGCCCGACAGGGCGAGGCCGGGGGCCCGGCGGGGCGGGGTCCGGTCCGGCGGTGGCGGTTGTGGGGGCCCTCGAGCAGCGGCACGCTGTTCGTGGCGGCACCCGCCGAAGCCCTGGCGGCCGCACCCCCCCGGCCTCGGCAAGCAGCACGCTCTCCGTAGCGGTCCGCCCAAGCCGTAGCGACAGCACTCCGCCCCGCCACGGCAACCGGCAGACTCCGCATGACGGCAACCGCCGAAGCCCCCGCGGCAGCACCCCGCTTCCGCCGCCGGGCCTCCCCGGAGCCTCAGCGGCCGCGCTCCCGCGGGGGCGTCCTCGCCGTTCCACCGCCCTCCGGGGAGCCGAAGCGGGCCAGGGTGTGCCAGACCATCTTGAGGGCCTGGAGGTCGTACCGGCCGCTGCGGGCCGCGTCCCCGATGACGCGGGGGGTGATGACGCCGCGCTCGGCGATGCGCGCGCCGAGGTCGGCGTACTCCGGGCCGCGGTAGTCGGCGTGCCGGCGCAGCTCGGTGACGGTGAGGCGGTATCCGGGGTGCCAGGCGAGCGGGAAGGGCAGGCGCCGGGCGGCCGTCTCCACCGGTGTGTCCCGGTAGCTCGCGTCCAGCACGAGCGCCTCCACGTCCCGTTCGAGCAGCACACCCCCGTGCACATGGGCCTCGACGTAGTCGTTGAGGGCGTCCTGCCGGTCGGCCTCGGCGAGGGCGATCAGCGGCATGGCGTCGGCCACGCCGAAGTCGCCGGGCCCGGTCGAGCTGTCCGGGTAGCAGAAGGTGGCCCGGGCCAGGACCGCTCCGCAGAGCCTGAGGTGAGAGGAACCGAAGCGGGGCGCCGCGCCGACCACCTGGCGCCGGAAGTCGAGCGCGCCGTACACCGGGCGCTCGGCCGGGTCGGCGTCGTCGTAGGCGCCGCCGAAGATGCGGCTCTCCCAGCGCGTCCGGTCGCCGCCCGGGTGGGCGGTGAGCCCTCCGTTGCTGGTCCCGGTGACGAACTGCGAGTGGTACGCCCCGTCCCGGGCCAGCGACTCCAGGATCGGCAGTCCGCCCGAGGTCCGGTCGGGGTGGAAGTTGAGCGTGATCCGCAGGTCCGGGTCGAGCGGCGGGCCGGACGCGGTGCCGGTGACGTGGTCCAGCGCCCGCCGGGCACGCCGGGGCAGCCCGGGCAGCCTCCGCCGGTAATCCATTGGCTCACCCCCGTGTGGCTAAATAGGATAGTTCTCAGCCTAGAGTCCCTAGGTTGCGACCGGAACATCGGAAGGACCCTCATGAGATCGCTCACCGAGCAGGACATCCGCAACTCGTTTATCAACTGCTCCAAGGGCGAGGCCAAGCGCCTGGCCGTCCCGCGCGATCTCGGTGACCGCCCCTGGGACCAGCTGGACTTCCTCGGCTGGCGCGATCCCGGCGCTCCCGACCGCAGCTATCTGGTCATGGAGCGGAACGACCGGCTCGTCGGCGTGACCCTGCGTTTCCCGCCCGCGCAGCGCGGCTTCCTGCACCGGAGCATGTGTTCGGTGTGTCTGACCACGCATCCCGGGGGCGGGGTGTCGCTGATGACCGCGCGCAAAGCGGGGGCGGCCGGCCGGGAGGGCAACTCGGTCGGGCTGTACATGTGCACCGACCTGGCCTGTTCGCTGTACGTGCGCGGCAGGAAGGTCCCCGAGTCCGGTGCCCGGTTCGAGGAGAGCCTGACGCTGGAGGAGCAGATCGCGCGCACGACGGGCAATCTGGCCGCCTTCATCGACAAGCTGTACGCGTAAGCACCCTGGCGCGAATCAGGCGCAACCAGTCCGCGAACGGCTACGTTCGACGCACCCGATGAGCGGGAACAGGCCAAGGGATGCGCGAACGAAAGTTGACCACGGGACTACTGCGACTGACGAAGCGCCGCCGGGAGCCGGTGGTCGTCCAGACACTGCGGTCGGCCACGGCCGCGACCATCGCCTACGTCATCGCGCTCCGGCTGAGCCCCGAGCCGGCCCCGCTCACCGCGCCGCTGACCGCGCTGCTGGTCGTCCAGGTGACCTTCTACGCCACGCTCACCAACGGCATCCGCCGGGTGAACTCGGTGGTCGCCGGCGTCCTGGTCGCCATCGCCTTCAGCGTGCTGGTGGGCCTGACCTGGTGGAGCCTCGCCCTGCTGATCGTCGCCGCGCTGGCCGTGGGTCACCTGGTCCGCGTCGACGAGTACGTGGCCGAGGTGGCGATCAGCGCCATGCTGGTGCTCGGGGTCACCACGGTCGGGTTCACCGCCTGGGCGCGGATCGTCGAGACGCTGATCGGCGCGGTCGTCGGCACGGCCTGCAACCTGCTGCTGCCACCGCCGGTGTGGGTGGACGAGGCCGGCCGGTCCATCGAGGACCTCGCCCGCCGGGTGCGCCAGCTGATGCTGCGGATGGGCGAGGAGGCCGGGGGCCGGATCCCCTGGGAGCGGGCGGCCGAGCGGCTGCACGAGGCGCGCCGGCTGGACCACGACATCGTGCGGGTGGACGCGGCACTGCGGCAGGCGGAGGACAGTCTGCGGCTCAACCCCCGCGTGAAGGAGGGACTACTGCACCGGGTGGTGCTGCGCACGGGCCTGGACACCCTGGAGATCTGCACGGTGGTGCTGCGGGTGCTGGCCCGCTCGTTCACGGACCTGGCGAAGGCCCGGGGGTCGCAGGAACTGTTCCCGCCCCGGGTGGGGGCGACCGTGGAGCAGCTGCTGTCGGAGATCGCCGACGCGGTGGTCAGCTTCGCGGTGCTGGTGACGACCCATCTGAGCGAGAACGCCGAGTCGGCGGAGGCGCGGCTGTCGGCCGAGCTGCACACCGCGGCCGGCACCCGGGACCGGCTGGCCGAGCTGCTCCAGGAGGAGATCCGCAAGGACTGGGCACACTGGCAGCTGCTCGGGGCCGTCCTGACCGAGACGACCAGGATCATCGACGAGCTGAACACCGAGCACCGCACCCGCCGCCTGCTGGAGGAGCTGGACCGGGTCTCGCGCGGGCAGCGGGCCAAGCTGCCCCGGATCGCCTGGATGCGCGACCGCCTCGGGGTACAGGAGGAGCTGTGGCGGAACCGCGCGGGGTTCGGTGGGCGTTATCGGTGAGGAGGCCGCGGGGGCGGTCCGGCGCCGCGACCGAGCGCGGGGGTGTACGGCGCCGCAGGAGACGGGGCGTCCGGATGCCCGCTGACGGCACCGGAGGAGACGGAGCGCACGGATGACCGCTGACGGAGTGCGGATCGACGGCAACACGCTGCGGTTGCCCGGCGGGGCGGCGGTGCGGTTCGTCCGCACGCTGCGCCTGCCCGAGAGCGGTACGCATCCGCTGCCGCCGGGGCTGGGCGAGTTCCCCGTCCGGCGGGTCGCCGACCACGCCGACCGGGTGCCCGAGTGGATGGGGGCGCGCGGCGGCGTCATGCTGCCGGTGTACCTGCGCGAGGCGATGTGGCTGAGCTTCGCCGCGCCGGAGCCGGCCGCGCTCCAGGTCGGTGTGGGCAAGGTGTGCGCGGTCTCCGGCGAGCCCTGGAGCGACCGGCTGTCCCGGCGTCCGCAGAACTACGTGGTGCTGCCCCGCCAGCCCTGGCTGGACGGCATCAACTCCGGCAAGGGCACGGTCCGCCAGTTCGTGGCCGTACCCCTGGGGCTGGGCGCCACCGTGGAGGGGCAGGTCACCGGCGAGGAGGAGTGGGGCGGCGTCCAGCTCCAGTCGTTCCCGCTGAAGGAGGAGGCCCTCGCCGAGTGGCGGCGCCAGGAGCGGGAGCGGCAGCGGCGTCTGGCCGGCGCGCGCGGCGGTTACGGCGCGGCCCTGCCCATGTCCGCCCCGGCCCCGGGCGGGCCCCCCGGATCACCGCCGTCCGCGCCCGCCATGGCCTTCGGCGGTCCGTCCGCCCCGGCCGCCGCTCCCCCGCGGCGTGCCACGGCCATGGGGCTCGGCGTCGGCGGCTCGATGCGGCAGGAGGTGTACCAGGACGACCGGCCGCTGGGCGACTGGTCCGAGCGGCCCGCCGGGCGGGTGTTCGTGCACCTGGTCACTCCCCCGCAGTGGCGCCGGATCACCGGCGAGGCACCGCCGCCGTCGCCGGTGGACCGGGCGGCGTACACCCGGGCGGGCCTGCCCTGGTACGACTACGACGACGCGGACGCCGAGGACCTCGCCCCCACGGGCACGCTGAAGGCGGTCGAGCCGGTCGGCGAGTGGCTCGGGGACGACCTGGAGCCGTGGCAGGCACCGTCCGCCGGGCAGGTGACGCACCTGAAGGACGCGCCGGGCGAGCCGGTGGCGGACGGGGACTGGTAGGGGCGCCGGCGTCGTGTGCCACGTGACGGCCGCCGCCCGGCTTGCCCCCGGTGACGTCCGCGGGCCAAGGTGGCTGTCACGAGCGGGACGACCGACGACCTGGGGTAGCGGCATGGGCACGGAGGCACAGACGGCGGGAGGGGCATCCTCCCTCCCCCGGCGGGACCGGGACCCGGAGCGGGAGCAGGGGGGCTGGACCAGACGCCGGTTCGTCGGCGCCGTGGCCGGTACGGCGGCGGTCGTGATGGTGCCGTCCCCGGCGGCCCCGCCGGTGGCCACGCCGGCCGGGCAGGACGAGCCGGAGGCCGCCCCGCCGCCCCGGAAACCGTCCGGGCCGCGCCCGCTGTACGTGGGCACCTACACCTCCGTCGAGGGCGGCGGCACCGGCATCGGTCTGGCGTCGTACGACCCGGAGTCGGGCCGGATCACCGGGTCGGGCACGCTCACCGGGGTTCCCGACCCGTCGTATCTCGCCGTGCACCCGGACGGCCGCACGCTGTACGCGGTGGACGAGCGGGAGGACGGCGGGGTGACGGCCGTACGCCTCGCGGACCGGCGCGTCCTCGGCGCCCGGAGCACCGGCGGCGCCGGTCCGTGCCACCTGTCGGTGCATCCCTCCGGGCGCTGGCTGCTCAGCGCGAACTACGGTTCGGGCAGTGTCGCCGTGCACCCGATCGGCGCCTCCGGCGCGCTGGGTGAGCGCACCGCGCTGGTCACGCACAGCTCTCCGCCGCCCGGCCCCGGCCAGCAGGGGCCGCACGCCCACCAGTTCCTCACGAGTCCGGACGGCGGCCACGTCCTCGCCGTGGACCTCGGCACCGACACGGTCTACACCTACCGCCTGGACCAGGCCAAGGGCACGCTCACGGAGGTGGCGCGGGCGCGCACCCGGCCGGGCGCGGGGCCCCGCCATCTGACCTTCCACCCGGGCGGCCGGCACGCCTACCTGGCCAACGAGGTGGACGACACCGTGGCCGTGTGCGCGTACGAGCCGGGGACCGGGCGTCTGACGATCGGTGAGCCGCAGTCGACGGGGTCCGGCGGCGGCACCAACTACCCGGCGCAGATCCTGGTGACGGCGAACGGCCGGTACGCGTTCCTCGCCAACCGGGGCCACAACAGCCTCGCGCGGTACGCCGTCGAGGACGGCGGGGCCCGGCTGCGGCTGCTCGGCACGGTGCCGGTGGGCGGGGACTTCCCCCGGCAGATCGCGTTCTCGCCCGACGGCCGGCTGCTGTTCGCGGCGAACCAGCGCTCGGGCACGGTCACCGTCTTCCGCGTCGACGCGGACAGCGGCGGACTGCGCCTGACCGGTGAGCCGTTCGCGTCACCCGTCGCCGTCTGCGCGCTGCCGCTGTAGCGCCCGGGGGCAGGCGGCGGCACTGGCCTGGGCGAGCAGGGCGTGCACGCGCTCGGTGAGCTGGGTCACGTCGTCGGCGGGTGTGTGGAAGGGCAGTCGTACGTCGCCGTGGGCGCGGGTGCGTTCGATACGCAGGGTGAGTCCGTGCCGGTCGACGGCGAGCGGTGCCACCCGGGTCGCGGCGAGCAGGTTCTCGGGCCGCACCAGGCGGGTGAGCCGCTCGACGGCTTCCGGGTGGGCGTCGGCGAGGTGGGTGAGCAACCGGGCCTCGGCTGTGGCCAGGGGGTCGGGCCGGGCGGCGCCGAACTCGTCCGGGTCGACCACCACGGCCCCGGCGGACCGGCGCAGCACCACGCGGGTGGGCCGGAAGAGGAGGGTGCCCTCGGACGGGGCGAACCAGCCGGACAGGAAGAGCCGGGCGCGGATGCGGTGACGCACCGGTACGGGTGCCACGTCGGCGAACTCCAGCAGGGCGGAGGGTTCTTGGCGCGGGGCGCTCAGCACCGCGCCGAACAGGGCGCTGTCGTCGGGCACCGCCAGCCGTACCGCGCCGTCCTCGGTCACGGTGTGCGCGCCGACGTACTCCTCGCGGACGCCGTTCGCGGTCACCGCGCACGACCAGGCGGCGGCCGCCACCGAGCGTGCCCGTTCCGCCGCGCCGGGAGCGGCCGTCCAGTCCTGAGTGTCACCCATCCAGGGCCTCCTTTAGGTTAGCCTCACCTAACCTATCGGAGCTGGAGGCGCACGCCAACCACGCCGGTGCGTACGTCGCCCCGTATCGCCGGCGCCCTGACCGCCCCCGAGAGGAGGAGGAAGTCATGCGCGCGCGAAGGATGGAACAGGCGCGGTGGAACGAGCAGTCCTGCTGTCCCACTCCTGCCCGCCGCAGAACCGGCCCGCTGCCCGCTGGAACCGGGCCACGCGAGTCCGACACGAACGTGGCCGCGGGGCCGGCCCGGCGGACGCCACCGCCCGCACCACGGGGTGTTCGTCAGCCGGCCGCCTTGGCTATGATGCGTTCCATCTCCTCCCGGCCGAAGGCCCGCAGGGTCGTGGAACGGACGTTGCCCACACCACCGAGCTGAAGGAGCGCCGCGGTGGCGGTTTCCTCGTCAGCCGCCTCGATGACGGCCACGAGGTCGTACGGGCCCACGGTCCAGTAGATGCTCAGGAGCTTCGCCCCGAGCTTCTGGACCGCCGCGCCGAAGGTCTCGGCGCGCTTCGCGGTGTCCTTGTAGTTCCGGACCCCTTGATCGGTCCAGTTCAGCAGGGCGACGTACGTCGGCATGTTCCTCCACCTTCACGAGAAGACTCACCCCGAGGTCAAGCCTGGGCACCCGGGCCGGAACGCGCACGAGGTACGCACCCGAACGAGCGGGACGGGCATGGCCCTCGTCTCCTGTTCGGGCGACCCGTAGCGCGCGGTGGCGGCGTACCGCGAACTGCTGAGGCGTGCCGAGCGCGCGCTGAGCGCCGTCCGTACCGGACTGCGGCACGAGGATCCGGCCGTCCGTGAAGGCTGCTGCCGCCTCCTCGACCACCTGGTCGACACCGACTCCATGGACGACCTCATCGCCATGGCCGACGACCCCGACGCCCGGGTCAGGATCTCCGCCTTCCACGCCCTGGCCTGCGACCGGTGCAAGGGCGACACCTGCGCACCTGGCGCGGACCGGGTCCTCCCTCCCGCACTGCGGCACCCGGCCTCCGACCCCGACCCGCACGTCCCGGGGCATGGCCGTCGAACTCGTCGGCAAGTTCACCCACACCGACGCCCGCGCCGTAGCGGCCCTGCCCACGTCCCACGCCCGGGACGCGAGCCCGGCGGTCCGCAGGAAGGCGGGCTGGTACGTGCCCGGCGGGACGATCCACGAACGCACCGCCCCACGCGCCCTCAGGTGACGGGGCGGCCCCGCCACCGGCACCACAGCTCTCAGCCGAGAACGCCCAGCAGGGCGCGGGCGCACAGGTCACGTACCTGCTCACGGCTCAGCTCCCCGTCACCGCGCAGCCATTCGAGACAGACGGCGGTGGTGAAGGCGAGCCAGCCGCGTACCGCCAGGCGCACCCGCGGGGCGGCCTCGACGGCGGGCCCGAACTCGGGATCGGCGGCGAGCGCGGCCAGGATCTGCTTCTCCTGGGCGGCCAGCGCCCGCTGGTATACCCGGCGCACGGCCTGGTCGCCGGCCGCGTCGGCGCGGTGGAAGGCGCGGAAGCCGTGGGCGTGCGCCTGGACGTAGCCGAGGTAGGTGTCGAGACCGGCGGTGAGCTGCTCGCGCACCGGCACCCCGGGCTCGGCCGCCGTCATACGCAGCATGCGCGCGCTCTCCCGCTCCACGACGGCGGCGAAGAAGTCCCGCTTGGTCGGGAAGTAGTGGTAGAGCAGCCCCCGCGAGACCCCGGCGATCTCGGCGACCTGCTCGATCCACACGTCGTCGTAGGGGCTCTCCGAGAACAGCTTGGCGCCGACCGACAGCAGTTGCTCACGGCGTTCGCCGGTGCTGAGTCTGCGCCGGGCGCGCTCCCCCTGGTTCGCGGGCATGGCGTCACTTTACTTGACGTCGGTTCAACAAGCGCAGCACACTGGAACGCGTTATTGAACTCACGTACAACACGCGCGCGTCACTGCTCAACCACCGGCTGGATCAAGGGAGATCGCGTCATGGCGGCGACGACGGAGACCATGGAGACCGGGCTGCCCAAGGGTTTCCGCAGCGCCGAACAGGGCTGGCCGGAGCTGCGCCGCATCCCCCGTCCGCCGCACCGGGTTCCGCTGCTCGGCGATGTGCTCGGCGCCGACCGGCACCGGCCGTTGCAGGACTCGATGCGCTTCGCGCGCGAGCTGGGGCCGATCTTCCGGCGCCGGGCGTTCGGCAAGGAGTTCGTGTTCGTGTGGGGGGCGCGGCTGGTCGCCGACCTCGCCGACGAGTCCCGGTTCGCCAAGCACGTCGGCCTCGGCGTCGCCAATCTGCGGCCCGTGGCCGGCGACGGCCTGTTCACCGCCTACAACCACGAGCCCAACTGGCAGCTCGCGCACGACGTCCTGGCGCCGGGGTTCAGCCGGGAGGCCATGGAGGGCTACCACGGGATGATGCTGTCGGTCGCCGAGCGGCTCACCGATCACTGGGACCGCCACCAGGCGGCCGGGCGCACGGTCGACGTGCCGGGCGACATGACCCGGCTGACCCTGGAGACGATCGCCCGCACCGGCTTCGGGCACGACTTCGGCTCCTTCGAGCGGGACCGGCCGCACCCCTTCGTCACGGCGATGGTCGGCACGCTGACCTACGCGCAACGGCTGAACAGCGTCCCGGGGCCGCTGGCCCCGCTGCTGCTGCGCGCCGCCGCCCGGCGCAACGCGGCCGACATGGCCCACCTCGACCGCACGGTCGACGGACTGGTCGCCGCCCGGCGCCGGTCCGGCGGTGGCGGCGAGGGTGACCTGCTGGACCGCATGCTGGCGACGGCGCACCCGGAGACCGGGGAGAAGCTGTCGCCGGAGAACATCCGCAAACAGGTGATCACGTTCCTGGTGGCCGGCCACGAGACCACCTCCGGCGCGCTCTCCTTCGCCCTCCACTACCTCGCCCTGCACCCCGCCATCGCCGCCCGGGCCCGCGCCGAGGTCGACCAGGTCTGGGGCGACACCCCGCGGCCCGGCTACGACCAGGTCGCCAAGCTGCGCTACGTCCGCCGGGTGCTGGACGAGTCGCTGCGGCTGTGGCCGACGGCGCCCGCCTTCGCCCGCGAGGCCCGGCGGGACACCGTCCTCGCCGGGGAACATCCGATGCGCCGGGGCGCCTGGGCCCTGGTGCTGACGCCGATGCTGCACCGCGAACCGGAGGTGTGGGGCGAGGACGCCGAACGGTTCGACCCCGACCGCTTCACCCCGGCGGCCGTCCGCGCCCGGCCACCGCACACCTTCAAGCCGTTCGGCACCGGTGCACGGGCCTGCATCGGCCGCCAGTTCGCCCTCCACGAGGCGACGCTCGTCCTCGGCCTGCTGCTGCGCCGCTACGAGTTGTCGGCCGACCCGGGCTACCGGCTGAGCGTGGCCGAACGGCTGACCCTGATGCCGGAAGGGCTACGGCTGCGCCTGGAGCGGCGGCCGGCTCGCACGGAGACCGGCGAGCAGCACCCCGAAAGGCCGCGGGACGGCGGCCGGCACCACCACCCTGCCGGACCGGCGGAGCCCCGCTCAGCGAGCCGCTGCCCAGTGCGCGGGGCGACCGACTGAAACCGGCAGACGAGTCCCCGCACTACCCCGCGCGGCGTCGAGCTGCGGCTGAGTGAGGAAGAAGGCGCCGGTGAGGTCCGCGTCGGTCAGGTCGGCGTCGCGCAGGTCGGCCCCGATCAGGTCCGCGCCGCGCAGGTCCGCACCGGTGAGGTCGGCGGCGATGAGATAGGCGCCGCGCAGGCTCGCCCCGCGCAGATCGGCGCCCCTGAGGCGGGCGCCCATGAGGTCAGCGCCCCTGCGGTCCTTGCCCCGGCCCTTCCCCTTGCCGCCGGCACCGGCCCGGACCAGCTCGCTGGTGCGCAGCAGGAGCACGTTGACCTTCTGCCGATGCGCGGCCACGTCCAGCGCGGCCAGTTCCTCGGGAGTCCGCCGGGTCAGCCCCTCGGTCTTCTCCAGCGCCCGGCGCAGCTCGGGGTGGACGGGCCGGGCGGCGGGCAGGCCCAGCGCCTCGGTCAGGTACCACAGCAGTTCGTGCAGCTGCCGTACGACCGGGAAGACGTCGAACATCCGGCGTGCGTGCTCCTTTGACCCCGTACGCCAGTCCTGTCCGCCGAAGGTGACCTGCGAGACCTTCTGGCCGGCGCCGAAGCAGTCGTAGACCGTGCAGCCGGTGAAGCCCTTCCGGCGCAGTCCGGCGTGGATGCCGCAGCGGTGGTCGCCCTGGAGATTCGGGCACGGCGTGCCCGCGGGCTTGTCCAGCGCGAAGTCGGCGGAGCGGGCGAAGGGAAGGGCGACACAGCACAGCCCGAAGCACCGGGCACAGTCGGCGCGCAGGTCGGAGGGGTCGGCTATCTGATCCGGCATGGGGTCCAGCGTACTGACCTGCGGGCACGCGTCCGCGCGCGTGCCGTGACGCGTGGCGGCGCCGGAGCCTTCCCGCACAGCGGAGCGAAGCCGCTCATGGCCGGGGTCTTCCGGCACGAGCGGCTTCCGGTCGTCAGCGAGCCGGCTCAGGTCGCGACCGGCGGCTGCCGGCGCTGCTGCTCGACCTGCCGGTTACGGACACGGCGGTGGTGGCGGAGCCTTTTGGCCTTTTTGAAGAGGACGACGCCCCAGCCACCGATCAAGGTTCCGAAGAACACACACGCAGCTGTGGCCGCAGGTTTCCCGGTTATCCCGCAATACGCAACCCCGCAGTAACATGTGACCGCGACAATCCACGTGGCGATCGCGGAACCGAACAGGATCCGCTCGTCCCGACGCTGTAACTGGTTCAGGTCGTCGAGCCAGAAGTCGACCTGTCGGCTGGTGAACGTGTTACACACGGTGGCTCCCGGCTGCGAGGCCGTGGCACACTACGTACGCACCAGCACACTGGTCTATGCCAGTGGCGTCCGCGTCACCGCGTGGCAAGGTGTTGGTGTTGATGGTCGACCACCTTTCGGTAGCGCTGTCAAATCCCATACGGCGGCTTCCTGTTGGCGCAGGGAGCCGTCGGCCTTTTGGGTCTCCAGGGCTCAGCGCCGCCTAGTGGATTCCTATGTACAGCAATGGATCGACTTACACCGCGCTCATCTCACCATGTGGGCCGGGGAAACAAAGCCGGGCAGACCGCCTGCATCTCCCCGCCCACCTGCGCTTTCTCTTGATCAAAGAAGCTGTCGCGATATCGTTCCCGGCGCATTTGTGATACAGGCCACCAATTTATATCGTTTCAATTACTCTAGGTGGCCTTCTGGCTACGGCATGAACATCCGCTTACCGCCCTCATACCTCGTCGCGCACCAGCGCCAGCAGCCGGTCCAGAACGCGGGGCGCGCCCGTACGCAGGCCGTCGTGCTCGTACTCGTTGGTGACCCAGGGACGCAGGCCGCGGATCGCGCGGGCCGTCTCCAGGGAGTGGCCGCTGTCGACGTACATGTCGTCGTGGTAGACGGCCGCGGCGACCGGGACCTCGTTGGCGGCGAGCCGTGCGGGGTCGTAGAGGGGGCGCCAGTCGGTGCGGGCGGCGAGCAGATCGGCCGTCTCGCGCAGGGGGCGCAGGGCAGGGTCGGTGTCGAACACCCAGGGGTGGACGGTCTCTCCGGTGAACAGGACCGGGCCGTCGCCGGTGAGCGTCTTGGCCGCGTCGAACTGCGGGAACTCGGCACGGACGCGCTCGGCCGACCAGGCGGTGGGGCGCGCGTCCTGGCCGTAGATCGACTCGTGGACGAGGGCGTAGAGAGGGTGGGCGGCGTACGACAGCAGGGACTGGGCCTGTTCCTGGAAGGCGTCGGACAGTTCCAGGCCGGCCGGGGTCACCACGAAGGCGTCCTCCAGGAGGTGGTGCAGCCGGTGGCTGCCGTCGCTCGTGCCGAGCATGTGGCCCAGGGACTGGAAGGCCTCGACGGTGAGGCGGTAGCCGTTCGGCAGGACCACGTCGTGGGTGAGGAGGTGGTCGGCGATCCGGCGGGCCCGCTCCACGTCCCGCGGGTAGCGGGCGTAGTGCGCGGCGACCTTGCGCTCGATGCGCGGGTAGGCGGCCCGGTAGACGTCGTCGGCGTGGGCGTGCAGGGAGGGCAGGCCGCCGGTGATGATCGCGGTGGCGATGCCCTCGGGGGCGAGGGAGAGGTACGACACCGTGCAGAAGCCGCCGAAGCTCTGGCCGAGCACGGTCCACGGGGCGCCGCCGGTGACCTGGGGGCGGATGGCCTCGCAGTCGCGGACGATGGAGTCGGCGCGGAAGTGGGTGAGGTAGTCGGCCTGGGCGGCGGGGCCGCCGCGCAGCGGGAGCGTCTGCCGGGTGGCGGGCGTGGAGCGGCCGGTGCCGCGCTGGTCGAGGAGGAGGACGCGGTACTCGTCCAAGGCCCGGTCGAGCCAGGCCTGACGTCCGACGAAACGATTCGCCCCGAAGCCGGGGCCGCCTGTCAGGTACACCAGCCAGGGCAGGTCCTGCCCGGCCTTGTCGCTCGCCACCGCCTCGCGGGCGTACAACTCGATGGTCTCGCCGCCCGGGTCGGCGTGGTCGAGGGGCACGGTGAAGTGGTGGTCGGTGAGCACGACGCCGGGCTGGCGGTAGCTGAGGCTCAACGGGTCTCCTGGGACGGACGGTCTGGACGTCTCCCAGTTGAGCACATGAGCCGGTGCGGGCCGAGCCCCGGGATCATGGATTGTTACTGAACTTCCGGTCAGCACCTCCGGTCGGCGCTTCCGGTCGGCGCGAGCCCCGGCGCGGCGGGCGCAGCGCGGGGCTCAGCGGGCGGCGAGGCTGGAGCGGCGCACCACCAGCTCCGGCCGGAGCACCGCCCGCCGGTGCTCGTGCGCCCGTTTCCCCTTGCCGTCGCCCCGTTCGGTCTCCTCCAGCAGCAGTTCGGCGGCGAGGGCACCCATCGTGACGGCGGGCTGCCGGACCGAGGTGAGGGGTACGGCGGCCGCGGCGGCGAACTCGATGTCGTCGTAGCCGACGATGGCCAGGTCGTCCGGGACGGTCACGCCCGCCGCGTACATGGCCTGGAGCACGCCGAGGGCGAGCAGGTCGTTGGCGCAGAAAACGGCGGTGGGCCGGCCGGCGAGGCCCAGCAGCCGGGCGCCCGCGTCCCGGCCGGCGGCCACGTCGAGCCGCTCGGTGGGCAGTTCGCGCAGCGCCTCGGGGCCGAGCCCGGCCTCGGCGAGGGCGTTCAGCGCACCGGTGCGCCGGTCGCGGACCTGGTCGAGCCCTGGCGGCCCGCCGACGTAGGCGATCGAGCGGTGCCCGGCGTCCACCAGGTGCCGGACGGCCAGCGCGCCGCCCGCGATGTCGTCCACCGAGACCGAGCACTCGGTGGTGCCCCCGGCGACCCGGTCGACCAGCACGAACGGGATGCCGTGCCGGCGGAAGGCGGCGATGTTGCGGCCGGTGGCGTCGGCCGGGGTGAGCAGCACGCCCCGCACCCGCTGTTCGGCGAAGAGCGACAGGTACTCGGCCTCCTCGGCGGCGTCCTGCGCACTGTTGCAGACCATCACGCCGAGCCCGGCGCCCCGGGCCGCGCGCTCGGCGCCGCGCGCCACGTCCACGAAGAACGGGTTGCCCATGTCGAGCACGAGCAGCCCCATGATCCGGCTGCGGCCCGCCCGCAGCTGGCGCGCCGACTCGCTGCGGACGTAGCCGAGCCGGTCGATCGCGGACAGCACGCGCGCACGGGTCTCGCCGGCGACGGTGTCCGGGCGGTTGATGACGTTGGACACCGTGCCCACCGACACTCCGGCGGCGCGGGCGACGTCCTTGATACCCACCGACTGGGCCATCGGGCTCGGACCTCCAGGGAACGGGGATGCGGCGGGAGACCTCGACATTACCGTCACGCCGGCCGGGCGAAGCAGGTCACGTGCGACGCCGAGGGCGTCGTGCGGGCGGCCCGCCGAGTCGGTGGACCGGGCGGTGCCGGAGCCGTGCTCGGCGGTGCGGGTGCCGGTGCACTCCCCCGGCGCGGTCCCTCGCGAACCGCCGGATCCGGCGCGGGCGTTGCGGCCGTCGCCGGGGACACCGGCACGGCAGCCGAGCGCGATCCGGCCCCGGGCGTGGTGACGAACCGCGGGGCGGGCGCCGGCCCGTCCAGGGTCGTCCCCGCGGCGCCGGACCCAGCCGCTCACCCGGTACACGCCCCGCGGCGACACCGGCCCGTGGCGGGCGGCCCAGGCCCGGTTCGCCACGCGGTGGGCCGCGGTCTCCCCTCGGCGCGGCCCGCCGATTACTCTGCACTCGTCCGATGACCGACACCGAGGAGCCGCGATGCGTGTCGCCCTGTTCCTGACCTGCGTCAACGACACGCTGTATCCGGACACCGGCCGGGCCGTGGTGAAGCTGCTGACCAGACTGGGTGTCGACGTCGACTTCCCGATGGCGCAGACCTGCTGCGGGCAGGCCCACTACAACACCGGCTACCGGCATGAGGCCGAGCCCATGGCCCGTCATTTCTCCGATGTCTTCGGGGAGTACGAGGCCATCGTCACCCCGTCCGGGTCCTGCGGGGCGATGGTGCGGGAGCTGTATCCCCGCATGGGCGAACGGGCCCGGGCCGAGGGCCGCGGGGACGCGCTGGCGCGGACGCTGGCGCCGGTGGTGCCGAAGACGTACGAGCTGACGGAGTTCCTGGTCGACGTGGTCGGGGTGACGGACGTCGGCGCCTACTACCCGCACACGGTGACCTACCACCCGACCTGCCACGGGCTGCGCGGGCTCGGGCTGGGCGACCGGCCGCGCCGGCTGCTCCAGGCCGTCAAGGGGCTGGAACTGGTCGAGCTGCCCGGCGCGGACGAGTGCTGCGGGTTCGGCGGCACGTTCGCGGTGAAGAACGCGGAGGTGTCGGCGGCGATGGGCGCCGACAAGGTGCGCAACGCCGAGTCGACGGGCGCGGAGGTGCTGTGCGCGGCCGACAACTCCTGCCTGATGCACCTCGGCGGCACGATGAGCCGGCTGCGGACGGGCATGCGGCCGGTGCACATCGCGGAGATCCTGGCGAGCACGGAGGAGGAACCGGCGCTATGACCGGAACGTATCTCGGCATGCCGGCCTTCCCGAAGGCCGCGCACGACGCCGTCCACAACCCCGTCCTGCGGGGCAACCTGCGGCACGCCACCCACACCATCCGGGCCAAACGGGCCAAGGCGGTGGGCGAGTTGTCCGACTGGGCGGCGCTGCGGGAGGCGGGCCGGCGGATCAAGGACCACACCCTGCGCCACCTGGACCGCTACCTCGTGCAGTTGGAGGAGTCGGTCACCGCCGCCGGCGGTACGGTCCACTGGGCGGTGGACGCCGAGGAGGCCAACCGGATCGTCGCCGGGCTGGTCAAGGAGACCGGCGAGTCGGAGGTCGTGAAGGTCAAGTCGATGGCCACGCAGGAGACCGGCCTCAACGAAGCCCTGGAGGCGGAGGGCATCCGCGCCTACGAGACCGATCTCGCCGAGCTGATCGTGCAGTTGGGCAAGGACCGCCCCTCGCACATCCTGGTCCCGGCCATCCACCGCAACCGGGGTGAGATCCGGGACATCTTCCGCACCGAGATGGGCGAGTGGGGCCGCCCGGCCCCGGAGGGCCTGACGGACACGCCCGCCGAACTCGCCGAGGCAGCCCGGCTGCACCTGCGGGAGAAGTTCCTGCGCGCCAAGGTCGGCGTCTCCGGCGCCAACTTCATGGTCGCCGAGACCGGCACACTGGTCGTCGTGGAGTCCGAGGGCAACGGCCGGATGTGCCTGACCCTGCCGGAGACGCTGATCTCGGTCGTCGGCATCGAGAAGGTGGTGCCCACCTGGCGCGACCTGGAGGTCTTCCTGCAGACCCTCCCCCGCTCCTCCACCGCCGAGCGCATGAACCCGTACACCAGCATGTGGACGGGCACGACGGACGGCGACGGTCCGCGCGCCTTCCACCTGGTCCTGCTCGACAACGGCCGCACCGACACCCTCGCCGACCGGGTCGGCCGCCAGGCGCTGCGCTGCATCCGCTGCTCGGCCTGCCTGAACGTGTGCCCGGTGTACGAGCGGGCGGGCGGGCACGCGTACGGCTCGGTCTACCCGGGCCCCATCGGCGCCATCCTCAGCCCCCAGCTCAGGGGCACGGCGAGCGAGATCGACGCCTCCCTGCCGTACGCGTCGAGCCTGTGCGGGGCCTGCTACGAGGTGTGCCCGGTCGCCATCGACATCCCCGAGGTGCTGGTGCACCTGCGGGAGCGGGTGGTCGAGGGCGGTCCGGCGGTGCGGCAGGGCAACACGGTGGTGCTCCGGCCGGCGAAGGGGCACGCGGCCGAACGGGCGGCGATGCGGGCGGCGCGCTGGGCGTTCACGCACCCCGGCGCCCTGCGCACCGGCCAGCGGCTGGCCTCCCGCACCCGCCGGCTGCACCCCCGTACCCTGCCCGGCCCCGGCCGGGCGTGGAGCGGCACCCGGGACCTGCCGGCCGTGCCGCCCGAACCGTTCCGGGACTGGTGGCAGCGCACGCGCGGCGGGAAGGACGGTGCGAAGTGAGCAGCAGGGAGCGGATCCTGGGCCGGGTGCGGCGCGCGCTCGCGGACGTGCCCGCGGACGAGGTGCCGTACGAGGAGGCCGTGCCCCGGGACTACCTGCGCGAGCACGGGCGGCGGACCACCGGGGAGACGGTGGAGCTGCTCGCGGAGAACCTGGTCGACTACCGGGCGATCGTGCACCGCTGCGACGCGGAGGAGTTGCCGCTGCTCGTCATGCGGCTGCTGGCCGAGCGCGGCTCCCAGGAGGTGCTGGTTCCGCCGGGGCTCCCGCCGGAGTGGCTGTCCGCCGCCGATCCCGTGCGGATCCACGACCGGACGGCGGTCACCGCCCAGCGGCTGGACCGGGTGGACAGCGTGGTGACGGGATGCGCCGTGGCCATCGCCGAGACCGGCACCATCGTGCTCGACGGCTCGCCCGACCAGGGCCGCCGGCGCATCTCGCTCGTCCCGGACCACCACATCTGTGTCGTCCGCGTCCCGGACCAGGTCGTCTCCTCCGTCCCCCAGGCCCTCGAACGCCTCGACCCCACCCGCCCGTTGACCTGGATCTCCGGCCCGTCGGCCACGAGCGACATCGAGCTGGACCGGGTGGAGGGCGTCCACGGCCCCCGCACCCTGGAGGTGATCCTGCTCGGCTGACCGCACCTGCCGGGCGTCCGCCGGTCGGGGCACCACGGAATGAGGCGGGCCGCGCCCTGCCGTACGTTGGGGAAATGATCCGGCTCGAGCAGGTCACCAAGCGGTATCCGGACGGTACGACGGCCGTGGACGGCCTCTCCTTCGAGGTGGCCGAGGGGGAACTGGTCACGCTCGTCGGGCCCTCCGGGTGCGGCAAGACGACGACCATGATGATGGTGAACCGGCTCATCGAACCGACCTCGGGCCGGATCCTCGTCGGCGGCGAGGACGTCGCGGCCGTCGACCCGGTCCGGCTGCGCCGCCGGATCGGGTACGTCATCCAGCAGGTGGGCCTCTTCCCGCACCGCACCGTCCTCGACAACACCGCGACCGTGCCCGTGCTGCTCGGCTGGAAGCGGTCGAGGGCACGGGCCCGGGCGGCCGAGCTGCTGGACCTGGTGGGGCTGGATCCGAAGACCTACGGGCCGCGCTATCCGCAGCAGCTGTCCGGCGGGCAGCGGCAACGGGTCGGTGTGGCGCGGGCGCTGGCCGCGGACCCGCCGGTGCTGCTGATAGACGAGCCGTTCGGCGCGGTCGACCCGGTGGTGCGGGAGCAGTTGCAGGACGAGTTCCTGCGGATGCAGGCGGCGGTGCGCAAGACGGTGCTGCTGGTCACGCACGACATCGAGGAGGCCGTCCGGCTCGGCGACCGGATCGCCGTGTACGGGCAGGGCCGCATCGAGCAGTTCGACACGCCGGGCGCGGTGCTCGGGGCGCCCGCGACGCCGTACGTCGCCTCCTTCGTGGGCGCCGACCGCGGGCTGAAGCGGCTGTCGGTCACCGCGATCGAGCCGGACGACCTGGAGCAGCCGCCCGTCGCCCGCCCGGACGAGCCCGCCGGGCGGGCCCTGGAACGGCTGCGGTCCGCGGGCGCCCGGTGGGCGGTGGTCCTGGACGCGGGCGGTGACCTGCACGGCTGGGTCGGCGTGGAGGAACTGCCGGCGGGCGGCACGGTCGGGGACCTCGCCCACCGCATGACCTCCTGGGTGCCGGTCGGCGCGCCGCTGAAGCAGGCGTTCGGGGTGATGCTCCAGCACGACGCCGGGTGGGTCGCCGTGCTGGACGGGTCCCGGTTCCTCGGCGTGCTGACCCCGGCGAAGCTGCACGAGGCGCTGCGCCGTTCGGTGGACGCCGACGCGCGCGGGGTGGCGCGGGGGCAGGTGCCGTTCGACTCGGTGGCGGACGCCTGACCCGGGTCACTTCAGCAGGCCCTTGTCCTTCAGATAGGCGCGGGCCACGTCGGCAGGCAGCCGCCGCCAGCTGTCGACCTGCCGGTTCATGGCGGCCAGGTCGGCGGTGGTGAGCACGTCGTCGAGTCTGCCGAGCGCCTTCGCCACGCCGGGGCCGCCCGCACGGGAGCGGTTGACGACGGGGACGACGTAGTCGGCGTTCTGCAGCCGTTTGTCGTCGGCGAGCAGGACCAGGCCGAAGGCGTCGAGGGTGGCGTCGGTGGTGGTGGTCAGCACCATCTGGTCGCGTCCCTCCTGCACGGCCCGCTTGGCCTGGGTGGTGCCGACGCCCTTGGGGTCGATGCCGGTGACGTGGATGCCGTAGACCTTCTTCAGCCCGGGCGCGCAGTACGGCCGTCGCACGCATTCGTCGCCCGCCGCGAGCCGTACCCTCAGTCCGGAGGCGCCGAGGTCGCTGAGGGTCCTGAGGTGGTGCCGGCGGGCGTAGGCGGCGGTCACCGCGAAGGCGTTCTGGTCGACGGCCCGGCCGGGCGGGAGGACGGTGAGCCCGCGGGGTGCGGCGAGGGCACGCAGGGCCTTCATCGTGCTGCCGAGGTCGGGCGAGCCGGCCGGGGGCGCGTTCGCGCCGTGGGTCTTGGCGCTCAGCCAGTCGGCCAGGGTCGCCGCGTACTCGGGTACGACGTCGATCTGGCCGGACTCCAGGGCGGGTTCGTACAGCTCCCGGTTGGCGACCGTGAGGAGGGACGTCCTGTAGCCGGCCTGGTCGAGCAGCTGGGCGTACATCTGGGCCAGCAGGTCGCTCTCGGTGAAGCCGGCCGAGCCGATGGTCAGATGACGGCTGTCCCCGGGGGGCGCGGTGACCTTCCCGCGGTCCTCCAGGGACGGGCCGGTGGCGCAGGCCCCCAGGGCGAGCAGGGCGGCGGTGGCGAGTGCGGTGCGGGCTCTCATCGGCCGCCTCGCACCCAGGCCGGTGCCACTCGCTCGGCGATCTCGAAGACGCCCTCGACGAGCAGGGCGAACACCGCGACGAGCAGCGCGCCCGCCACCACCTGGGGCGTGCTGGCGAGGTTGAAGCCCGCCGTGATGATCCGGCCGAGGCCGCCGCCGCCCGCGAGCGCGGCGATCGTGGCGGTGGCGACGAGCTGGACGGCGGCGATCCGCACGCCGTTCAGCAGCAGGGGGAGCGACAGGGGCAGCTCCACGCGGAACAACAGCTGACGGCCGGTCATGCCCATGCCCCGGGCGGCCTGGACGACGCCCCGGTCGACCTCGCGCATGCCGACGTAGGCGTTGGTGAGCAGCGGGGGTACGGCGAAGAGCACGAGGGCCACCACCGTGGGGCCGTCCCCCCACCGTCCGACCGGGGTCAGCAGGAGCAGGACCAGCACGGCGAAGGTGGGCACGGCCCGGCCGACGTTGGAGATGTTCACGGCGAGCGCGCCGCCTTTGCCGAGGTGGCCGAGGACGAGCGCGACGGGCAGCGCGATCAGACAGCTGAGGACCAGGCAGCCGACGGTGAGCAGGAGGTGCTGGAGCAGCCGGTGCCGGATGCCGTCGTCGCCCGGCCAGTGGGCGGCGTCGGCCAGCCAGTCCCAGGCGGCGGTGAGGGTGCTCACGTGCGGGCCGCCCGCGTCCAGGGGGTGATCAGCCGTTGCACGCCGAGCAGGAGCAGGTCGGCGGCGACGGCGATCAGCACGCACAGGACGGACGCGGTGAGCACCTGCGCCTTGAAGTAGGTGTTCATGCCGGCGTAGATGAGGTTGCCGAGACCGCCGAAGCCGACGATCGCGCCGACCGTGACCAGGGAGACCGCCGAGACGGTCGCGATGCGCAGGCCGGCCATCGCGGTGGGCAGGGCCAGGGGCAGCTCCACGGTGAGCAGCAGGCGCACGGGACCGTAGCCGAGACCCCGCGCGGCCTGCCGGGTCTCCTCCGGGACCGCGCGCAGGCCGGCGAGGATGTTGCGGACGAGCAGGGTGAGCGAGTACAGCACGAGCCCGGCGACGACCAGGGTGGCCGAGAGGCCGTAGAGGGGCAGGAGCAGGGAGAACATGGCCAGCGACGGGATGGTGTAGAGGATCGTCGTCACGGCGAGGACCGGTCCGGCCGCCCAGCCCCAGCGGCGGGCCGGCACCGCCAGCGGCAGCGCGACGGCCAGGCCGATGAGGACCGCGAGGAAGGTCAGCTGAAGGTGCTGGACGACCGCGTCGAGCAGGATCTGGCGGCGGGTGCTCAGATAGGCGCCGCAGATCCACTCGTTGCGCGCGAGGCAGTCGTCCGGAGGCGTGATCACGGCTCCATTGGACCGGGCGGACGAGCACGGCGGCGCGTTGTGGTGGCCCGGACGGGGGGAGCTCCGGTACCGGGGGGGGCTGTGCCCTGACGATCCGCGCCGGGAACCGTGCCGTGGCGGCCCGGGCCTGGGCCGCCTGCCGGCCGCACCCGGGAGCGCGCGTGCCTGCCGACGTGCGCCCCGCCGATTTACGGCCCCAGCCAAGCGGCACATGGCCTACGTCCAGGGCCACGGACGCACCCGACCAGCCGGCACGAGCCCCGTCGCCCCGCGCCGGGACGCGCCCCCAACAACCCCCACCGGCCGCCACGCGCCCCGCCGACGCACAGACAAGCAGCACGTGGCCTGCGGCCAGGGCCACGGACGCACCCGCGACGCACCCGATCAGCCGGCACGAGCCCCATCGACCCGCGCCGGGCGGCACACACCCCGCCGACCCGCCCCGGGACGCGCCCGCAACGACCCCCACCGGCCGCCACGCGCCCCGCCGACGCACAGACAAGCGGCACGTGGCCTGCGGCCAGGGCCACGGACGCACCCCGCGACGCCCCCGGCCAGCCGGCACGAGCCCCGTCGACCCGCGCCGGGCGGCACACGCCCCGCCGACGCACAGACAAGCGGTACCCGCCCCGGCCAAGCGGCACGTGGCCTGCGGCCAGGGTCACGCGTCCGTGTCAGTGGACTCCCGCCGCGTCCAGCAGGGCCGTCGCGGTCGCCGTGGCGAGTCCGTCGTCCAGGTGTTCCACCCCGGCGCCGGCGCGGGCGCTGGCGCCGTCGAAGACGAGCAGGAGCTGGCGGGCGAGCAGCTCGGGGTCCCGCGCGCCACCCCGCTCGGCGGCCTCGCGGAAGGCGCTCAGCAAAAAGCCCTTGGCCTCGCGGGCGACCACGCTCGCCGGATGCTCGGGGTTCTTCACCTCGACCAGCACGGCCAGGTACGGGCAGCCGTGGTACTCGGGTTCCACGGAGCCCTTCTCCACCTGTTCGAAGACGTACAGGATGCTCTCGCGCGGGGTCACGGACGCCGGATCGGGGTGGGTCAGCCGGGCCTCGTACGCCGGCATCCGCCGCACCAGGCTGGCGGCCAGCATGTCGTCCTTGCTGTCGAAGAGCTGGTACATCGACCGCTTGGAGACGCCCGCCTCCCGGCACAGCGCCTCGATGCCGATGGAGACGCCGTCGCGGTAGGTGAGCCGTGCGGCGGCGTCGAGCAGCCGGTCGCGGGGGGACGCCTTCTCATTGCTGGTCATACCGCGAGGTTACCGCGACGGCGCACGAAGGACACCGATCGGTGTATAGCATGGCGCCGAAGGTGAACAAGCGCTTAGATAGGAGACCGGCAACCGCTTCTCACGGACCCCGTCCCCGACCTCGCCGGAGGCCCCGTTGTTCACGTCCGTCGACGACGTCTCCGCCCGCCTCGCCGAGACCGGCTACCTCGCCTCCCCCGCCGTCGCCACGACCGTGTTCCTCGCCGCCCGGCTGGGCAAGCCGCTGCTGGTCGAGGGCCCCGCCGGGGTCGGCAAGACCGAGCTGGCCAAGGCCGTCGCCCAGGTGGCCGGGGCCCGGCTGGTCCGGCTCCAGTGCTACGAGGGCGTGGACGAGTCCCGGGCGCTGTACGAGTGGAACCACGCCAAGCAACTGCTGCGCATCAGCGCGGGCCGCGGCGAGAGCTGGGACGAGGCCCGCACCGACATCTTCACCGAGGAGTTCCTGCTCCCCCGCCCGCTGCTGACCGCCATCCGCGGCGACGAGCCGACCGTGCTGCTCGTCGACGAGACCGACAAGGCCGACGTGGAGATGGAGGGGCTGCTGCTGGAGGTGCTCAGCGACTTCCAGGTCACGGTCCCGGAGCTGGGCACGGTCACCGCCACCCGCCGCCCGTTCGTCGTCCTCACCTCCAACGCCGGCCGCGAGCTGTCCGAGGCGCTGCGCCGGCGCTGCCTGTTCCTGCACATCGGCTTCCCCGAGGAGGAGCTGGAGCGGCGGATCGTACGGCTGAAGGTGCCGGGCCTCGGCGCGGCGCTGGCCGAGTCGGTGGTCCGGGTGGTCGGGGCGCTGCGCGCGATGGACCTGCGCAAGGCGCCGTCCGTCGCGGAGACCGTCGACTGGGCCCGCACCCTGCTCGCGCTGGGCGCCGGGACGCTGGACGAGACCGTCGTACGGGACACCCTCGGGGTGATCCTCAAGCACCAGGACGACATCCAGAAGGCGGCGGCCAAGCTCGACCTGGACGCGCTGTGACCGCCGTCGCCGACCGGATCACCGGCCTGGCCGCGGCGCTGCGGGCGCACGGGGTGCGGATCGGCACCGGGGAGACCGTGGACGCGGCCCGGGCGGTGGAGGCGCTGGGCCTCGCGGACCGGGAGTGCCTGCGCGAGGGGCTGGCGGCGACGCTGCTGCACGGGCCGGGCCAACGGGCCCTGTTCGACTCGGTCTTCGACCTCTACTTCCCGCGCGGAGTCGGTGGTCCCGAGGACGCCCCCCGGGACCGGGAAGCCCTGCGCGACCGGCTGGCCGAGGCGCTGGCCGCCGACGACCGGGCGATGATGGCCCGGCTGGCGGCGGAGGCGGTCGACGGCCTGGGCGGGTACGGCAGTTCACCCGGCTCGGACGGCTGGTCGGCGTACCAGACCCTGGAGCGGCTGCGGCCCCAGACCCTGCTGGCCCGGGTGCGGGCCGACGTCCGGGGCCGGGACGGCAGCGGTGGCACCGGGTTCGCGGACCGGCTGCTGGACGACGAGATCCGGCGCCGCATCGAGGAGTTCCGGCGGCTGGTGGGGGCGGAGGCCAGGCGCCGGGTGGCCGAGCGGCGGGGGCGGGACGAGATCGCCCGGCGGGGTGTGCGGCCGACCGCCGACCGCGTCGACTTCCTGATCGCGAACCGGGACCAGCTGACCGAACTCCGCCGCGCGGTCCAGCCGTTGGCGCGCAAGCTGGCCACCCGGCTCGCCGCGCGCCGCCGCCGGGCCGCGCGCGGCGCGATCGATCTGCGCCGCACCCTGCGCTCCTCGCTGTCCACGGGGGGCGTGCCGATGCGTCCGGTGCTGCGGCGGCGCCGCCCGGTCCGGCCCGAACTGGTGCTGCTCTGCGACGTGTCCGGCTCGGTGTCCGGGTTCTCGGACTTCACGATGCTCCTCGTGCAGGCCCTGCACGACCAGTTCGGCAAGGTGCGCGTGTTCGCGTTCGTCAACCGGCTCGACGAGGTCACCGGCCTGCTCGACCACGGCCGTGCCGACCCCGACGGGCTCGGCGCCCGCATCCGCGCCGAGGCCACGCTCACCGGCTGGCACGGCAGCAGCGACTACGGCGTGGCACTGGGCGAGTTCGCCGAGCGGTACGGCGGTGCGGTGGGGCCGCGTACGACGGTGTTCGTCCTCGGTGACGCCCGCACGAACATGAGCGACCCGAACCTCCCCGCCGTACGCGAGCTGGCCCGGCGGGCCCGGCGCGTCCACTGGCTCAACCCCGAGCCGCGCGACCGCTGGGGCACCGGTGACTCGGCCGCGCCCGCGTACGCCGAGCTGGTGGAGATGCACGAGTGCCGCACGGCCGCCCAGCTCAGCGCGCTGGTCGCGGGGCTGCTGCCGGTGTGAGGCAGGACGTGACCACGGTCGGCCGGCCTGCTCCTCGCGAAGGACTCGTCCCTGTCACCACACCGGGCGTCCGGCCGTGATCCACTGGCCCCGACACCGACACCGATTCGAGGACACCACCATGACCCACCCGCCCGTGCCGCTGAGCACCTTCCCGACCCCTCTGGAACCGGCGCCCCGGCTCGCCGCCGCGCTCGGGCTCGGACCGGAGGACCTGTGGGTGAAGCGCGACGACCTGACCGGCCTGGGCGGCGGCGGCAACAAGATCCGCAAGCTGGAGTGGACGGTGGGCGCGGCCCTCGCCGAGGGCGCGGACACGCTCGTCACCACCGGTGCCCCGCAGAGCAACCACGCTCGGCTGACCGCCGCCGCGGGCGCCCGGCTGGGGCTGGACGTCGTCCTCGTCCTGCGCGGCACCCCGGGCGCCTCCCGCTCCGGGAACCTCGCCCTGAACGGCCTGTTCGGGGCGAGGATCGCCTGGGCCGGCGAGGTGGACCAGGCCGGGCTGGACGCGGCGGCGGCCGAGGTCCGCGCGCGTCTGCGGTCCGGTGGCGCCCGCCCGGCACTGATCCCGTTCGGCGGCTCCGGCACGCTGGGGGCCCGGGGGTACACACGCTGTGGCACCGAACTGCGCGAGCAACTGCCGGACCTGCGCACGGCGGTCGTGGCCCTCGGCTCGGGCGGCACGATGGCCGGGCTGGTCGCGGCCCTGGGCAGCGGGTCGGTACTCGGCGTCGACGTCGGCGCGCTGGCCGACCCGGCGGCGGCGGTCGCGGAGTTCGCCGCACCGCTCACCACGGAGGCGGTCACGCCGGACACCCTGCGGATCCGCCGGGACCAGGTGGGCGCCGGCTACCCGGTCCTCACCGCCCCGGTAAGGGAGGCCCTGCTCCTCGCCGCCCGCACCGAGGGCCTGGTCCTCGACCCCGTCTACACCGGCCGCGCCCTGGCCGGTCTGCACGCCGCGGTGCGCGACGGCACCGTCCGCCCGGGCGAGCGGACGGTCTTCGTCCACACCGGCGGCCTCCCGGGCCTGTTCGGCCACACGGACACGATCGCCTTCGCGGAGGAGGAGGTGCGGGTCTTCGACGCGTAGAGCCGCCCCCGCCGGGCCGCTCCGGGGCCGGCCGGCGCGGCGAGCGGACCAGCGGACGGATCCCGCGTCCGGCTGACCCTTCGCGTACTCGTTCGCCATCGCCCCGGCGAAGTCGTACACCCCGTCCTGCTCGTCGCCGACCACCCACGCGTCGTGGCCGGGCGGGCAGACGAAGACGCCGCCGGGGCCGGCCTCGCTCTCGCCGCCGTCGTCCCCCGGCGGCCTCGGACGGCACCGGCGCTGCGGCGGCGGCCGTACGCCACGGCACCATCGTCGGCCCGCGACCCGGCACCGCCAGGGGGCGGGGACGAGGACGCCGGCCGCTGCGGCCCGCCGACCGCCGACGCGCGCCACTCACTACCCTGGCACGATGACAGCCGGCGACACACCGTCGATCGCGACGGCCGACCTCGACGACCCGCCCCTGCGCCCCCTGCCCGAGCGGGTCGCCCTGCTGCTGGAGCGGGTCGACGCACCGCCCCGGCTGGTGGCCCACCTGCGAGCGGTGCACGATGTCGCGGCACAGCTCCTGGCCTGGGTCGGGCTGCACTGTCCTCGGCTCGAAGCGGACGCGGAGGCGGTGCTGTTCGGTGCCGCCACGCACGACATCGGCAAGGTTCTGCACCCGGCCGAACTGTCCGGTCCGGGCGCACGGCACGAGGCCGCGGGACGGGAGTTGCTGCTGGAGCACGGTGTGCCCGCCGCGCTTGCCCGGTTCGCCGGCACCCACGCGTCCTGGACGGCTGCCGGGACCGGTGTGGAGGACCTGCTGGTGAGCCTGGCCGACAAGGTCTGGAAGAACAAGCGCGTCACGGAGCTGGAGGACCTGGTGGTGGCGCGGCTGGCCGAGACCGACGGACGGCCCGCCTGGCAGTGGTTCATGGAGCTGGACGAGGTCCTGACCGCGGTCGGGGAGGGCGCGGACCGCAGACTGGCGTACCAGATGTCCCACCCGCTCGGCCGAGGGTGACCGTGTTCGCGGCCCCTCTCCCTGGCGACGGGCCCGGACCGGGGCTGCCCGGCCCTGCCAGGCCGAGGAGTTCGTCGCCCGTGTGCACCGGGGGCCCGGAGTTCCGCCCCGCAGACACCCCGACCACCGGTCACCACCTGCGCGCCGCCCGCAGCAGGAGGGCGCGGACACGGGCCACGTCGGGGTTGTCGGACGCACCGGGGCGCTGGACGAGGAAGCCGGTGTTGATCGGCGGGTCCTCCGGTTCCAGCAGCGCGACGAGGGCGCCGGACGCCAGGAACTCCTGGCACAGGTAGCGGGGCAGCACGCTGAACCCGGCGCCGGCGGCCACGGCCGCGAGCACCCCGCGCAGATCAGGGACGGTCACGGCGGCGGTACGCGACAGACGCCGGCCGAAGACGTGCCGCCAGTACCGGCGGGCGATCGGCAGGTCCTCGGCGTAGGTGACGAGCGGAACGTCGTGCAGGACAGCGGGGTCGAAGGAGCCCGGCGCGGCGACCGCGGCCCCTTGGGCGCCCCGCGCGGCGGGGTCCGGTCCGTGGACCTCGCCCTCGGTCTCGGAGACGGCGCGCCCGCCGGCGTCCGTGTCCCGCACGGCGCGTCCTGGGCGCTCGACGCCCTGCGCGGCGGACCCTCGCCCCTTGGTCTCCTGCCCGGCGGCACCCTCGGCGGCGATCTCCCGCGCAGGGACGCGTCCCCTCAGCCGCTCCGCCCAGACCGGGGCCGCGACCAGTACGAACTCCTCGTCGGTGAGCGGGACGGCCTGCACCGTACGGCCGCGTGGGCGGGTGGTGGCGATCACCAGATCGTGGCGGCCGGCCCGCAGTTCGTCCAGCAGCGGATCGGTCAGCCCGGTCGCCACCCGCAGCCGTACGCCCCCGGCGACCAGCGGCGCGAGGGCCGGCAGGACCCTGGCGCACAGGAGTTCCGCCGGGCCGGCCAGATGCACGGGCTCGGCCCGGGTGCCGGCCGGCGGGGTAGGGCCGGCGACGGCGGCCAGCTCGTCCAGGGGCGCGGCGATCCGGGTCGCCAGTTCGTCGGCCACCGGGGTGGGCGTGACCCCGCGCGGCAGCCGTTCGAACAGCTCCCGGCCGGTCTGCCGTTCCAGTGCGCGCATCTGCGTCGTCACCGTGGGCTGTGACAGTCCGAGCAGCCGGGCGGCGCCGGTGAAGGAGCCGGAGCGGTACACCGCGAGGAAGGTGCGCAGCAGGTTCAGGTCGAGGGATGCGGTCTCCACGGGTCCGAGTATGGCCGCCGTGTATTCCCGCACCGCCATAGGAAAACCGATGTCAGCCATTCGGTGCTTCATTGGATGTCTATGGGTCGTCTCGCCTACGTTCGTGTCCGCGGGCCCGGGCCGCCGCACGCGCGGCCCCGAACCGCCCGTGGACGCAAGCCTTCTGGAGAGAGAACCCCATGTCGAAGATCCTGTTCGTGATGACCGGCGCCGATCACTGGACGCTCGCCGACGGCACCGCGCACCCGACCGGCTTCTGGGCCGAGGAGGCGGTGGTCCCCTACCGGGCCGTCAAGGCCGCCGGTCACGAGGTCGTCGTCGCCACGCCGGGCGGTGTGGTGCCGCCGGTCGACCGGGCGAGCCTGGCCGCCGAGGTCAACGGCGGTCAGGAGAAGGCCGACGAGATCGCCCGTGCGCTGGAGGAGATGACCGAGCTGCGGACGCCGGTGAAGCTCGCGGAGGTGGACCTCGCCGACTTCGCCGCCGTGTTCTACCCGGGCGGGCACGGCCCCATGGAGGACCTGGCCGTGGACGCCGAGTCGGGCCGGCTGCTGGTGGCGGCCCTGGACTCGGGCAAGCCGCTGGCCGTGGTCTGCCACGGTCCTGCCGCCCTGCTCGCCGCGGTCCGCTCCGACGGCGGCAACGCCTTCGCCGGCTACCGCGCGGCGGCCTTCACCAACGAGGAGGAGACCCAGGGCGGCCTCGCCGGACAGGCCAGGTGGCTGCTCCAGGACCGGCTGACCGAGGCGGGGGTCGAGGTGCGGGCGGGTGAGCCGTGGGCGCCGCACGTCGTGGTGGACCGCAACCTGATCACCGGCCAGAACCCGGCCTCCTCGGCCCGGGTCGCCGAGGAGCTGCTGAAGCGGCTGGGCTGAGACACCTCCGGCGGGGCGGGCGGCCGCTCGCCGGTGGCGGAAACGGGTCGCGGAGACGGGTCGCGGAGAATTCGCCGGAGGTCACCCGCAACCTCGCCCGGGGTCGGACGTCTGTCGGGGTGGAGGCCTCCACCTCGTCCAGTTGTCCGACTCTGAGCGACCGAAGGAACACATGTCCGTACACCGTGCCCCGCGCCCGAACCGCACCCACCGGCTGCGCGCCGCCCTGGGGGTCTCCGCCGTGGGCGCCGCCCTGGCCGTCGCCGGCACCCTGACCGCCCAGGCGGCCCAGGGCGACGGCCCGACCACGGCCGACAGCCGCGCCGCCCACCCCACGGCCCGTTCCCAGGGTGCCGCCACCCCGTCCCCGGTGCCGTCGCCGGCGCGCACGGGAACCCCGTCCCCCGTCCCCTCCCCCGTCCGTCCGACGAGTCCCGCACCGGCACCCGCCACGCCTTCCCCGGTGCCCTCCGTCCCCGGACCGGCCGCGCCGAGCCCGGTGCCGTCCACCGCCGCTCCCGTGCCCCGGCACCCGGCCCCCGCTCCGGAACACCCGCGTCCGGTGCCCGTACCGCACCACCGCCACGCCACGCCGGCGCCCGTTCCGCAGCAGCACTGAGGCAGGGCCGGTGCGGGGGAGCCGTCGCGCGGCGGCTCCCCCGCACCCGGTCCCGGGAGATCCATGACGACAGCGACACCACCGGCGACGGCCCTGCCCTGGGAGCGGCCCGCGCCCTGGCGGCGCCTGACCGCAGCGCTGCGGGCCCGCGTCCTCGCCCGCACCCGCACGGGGGCGGCACCGGCCGCGCCCGGCGCCGGACCCCCTGCCGGCACCCGTACCGCCGTGGACGCCGGGCGGCCACCGGGCATCGAGGAGCTCTACCACCACCGCCGGCTGTCCCTGGTGCGCCTGGCGGTGCTGCTGGTGGACGACCTGCCCACGGCCGAGGACGTCGTACAGGACGCGTTCACCGCGCTGTTCCGGCGGCACGGACACCGGCTCGCGCGGCTGGACGACCCGGAGGCGTATCTGCGGACCAGCGTCGTCAACGCGGCCCGCTCGGTGCTGCGCCGGCGCAGGACCGCACGTGCGCACACCCCCGAGCCCGAGGGACACGCGCCCGCCCCCGAGGAGGACGTGCTGCTGCACGAGGACCACCGGGAGGTGCTGGCGGCGCTCGGCACGCTGACCCGGCGGCAGCGGGAGGTGCTGGTGCTGCGCTACTGGTCGCATCTGACCGAGGCCGAGATCGCGACGACGCTCGGTCTGTCGCGCGGTGCCGTCAAGTCCACGGCCAGCAGGGCGCTGGACGCCCTGGGCCGGCGTCTGGAGGGGCTGCGATGAACGAATCCGGTACGGGGACCACGGCGACGCCGGTGGAGGAGCGGCTGCGGGCCGCACTGGCCGCGCGGGCACAGCGCGTCGGCCCGGCCGACCTGCGCCCCCTGCGCCCGCCGACCGGGCCGGTGCGGTCCCGGCGGGTGCCGGTGCGCCGGGCGGTGGCGGGGGTGCTGGTCCTGGCCGCCGTGGTGGCGCTGGTGTTCCTCTCGGTGCGCCACGAACCGGCCCGCCCGGTCGGACCGGCCCGCTCCCCGCATCCGCCGATCGGCACGCCGGCCCCCGTCCCACGTCCGGTGATCCCGTCCACCCCCCAGCCGTCCCCGAGCGCGCGGCAACCGTGAGTTCACCCGGCGTGACGTGGCCGCGGTGCTCAACGCCGTTGGCACGTGAGGGTGTTGGGGTATGGTCACCGTCCGCGCCGGTCTTCCGGCGGACCCGGCCGTCACGGGCTGCCGCTCCGCGTGCGGGTCGGTCCGGCGCGTGGCACATTGGGCGTGTGGGCCGCGCAGTGCCAGGCCCGTGGCCGCCGGTGCCCGGGGATCTCGGATGACACCGCTCAGCCGGTCATTGCTCCTCCCGCAGCCGGTGCGGCGGTCACCTCCCTGCTGAAGAACTGTGGGTATGGGTATGCACCGAACGCACTCGTTCCGTTACGCGGCTGCCGCGGCCGGCGTCTCGTTCGCCGTCTCCGCGCTCCTCCCGGCGCACGCCTCCGCCGCGGGCCTGCCGGCGACAGCCTCCCCGGCCGCCGCCAAACCCACCATCGTGCTGGTCCACGGCGCCTGGGCCGACGCCTCCAGCTGGAACGGCGAGGTCAAGATCCTGCGCGGTGAGGGGTATCAGGTACGCGCCGTCGCCAATCCCCTGCAGAACCTGACCACCGACTCACAGACGATCGCCGACTTCCTCAGGACGGTGCGGGGTCCGGTGGTCCTCGTCGGACACTCCTACGGGGGCAGTGTCATCACCAACGCCGCCGCGGAGGCCAAGAACGTCAAGGCACTGGTGTACGTGGACGCCGCCGCGCCCGCCGTCGGCGAGACCAACGGCTCCCTGAGCGGTTCCACGTCGGCGCTGAACGCGCCGCCCAGCACGCTGTTCGACACCGCGGCATACCCTCAGGCGCCGTCCGGGGCGAAGAACCTGTATCTGAAGAAGAACGTGTTCGTCAAGGACTTCGCCAACGACCTGCCCACCGAGCAGGCCGAGAACCTGTGGGCGACACAGCGAGCCGCCTCGACGGCCGCGTTCGACACGCCGTCGAAGCACGCCGCGTGGAAGACGATCCCGTCCTGGTACTTCATCAGCACAGGCGACCGGATCATCACCCCGCAGTCGGAACAGCGCATGGCTCGTCGCGCCCACGCGAGGACGACCCTCTTCAAGGGGGGGTCCCACCTCACCCTCATCTCACACCCGGACGCGGTGGCCAAGGTCATCGACTCAGCGGCCCGCTCAGCCGGCTGACCCGTCACTTCACACGAGCAGATCCGGGACCGGGAACTCCGTAGCGCGGTCCGGGCACGTGGTGCGGCCGAACAGACGCGTCACGCGGTCCGCGGCACCCAGAAGGCGCGCGTCGGGGTCCCGCCGACGCGTGCCCGGCCGCTCGCGCGCGAGGTCGGCCGCCAGGGCCAGTGCGCAGACAAGCTCATGGAGTTGCTGTTCCTCCACTCGGTCATGCGCGCCATTGTCGCCACACGGCCGTCGGGACAGCGCAGGGGACGGACGCGGACTGTTGGCGTACACGTCAGTTGTGGTTCGGCTGTGGCCGGTCGTCGCCCCTCTAGATTGCAAAGGAAGGACTTTGTGATACCCATGGGAGAGTTTTGTGAACAGAAACGTGCGGGGTCTGCGTTGGGGGGCGCCTGTCGCGGCGGCGTCCGCGGCCGTGGTGGCGACCATGGTGCTCAACCCCACGCCGGGCGCGTCCGCCAGTGCTCCGCAGAGCACGGCGAAGGCGAAGGCCCCCACCGCGAAGAACGTCATCTTCATCAACGGTGACGGCATGGGTGCCGCCGCGCGGGAGGCGGCACGACTGCATCTCGCCGGGCTCCAGGGCCGGCTGACGATGGATCGTCTTCCCGTGTCGGGTCAGCTGACCACCACGCCGGACGACCCCAAGGCGGTGGTCACGGACTCGGCGGCGGCCGCCACCGCATGGGCCACGGGCCAGAAGACGTACAACGGCGCGATCAGCGTCGACACCGACGGCAACCCGCTCCCCACACTCGGGGTCCAGGCCAAGGCGGCGGGCAAGGCCACCGGCCTGGTCACCACCGCACAGGTCACCGACGCCTCGCCCGCGGCCTTCTTCGCCAACACCGCCGACCGCGGCAAGCAGGACGAGATCGCCCGCCAGTACCTCGACGTCAGCAAGCCGGACGTCATCCTGGGCGGCGGCGAGGACTGGTGGCTGCCGGCCGGCACCGCGGGCGCCTTCCCCGACAAGCCCGCCGAGGACACCGGCGAGGGCAGCCGCGGCACCAAGGGCAACCTGATCGCCAAGGCCCAGCGCTCCGGCTACAGGTACGTCACCAACGCGAAGGACCTGGACAAGGCCACCGGCGGCAAGCTGCTCGGTCTCTTCGGCAACGAGGAGATGTTCCAGCAGCGCCCCGAGGGTCAGGGCGACGTGTACGCCCCGGTCGTCGACCTCGCCACGATGACCGGCAAGGCACTGAAGACGCTGGACAAGAACAAGAAGGGCTTCTTCCTCATGGTCGAGGAAGAGGGCGTCGACGAGTTCGCGCACAGCAACAACGGCACGCGCGTCCTGCAGTCGATGCGGCAGCTGGAGAAGGCCGTCGCCGTCGCCCGTGCCTACCAGGCGACCCACCCGGACACCCTCCTCGTCGTCACCGGCGACCACGAGACCGGCGGCCTGGCGGTCGAGGAGAACGACACGGCGGACGAGTCCGGCACCGGTGTCTCCGCCGAGGACGGCCCGTTCACGATCCACGGCAGTGACCGGACGTTCACGATCGACTGGACGACTTCCGGGCACACCGGTGTCGACGTTCCCGTGACGGCCGCCGGCCCGCTCGCGAGCCGGTTCACCGGCAAGCACGCCAACACCTACGTCCACGACGTCCTGTCCCAGGTCCTGGCCACCCGCCACTGACCGGTGCGGAGGTCCGCCGTGCCGGCCCGCGTCAGCGGGGGAATCCGCCCGGCGCGTCCGGCGACGGCGCGCCGGGGAGCGGTGTCGCCCGGCCGGAGGCGCTCCCCCGCCCGGGTGGACGCCGGCCCTCGCAGGCCGGTCCCGCCGACGTGCCGGGGTCGTCGGCGGGGGCCGCCTCGTCTGTGTGCGGTTGTTGTACCGCCCAGATGGTCTTGCCCCGGGAGTCATGACGTGTGCCCCACCGCCGGGCGAGCTGGGAGACGATGAACAGGCCCCGTCCGCTCTCGTCGAAGGTGTTGGCCTGCCGTAGGTACGGGGAGGTGCTGCTGTCGTCGGAGACCTCGCAGGTCAGTCGCGCCCCCTGGAGGATCAGACGCAACCGGACCGGGGGCCGGGCATGGCGGATGGCGTTGGTGACCAGCTCGCTGACGATGAGCTCCGTGGTGGGTGCGGCGTCCTCAAGGCCCCACTCGGTCAGCTTCGCCCCGACGTGCCTGCGGGCCTGGGAGACGGCGGCGAGGTCGTCCCCGAGCTCCCATGAGGCGACGTTGTCGCCGTCGAACGTGCGTGTGCGGGCCGCGAGCACACCGGCGTGGGTGAAACGCCCCTCGGACAGCAGGAAGTCGAGCGCCGACCGGCTGAGAGCCGGCAGGCGGGACGGCGATCCGGGGCCCGCGGTGAACAGCGCGGCCGGACCGGTCCCGGCCGCCGGGCCGGGTGTCCGGGGCGTGTGCGCGTGCAGCAGGAGAAGACTGCGGTCCGGCAGATCGATCTCCGTGGCCTCCATGGGCGGTGGCGCCTGTCCCAGGAGGGGGTGGGACGGGACGTCCAGCGTGCTGAGCGCGCCGTCCGGCCGCAGGACGGTCAGCGCGGGGTGGCCGGCGCCTGCGAGGGTGCAGCGGCCGGAGACGGGGTCGTAGACCGCGTACAGGCAACCCACGGCCACACCGGACGCGTCCTCGCCGTGCGGGCTCGGCTCGCCGTCGGACCGCAGTCGGTCCAGGACGTGCGCCAGGCGGGACAGGAGCTCTTCGGGTCGCAGGTCCATCTCGGCCAGCGTGCGTACGGCGGCGCGCAGTTCACGGGCGAGGGTGGGCGCGGGAGTGCCGTTCTCGGCGACGGACCCGGCGACGAGCGCGACCCGGGCGCCTGGCAGTGCGATCGCGTCGAGCCAGTGGGCTTCGGCTCCCGCGGTGCCGTGGGCGGCGGCGCGGCAGCCGGCGAGTTCCAGTGCCGCGGGCCGCGGCAACGGTCCGACATGTATGCCGGTCGTCGAGAACGCGGGGGTGCCGCCGGGGACGTCGTCGGCAGCCTGCTCGCCGTCCGGACCGGTCCGTGTGCTGTCGATGTCCGGCACGAGCCGCTGTGCCGGGGTCCGTGCGCCGTGGTGCGGGGCCAGGCGCGTCCGGCACATGACGAGGCTCAGAGCGAGTGAGAGCCCGGCCGCGCAGATCACGACCGTGCGGCCTCCTTCGGACACTCCGCGGATCGCGAAGCCGTAGACGGCCACGCTGGCGGCCAGCGTCGCCACCCCGATGGCGAGGGTGCGCCGCAGGGGAAGCAGACCGGCCGCCACGAGGGGCGCCAGTACGGAGTAGGCGGACCAGCGGACCAACCCGCCGCCGGATGCGGCCAGCTGAACCGCACAGGTCGCGCCGAGGTAGGCGACCAGCAGCGAGCAGGGTCGCCGGGACAGGCGTCGTACAGTGGCCATCCCGGTCACTGTCCTTTCATGATGGGCGTGTTGACAGGGCACGGAAGACCGTGGATCGCGCGCCGGCGGGTCCGTCCGTGTCCGGGGTGCCGTCGTGTCGTGCGTCGGCACGTCGCACCGGCACCGCGGGTCAGGCGGGTGCCTGAAGGGGATGGGACGAACGGGCAGGGCAGTGCACGGCCACCAGGGCGAGGTCGTCGTCCAGGCGGGGACCCGCATGGCTGCTGAGGTCCTGGCTGATGTGCTGCAGGAGGTGCTGCGGGCACCTCCAGGCCCAGGTGGCGGCGCGTTCGAGGACGGGATAGAAGGCGCCGCTGCTGTCACGCGCCTCGACGAGTCCGTCGGTGTAGAGCAACAGCGTGTCGCCGGGAACGAACGCGAAGGCGTGCAGGGGAAAGGCGTCCGTCGTGCTTCCGGCCAGTCCGAGGGGCGGGGCCGGCCGGCTCACCCGCAGGAGGCTCACCCGGCCGCGTTGCTTCAGCAGGGGCGGTGGATGCCCGCAGCTGACGATCCGGACGGTCTCCTCCCCGTCGGGAAGCTCGGCCAGCAGAGCCGTGATGAAACGCTCGGCGCTGTCGGGGTCCCGCTCCGCCGTCTCGGCCAGGTGCCTGCGGACGCTGCGTTCCAGGGCAGCCGCCAGCTCCGGCAGCGTCCCGTGTTCATGGGCGGCCTCACGGAAGGCACCGAGGAGCGCGGAGGCGTCCTCGACGGCGGGCAGGCCCTTGCCGCGGACGTCCCCTATGAGGATGCGGGTGGTGCGGCCGGTACGGGCGGCGGCGTACAGGTCGCCGCCGACCAGCGCGTGCGCGGTGGCCGCCCGGTACAGCGACGCGATGCGCAAGGAGCCCAGTGCGCGGGGCAGGGGCCGCAGCACGACCCGCTGGGCCGCTTCCGACACCGCCCGTACCTGCGTGAGCTCTCTCAGATCGCGGTCGTGCAGGGCGCGCGCGACGACGACGCAGCCGGAGACCGCGAGCAGGGCGCCGATGTGGATGGGCAACAGAGCCGAACGCAGCAGACCGTCGTGCCAGTCGACGAGGACCAGGGCCGCACTGGCGATCAGGGCCATGGCGACCGTCACCGGCGTCCGTGCGAACGCCGCGGTGCACGTGGGGGCGGCCACGAGGAGCGGGGAGAGGTGGATGGCCAGGGGGGCGAAGGATGCCGCGAGGGTGATCGCCGCGATGAGCAGGAGCGGCAGTACCACCTGCGCCCGGATGCTTTCGGCCGGTGGTCGGCCGCCAGGGAGTGCACGGTCGTCGGGACCGGGCGGCGGGAGACCGCGAGCAGGGAATTTCATGAAAGGCTCTCTTACCGCAATCTTGTCACATTCTTGCCGCATTCCGAAAATGCATTTCCGCTACGCGGATTTCCAATATGCGGGACCGGTTGCGCCCGCGTCAAGATCTCACGTCCGTCCCTTCATTACGGAATTCGAACGTCGAATTCCTCCGGCCAGCGGTAATGCCGGCCTGGTTTCCGCGTGCGGCCGGACGTGGTGCTGGTGGATGTCGGCCTGGGTGCCGAAAGCGGCTTGGAGCTGACCCGCCGACTGCACGGTGCGACGGGCCCCTCCCCTCCCCCGGTCGTCCTTGTCTCCAACCACGCGGAGGAGGACTATGGTGAGCTGGTTCAAAAGAGCCCGGCGGTCGGATTCCTCGCGAAGTCCGGCCTGTCAGGCGGTGCCATCCGGGGCGGCTCGGTCATCGAGCCTCGAGAAAGGTGATGACGGCCCGGACACGGCGGTGATCGTCGTCGGTCTCCGGCAGATTCAGCTTCGTGAGGATACTGCGCACATGTTTCTCCACCGTTCCCTCGGTGACCCACAGACGGCGGGCGATACCGGCATTGGAACGGCCCTCGGCCATCAGTTCCAGTACGTCGCGTTCGCGCGCGCTGAGGGTCGCCAGCGGATCCTCCCTGCGACGGGCGGACACGAGTTCCCGTACCAGTGCGGGATCGACCACTGACCCGCCCCTGGCGACCCGGTGCACCGCCTCCAGGAAGTCCTGCACATCGCCCACCCGGCTCTTGAGCAGGTAACCGACGCCGTGACCGCTCTCCAGGAGTTCCAGCGCACGGTCGACCTCGGCGTACGCCGACAGGACCAGGATGCCGACGTCGGGGAACTCCTGGCGGATGGTGCGGGCCGCGTCCAGCCCTTCGGTGGCCTGCCCGGGCGGCATCCGGATATCGGTCACGACCAGGTCCGGCCTCGCCGCCCTGACGACTTCGAGCAGTTGGACGGCGTCGGCGGTCTGCCCCACCACCGCGCAGCCCGCACCCCGGAGCAGGCCGGCGAGCCCCGCGCGGAACAGCACGTCGTCCTCGGCCAGGACGACCCTCAGGTCCGTCATGGCCGGTCCGTTCCGGCTCGGGCCGTCCCCAGGGCGGGACGCCGAGCCTCCTGGCGTCACATCCGCCATTGTCCTTGGGTCTCGTCCGGTGGGCATCTGCCCGAGGCCCGCGCGAACACCTGTTTCACAACAGGGAGGAAACGTGCGTCCGCTCGCCTCCCGTGCCCGGGGAACCAGCGTGACCGGCGATCTCGTGCGCCGCGTGGTCGTCGCCAGTGGGTTCCTCGTGCTCCTCATCAGCCTGGCCTTCGCCCTCCTGTTCCGCTCGAGCGTCAATCTGCGCGCCTCGCAGCGGCTCGCGCAGCGATCCCAGGAGCTGCTGCTGGCGGCCAACCAGGTGCGGAACAGCGTCGTCAGTCTCCAGACGGACATGCGCGGCTACGAACTGACCGGCCACACGCGGTTCGTCAAGCGCTGGCAGGCGGCCCAGGCCGCCCTGCCCAAGGAGATCGAGACGCTGACACGCCTGGCCGACTCCGCCCAGCGGATCAGGACGGAGCAGGTCCGCCGAGCGGGCTTCGCGTACGTCGGCAAGGCGTACTCCATGCCCCTGCCCGACGTCGTGAACCACGGCCTCCCGGCGATGCGGCCCACGGCCACGGGCGCGGAACTCGACCGACGCGTGGAGGCGATACGGATCGAGTGCCACCGCATCGTGGTCACCGAACGGACGCTCGCGGCGACCCGGGAGGAACGCGCCGCCGCGGTCGCCGACCAGGCGGTCGTCGCGACCATCGGAGGTCTGACGGGAACGGTGGTGCTCGTCGTCGGATTCGCGGTCTACGTCACCCGGGCGGTCGTGCGTCCCGTGCGACGGGCGGCCGCCATGGCCGGCCGGCTGGCGGGCGGCGACCTGACCGCACGCACACCGGAGACGGGGGTCGGTGAGATCGGCGTGCTGGAACGCAGCTTCAACCGGATGGCCGACTCGCTGGAGGAGAGCCATGCCGAACTGTCCACCTCGCGGTCCAGGATCATCGCGGCCGCCGACCAGGCCCGGCGACGCATCGAACGCGACCTGCACGACGGCGCCCAGCAGCGGCTGCTCTCCCTGGTGCTGGAACTGCGGGCCGCCCAGAACGCCGTCCCGGTGGATCGACCGGAGCTGAGGGCCCGGGTGGTCCGGGTCGGCGAGACGCTGCTGGCGGCGCTCGACGACCTGCGCGAGCTCGCCCGCGGCATCCACCCGGCCATCCTGTCGGAGGGCGGGCTGCCGCCCGCGCTCCGGGCCCTGGCTCGTCGCTCACTCGTACCGGTGGAACTCGACGTCGATGTCCCGCGCCGACTGCCCGAGCCGGTCGAGGTGGCGGCCTACTACGTCGTCTCGGAGGCACTGGCCAACACCGCCAAGCACGCCCGCGCGTCCTGCGTTCGCGTCCGTGCGCACGCCGGCGACGACGTCCTGCTCCTGTGCGTTCACGACGACGGAGTGGGAGGGGCCGTTCCGGGGCAGGGCTCGGGCCTGGTGGGTCTGAGCGACCGTGTCGGGGCCCTGGGCGGGACGCTCACCCTCCACAGCCCGAGCGGTCACGGGACGACCCTCCGGGCGCGCCTTCCCCTGACGTGACGAACGCGGGCGGTTTCCGTCAGCGTTCCCTGGCGAGCGCACGACAGCGGTGGTCGCAGTGATGCACCGCGATCGGGTACGCGGGGAGGTGCCGGGCCGGCTCGGCGCCCCCGGCCGGCGCCGCTCCGTCGGGCATCAGATTGTTGAAGCGCAGGACCCTGACGACCATGGGGTGACCGGCCAGCAGGGTCAGCGCGCCGCCCGCCTCGTGGACTCGGCGCGCGGCGGCCGCCAGGGGGCGCACTCCCGCGCAGTCCAGGAAGGTCACCTGTCTCAGGTCTATGACGACCTCAGGATGTGTGCCGCTGGTCGCGGCGGTGAGGATGGCATCGGTGTGGACGGCGGTCGCGATGTCCAATTCACCGGCGACACTCACCACCATGGGCTGGGTTCCCACGAAGACGGTGCAGACAGCTCTCACGTGCGTTTCCCGTTCTCATAGGGGGTTCGAACCGTTGTCGGCTCGGCGAGGCGAGCCCGGGTCCGGCCGGATCGGCCGACGCGTCAACGCTAGGAACGCGACCACGGCGACGTCATTGCAGCCAGCCCCCACCGCGCACCTCCCGCCAGCCACCAGGCCGTCGCGGGAGACCGGGGAACCCCCCCGCTCAGGGCACCCCTCCGCCCGGCCTCCCCTCACGCGCCGGTTCCCGCCGGCCGGCGCGCGCGCGGACTTCCGTCACCCCGGTATCCGGGCCGGGGCGGGCAGCTCCCGGGCGGGAGCAGTTTCGCGACGCGCTCACCGATCCAGTGGCCGAGTGCCTGGTAGGCGTCGAAGCGCCGGCTGTCGAACCACTGGTCGCTGGTACCGTCGTGCGGAAACGCATGGTTGGCCTGGGCGTACGCGAGGAGTGCGTAGGGCATGTCGGGGGTCAGCGTGGCCCGGGCGACGATCAGCCGTCCCTTCGTCCCCAGTTCTCGGCCGTGTTCGTCCACCCGTGGCCGCGGATAGACGATCTCGCCCACGACCACCGCGTCGGCCGAGAGCCGCAGGTCGAGGGCGGCCAATGGGTTCGGCGGGGGTGGCTGTGCGGGCTGGTTCGGCTGCGACGGCTGGGGCGGCTGCGGTGTGAGGGGAGGCGCGCTGCCGGGGACGAGCTTCTGCCAGTCCTCGCGGGCGATCCTGATCTCGACGCCGAGTTCCTCCTTGGCCAGCGCCATGGCCTCGCCGAGAGCGGGGGCGAAGGCGCCGGAGCCCCCGCTGGCGTCCACGCACACGGCGGTGTCGACGCCGTGCCGGAGCAACTCGACCAGGCCGAGGTTCTCGTAGTGCCCGCCGTCCGTGACCAGCAGCATCCGGTCGTCCAGCGGGTAGCGGCCGGCCACCTCCCGCAGCAGGTACGGCAGGCGGCGGATGCCGGGCAGCGGAGGCAGCCCCCAGTCGGCGTGCTCGTCCCAGAGGGCCCCCAGCACGCCGGGGTTGGGGAGCCAGGTGCCGAGCCGGGCGTTGGAGAGCGCGAACAGCGTCTGGAACGCGCGTGCCTGGCGTCCCATGGCCGAGGCGAAGGCCGCGCCGGAGACGGCGACGGCCGACTCGACGGTCAGGTCCTTGCGGATGACGGGTCCGGTGCGCTGCCACAGGACGTCCGTCCGGGCGTACCCGACGTCCGGACCGCCGACGTAGTCGTGCGACAGGGTGAACGACACCGCGTGCCGCCCCGGCGGTGTGCGGTCGTCGCCGGACAGGTTGGCCGCCGCCGCGAAGACGACCTGGGGGAAGCCGGGGTGCCGCCTGCCGTAGCAGGCGAGCGGGGTCGGCTCGTCGAAGTCGTAGGGCACCGCCAGCTGTTCACCGTCCTCGTCGGTCTTGCGGCGGACGGCGAAGGCCGTGGCCAGACGGGCCCGGTAGAAGGGGTGGAGACTCGTCCACGTCTGGTCGAGGCTCAGCGCGACCGCGCACAGGACGACGGGAAGCCCGATCTGGACCGCCACGGGCCAGGTCCGCCCGGCGTGGATCGCCCCGCCGAGGACGAGCAGGGAGGCCACCGCCACCACGACGAGAACCGCCCACACCATCAGGTACTTGCCGACAAGAGGCACGGCGCGCACCAGCCGCCCGCGCCGGGCGGACCGGACGGCGTGCTCGGTGGACTCGACGCGCCGCCAGGTGGTGCCGGCCAGCACGGTCAGGTAGGTGAGCAGCCCCACGACTCCGCCGCTCACCGCGGTCCCCGGGCCGTGGAGGGTCCACAGACGCGCCGTCACCCACTCCAGCGCGGGGAGGATCACCACCACGACGGCCAGCAGCAGGCCCGCCGCCACGAACGTGAGGAAGGCCTTCTTCAGCACGCCCGACAGGAACCGGATGGCGAGGAACAAGGACACCAGCCACAGGAACCAGAACACGGCCGCGCCGCACAGGAGGGCCAGGACGGCCCACAGCGCGGGCGCCTTGAAGCCCGGGAGCCGGTCCGGGTCCGCCAGCGGGACGAGGCGGTAGCCCCAGCTCAGGGCGAGCCCCAGCACCAGCAGGGCCGCGGTGAGCAGCCCCAGGGAGGCCAGCAGGCCCCGCAGGACGGCCCCGACGGCGGCCAGCCACTGGCCGGTGCCCTCCGCGACGTACTTGGAGTGCCGGCGGGTGTGGTCCTCTTCCGGCGTACCGGGCATGAAGACGTCGCGGGCGGTGCAGGTCCCGCTCCGGTCGCTGCCCTGGCCCTGGTCCGTCCCGGCCAGCGCCAGTTGCAGGGCACCCGCGGTGTAGCCGCCCCCGGAGACCGACACCAGGTACCGGGCCCGGCGCAGCTGGGGGCGCAGGGCCTGCAGCGCGCCCAGGGCGACGCAGGCCGAGCGGATGCCGCCGCCCGAGACGCAGAAACCGAGGCCGCCCTGTTCCCGGCCGGGCGGCACCCGGCTGCCGTTCTCCCAGCGCGCCTCCCTGGAACGCGCCTGCCTGGAACGCGCCTGCCTGGAACGCGAGGATCCATCACGCGCTGTCCCCGGCCAGCGCGTCCGGCCCCACACCATCACGGGCCAGGGCGGGACGACGTCGGGGCCGGCGGGGGTCGTGACACCCCCGTGTCCGTTCCCGCAGACGCATGTCCGGCGGCGGGTGCGCTCGCTTGCGAACCGGCGCCGGGTACGACCGTGGAACGCGGCCCGTTTGAGGATGATCACGACGAGGACGGCGGCGACCGGAACGGTGAGGACGAGCAGCAGCCACTTGACCGTCGCGAAGCCCGCCGCCCACGCGAACGCCCAGTCCGCGCCGCTCAGCCCGTGGAGAAGCAGCAGTTTCTCGGTCACGGCGCACACGCACGCCGCGACGGCCGCGCCGATCCCGTACACGACCAGGCAGCGATGCCGCATGCGCACCGCTATGGTGCGGCTGCTCAGCCAGAACACGAGCACCATGCCGGCGGTGTAGGTCCCTGTGAGGACGAAGTCGGCCCTCAGTGCCGTACGGAAGTCGGCCGTCCGGTCGCCGACGAGGGTGTGCGCCGCACGCGCGCCGCCGGCCAGTTGCAGCCCCACGTCGTCGACGGCGGGCGCGAGGTGGCGGATCCAGAGCCCCGCGCCGGCGACGGCGACGGCCACGACGGCCAGGACGCAGCTGCGCACGCGCGACAGCGTGCCGGGGCCCTCGTCCCGCGGTGGGGCCGGCGGGCGGCGCGTCGCGTCGTCATCCGTTTCGTGTCTCACCGCGCGCCCCCGGCCGCGGTCCACGGGGCGAAGGCGTTGTCCACCGACCGCAGGGACGCCCGCAGCCCGGGGAAGTGCCGTAGCAGCACGCTGGTCATGGTGTTGTCCTCGATCCAGTCCAGGCCGGTCCGGGTGTACACCTGCGGTGTGTAGTCCCTGGTCAGGAACCGGTCGCTGTTGAGGCGGCGGGAGGCCATCAGGACGAAGACGCGGAAGGCCGTGTCGCTGAACGCGAAGCCCTGGGGGCGGGGCTCGGCGAACAGGCCCACCGAGAGGTCCACGCGCTCGATGTCCCCGCCGTAGACACGGCGCATCTCCTCGGCCCAGACGGGGTTGTCCGTGAGGGTGTCGAAGTCCTCGGCGGGGCGGAGGTGGAGCTGGCGCCGGAACTCGTTGTAGCGGGGCACCCCCACCTCGCGTGAGCGCAGGATGTCGACGGCTCCGAGGTCCATGAGCTTGCCGTCGGGCCGTTGGAACTCCTGGAGGGCCCGGGGGTAGTTGTGCAGGGTCACCAGACCCGGGTGCGAGGTGCCGAAGGAGTAGAGCAGGTCGCTCAGGGTGTGCTTGCCGAGGATCTCGTACGCGTGCCACCCCGTCAGTTCGCGGAAGCCGGCCTCCTGCAGGAGCGAGTCGTCGGCGGCCGACCGGAAGCTCCAGTCGTCCGGGATGAGGGGGTGCATGCGGTAGACGGCGACGAACTCCTCGGTGAGCGAGTACGGGACGCCGAAGTGGTCCGTGCGCCCGCCCACGATGCCGCTGAGCACCTCGCCGCCGCCGACCCGGCCGAGCAGCCTGTGCAGGCGCCGGCCCAGCAGGCCGTACCAGTTGGCGTGCAGGGCGGTGACGGTCGTCGGGTGGCTGATGACGGCGGGGGTCCACTCCACGGTGTGGATCTTGGCGATGAGCGCCGCGTTGACGAGCCGTGCCCGCTGGAAGAGCTCCTCGTCGGACCAGGTCGGGTAGGCGTCGTGCAACGCCCCGCAGATGGCGTTGTGCTCGAGCAGGAAGACCAGGTGCATCATGGCCAGTCCGACCCAGAAGCCCGGGATCGCCGCCGGGTCCTTGTCCGGGTCGTCGGGGAACAGCGGCCCGTCGGGGACCCGGAGCCTGCCGCCCTGGCCGGTGCGCAGCGACCGCTGCTCGTCCAGGTTGTTCCCGTACAGCTGGGACGCGTCCCACCAGGGCGAGTTCTCGTTGAGGAAGGTCGGCGGCAGACCGTCGGTCCCGTCGGGGCGGGTGGGGTCCGGGATGGTCCGCGGGATGAGCATCGGTGGTGCGGGCCACGGGTCGTCGTCGGTCAGGTCGATGTGCCAGGGGCGGTCCATGGTGCCCTGCCCGTGACTGACCCAGTCCCTGACCATGAACTGGAGCCAGGCGGGGACGAGGGCGTTGACGGACTCGGCGGGGACGAACGCGTCCCGGGTCAGCAGGGCCCGGCTCACCTCGCGGGGGCTCGGGGAGAGCAGGCGCGGCTCGGGTTCGGGAAAGGCCCGGTCCGGTGGCACGTTGCGGCCGAAGCGCGAACGGGCCATGCCCATGCGGGGATCGGTCAGGTCGTTGTAGGTCCCGTCGGCCGTGCGCTCCGTGGAGTACCGCGCGTTCGGGGGGCCGACGTCCGGCAGGCCGTACGACGGGTAGGAGCCGGTGTCGAAGAGGTTCTTGCGGCGCAGGTTGTCCCGCAGGCCGACGAGGGTCAGCAGACCGAGGGGCTTGGGCAGGCGCTGCCAGCCGATCCTCTGGTCGACGGCGACCGCCAGCCGGTCGTGCAGCCGCACGAACCACGGGGCCCGGCCTTGTGGTGCTGTGCTCATGAGGGGATTCCTTCCGGCGTCCCATCCCGGGAGGCCCGGCGCGGCGGCTGCGGCATCAGCGGACGTCCGGCAGCCGGCAGGACCCTCCCCGGGCGACGAGTGTCAGGGCGACGTTGAGCGTCGAGATGGCCGTGGCCGCGGTGGCCATGCGGCGCGGCAGCAGGCCCTCGCGCCCGGCGCAGGCGGCCGCGAGGGCGTCGCTCGCGTGGATGAGCGTGCCGGTCCGCAGCTCGCGGTCGCGTTCGTCCGGGTCCGCGGGGCAGAGGAGCCGGGCGCCGATGACCACGGTGCGCACCCCGAACATGCGGAGCACGTAGACCAGGGCGGGCTGTGCGGGGTCCGCGCCCAGACGGCGGGCCATCACTCGCGGGGTCAGCAGCGCCGCTGCGCCGTTCACCAGTCGGATGACGGCCAGAGAACGGCGCGCGGCTGTCCGCACGTCCATCTCAGCGTCCCTTCCAGGCGTGCATCCGGAGGATGTTCGCGCCCTCGTTTCCTACGATATGGGAAGCGGTCCCGATGTGCGCGTCGGGGCCGCGGGCGGCCGCCGGCCCGTCATTCCTCCTCTCCGGGCTCCTGGTGCGGCGTGCCGTTCATGGACTGTCTGAGCCGCGCGAGCCGCAGGTAGATCGTGCGGCGGGCACGGTTCTGGTTGCCCAGCGGCCGGTGTTCGGGCACGGCGTGCCAGGGGTTGAAGGACAGCCGGTCGGCGCGGGCGAACTGGCCGGCCGGATCGCACTCCTGCCGGTGCAGGCGCAGGGTGGCCACCGGCACGAACGGCGAGAGGCGTTCGGGCCATACGACGGACGCGTTCTCGACCGGCATCCGGTGGGCGTCGGTCTGCACCTGGACCAGGAAGTCGAAGCAGACGTCGCGTTCCCGCAGTGCGGCGGCCAGGGCCTGCCGCAGGTAGTCGTCGGGAGGGTGCCGGGGCACCCGGCTGCGGGTCGCCTCGCGGGGCACGAGGGAGTACTGCATGGCCTGGCCCGCCCCGAGCAGATACGGTGCGCAGCTCCAGTAGCGGGCCTCCAGCGGGCTGGTCTGGGTCTTCGCGTAGAGCCCCTGCATGATCATGTCGCAGAGGTGCGGGTGGGAGGGGTCGAGGAAGTACAGGACCGGGGTGCCCGCGAAGACGTGCCGTTGGAGCCGGAGGTTCTCCACGACGTCGGGCGTGGTGAAGGTCGGCGCGCTGATGCCGGTGAAGTCCTGGGTCCACCGCTCGTCGTCGAGCAGCTTCTCGCCGTCGACGCCGAGGAGTTTGACGCCGATGCTGAGGATGCCGTTGTCCTTGATGTCGGGCGGCGCGAGGGGGCCGGGACCCGCGAAGCGGACCCAGGCGCGGTAGGTGGCGGGGGTGCGGAACACGCCGTGGCGCAGCCGTGCGGGCAGGTCGTCGCGGACGGTGAAGTCCGCGTGGACGACCCCGTAGGTCTTGGTGTTGCCGGCCCGTTGGGCCTGACCCGGCCGGTACTGGCGCCGGACGAAGCGGGCCATCTGCTGGGCGATGGCCTCGGCGACCGCCGCCTCGCCCGGCACGGCCCGCTCTTCGGCGAGGCCCAGGTGTTCGTCCCGGCGGCGTACGTTGACGCACCACTGCACCGCGGCCTGGAGGGGACGCAGCAGCGTCCGGTCGAACAGGGGGCGCACGTAGGGGTCGATGCGCCGCTCCAGCAGGACGCATCCGAGGACCGCGTCGTTGAGGCGCTGCCCGGCGTTCACTGCCGTCCGTCCTCGGGTACGGCCGTGCAGAGGTAGTGCAGTGCCTTCAGCCCCGGCAGGAAGAAGTAGGCGCCGCCCCGCACGGTGACGAACTGCGGCAGGCCGACGTGGCGGGTGCGGAAGGGCCTGCCCTGTTCGGTGAAGGTCGCGCGGCGTTCCTGGCGCGGCGCGACGATCGGGTCGGGGCCGTCGTGCAGTCCGTTGAAGTTCGGGTTGTCGAGCCAGGTGTGCTGGATGAACTCGAACTGGCGGGAGATGTTGGCGTTCAGTGCGAGGAAGTGCAGCCCGTGTGCGTCCGGGCCGTCCCCCGCGCCGTCGGGGCCGTAGGGCCGGCCGCGGCGCAGCAGCCGGTGGCGGCGTCCGACGGCGACCGAATCGGCGGAGCCGGGACGCGGGTCGAGGGAGTCGCGGGGGTTGGCGCGGCGGATGTGGGCGCCGAGCGGGCAGCGCAGACCGGCCGGATCCGTGGCGTGGTAGCCGAAGCCGTTGTCCGTGGCCAGTGCGGGGTCGTCGTGCTCGGGTGCCCGGACCAGGGGGGCGCCGCCGGGCCAGCGTCCCACCATGCGCGCGGCGAGCGCCTCCTGTGCGGCGGGGTCGCTGCTGCCGTCGGGACGGCGTGTCTCCGCTTCGAGGTAGTCCCGGAAGGCCTCGACGTCCTGGTGGAGCTGCCGGAAGACCAGGTAGCTGCCGTTGCGCCCGAAGTCCGCGCCGCCCTCGGGGGCGCGGGGCAGCACGCCGAGGGGGTCGCGGCGGGTCGGCAGCAGCGGGCGGTCCGTCAGCAGCCCGTACTCGTTGGGGTAGCCGAGGAGGAACTCCCCGGCCCTGACGACCTGCTGTCCGGGGTCCGTGTCCGCGTCGCCGGCTGCCGCCGTGGCCTTGGGCAGACCTTCGACGAGGGGCTGGGAGATGCCGTCGCGGAAGCCGAAGGGCTCGTGGTCGGTCAGCTCGGCGGTGCCCAGCCGTACGGTCTCGGTGAACGCGCCGGGCGTCAGGACCTCGTGGCGTGTCTCGGCCTCCAGTTGCCGCAGCCGCTGCCCGTCGCGCGCGTAGAGCATCACCAGGACGTGCACCGGCGGGCCGGCCGGGCCGCCCCACCGCCAGTGCCGGGGCGCGTTCTCCCCGACGTCCCCGAGGAAGCGGCTGCGGTCGGGGTCGGTCATGCCTGCGACGAACTCGTACGGGAACCCGTCCGGCTCCGGTGTCTCCACTCCGAGGCGCCGCAGGCCGTCCGAGGTGAGGGCCACATGGACGGCGGTGTCCGCCGGGTCGGAGCAGCTGTTCGCCACCCGGGGTGCCAGCCGGCCCAGTGCGGCACGGGCGCCGGCCGCCGGCCCGGCGGCGGCGAGCACCAGGAAGCAGGCCGAGGCCAGGGTGCGGTAGCCGCGGGTGACCAGGCCCTGGATGTCGTCGAGTTCCAGCGGCGGCGTCATGGTGTCACCCTTCCTTCGAGCCCTTCAGAACAGGGCCAGCCAGGCCTCCGTCTCGGCGGGGCCGAGGTGCCCGAAGAGGCCCGCCCGGATGCGGGCGTTGATGTCGAGGTCGTGGGCGGTGGAGGTGTCGTACGCGGAGTACCAGACCTGCGTCGGCACCTGGTGGCACCGCAGGTAGTTCTTGAAGGCCTGCTCGTCCCTGGCGCCGTCCAGCACGAGCCACCGGGTCCGCGGATAGCCGCGGCCGTTGCTGAAGACGGCGTTGAGTCCCCAGGCCACCTTGTCGATGAAGTCGTCCATGTAGCTTTCCAGGCTGCCGTCGTAGTTGCTGGCGAAGATCACGCGCCGTTTCCCGTCGACGAACAGCCAGCGGGCGAAGTGGATGGTCTTGACCCCGGCGAGGTTCCCCCGGTCGAAGACGTGGCGGACGCCGTAGTCCACGGCGAACAGGACGGCGGTGAGCGTGAGCCGCCGGAACGGGCCGGCCTTGACGGAGCCGACGGCGGTGAACGGGTTCTGCGCCACGAAGTCCTCGCAGCCCGCCAGTTCGCGTATGCGGTCGTGGCTCGGGCGGGCGCGGTCGGGGACGTCGCGGCGTTCGTGCCGCCTGAGCAGGACGGCCCAGACCGGCAGGGCGACCGCGAGCGGCGGCAGCAGCGCCAGGGCGGCCAGCGGAACCCCGACCAGGTGGGCGGCCCGGCGGATCCGCCACCCGAGCGGGGGCGGCGGGGGTCCGGTACGGGCCCAGGCGAGGTCCTCGCGGCCTTCGACGTACTCCTGGACGGCGGCCCTGATCTCCACGGGGCTCCTGCCGGCCAGAGCCGGTCCGTTCCGGTCGAGGAAGTCCTCGATCACCTCGCGCAGCAGGGCCTCCTGTTCGATCTGCTGCCGCCCCCTGCCGACGGTGTTGACGTAGAACGCGGCGCAGGGCACCGCATGGGCGCGCAGCCAGTCGGTCCGCGCGGCGTCCGGGGAGCCGCCTGCCGGGTATCCGGCGCAGTGCCCGAACACCCGGTCCAGGCCGTCGCCCGCCGCGCGGACGAGATCGGCGAGGTGCGCCTCGGCGGGCCCGTCCACCTCGCTCATGTACACGACGCTGGGCGGCATGCCCGCCGTGGCCCCGCCGGGTCCCCCGGGTACGAGGACGACGCGCGCGAAGTGCACGCCGGGTATCTCGGCGAAGGGGAACAGCTCACCGGCCGTGGTCTTCCGCCCGGCCTCGTGCAGCAGTTCCCGCACCTCGGCGACCCGGTCCGGCGGCAGGGCGGCCTGGACGGTGACCGCCGTCTGGTACGGCATCTTCAAGCACCTCCGCCTCGGCTCGGGACCTTCGGGTCCGCGTGTCCCGGAACGTCAGGCCGGGATCGAGGAGTTCGCGCCGTCGCCGGCAGACGTCGCCGGGGCGGACCCCCTGCCCGGCACCGCGGATCCCGTGCCGGATCCGGTGGGCCACGAGCGAGGTGCGCGAGCAGCCGGGGACGGTGCGCACGCCCCTGTCCGACCGGCGGTCCCCGCCGAACTGAGGAGCCGGTCGGGGTGGATGCCGGTGGGGTCGCTCATCGTGCACCTCCAGGCCCACTGCCGTGGACACGCGGTTCCGTGCACCGTCGCTACGGCCATCCTATTTCCACCCGTCCGTCCCCGGCATCCCGGCGGTCCTGCGGTCCGGCACATGGCTGAATAGTCAACAAAAGACGGAAACGTTCCGCGAACAACCCCGCAACCGACAGCGAGGACGGTGACGGTCCTCTCGTAACGGCGGGTCAACCCGCGCGGGTCACCTGGGCGGTTGACGCGGCGCCTGGCGCGGTCGCCCCCCGTTGGGCTCGCGGTCCGGCACTCACCAGGCCGGACCGCACGCGACCACCAGCCGGCCCCGGTCCGGCACGTCCGGTTTCACCGTCGTCCGGGCCGGCCGCCGCGCCGCTCAGGTCGGCGAGGCCGGGTACCCGCCGGCCCACCTCGTCCTCGGCTGCGGCCACCCGGTGACGGCCGTCCGGAGCGGGCGTCCGGGTCCACGCCCGCCCCGGCGGACGGCAGAGCGCCTGCGGGCCGCGGCCCGGACCGGCCGGCGGCTCCGATGTCGCGGACGCCCGTCCGGGAGGAGACTGAGGGGCGTACCGAGCTCTGGGGCAAGTGAGAGCCGAGGACCATGGGCGCATCTCGTGCCACCCACCACGGTGACCCCCACGACGGCGTCCCGGCGGAGAACCGGGCCCACATGGTCATGGACCAGCGGGGCACGGTGGTCGAGTGGAGTCCGGCGGCCGAAGGGCTGCTGGGCTACCCGGCCGGTGCCGTGGTGGGCCGCCCGGTGGCCGACCTGCTCATCGGTGCCGGCACCACCGCGCACCCCTTCGGTGACACCGCCGTACCACTGCGCTGCCAGGACGGTGGCATCCTGCCCTGCCGGCTCACCGTCCGCCGCGCGCGCGAGGACGCGGCGGGGAGCCAGTGGGCGGTGACCCTCACCCCCGTGGAAGAGGCGAGCCCGGCCGCCGCACTCGACCACGCCCTCCTGGAGACGCTCTTCACCGTCTCACCCGCGGGTCTGTACCTCCTCGATCCCGATCTGCGGATCGTCCGGTTCAACCCGGCCGCGGAAGGCATGCGGGGCGTCCGTGCGGCGGAAGCCGTCGGCAGACGCCCCACGGAGGTGTGGCCCGACTTCCCCACGGAGTCGGTGGAGGGCGTGATGGAGAAGGTGCTCGCCACGCGCCGGCCGGTCATCGGTGTCGAGAAGCGCCTGCGCCCGCCGGGGGATCCCGAGCACGAGCACGTCTATTCGGCTTCCGTCTTCCCCCTGCAGGACGAGCACGGCCGGCTCCTGGGCGTCGCCGACGCCACCGTCGACGTCACCGACCGCCACCTGGCGCAGGAGCGGCTGGAGGTGCTCGCGCGCGCCGGCACACGGATCGGCTCCACCCTCGACGTGCTCGACACCGTCCGGGGTCTCGCGGAGGTGTCCGTGCCCGGGCTGGCGGACGCCATGGCCGTGGAGGTGGTGGAGCCTGTCCTGGCGGGAGAGGACCTGCGACCCGGTCCCGTACGGGGCGACACCGTGCTGCGCCGGGCGGCCTGCCGGTCCCGGGACGACCCGGAACCCTGGACGGCCTGCGACGAGGACGACGCCCTGCCTCCGGTGGCCGCCGCCGAGGCCCTCACCGATCTCCAGCCGCGCATGGTCGATCCGCTCAGCCCCCTCGGACAGCGGGCGCTGCACAGCCTGCGGGCGCCCGCGGAGAAGGTCCACTCCCTGATGCTCGTACCGCTGCTCTCCCAGCACCGTGCCCTCGGGCTCGCCACGTTCTGCCGCTGGGGGCGGCGCAGGACGTTCGAGCGCGACGATCTGACCCTGGCCGGAGAACTCGCGCTGCGTACGGCGGCGTGCCTCGACAACAGCCGCCGGTACCTGCGGGAGCGCCATTCCCTGACCGCCCTGCGGCACGCCCTGCGTCCGGGCGGACTCCCCCCTGACCACGCCCTCGACGTGGCGCACGAGTACGTGCACGCGGGCTCCGGCGGCGACTGGGTCGACGCGATCGCGCTCTCCGGGGCGCGGGTGGCCCTCGTCGCGGGCCGGGTGCCCGGCCACGGCGTACAGGTCGCCGCCGCCGCGGGACGGCTGCGCGCGGCGGTGCACACCCTGTCGGACCTGGACCTGGAGCCGGACGAACTGCTCGCCCGGCTCGACGACCTGGTGCGCCGGCTCGACGCCGCCGACGGCACCGGGGCCGGGGACGGGCGGGCGCGGGACGTGCCGGGCTCCGCCGGGGGCGACGAGACGGGCGCCACCTGCCTGTACCTGGTCTACGACCCCGTGTCGCGGCGCTGCTCCGTCTCCAGCGCGGAGCACCCCGGGCCCGTGATCGTGTGCCCCGACGGCACGACGGTGCCGCTGGACCCGCCGCTCGGCGCCGCCCTGGCCCGCGCCGGTGAGCCGTTCGAGAAGGCCGACATCGGCCTTCCCGAGGGTTCGCTGCTCGCCCTGTACACGCCGGGCCTCTTCCAGCGGTGTCCGGGGGACCCTGGCCGCGCACGCCTGGCCGGTCTCCTCGCCGGGTTCTCCGGCTCCGCCCGCCAGGCGTGCGCCAGGGTGACCGAGGCACTGATTCCCCGCACTCCCCAGGAGGACGCCGCCGTCCAGATCGCGCGCACGCACGCGCTGGGGCCGGACCGGGTCGTGTCGTGGGACCTGCCGGGCGATCCGTCCGTGGTCGCCAGGGCCCGGTCGCTCGTCGCCCGGCAGCTCACGGCGTGGGGCATGGCGGAGGCGGCGTTCACCACCGAGCTGATAGCCAGTGAGCTCGTCACCAACGCCATCCGTTACGCCGGGCCCCCGGTGCGGCTGCGCCTCATCCGCGGCCACGTACTGACCTGCGAGGTCTCCGACGGCAGCAGTACCTCGCCGCGCTTGCGGCACGCCCGCACCACCGACGAGGGCGGCCGGGGGCTGCTGCTCGTCGCCCGCTGCTCGGAACGGTGGGGCACCCGCTACACCGAGGACGGCAAGACCGTCTGGGTCGAACAGAGCCTCCCCGGGCACCCGGAGTGACCCGGCGGCGGTGGCCGCTGTCCGGGTCACCGCCGCCGTGGATCCGCCCGCGGCGCGCCGCTCAGCGCAGCGGGACCGTCACCTCGCCCGTGCCCGCGGCGCCGGCCCCGCCGGCGACGCGCACGGTGAAGGGGCGGTCGGTGCCGTCCGCGGTGACACGCAGCAGGTCGCCGTCCCGGCGGACGTGGAACACCGCGGCCGTCGCCCCCGTCAGGTCGGGGACGCTCACCTGGCGGGTGTACGTCTGCGTGTGCGACGGGTGGACCAGCAGGACCAGGTCGTCGAGCCAGTCGCCGTCGGGGCGCTGGTCGTCGGTGGCCAGCGGCAGTACGGCGCCCTCGCGGACGTAGAGCGGGAGGCTGTCGTAGCCGTGCCGTTCGGTGCGCCACACCGGGCCGGTGACCCGCTCGCCGCTGAGGAGGTGGGTCCAGGTGCCCTCGGGGAGGTAGACCTCCACCTCGCCGTCCTCGCTGAACACCGGGGCGACCAGGAGGTCGGCGCCCAGCATGTACTGGCGGTCGAGCGGGCGGCAGGCCGGGTCCTGCGGAAACTCCAGGACCATGGGCCGCATCACGGGGACACCGGTGCGGTGGGCCTCGGCGGACGCGCCGTACAGGTAGGGCATGAGGCGGTGCTTGAGCAGGGTGAACCGCCGGGCGACGTCGACGGCCTCCTCGCCGAACGCCCACGGCACCCGGTAGGACGACGATCCGTGCAGCCGGCTGTGGGAGGACAGCAGGCCGAAGGCCAGCCAGCGCTTGAAGACCGCCGGGTCGGGCGTGCCCTCGAAGCCTCCGATGTCGTGGCTCCAGAACCCGAAGCCGCTCAGCGACAGCGACAGGCCGCCCCGGAGCGACTCGGACATGGCCTCGAAGGACGACCAGCAGTCGCCGCCCCAGTGCACGGGGTACTGCTGGCCGCCCGCCGTCGCGGAGCGCGCGAAGAGCACGGCCTCGCCCTGTCCGCGCTCCTTCTCGAGGAGTTCGAACACGGTCCGGTTGTACAGGTGGGTGTAGTAGTTGTGCATCCGCTCCGGGTCGGAGCCGTCGTGCCAGACGACGTCGGTGGGGACGCGCTCGCCGAAGTCCGTCTTGAAGCAGTCCACGCCCTGGTCCAGCAGGGGCTTCAGCTTGGACTGGAACCAGGCGCGGGCGTCGGGGCTGGTGAAGTCGACCAGGCCCATGCCGGCCTGCCACAGGTCCCACTGCCACACGTCGCCGTCCGGCCGGCGCACCAGGTGCCCGAGCGCGGCGGCCTCCTCGAACAGCGGGGACTTCTGCGCGATGTACGGGTTGATCCAGGCGCTGACCTTCAGGCCCCTGGCCTTCAGCCGGGCGAGCATCCCCTCGGGGTCGGGGAAGACCTCGGGGTCCCACTGGAAGTCGCACCACTGGTACTCGCGCATCCAGAAGCAGTCGAAGTGGAAGACGGACAGCGGGATGCCGCGCTCGGCCATGCCGTCCACGAAGGACGTCACCGTCTGCTCGTCGTAGTCCGTGGTGAAGGACGTGGTCAGCCACAGGCCGAAGGACCAGGCGGGCGGCAGCGCCGGGCGGCCGGTGAGGCCGGTGTAGCGGGTGAGCACGTCCTTCGGGGTGGGGCCGGCGACGACGTAGTACTCCAGCGTCTGGTCCTCGACGCTGAACTGCACCTGCCCGACGGCCTCGGAGCCGACCTCGAAGGAGACCGCGCCGGGGTGGTTGACGAAGACGCCGTAGCCGCGGGAGGAGAGGTAGAAGGGAATGTTCTTGTAGGCCTGCTCGCTGCTGGTGCCGCCGTCGGCCTGCCAGATGTCGACCACCTGGCCGTTCTTGACGAACGGCGTGAAGCGCTCGCCGAGGCCGTAGATCTGCTCGCCGACGCCGAGCGCGAGCTGGGTGAGGACATGGTGGGCGCCGTCGTCGGTGGTGGCGAACGCGGTGCCCTTGCGGCCCGCCCGGGTCAGCTCCCGCCCGTCCGCGTCGTGGAAGGTCAGCGACCACGGGGCGGCCCGGTCCAGGCGCAGGGTCAACGGGCCGCTGGTCAGCTCGGTGACGGCGCCGTCCCGGCGGACCTCGCCCGCCCCGCCGGGCTCGGCCGCGAGGGCGAAGTCCGGTCCGGGACGGCGTGTGCCGGCGTGGTGGGTGACCCGCACGCCGATGACGCCCTCGGCGGGTGAGAAGCAGTCGACGGTGAGGAGCGGCGCGTTGAGCGTGTCCCCTCTGCGCGTCACCTTCTGCACGGAGGCATAGGCAGTGAAGCGCTTCGATTCGACGCGCACGTCACGCGCCTCGGTGGCGTACGCGACCTGGACACCGTCGCGGATGCGCCAGAACCCGTTGGTGAACTTCATGGTCTTCCTCGGGGGAGCGGGGCTGTTCGGCGGGGACGGCTGAGGCTGTCGCCCGGCGGGTTGATCGTACACAGCGGAAATTGCCGTCACACGGCCGTCGCACGGCAATCACCAATCGTGACCTGCGTTTTCTCTGCCGAGCAATCGCATGTGACTTCATTGCGTAACCGAACGAACACGTGTGGGGGTCTAGCGTGACACAGCGGGATTGACGTATTAGTCATCAGGCCAAACAAAAGACCCGGCGACGAAGCCGGGCACACGACAGCAAGGGCCGCAGCATGTCGAAGCGCTTCAATCGCATTCCCGAGAGGTCCCCGGTCGCCCGGCGCCGGGGACGCTCCCGCAGGGCCGTGGCACCACTCACCGCCGTGTCGGTCCTGGTCGCCGGGGCGGCCCTGACCGGATGCGGTCAGCAGCGTGACGGCGACGTCTTCACCGTGATGAACTCGTCGACCGACGAGACCTACCACCGCTGGGACGCCGAGGCGATGGGCCGCTGCGGCGAGCAGCTCGGCGTCACCATCGAGCAGCAGAGCGTCCCGGCCGCGCAGGTGATGACGAAGGCGCTGCGCATGGCGTCCTCGAAGTCGCTGCCCGACATCGTCCAGTTCGACGCCTCGGAGATGCCGACGTTCGCCGAGGCGGGCGGCCTGGTGGACCTCAGGACGCTCGGCCTGAGCACCCGGGACATCCCCCAGGGCATCGTGAACTTCGGCTCGTACAAGGGCACGTACTACGGCGCGGCCCGGTCGGTGAACACCCTGGCGCTGTTCTACAACAAGGACGTCCTCGACCGGGCCGGTGTGAAGGTCCCCACCACCTGGGACGAGCTGCGCGAGGCCGCAAGGAAGCTCACCGGCGGCAAGCGGTACGGGCTGGCGCTCAGCGCGGGCGGCGCGGAGGACGGCGTCTTCCAGTTCACGCCGTTCATGTGGTCCAACGGCGGCGACGAGACCAGGCTGGACAGCCCGCAGGTCGCCGGCGCGCTCGACTACTGGAAGACCCTGCTGGCGGACGGCTCGCTGTCGAAGTCGACGGTCAGCTGGACGCAGGCGGACGTCAACGACCAGTTCATGGCGGGCAACGCGGCGATGATGATCAACGGCCCCTGGCAGGTAGAGACGCTCAACACCAAGAAGTCGCTGCACTGGGGCATCGCGAAGATCCCGGTCCCCCGGCCGGGCGCGCCCTCCGTCGGCCCGCTCGGCGGTGCCGTGCTCACCGTGCCCAACACCGGCGACGAGGCGCGGGAGAGGCGGGCGGGCGAGATCGTCGCCTGTCTGGCGAGCCGGAAGGAACAGCTGACCTACGCGCTCAACAGCTGGATGGTCCCGGCCAACGCCAAGGCCGCCGCCGTGTGGCGCACCCGGGTGCCCGAGCTGGACGCGCTCGCCGACCAGGTCGCCGCCGCCCGGTCCCGGACCGCCAAGCTCGGCGCCGGCTGGCCGAGCGTGTCGCTCGCCCTGCAGAGCGCCTTCCAGTCCGCCCTGACCGGCCAGTCCAGCGAGGCCGCCCTGAAGCGCGCCCAGCAGCGGGCCACGAGCGGGAACTGAGGTAAGCCACCATGACCACGTCCATCGTCACCGCCCAGGCGCCCGGGACGGCGTCCCGGACGGCCACCGCGCCGGACCCGGCCCGGCTGCGCCGCCGCCGCAGACTGGCCCAGTGGGGGTTCGTCGCCCCCGCGGTCGTCTTCATGCTGCTGTTCTTCGGCTACCCGCTCGTCCGCAACGTCGTGATGAGCTTCCAGCACTTCACACCGAAGACGTTCTTCACCGGCGACGCGCCCTTCAACGGCGCCGACAACTGGTCGAACGTGTTCCGGGACCCGCTGTTCGGCAAGGCGCTCTGGCACACCCTGGTCTTCACCGCCGGGTCGCTGCTCGGCCAGTTCTGCATCGGGCTCGCGCTCGCGGTGTTCTTCGGCCGCCGCTTCCCGCTGAACGGTGTCCTGCGGTCGCTGATCCTGCTGCCCTGGCTGGTGCCCATGGTGGTGTCCGGCATCGTGTGGCGCCGCATCCTCGACCAGGACACGGGCGTCCTGAACTCGTTCCTGGACACGCTCGGCCTCGGCGGTCACACCCCGTGGCTGACCAGTCCCGGCATGGCGCTGCTGTCGGTGATCCTGGTCAACATCTGGATCGGCATCCCGTTCAACATGGTCATCCTCTACGGCGGTCTCCAGGAGATCCCCAAGGAGCTGTACGAGGCGGCCGCCCTGGACGGCGCCTCGGCCTGGCGGACCTTCCGCTCCATCACCCTGCCGCAGCTCAGGCCGGTGATCACCGTCGTCCTCGTGCTCGGCTTCATGTCGACGGTGAAGATCCTCGACCTGATCCTCGCGCTCACCGACGGCGGTCCGGCCGACGCCACCCAGACCCTGGGCACGCTGACCTACCAGAACTCCTTCGTACGGCTGGACTTCGGCGCGGGCGCGGTCGTCGGCAACGTACTCATCCTTGTCTCCGCGGTCTTCGCGGTGTTCTACCTGCGGGCCAACCGCACCGAGGGGAAGTGACGTCCATGGCCGCTCGCACGCCCACGACATCCGGGCGCCGCTGGGGTTCCACCCTCGCCGGTGTGCTCATCCTGTGCGTGATGCTGTTCCCGCTGTACTGGATGCTCAACACCGCGCTCCAGCCCGCCTCGGGTCTGCTCCAGGTCGACCCGGTGCCCGCCGGCCTGGACCTGTCCGGCTTCTCCAAGGCCCTGGACGACCAGGGCGGTCACCTGCTGACCTCGCTGGCCGTCTCGCTCGGCGCGGTCGTCATCTGCCTCGCGGTCTCCGCCCCGGCGGCCTACGGGCTGGCCCGGTTCGGCCTGCGGGGCTCCCGTACGATCGTCTTCGGCACGCTGATCACCCAGATGGTGCCGGGCATCGTCATCGCCAACGCGCTCTACAACTCGTACGTCGACCTCGGCCTGGTCAACTCCTACTTCGGGCTGATGCTGGCGGACGCCTCGCTCGGCATCCCGTTCTCGATCGTGCTGATGCGGTCCTTCATGGTGTCGATCCCGGGTGAGGTGATCGAGGCCGCGCAGATGGACGGTGCCGGACCGGTGCGGACGTTCCTGCGGGTCGTCCTGCCGATGAGCCGCAACTCGCTGATCACGTCGGGGCTGTTCGCCTTCCTCTTCTCGTGGAGCGACTTCATGTTCGCGCTCACGCTGAACACGACCGACGACGTCAAGCCGGTCACGCTGGGCATCTACCAGTACATCGGGGCCCACGTCGGCGACTGGGGCTCGGTGATGGCCGCCTCCGTGCTGTCCGCGGTGCCGGCGGCGATCCTGCTCGTCCTCGCCCAGAAGTACATCGCCGCCGGCATCACCGGCGGTTCCGTCAAGTGACCCGCCCCCCCAGCATCCCTGGAAACGGCCTCCATGACTGACTTCCCCGACACAAGCGGCTTCCCCGGCTTCCCGCCCGGCTTCGTCTTCGGCGCCGCGACCGCCTCGTACCAGATCGAGGGCGCGGCCCGGGAGGACGGCCGCGGGCCGTCGATCTGGGACACCTACAGCCACACGCCGGGCCGGACGGCGAACGGCGACACCGGAGACGTGGCCTGCGACCACTACCACCGCTACCGGGAGGACGTGGCGCTGCTGCGCGACCTGGGCGTGGACTCGTACCGCTTCTCCATCGCCTGGCCGCGGATCGTGCCCGACGGCTCCGGCCCGGTGAACCCGAAGGGGCTGGACTTCTACTCCCGGCTCGTCGACGAGCTGCTCGCCGCCGGCATCGAACCGGCCGCCACCCTGTACCACTGGGACCTGCCGCAGGCGCTCGAGGACCGGGGCGGCTGGCGGGTGCGGGAGACGGCGGAGCGGTTCGCCGAGTACACCGCCGTCGTGGCCGGGCACCTGGGCGACCGGGTGCCGCGCTGGATCACCCTCAACGAGCCGTGGTGCAGCGCCTTCCTCGGCTACTCCGTGGGCCGGCACGCGCCCGGCGCCCAGGAGGGCCGGGGCGCGCTGGCCGCCGCCCACCACCTGCTGGTCGGCCACGGCCTGGCGGTCGGGGCGCTGCGGGCGGCCGGGGTGCGCGAGGTCGGCATCACCCTCAACCTCGACCGCAACCTGCCGGCCGGCGACTCCCCCGCCGACCTCGCGGCCGTGGTCCGCGCCGACACCCAGCACAACCTGGTGTGGACCGAGCCGATCCTCGCGGGCCGCTACCCGGCCACCGAGGAGGAGACCTGGGGCGAACTGATCACCGGGGCGGACTTCCGGCGGGACGGCGACCTGGAACTGATCTCCCGCCCGCTGGACTTCCTCGGCGTCAACTACTACCGGCCCATCGTGGTCGCCGACGCCCCGCACCGCGAGGCCGACCCGGCCCGGCGGGTGGCCACGGACAACCGCTACACGGAGGTCGGGCTGCCGGACGTGCGGCGCACGGCGATGGGCTGGCCGGTGGTCCCGGGCTCCTTCACCGACCTGCTGGTCCAGCTCAAGGAGCGGTACGGCGACGCGCTGCCGCCGGTCCACATCACGGAGAACGGCTCGGCGGAGGACGACACGCCCTCCGCCGACGGCGCGGTGCACGACACCGACCGGGTGGCCTACCTGCGCGACCACCTCACCGCGCTGCGCGCCGCGATGGACGCCGGCGTCGACGTCCGCGGCTACTACGTCTGGTCGCTGCTGGACAACTTCGAGTGGGCCCTCGGCTACGACAAGCGCTTCGGGATCGTCCGCGTCGACTACGACACCCAGCGACGCACGCCGAAGGACAGCTACCACTGGTACAAGGCGATGATCGCCGCGCAGCGGGGCTGACGCGGGTTCCCGGTTCGACGCCGGCCGTTCCGCGCCCGTCTTACGGAGTCGTGACGTGCGGGCGCGGCCTTGCGGCCCGGTGCGGCCGCGGGCCTAGCGTGGGGGCATGCGGGTACTGGTCACCGGCGGCGCCGGGTTCATCGGGTCTCATGTGTGCGCGGCGCTGGCGGCGCGCGGGCACGAGGCGGTCGTGTTCGACGTGCGCTCGGACCCGGCCGCCGACGTGCGTGACCCGGCGGCGGTCGCGCGCGCCGTGGCCGGTGTGGACGCCGTCTGTCACCAGGCCGCGATGGTCGGGCTCGGAGCGGGGTTCGCGGACGCGGCGGAGTACGTCTCCCGCAACGACCTGGGCACCGCCGTGCTCCTCACGGCCATGGCCGGGGCCGGGGTACGGCGCCTGGTGCTGGCCGGGTCGATGGTCGTGTACGGCGAGGGACGGTACGTGTGCCCGCGCGACGGGGTCGTACGGCCGGGCCCGCGGGCCGTCGCCGATCTGGACGCGGGCCGGTTCGAGCCGCGGTGCCCGGTGTGCGGCGCGGAGCTGACGCCCGGGCTGGTCGGTGAGGACGCGCCGGCCGACCCGCGCAACGTGTACGCCACGACCAAGCTGGCGCAGGAGCACCTGGCCGCCGCCTGGGCCCGGTCGACCGGCGGCTGGGCCGTGTCGCTGCGCTACCACAACGTGTACGGACCCCGGATGCCCCGCGACACCCCGTACGCCGGCGTCGCCTCCTTCTTCCGGTCCGCGCTCGCCCGGGGTGAGGCGCCCCGCGTCTTCGAGGACGGGCGGCAGCGCCGGGACTTCGTGCATGTGCGGGACGTGGCCGCGGCCAACGTCGTCGCGCTGGAGGCGGGGTCCGCGCCGGGCGCGCTGACCGCGTACAACACCGGCAGCGGCGAGCCGCACACCGTCGGGGAGATGGCCCGCGCGCTGGCCGGCGCCCACGGCGGTCCCGCGCCGGTCGTCACCGGGGAGTACCGCCTGGGCGACGTACGGCACATCACCGCCGACTCCTCCCGGCTGCGGGCCGAACTGGGCTGGAAGCCGGAGGTCGGCTTCCAGGAGGGCATGCGCGAGTTCGCGGCCTCGCGGTGAGCGGGGCCGGTGCGGCTCTCCCTAGAGGGCCGCCGGGAGTGTGACCTCGAAGCGGCAGCCGCCGGGGATGTTGTGCACGGTGGCCCGGCCCCGGTGGGCCTCCACGATTCCGCGCACGATGGCGAGGCCCAGACCCGCGCCGGCCGGCGGGGTGCGGGCGTGGGTGCCGCGCCAGCCGGTGTCGAACACGCGGGGCAGGTCCTCCTCCGGGATGCCGCCGCAGCCGTCCGTCACGGAGAGCACCACACCGTCGGGCGAGCGCCCGGCGGCGACGGCGACGGTGCCGTCGGCGGGCGTCCGGCGGATGGCGTTGACCAGCAGGTTGCCCAGGACGCGGCTCATCTCCTTGGCGTCGACCTCGACCGGGACCGGCTCCACCCGGTCGCCGACCAGCCGTACGCCGTGGGCGCGGGCCAGCGGGTCGGCTCCCGCGAGGGCGTCGCCGACGAGGTCGTGGAGCGAGATCCGGGACGGGCTCAGCGGGAGCGTGCCGGCGTGGATGCGGGAGAGTTCGAAGAGGTCGCCGACCATGTCGTTGAGGCGCTCGACCTCGGTGCGGATCTGCTTCAGATAGCGGCCGGGGTCGTCGGCGACGCCGTCCTCCAGGGCCTCCGACATGGCGCGCAGACCGGCGAGCGGGGTGCGCAGGTCGTGGGAGATCCAGGCGACGAGTTCCCTGCGCGAGGTCTCCAGCAGGCGTTCCCGTTCCCGGGACTCGGCGAGTCTGGCGCTGGTGGCCGCCAGTTCGCGGCTCAGTCCGGCCAGTTCGGCGGTGGCCGGGCCCGCGGGGGCGGCGAAGTCGCCGGCCTCGCCGAACGAGCGTGCCGCCATGGCGAGTTCATGGCTGCGGGCGACGACCCAGCGGCCCAGTACCAGTGCGGTCGCCAGGGAGACCACGGCCGCCATGGCGACGACCATCGTCACCACGCTCAGGTCGTGGGGGGACAGGAACATCGCCCGGGCGACGGCGAGGGTGCCGGCCAGCACGCCGCCCACGCCGACCGCCGCGATCACGGCGAGGGACACGGTGAGCGAGCGGCGCCGCAGCATGCGCAGCGCGGCCGCCCCGGCCAGACCCGTGACGGCGGCCCCGCCGAAGGCGAGCAGGGCGATGAGGACGGTGTCGCGCACGTCAGCCCTCTCCTTCCGCGCCGCTCGGCTCGAAGCGGTAGCCGACGCCCCACACGGTCTGGATCAGGCGCGGCCGGGCGGGGTCGTCCTCGACCTTGCCGCGCAGCCGGCGGATGTGGACCGTCACCGTGGACAGGTCGCCGAAGTCCCAGCCCCACACCTCGCGCATCAGGTCCTCCCGGCTGTAGGCCCTTCCGGGGTGTCGCAGGAAGAAGGCGAGGAGGTCGAACTCCCGCAGGGTGAGCGCGAGTTCGGTGCCGTTCCGGGTGGCGCGGCGAGCGGCCGGGTCGACGGTGACACCGGCCGCGGCCAGCGGACCGGTGCCCGTGCCGGGCAGCGCGCGGCGGAGCACCGACCGTACCCGCAGGACCAGTTCGCGGGGGCTGAACGGCTTGGTCACGTAGTCGTCGGCGCCGACCTCCAGGCCCGTGACGCGGTCGTCCTCGTCACCGCGGGCGGTGAGCATGACGACGGGGACGGGGGCCCGTGCGCGCAGCCGCCGGCAGACCTCGAGTCCGTCCATGCCGGGCAGCATCAGGTCCAGCACCACCAGGTCCGGCCAGTGGGCGGCGGCACGGGTGAGGGCGGCCGGGCCGTCGGCGGCGCGGTCGACCACGTAGCCGGCGCGGCCGAGGTATCCGGCGACGATCTCGGCGACGGTCGCGTCGTCGTCCACGACCAGGATCCGGGCGGTACCGGGGAGGGACACGGGATCCGGTGCGGCGGGGCGGAGTGCGGTCCCGTCCGTGACCGGGCGCCCGGCGGGCAGGTGCGGCTGCTGCATGCCTCCAGCCTGGCACCGGCCGCGTCGGGCGTCGCGCCCCTGGCCCGGTCCCGGCCCGGACGTCCGCGTTTCGTAAGCAGCGCCGGCCCGATATGCCCGGTTCGCATTCGTAGGGTGAACGGCGTGACCCCCTCATCCCCCTCATCGGCGGCGAGCGTGGACGTGGTGCTGCCCTGCCTGGACGAGGCCGAGGCCCTGCCCTGGGTGCTCGCCAGGATCCCGGCGGGCTGGCGCGCCCTCGTGGTCGACAACGGCTCCACCGACGGCTCGGCGGACCTCGCCCGCGCCCTCGGCGCGACCGTCGTGCACGAGCCGCGGCGCGGTTTCGGCGCCGCCTGCCACGCCGGGCTGACCGCCGCCACCGCCGACGTCGTCTGCTTCTGCGACTGCGACGCCTCCCTCGACCCCGGGCACCTCGTGCCCTTCGTCCGGGACGTCCTCGACGGCCGGGCCGACCTGGTCCTGGGACGGCGGCGGGCGCGGACCCCGCGCGCCTGGCCCGCGCACGCCCGGGCCGGCAACTTCGCGCTCGCGCGGCTGCTGCGCCGCCGCACCGGGCTGCGGCTGCACGACCTCGGCCCGCTGCGCGCCGCCCGCCGGGAGCCGCTGCTCGCGCTCGGCCTGAGCGACCGGCGCAGCGGCTATCCGCTCCAGATGGTGGTGCGCGCGGCCGACGCGGGCTGGCGGATCGCCGAGCACGACGTGCCGTACCTGCCCCGCGCAGGCGCCTCCAAGGTCACGGGCACCTGGCGCGGCACCTGGCAGGCGGTGCGGGACATGAGCCGCGTCCTGGCCGAGCCGCCGGCCGGCGGGAGGACCGCACCGTGACCACGCTGCTCGTGATCGCCAAGGAGCCGCTGCCGGGTCGCGTCAAGACCCGGCTCACCCCGCCGTTCAGCCCGGCGGAGGCCGCGGCGCTCGCCGAGGCCGCGCTCGCCGACACCCTGCGGGCCGTCGCGGCGGCCCCCGCGACCCGGCGCGTCCTGGTGCTGGACGGCAGCCCCGGTCCCTGGCTGCCGCCCGGCTTCGACGTCGTGCCGCAGTGCGCGGGCGGGCTGGACCTGCGGCTGGCCGACGCGTTCGCGCGGTGTTCCGGTCCCGCCCTGCTCGTCGGCATGGACACCCCGCAGGTGACCCCGGAGCTGCTCACCGTGGACTTCGCGGGATACGACGCGTACTTCGGTCCGGCGGAGGACGGCGGCTTCTGGGCGCTGGGACTGGCCGAGCCGGACCCGGCGCTGCTGCGCGGCGTGCCCATGTCGACGCCGTGGACGGGTGCCGTCCAGCGGCGGCGGCTGGAGGCCGCGGGACTGCGGGTGCGCGCACTGCCCCGGCTGCGGGACGTGGACACGGCCGCCGACGCGGTGGCGGTCGCCGCCCGGGCGCCGCACGGCCGGTTCGCCGCCCGGCTGGCCCGGTGCACCACGCACACCACCGGGTCCGGGACCGGGCGATGAGCACCCCGCCGGTCGTGCCCTGGGGCGGGCCCGGTCCCTACGCCGCCGCCCTGCGCACCGGGCGCGGCCCGCTGTTCCTGCGCCGGACCGACGGATGGCTGCTGCCGCTGGAGGTCGAGCGCTGGTGCGCGCGGGCGGACCCGGTCGACCGGGCGGTGCTGGACCGGTGCGAGGGCGCCGTGCTCGACGTCGGCTGCGGACCGGGGCGGCTGGTGGCGGAGCTCGCCGCCCGGGGCCGTACCGTCCTCGGCATCGACGTCAGCGAGGCCGCCGTCGACCACACCGTGCGGCTCGGCGGCCAGGCGCTGCGGCGCTCGGTGTTCGAGCCGCTGCCCGGCGAGGGGCGCTGGGACACCGTGCTGCTCATGGACGGCAACGTCGGCATCGGGGGCGACCCGCGCGCCCTGCTGGACCGGGTGGCCCGGCTGCTGCGGCCCGGCGGCCTGCTGATCGCCGAGACGGCCGCGGTGGACGTCGACGAACGGTCCGAGGTGCGGGTCGTCGACGGCACCGGCATGGAGACGGGCGGCGACGGCGCCTTTCCGTGGGCGCGGCTCGGTACCCCGGCCCTGCTGCGGTACGCGGGCCGGGCCGGCTGGCGGACCGTCGGTCAGTGGACGACCGGCCGGCGCCGTTTCGCCGCCCTGCGCAGTCGCAGCCCCCGCAGCGCGAGCAGCAGCGCCGAACCGGCGAACAGCACCGCGCTGATCAGCAGCCAGCGGGCGAGGAAGCCGTCCGCCGACAGACCGGTGGCGGACCGGTAGGGCCGGTCCACCATGCCGGTGATCAGCGGGAACCACACGAGCAGCAGCAGGCCGGACAGGGCGGCCGGGACCCGGACGTACATGGTCCGCTCCCGCCGCCCGGCGGCGCCCAGGGCGCGGACGACCGCCCGGTCCGCCACCGCGTACAGCGGCAGCAGCACGAGATCGTGCAGCAGGGCGGCGCCCACCAGCCAGAGCGCCACGGCCTGCCAGTCGCCCGCGAACAGCCGCACGCCCGCATAGCCGGCCAGCGCGAACGAGCAGGCCAGCAGCAGGATCTGCAAGGGGCTGCCGAGGGCCGGGCGCGGGCGCATCACAGCGCTCCGAAGGTCAGCCGGGCCACCCACTTGGTGTTGAGCACCCCGGGCGCCGCGGGCACGATGATCCGCGCCGGACGGCCGTGGTCGGGGGACAGCTCCTCGCCGTTGACGTACAGGGCGAGCAGGGAGCGCGGGTCGGCCACCTGGTTGGCGCGCAGGGCGGCCCGGCGGAAGGCCCCGCGCCGCTGGAGCGACTCCACGAACAGGTCCGGCGGATCGTCGTACCCGACGAGCGCGGCCAGGTCGCGCAGCCGGACCCCGCGCCACCACTGGTCGTCCGTCGACCAGCCCTCGACGCAGGCGATGGGCAGCGCCGAGCTGTGCAGCGGCATGCGCAGCAGCTCGGCGCGGCTGAGACGGACCGTTCCGGTGCGGCCGGTGACGACGAGCCGCCATGCCTCCTCGGCGGTCTCCGCCGCGTCGATCCCGGCGTAGGCGGCCGTCTTGTTGATCTGGAAGCCGTTCGGCCCGCCGCCGGGGTCGGCTCCGCCGTGCGGCGCGAGGAGGGCGGTGCGCCGCAGCACGCCCCCGATGCTCTGGCCGGCGGTGGTGACGAGGAGCAGCAGCGAGGCACCCCCGACGAACCACAGTGCCCCGCGCCGGGACACGGTCGGCGGCAGCGGGCGGGGGGACACCAGCTCCCCCGGCTCCGGCGCGCGGGACACCCGCTCCCCGCGCTCCTCGCGCCGCCGGCGGAGGCTGCGTACGGCGGTCGGCAGTTTCAGCGCAGCGTGCGCCACGAACGCGGCGAAGAAGACCCAGGCGCCGTAGAAGTGCAGCGGGTAGAAGGAGCCGGGGAAGACGTAGTCGAGCTGGACGTTCAGGACGCCGGTGGTGAACTCGAACAGCCCGCCGCCGACGAGCAGGAGAAGGGAGATCCGCTCCAGGGCGTGGGCGAGCGAGCGGGCCGGGGGCAGGGCGAACAGCCTCGGCACGACCGACCAGAGCTTGGCCAGCAGCACCGGGATCAGGGCGATGCCGAGGGTGACGTGCAGGCCCTGGGTGAGCCGGTACAGCCAGTACGGGTCCGTCGGCCAGGCGAAGAGGTAGAACCCCAGGATCCCCTTGTCCGGTGTCTGGTCGTTCACCCGTGCGAGGCCCGGGTTGTAGGCGGCGTAGGACACCAGACCCGTCACGAACAGCACCGTGATGCCCACCAGCAGCACGACGCCGAGCACCGAGGTGAACCACGGACCGCGCAGCGGGCTGCGCCAGAAGCCGGGCGAGGAGGGAAGCCGCGGGTCGTCGTCTCGCATGGTGTCGACGGTAGGCCGGAACCACCGCCGAGCGGGGGCGCGACCCATGACGAAACGCTGACGTCGGGCCGCCGGTGTCCTCGTTCCCCCGGTCGCCGCCCTAGCGTTCCGGTGTGACCCAGCCTCCCCTCCGTGACCGGTACGCCGGCCTGCGCGCCGATCTCTGTGCCGCGTCGGCCGCCGCCCTGCTCGTCCTCGTCGCCGTGCTGGTCGGCCGGCACATCCAGGACACCCGGCGCACCCTCTTCGTGCACTGGCCGCCGCTGCTCGCCGAGTGGGACCCGCACGTGGGCCCGGGCACCCCGGCCGCCGTCCTGGTGGCGGTCGCCGTGGTGGTGTACGGGCCCGCCGTCGCCGCACGGCTGCCGTGGCGGGGGCTGCTCCTCGCGGCCTGGGCCGCGGCACTGGCCTGGACGTGGTCGCTGGCACTGGTCGACGGCTGGCGGCGGGGTGTGGCGGAGCGGCTCACCACCCGCAACGAGTACCTGACGGTGATCGGCCGCTTCCACGACCTGCCGGCCGCGCTGCGGGACTTCACCCACCACATCGTCAGCGGCTCCCCCGGCCCCTGGCCCGCGCACGTCGCCGGGCACCCCCCGGCGGCCACCGTCACCTTCGTCCTGCTGGACCGGGCCGGGCTGCGCGGCGGCGGCTGGGCCGGTGCCTGGTGCGTCACCGTGGGCGCGACCGCCTGCGTGGCGGTGCTGGTGGCGGTGCGGGCACTGGCCGACGAGCGCCTGGCCCGGCGGGCGGCGCCGTTCCTCGTCCTCGCCCCGGCCGCCGTGTGGGTGGGGGCCTCGGCCGACGGCTACTTCGCCGCGGTCGCCGCCTGGTCGGTGGCCCTGCTGGCCCTGGCGGTCACCGGACGGTCCGTGGCCTGGGCGGCGGGCAGCGGGCTGCTGTACGGCCTGACCTGCTATCTCTCGTACGGCCTGACGCTCTTCGCGCTGATCGGGGCGGCGGTGCTGGTGGCGGGACGGCGCCGGCCGCGACCGCTCCCGGTCGTCCTCTTCCTGGCCGGGCTGGCGGTCGTCCCGACGGTGTTCACGCTGGCCGGGTTCGACTGGTGGGAGGGGTACCGGCTGCTGGTGACGCGCTACTACCAGGGCGTCGGCGGCATCCGCCCCTACGGCTACTGGGTGTGGGCCAACCTGGCCTGCACGGCGCTGATCACCGGTCTGGCCACGGCGGCGGGGGTACGGCGGACGGGCGTGTCCCTCGCCCGCCGCCGCGCGGCCGCCTCCGCCGAGTCCCGGCTCGCCCTCCTGGTCGCGGCGGCCCTGGTCGCCCTGCTGGTCGCCGACCTGTCCGGCATGAGCAAGGCGGAGACCGAGCGCATCTGGCTGCCCTTCGCGATGTGGCTGCTCCCGGCCTGCGCGTTCCTCACCCGCCCACGCGGCTGGCTCACCGCCCAGGCGGCGCTCGCACTCCTGCTGAACCACGTGCTGCTCACCGGGTGGTGAACCGGCCCGCGGGGGCGTCGGCCGTCCCGGAGGGCGCGGCCACGGTCCCCGCGGCGCCCGAGCACACGGGCCGGACGGCCACCACCCGCCGGCCCTCCGACCGCGCGGCGCACGCGTCGACGGCCCCCGGGCCCGCCCGGCCGTCACCGGTCCGAGCGTGGCCGGGGACGGCCGCCGGCCGGGCGCCCGGCCGGGCCCCGCCGCGTCCGGGCTCAGGCCTCCGGGCCGGGCCTCCTCGTGCGGAAGCGGCGGTACAGCAGCGTGCCGCCCATCACCGAGGCCAGGCTCGCGGCGGCCGCCGCCCAGGTGTTCTCCGCTCCGGTGTGCGCCAGGGTCCCGGGCGGCTCGTGCCGTACGACGGGCGGGGTCGGCCGCGGCGCCGGGTGGGTGGCGGGCGGTTCCTGAGGCCGCGGGGGCTCGGAACGCACCGGCGGCGGGGTGACCCGCGTGGGCGGCTTGGGCGGGGTGGTCCGGCCGGGCTCCTCGGGGGCGTTCACGGACGTGTTGCCGAAGACGGGGTTGCCGACACCGACCACGTTCACGCTGTTGCCGCTGACGTTGACGGGCACGTCGACCGGCAACTGGATGCCGTTGCCGGAGACCAGGCCCGGCGAGTCCTGTGTGCGGCCGTGGGCCGTCGCCCCGCTCGGCTCCGCGGCCTGCTCCTTCTCCCCGGCCTGGCCGCCGCCCTTGTTGGCGCACGTGTTGCCCATGGCGGGGTTGAGCAGCCCCGCCACGTTCACGGTGTTCCCGCAGACGTTGACCGGGAGGTGCACCGGCAACTGGATGCCGTTGCCCGAGATCAGCCCGGGCGAGCCGCCCGCGGACCCGTCCGCGGCGGAGTCGGCGTGCACCGGTCCCGCCACTGCCATCGCGCCGGACGCGGCGGCGATGGCGATCACACTGTTTCGGGTAGCCCGTTTCATCGGTTCCCAGCCCTTCCAGACACGGTTGCGGGCACTCACCCGCACGGAAGGAAACGGCGCCGTAAACATGCAAGTTATGGTTTTTCAGCCTTTTGCCCTATACGGCGGTCCGGTGGGCGTGTCCGCGCCTCTTTCGCGCCCGAGAGCCGTACGGGGGTTCGGCACGGGCATGGCCGCGCGCCTTCGGGTACTCGGCCGGTGGTCGTGGCGACGCTTGTCGTACCGCCTTTCCCGTCTCTAGGAGCCCTCGACATGACTGACGTAGCAGGCACGGGTCCCGCCCCCGGGGACGACCGGAGGATCCTGACCAACCGGCAGGGCCACCCGGTCCACGACAACCAGAACCAGCGCACTGTCGGCGCCCGTGGGCCCGCGACGCTGGAGAACTACCAGTTCCTGGAGAAGATCAGCCACTTCGACCGCGAACGCATCCCGGAACGGGTGGTGCACGCCCGCGGCGTCACGGCGTACGGCTTCTTCGAGGCGTACGGCGCCTGGGGCGACGAGCCGATCGCCCGCTACACACGCGCGAAGCTGTTCCAGGAACGCGGCAAGCGCACCGACGTCGCCGTGCGCTTCTCCACCGTCATCGGCGGCCGTGACTCCTCGGAGGCGGCGCGCGACCCGCGCGGCTTCGCCGTCAAGTTCTACACCGAGGACGGCAACTGGGACCTGGTCGGCAACAACCTGGGCGTCTTCTTCATCCGGGACGCCATCAAGTTCCCGGACGTCATCCACGCCCTGAAGCCGGACCCGGTGGACTTCGAGCAGAAGCCGAACCGGATCTTCGACTTCATGTCGCAGACGCCGGAGGCCATGCACATGCTGGTCAACCTGTTCAGCCCGCGCGGCATCCCCGCCGACTACCGCCACATGCAGGGCTTCGGCGTCAACACCTACAAGTGGGTGAACGCCGAGGGCAACACCGTGCTCGTCAAGTACCACTGGATGCCCAGGCAGGGCGTGCGCTCGATGACCGAGGAGGACGCGGCCAACGTGCAGGCCGGCTCCCTCGGTCACGCCACCAAGGACCTGTACGAGGCCGTCGAGCGGGGCGAGTACCCCGAGTGGGAACTGCTCGTGCAGGTCATGGAGGACCACGAGCACCCGGAACTCGACTTCGACCCGCTGGACGACACCAAGACCTGGCCGGAGCAGGAGTTCCCGCCGAAGCCGGTGGGCCGGATGGTGCTGGACCGGATGCCGGAGAACTTCTTCGCGGAGAACGAGCAGATCTCCTTCGGCACCGGCGTGCTCGTCGACGGCCTGGACTTCTCCGACGACAAGATGCTGGTCGGCCGGACCTTCTCCTACAGCGACACCCAGCGCTACCGGGTCGGCCCGAACTACCTCCAGCTGCCGGTCAACCACGCGAAGAACGCCCACGTGCGCACCAATCAGCGCGACGGGCTGATGACGTACCACGTCGACGGCGGCGGGGAGAATCCGAGCGTCAACTACGAGCCGTCGATCCGGGGCGGCCTGCGCGAGGCGGAGTACCCGGCGCACGACGAGCAGGGCCCGGAGATCCGCGGCCGGCTCACCCGCAAGCGCATCCCCCGTACCAACGACTACCTCCAGGCGGGCCAGCGGTACCTGCTGATGGAGCAGTGGGAGCGCGACGACCTGGTGCGGAACCTGACCGGTCAGCTCTCCCGGTGCGACCGGTCGATCCAGGAGCGGATGGTCTGGCACTTCCTGCTGGTGGAGAACGACCTGGGGCTGCGCGTCGGCGAGGGCCTCGGCATCCGTCCGGAGGACGTCGCCGACCTGGAGCCGCTGGCCAGCCAGGACCTCACCGAGGAGGACAAGGAGCGGCTGGCGAACCTCGGCAAGAACCCGCCGCGGGACGTCGAGGGCCTCACCATGACGCACTGCGTGGCGGACGCGCGCCACGAGGTGACGAGGTGACCCGCTGAGGCCGCGCCCCTGACACTCCGGGGCGCCCGGCGCCCCGGAACGCCGGTCAGCCGACGACGGGCGCCGCGCCCGGCTCGGTCGCGAGCCGGGCGTGGTGCCCGCGCGGGCAGTGCACGATCCGGTCGCCGAGGCCGAGCCGGCCGGCCTCGGCCAGGAAGGCGGACAGGGGCGAGCGCATCACCGTGTACTCCTCGTAGTGCACGGGCAGGACGGTGCGGGGGCCGAGACGCCGGGCCAGTTCCGCACCCTGCCGGCCGTCCATGGTGACCAGGAAACCGCCGGGCAGCGTAGTGCCGCCCAGGTGCAGGACGGCCAGGTCGGCGGCCGGGAAGCGGCGGGTGATCTCGTCGAGACCGTCGTAGGGCAGGGTGTCGCCGGAGACGTACAGCCGGAGCCGCGGCGGGCCGCCCGCGGGACCGAGCTCGATCATGCTGCCCATCACCGGGGGCAGCAGTCGCCGCAGCACCGGATGTCCGGCGTGCCGTCCGGGCAACGCCGTGACCGCGGCCTGGACCGGGCCCTGCCGGAGGGTGAGCCCCTGCCAGGTGCGCAGTCCGGCCACCCGCTCGCGCCCGTGCAGCACCTTCAGGCGGCGCGCGGCGTGCGGGGTGCTCAGCACCGGCACCGAAGGGTCCAGGTGGCGCCGGGCCCGGCGGTCCCAGTGGTCGCCGTGCAGGTGGGACAGCACGATCCCGTCGAGGCGGGGCAGGTCCTCCGGTTGCAGGGCGGGTTCGGTCAGGCGCCGGCTCAGCAGACCGTTGCCGAGGTAGGCGTACTGGCCGAGGTGCAGGAAGTTGGGGTCGGTGAGCAGGGTCAGCGGCCCGTAGCGCAGCAGGACGGTCGCGTTGCCGAGGAAGTGCAGGTCGACCGTGTTGTCGGTGGGTGTGTCCGTGGTAGCGGGCATGGGTTCCGCCGCCCTTCCGTCCGAGGCGTCACAGGCGCCCGCACCGTCACGGGCGTGCCGGGTTCCTCCTGTGGCGGGCGGGTACCCCTGGCGGGCGGACGGCATGAGAGGAACTGTTCCGGCCGGCCGGTTCCGGCCCCCTGCCGCCCGAGTCCGCACAGATGGCCGAGCGTGCCGCAGCGGCGGAGCCGGGGAGCTGGTAGCTCTCGTAGGGCAGCCGCTGCCGTACGCGCCCGAGCGAGGTACCGACCGAGACGAGGAGCGATGACGACCACCGTGCGCGAGACCGGAGCCGAGAACACGCCGCCCAGCCTCCGGCTGCCCGGCCTGCTGCTGGGGGTGGGGCTCGGCGGATTCGTCGACGGCATCCTGCTGCACCAGCTCCTCCAGTGGCACCACATGCTGACCAGCACCGACCACGACCACATCGGGGTGAAGTACTACGACCCCCACACCGTCTCCGGGCTGGAGATGAACACCGTCTGGGACGGGGTCTTCCACACCGTGTGCTGGCTCGCCGTCCTCGGCGGCCTCGCCGTCCTGTACGCCCGGGTGACCACCGGCCGGCGGCAGGTGTGGGCCTCGCGGGTGCTCTGGGGCTGGGTGCTGTCCGGCTGGGGGCTGTTCAACCTCGTCGAGGGCGTCCTCGACCATCACGTTCTGAGCATCCACCACGTCCACGGCGGCCCCTACCAGGTGTGGTGGGACATCGGCTTCCTCGTGCTCGGCGCCCTGCTGCTGGCGGCCGGCCTGCTCCTGCGGCGCGGCGCCCGGCCCTTCGATCCGGCCGCGCCGAGCGCCGCGCGGCCCGGACACGCCCTCTGATGCCCGACGGCACCCACACGCACATGCATCACGCCGAGAACGGCGGCGCGTGGGAGGCCCTGCTCCCCGTCCTGGCCCTGCTGGTCTGCGCGGGCGGCTATCTGCTGCTGGCGCGCCGGGTCCGCCGCCGGAACCCCGTCCGGGGCTGGAACCCCTGGCGTACGGCCGCCTTCTGCGGGGGCCTCCTGCTGCTGGCGGCCGCGCTGCTGCCGCCCGTCGCCTCCCTCGCCCACCGTGACTTCCGCGGCCACATGGCCCAGCACATGCTCATCGGCATGTACGCCCCGCTCGCCCTGGTGCTCGGCGCCCCGACGACCCTCGTGCTGCGCGCCCTGCCGGCGTCCCGCGCCCGCCGTCTCACCGCGCTCCTGCACGGCGGCCCGGCCCGCCTGCTCGCCCACCCCGTGACCGGTCTGCTGCTGTCCACCGGCAGCCTCGCGCCGCTGTACTTCACCCCGCTCTACGACGCGGTCGCGGCCCGTCCGGCGGGCCACTGGCTACTGCACGCGCACTTCCTGCTGGCGGGCTGTCTGTTCGCGCACGCCGTCGCCGGACCCGACCCCGCCCCGGGCCGCCCCGGTGTGCTCGCCCGGCTGGTCTGCCTGGGCTGCGCCGTCGCGGTGCACGCGAGCGTCGCGCAGCTGATGTACGGCGGCTACTGGGTGGCCGTCCACGCTCCGGTCCCCCAGGTCCAGGGTGCTGCGGAGATCATGTACTACGGCGGTGACATCGCCGAACTCCTGCTGGCGGCGGCACTGGTCGCCACCTGGCGCCCGGCACGCGGCACGGTCACGGGGCACGCGGTCCGCTCTGCGCGGTAGGACGCGCGGGAGGCGTGGGGGCCGGCACGGCCGGGGGCCGGCACCCCCGGGCGGTCAGCAACCGCGGGCGGTCAGCAACCGCGGGCGGTCAGCAACCGCGGGCGGTCAGCAACCGCGAAAATAGTAGCCATGGACATAGTAGCCATGTACTCTATTCGGTATGAGCAAGGTGTCCGAAGGGGCCACGCCCGGTTTCCTGGTGTGGCGGCTGTCGATGAAGTGGCGGGTCGCGGTGGACCGTGCGGTGGCCCCGCTCGGTCTGACCCACGCGCAGTACTCCCTGGTGGCGTCGTTGTACGGCATGCAGCGCTCCGGGGTGCGTCCCAGCCAGCGGCGCCTCGCCGACCACACCGGTCTCGAGGCCCTGTACGTCTCGAAACTGGCCCGTGGCCTGGAATCGGCCGGCCTCCTCGAACGCACCCGGGACCCGGCCGACCCGCGGGCGGTTCAACTCGCCCTCACCGAGCGGGGCCGCGAGACCACCCGGAAGGCGATCGACGTCGTCCAGGGACTGCTGCGCCAGCTACTGGCGCCCCTCGGCGGGCCCGACAGCCCGCGCGCCCAGGAGTTCACCCGGGACCTGACGGCCCTGCTCGACGCACCGCTTGACCCGTTCGGCACCACCGATCACGAGACGGAGCAGTCATGACCACCACCGCACCCCGCGTCGACAGCCGCGTCATCGGCCTCGCCCACCACGCCCTGCGCGCCGTGCTGGGACGCGTCCTCGCCCCGCACGGCATCTCCTTCCTCCAGTCCGTCACCCTGCGGCTCGTGTCCCTCGCGGACGGGCCTGTCGAGCGGGCCGCGCTGGTGGCGAGCATCGTCGGCACGGTGAAGGTCGCCGAGAGCGACGCCGAGCGCGCCGTCGAGGACCTGGCGGCCGCCGGCCTGCTCGCCCCCGAGGGCGCCTCCCTCCTGCGGCTCACGGACGCGGGGCGCGCGGTGTACACCACCAGCTCCACCGAGGCCGCGACGGTCTCCGCCCGGCTGTACGCGGGCGTCTCCGAGGAGGACCGGGCGGTGACCGGCCGTGTGCTCGCCCTGCTCACCGAACGCGCGGACGCCGAGCTGGCCGGCCTGCGGAAGCAGTAGAGGCGCCCGGCCCCGGCGATGACGCCGGCCGTCCCCCCACGCGGCCCGGACGCAGCCGCCCGGCCGCCGCGTCGTCACAGCGGTGTCGCCGCGTGCAGGATCAGGAACAGGGTGACGACGGAGTTCGCCGACGACATCGCCGAGACCAGCGCCCCGGCCGCGGCGCCCCAGGCGGCCAGGCCGACCGAGGTGAACGCCGACGGCCAGGTACGGGCCGCGGGGGCGGGGGCCAGCAGCGCGGCCACCCGGCGCGGCACGGGGCCGGTCGCCGCGAGCGCGGCCACGGTCGGCACCGGTGTGCGCGGGGACAGCAGGGCCGCCTTGCCGATGGCGCGGGCGACCGTGCGCCGGTCACCGACCGCGCGGGCCGCCTCCTCGTCCGCCCACCGTTCGGCGGTGTAGACGACGGCGGTGCGCAACGGTCTCAGGAACGGGTTGGCGCGGGCGGCCAGGTGCGCGGCGAGCAGATGGCGGTGGTGACGGGCGGTCAGATGGGCGCGCTCGTGGGCGAACAGGGCGCGCCGCTCGGCGGGCGTGAGCCCGGCCAGGAGCGCCGTGCTGACGACGATCCTTCCCCGGCTCCGGCCGTGGCTCCGGCTCCCGGGGAGGGTGTACGCGTACGGCGTGCCGTCGGGGAGGACCGCGACCGTGGACCCCGGCACCCCGGTGAGCGCGCGGTGGGCGCGGCGGGTGACCCTGCGGTGCCGCCACAGGGTGCGGGCGCAGGCGGCGGCGACGACGGCGAGCGCGGGGATGGCGGCCCGGCCGGCCACCTCGTCGTGCGGGACGGCGGCCCGCACCTCCGGGTCGGACCAGCCGTCCGGCAGCGGGTTGCCGGGCAGTTGGGCGGTGCCGACCACCATGAGCAGGGCCAGGCAGAGCGTGCTGCACCCGGCCATGACGACGGCGACCGCGGTCAGCAGCCGGGTGGCGGTGCGCGGGTGCAGCCGGGTCTCGGCGAGGCGGGCGACCGGCCACGCGGACAGCGGCAGCACCAGCGGCAGGAAGACGAAGACCCCCATGAGCGGTCAGCCCTCCGTGCCGCCGGCGTCCGGGCCGGGGATGTCGAGCAGGGCCCGCAGCACCTGTTCGTCGCCGGGCGGCAGGGCGGTGACGAAGCTGGCCAGGACCGCCTCGCGGTCCCGTTCGCCGTCCAGCAGGCGGCGCATGCGCAGCGCAGCCAGCCGGGCCACGTCGGCCGTGGGCGTCCACAGGAACGACCGCCCGTGCCGTTCGCGGGAGACGACGTCCTTGGCGAGCAGCCGGGTCAGGATGGTGACGACGGTGGTGTAGGCGAGGTCGCCGCCGAGGCGCTGCTGCACCCAGGCCGCGGTGACCGGTCCGTCCGCCTCGCGCAGCGCGCCGAGGACCTGTCCCTCCAGCTCTCCCTGACCGCGCCGCCGGCCCCGGCCGTCTTCCCTCGTCATCCGTGGCTCCTCCCCCGTCACCCTGCTCCGCTCACCCGCCGTTCCACGCTACTTCACGCCACTGACACCCCCGTAGGCGCGGCGCCCGCGACGGTGCGCGATCTCGCCGAGGAGGACGTCGACGGCGAGGAAACAGGCCAGCGGGATGCCGAGCAGCGGCACGAACCAGCCGAGCACGGCGACGGCCGCGAGCGCCGGCACGAGCAGGTACGGCGGCACGTCCGCCCAGGCGCCGCGCGGGATCGGCCGGCCGAAGGCGGAGCCCCGGCCCCGCTGCCACCACATGCGGTAGCCCCAGACGATGAGCAGGATCAGGGCGAGCGCGAGCAGCGCGAGGGCGATCTGGTTGACGAGCCCGAACAGGACGCCGGTGTGCAGGTCGATGCCCCAGCGGGTGAGCTTGGCGAGCACCGGGTGATCGGCGAACCGCAGTTCGTCGGTGACCCGGCCGGTGGCGGGGTCGACGGCGACGGCGTCCTGCTTCTCGGGCCAGCTCCGCTGGATCTGCCGGACGACGTAGGCGCTGTCCGCGTCCGAGGGCGGCACGATCTCCACCGGGTCGCCGAGCCCCTTTTCGCGCGCCGCGGCGAGGACCCGGTCCAGGCCCACGCCGGGCTCGGCCGTGCCGCCGGCGGACGCGGCCGGGCCGTGTCCCGCGTGGTCGCCGCCGGCCGTGGCCGTCGAGACGGACGGGGTGGCCTGGCCGAGCGAGGTGCGCAGCTCGTCGATGTTCGCGCCCGCGTACGCCGACCAGGTCAGGCCGGTCGCGGACAGGAACAGGAACCCGGCGGCGGTCCAGACGCCGACGGTTCCGTGCAGGCCGAGGGTGCGGCGCCGGCCGCCGGTGCCGCGCACCCGGCGCAGGGCGCGGCGCCGGGAGAACCACAGCACCAGGCCGCCGCCCGCGATCACCCACAGCCAGCTCGCGGCCAGTTCGCTGTAGAGCCGGCCCATCTCGCCCAGGTGCAGATCGCGGTGGAGCTCGTCGATCCAGGTGCGCAGGGGCAGGGCGCCCGTCGCGCCGTACTGTTCGAGGGCACCGCGGACCGTGCCGGTGTACGGGTCCACGAACACGGCGAGGGTGTGCTGCGGGCCGACGCCCTCGACCCCGGAGAGCAGCACCCGGGTCGTGGCGCCGGCCCCGGGCGCTGGGCGCACGGCCGCGACGGTGCCCTCCGGGTGGGCCTTGCGGGCGGCGGTCACCTGGGCGGAGACGGGCAGCGCGCGCCCGCTTGCCGGAACGGTCAGCTCATGGCCGTAGACGAGCTTCTCGGCCTGGAAGGAGCCCGCGTACAGCAGTCCGGTGACGGCGGCGACGAGCAGGAAGGGCGCGACGAGCACGCCGGCGTAGAAGTGCAGGCGCAGCACCAGGGGGCGCAGGGGCGCCCAGCGGCCGCGGGCGGCGGGGCGGGACGTCTCGGCCGGGGTGGCCGGGGGAGCTGTGGTCATCGGCGGGGCTCTCCGGGGCTCGGGGCGAAAAGCGAGGGCGGTCCAGTAGTCGGACCGCGAAGGGGCTGAGTTCCCCGGGGTGTTGGTGACCTGGGCCACAGGGGACGGCGGGCGGGCGTGGCATGCTGACGCGATGGCACCTCCCCGTGATCACGCACCGCTCGCCGAGCGGGTCGAGGAACTCCTCGCCGCCGGCGGCCCCCTGCCCATCGTCGCGGCCGGACAGCCGGTGCTGCGGCGCGGCACCGAGCCGTACGACGGCCAGCTCGGCCCCGCGCTGCTCGCCCGGTTCGTCGAGGCCCTGCGCGTCACCATGCACGCGGCCCCCGGTGTGGGTCTCGCCGCCCCGCAGGTCGGTGTGCCGCTGCGGATCGCGGTCATCGAGGACCCGGCGCAGGTTCCCGAGGAGGTGGCGGTGGCCCGGGGCCGGGTGCCGCAGCCCTTCCGGGTCCTGGTCAACCCCTCGTACGAGCCCGTCGGCACCGCCAGGGCCGCGTTCTTCGAGGGCTGCCTGAGCGTGCCGGGGTGGGTCGCGGTGGTGGCCCGGCACGCCGAGGTACGGCTGCGCGGCGCGGACGAGCACGGCCGCGCGCTGGACGAGGTGTTCACCGGCTGGCCGGCCCGGATCGTCCAGCACGAGACGGACCACCTCGACGGCACCCTGTACCTGGACCGCGCGGAGCCCCGCTCGCTGTCCACCACCGAGGCGGCGCTGGCCCTGTGGGCCCAGCCGACGCCGGAGGCGGCGGCCGAGGCCCTGGGCTTCGAACTGCCGTAGCCCGCCGCTCAGTTGTCCCGGTACGCCTCCAGCAGCCGCAGCCACACCTCGCTCAGCGTCGGGTACGACGGGACGACGTGCCAGAGCCGGCTGACCGGGACCTGTCCGGCGACCGCGACGGTGGCCGAGTGGATGAGTTCGCCGACGCCGGGGCCGACGAAGGTGACCCCGCGCAGGATCTCGTCCTCCAGGTCCACGACCATCCGGGCGCGGCCCTTGTAGCCGTCGCCGTACAGGCCGGCGCCCGCGACGGAGGAGAACTCCACGTCGACGGCGCGGACGCGGTGGCCGGCCTGTTCCGCCTCGGCGAGGGAGAGCCCGACCGCGGCGGCCTCCGGGTCGGTGAAGACGACCTGGGGCACGGCGTCGTGGTCGGCGGTGGCGGCGTGCGCGCCCCAGGGCTCCTCCGCGACCGTGCCGCCGGTGGCGCGGGCGGCGATGGCGGCACCGGCGACGCGGGCCTGGTACTTGCCCTGGTGGGTGAGGAGGGCGCGGTGGTTGACGTCGCCGACCCCGTACAGCCAGTCGGTGCCGGTCACGCGCAGGCTGTCGTCGACGTCCAGCCAGGAGCCGGGTTCCAGGCCGACCGTCTCCAGGCCGATGTCGTCGGTGTGCGGGACGCGGCCGGTGGCGAAGAGGATCTCGTCGCCCTCGATCCGGTCACCGGCGGAGGTGACGACCACGACCGTGCCGTTCTCACGGCTGACGGACTCCACGGAGGTGCCGGTGCGCACGTCGACGCCCGCCTCGGTGAGGGCCTCGGCGACCAGTTCGCCGGCGAACGGCTCCATGCGGTTCAGCAGGCCCTTGCCGCGCACCAGCATGGTGACCCGGGAGCCGAGGGCCTGCCAGGCGGTGGCCATCTCGGTGGCGACGACACCGCCGCCGACGACGATGAGCCGGCCCGGGACCGCCTGGGCGCTGGTGGCCTCCCGGCTGGTCCAGGGCCTGACCTCGGCGAGTCCCGGCAGGTCGGGCAGCTGGGCCCGGGTGCCGGTGGACACGGCGACGGCGTGCCGGGCGGTGAGGGTGGTGACCGTGCCGTCGGAGCCGGTGACCGTGACCGTGCGGGGACCGGCCAGCCGGCCCTGGCCGCGGTACAGGACCGCGCCGGTGCCCTCCAGCCAGCCGACCTGGCCGTCGTCCTTCCAGTCGGCGGCGAAGTAGTTCCGGCGGGCCAGGACGGCCGGGGCGTCGAGCGGGCCCTGGACGGCCTGGGCGAGGCCGGGCAGGCGGCGGGCGTCGGCCTGCGCTATGACCGGCCTGAGCAGGGCCTTGCTGGGCATACAGGCCCAGTACGAGCATTCGCCGCCGAGCAGTTCGCTCTCCACGAGGGCCGTGGTGAGGCCGGCCGCGCGGGTGCGGTCGGCGACGTTCTCCCCCACGGGACCGCCCCCGATCACCACGACGTCGTAAGCGATGGATTCCGTTTCCGTCATGGAGTCAGTCTGGTGGGTGGTGTGCGCCGTGGCCACACGGGTACGCGCGCGGAACAGGGGCGTGCACGGGCGGAATAGGCGGCCGGGCGGCCGTGTTTCCGCCGTCGGCACACCCCACACCAGGAAGAGGGAAACACGCCATGAGCAGCACTGTGGAGCTGACCAAGGAGAACTTCGACCAGATGGTCTCCGAGAACGAGTTCGTTCTCATCGACTTCTGGGCGTCCTGGTGCGGGCCGTGCCGGTCGTTCGCGCCCGTCTACGAGAAGGCCGCCGAGGAGAACCCCGATCTGGTCTTCGCGAAGGTGGACACCGAGGCGCAGCCGGAGCTGGCCGCCGCCTTCGACATCCAGTCGATCCCGACGCTGATGATCGTGCGCGACCAGGTCGCGGTCTACGCCCAGCCGGGCGCCCTGCCCGCGCCGATGCTCGCCGACCTCATCGGGCAGGCCCGCAAGCTGGACATGGACGAGGTCCGCAAGGACATCGCCGCCCAGCAGGGTCAGGCCCAGGAGGGGCAGGAGCAGCCGGGTCAGGCGCAGCAGTAACGCGTGCGGGGCCGCGGTGACACCGGGGTGCGGGTCCGGATCAGCTGGACTCCCGCCGGATCACCGAGGCCCCCAGCACGGTGCGCACCTCGGGCTCGCCGCCCGGGTCGCGCACGGCACGGTCGACGAGTTCGGCGAGGTCCTGCCCCGAGGGCAGTTCGATGCGGACCGTGCTCAGCCGGGGCCGCAGCAGCCGGCCCAGCATCAGGTCGTCGGCACCGATGACGGCGACGTCCTCGGGAACGCGCACGCCCTCGTCCTGGAGGGCGCGCATGAGCAGCATCGCGTACTCGTCGTTGTAGGCGAACACCGCGTCCAGACCGGACCCGGACCAGCGGGAGGCCAGCGCGGCCGCGGCCTCCTCGGTGTAGGCGAGCGGCAGTTCCGTCACGGTGGCGTCCGTGCCCCGCAGCGCCTCGCGCACGCCCGCGAGCCGGGGCCGTGAGTACGCCTCCAGTCCCGGTTCCCCGGGCAGCACGACACCGATCCGGCGCCGGCCCCGGGCGTACAGGTGGGCGCCCGCGCAGTGACCGACGGCGTCGTGGTCCATCTGCAGGGCGTGCGCTCCCTCCACGCGGCCGGGACCGAGGGTGACCACGGCCCGGGCGCCGGACCGCTTGAGGACGGCGACGCCTTCGGGGCCGAGACCGGCGCCGGGCACCAGGACGGCGACCGGCCTGAGCTCCGCCCAGGCCCGGACGGCCTCGTCCCCCTCCAGACCGACGCTGCCGTACTGGACGACGGTGTAGTCCAGCCGGCCCAGCGCCCACTGGAGTTCGTTCAGGAACCGGCTGTACAGGGGGCCCACCGGGATCGCCGGGGCGGGCATGAGGACCATACGGCTGCGTCCGGCGCGCAGGCTGCGGGCGGCGGCGTGGGGGACGTACCCCAGTTCGCGGGCGGCCTCGTGCACGCGCCGGCGGGTCGGTTCGCTGATCCGTACGGCGCCGGTGTTGTTGAGGACGTAGGAGACGGTCGCGCGCGAGACGCCGGCCAGGCGGGCCACATCGGCGCTCGTGGGCGTGTTCGGTATCTGCACCATGACGGACCGCATCCTGGCAGAGGGGCGGGGACCGGGGTCGGGCGGGGCAAGGTGGTTCATCGTTTGACAAAGAGGACCTCCGCGCGACCGATGACGAACATGTTCGCCCCGAACTTGTTCGTAACGAACATGTTCGTTACGGTGTCGGGCATGAACGCTGCCCCCCGCTCCCGCCGGGAGCGTCCCGCCAAACCCGCCCTGACCCGGGAGGGCATCATCGCCGCCGCCGTCGCCGTCCTGCGGGCGGAAGGGCTCCGCAAGGTGACGATGCGACGGCTCGCGCAGGAACTCGACACCGGCCCGGCCTCGCTCTACGTGTACGTCCGCAACACCGACGAACTGCACGCCGCCGTCCTGGACGAACTGCTCGGCACCGTCGGCCCGGCACCGGCCGGGGGCACCTGGCGGGAGCGGCTGGAGCGGGTGCTGACCGGCTACACCCACATGCTCCTGGAGCACCCCACCCTGGCTCGCTCGGCGCTGACCGCCCGGCCGAGCGGCCCGCACTACCTGCGCCTGGTCGAGACCCTGCTGGAGCTGCTCCACGAGGGCGGGGTGCCGCTCGACCAGGCGGCCTGGGGCGTGGACCTGCTGCTCCAGCACGCCACGGCGACCGCCGCCGAGCACGCCGGGGAACAGCCCCAGGGCGACTGGCAGGCGGCGGCCCGGGCCCTGCGCGAGGCGCCCGCCGCCACCCATCCGCACATCGCGGCCGGCGCTGGCGCGCTGCTGTCCGGCACGCCCGAGGCCCGCCTGTCGTGGGCCTTCCAGACGCTGATCACCGGCATCGAGCGGACCGCCGTGCCGACCCCGGCACCGACCGACGTGCCGACCGACGTGACGATCGACGGCCAGGAGGCCACATGACGACCCCCGGTTCCCTCCCCCACCACCCCGTCGCCGTCGTCGGCGCGGGCCTCGGCGGGCTCACGCTCGCCCGGGTGCTGCACGTGCACGGCATCGAGGCCGCGCTGTTCGACCTGGACGCGTCGGCGGACGCCCGGGTCCAGGGCGGCATGCTCGACATCCACGACGACACCGGCCAGGAGGCGCTGCGGGCCGCCGGCCTGCACGGGGAGTTCCTGACCCGGGTGCACTCCGGCGGCCAGGCCGTGCGGGTCCTCGACCGGGACGGCACGGTCCGGCTGGCCGAGCCCGACGACGGCTCGGGCGGCCGGCCCGAGATAGACCGGGGCGACCTGCGCGACCTGCTGCTCCGCTCCCTGCCCGCCGGCACGGTCCGCTGGGGCGCCAAGGTCACCGGCGCACGCCCGCTGGACGACGGCCGGCACCGGGTGACGCTCGTGGACGGCACCGAGTTCACCACCGGCGTGCTGGTCGGGGCGGACGGCGCCTGGTCGCGTATGCGGTCGCTGGTCTCCACGGCCCGGCCCGCGTACACCGGCGTGTCGTTCGTGGAGGCCGACCTGTGGCAGGCCGAGGCGCGGCACCCGGTGAGCGCGGAGGTGGTCGGCGACGGCATGCTCTTCGCGCTCGGCCCCGGCCGCGGCTTCCTCGCCCACCGGGAGACCGACGGCAGCCTGCACGTGTACGCCGCCGTGGTGGCGCCGGAGGACTGGCTGGACGGCATCGACTTCACCGACACCGAGGCGGCGAAGGCGGCCGTGCTGAAGGAGTTCGACGGCTGGGACGAGAGCCTGCGGGCGCTGGTCGCCGACGCGGACGGCGCGCTGGTGCCGCGCCGCATCCACGCCCTGCCGGCCGGGCACCGCTGGGAGCGGGTGCCCGGGGTGACCCTGCTCGGCGACGCGGCGCACCTGATGTCGCCGTTCGCGGGCGAGGGCGCCAACCTGGCCCTGCTCGACGGCGCCGAACTGGGCCTCGCCCTGGCCGCGCACCCCGGGGACACGGAGGCCGCGCTGGCCGCCTACGAGTCCCGGATGTTCCCCCGCGCCGAGGCCTGCGCGGCGGACTCCGCCCACAGCCAGTCCCTGCTGTTCCGCACGGACGCGCCGCAGGGCCTGGTGAACATGTTCACCGGCCAGGAGGAATGACCGGACGGGCCCTGGTCCGCCCTGGCCGGGCGAGACGGCCCGAGCAGGCCCGGGACTTGGACGGCCGGGGTTGAGGACGGGGCCTGGGCGACATGGCCGGGCGCCGGGGCGATGCGGACGGGGCCTGGGCGACCTGGCCGGGCGCCGGGAATCCCGAACGGGCCGAGGGGACGTGGCCAGGCGCCGGGAATCCCGAACGGGCCGAGGGGACGCGGCCGGGCGCCGGGGCGATGCGGCTCCACGCCACCACGTCGGCTTCGCGTGGGTCCGGTCCGCCCGCGGGGCCCGGCGCGGCTCGCTCGGCCCTGGCTAGGGCTCCGTGCCGGTCACCCGGGCGACCAGGTCGAGCCAGCCGGATTCCAGGCGCTCCATGGGCATGCCGCACTGCCGGGTCAGGTGGTGGATCAGCGCGGGGTCCAGCGAGGCCAGGAGGGTGTGGGCCAGCAGGTCGCAGTCGGCGTCCGGGACGATCTGGCGGAGCAGCATCGTCACGTGCATGCGCAGCGACCCGGTGGCCGGGTGCGCGAACCGGCGGGTCGGCTCCGGCTGGGCGGCCAGCTGGAGGTCCAGCTGCTCCGCCGTGCGGTACAGCAACGCCACCCCGAACGCCCGCAGCCGCTCCAGGGGCGGCGAGCCGGGACCGAGCGGCGGCGGTCCGCTCAGGAAGTCGGCCTGGAGCTGCCTGGCCGAGTGGTCGAGCAGGGCCATCAGCAGCCCGGTGCGGTCGCCGAAGCGGCGGAAGACGGTGCCCTTGCCCACGTTGGCCGCCGCCGCCACCGCCTCCATGGTGACCCCGGCCACCCCGTGCTCCGCGATCAGCCGCGCGGCGGCCTCCAGCAGCCGGGCCCGGTTGCGGGCGGCGTCGGCACGCAGGAGCGGCTCTTCGGACGCCGGGCCGACCTCCAGCAACCAGGGCGTGTCGACGGGCTCCTCAGGCTTCGGGAAGGGCGGCAGAGCGCTGGACATGTCGACAGCGTAAAGCATCGGGAACAAAACTGGACCGCGGTCCGGTTAGGGTGATACACAATTAAACGGACCCCGGTCCGGATCGTGACAGCGATGTTTCAGCCCCTTGGAGTTCCCATGTCTGTTCGCATCCTCGCGCTCGTCGGCAGCCTTCGCGCCGGTTCGCACAACCGCCAGCTCGCCGAGGCGGCCGTGAAGCTCGCGCCGGAGGGCGCCGAGGTCGAGCTGTACGAGGGCCTGGCCGACATCCCCTTCTACAACGAGGACATCGACGTCGAGGGCCAGGTGCCGGCCGCCGCCGCCAAGCTGCGCGAGGCGGCCCAGGCCGCGGACGCCTTCCTGCTGTTCTCCCCCGAGTACAACGGCACCATCCCGGCCGTGCTGAAGAACGCCATCGACTGGCTGTCGCGCCCCTACGGCGCCGGCGCCTTCGGCGGCAAGCCCGTCGCCGTGGTCGGCACCGCCTTCGGCCAGTACGGCGGCGTGTGGGCGCAGGACGAGGCCCGCAAGGCCGTGGGCATCGCCGGCGGCAAGGTGATCGAGGACATCAAGCTGTCCATCCCCGGCTCGGTCACCCGCTTCGCGGAGACCCACCCGGTCGACGACGCCGAGGTCGCCGCCCAGCTGACCGAGGTCGTCGCCCGTCTGCACGGCAACGTGGGCGCCGCTGCCGCCTGAGCCCGTACCGCCGACCCTGCGGGGGCCGGCGCCGTACGTTCCCGGTGAAGGGCCGGAGCCGCCACGGCTCCGGCCCTTCGCCGTGCCCGCCACCCGCGCCGGAGCGCGCGAGCGGACCTGGGGCTGACCAGCACGCTGAGGGGTAGACGGCTCATGACCTCTCATGACCCGGACGCCCCACGGAAGGAGCAGCAGGAGCCATGCCCCTGGTCCCCCCGCCGTTCGATACGGAACTCGCCGCCGTGCTGGAGTCGTTCCGGGGCGTGATCGGGCCCGGACTGACGCCGGACGACGTCGAGGCAGCCCGGCGCGGGGCGGCCGTCGAGCTGGTCGACGTGACCATGGACGGCGCGTTCGAGGCGGAGGACCGTACGGTGCCCGGTCCGCGGGGCGCCCCCGGTGTCTCCCTCCTCCTGTGCCGGCCGACGGCCGCTCCCGCCCCGGCCCCGCTGCCGGTGCTGTACCACGTGCACGGCGGCGGTCTGGTGGCCGGCACCAACCGGGCCGGTGTGACCGAACCGCTGGCCTGGGCGCGTGAGCTGGGAGCGGTCGTGGTGTCGGTGGAGTACCGGCTCGCGCCCGAGCATCCGCATCCGGCGCCGATCGAGGACGTGTACGCCGGGCTGGTGTGGACCGCGGAGCACGCCCGGGAGATCGGCGGCGACCCGGACCGGATCGTCGTCGCGGGCGCCAGCGCGGGCGGCGGCCTCACCGCGGCGCTGGCCCTGCTGGCCCGGGACCGGCGGGGTCCGCGTCCCCTCGGCCAGGTGCTGATGTGCCCGATGCTGGACGACCGCAACGACAGTGTCTCCAGCCGTCAGATGGCCGGCCGGGGCGTGTGGGACCGTACCGCGAACGAGACCGCCTGGACGGCCCTGCTGGGCGACCGCCGCGGCGGTCCCGACGTCTCCCCGTACGCGGCCCCGGCCCGCGCGGCCGACCTGTCCGGCCTGCCCCCGGCGTTCCTGGACGTGGGCTCGGCGGAGACCTTCCGGGACGAGGTGGTCGGCTACGCGTCCCGGATCTGGCAGGCCGGCGGCGAGGCGGAGCTCCACGTCTGGCCGGGCGGCTGCCACGGCTTCGACGCCCTCGCGCCGGAGGCGGCCCTCTCCCGCACGGCCCGCGCGGCCCGGCTGGCCTGGCTACGACGGCTCCTGGGCTGATCCCCCTGAAGGACCGGTCCCGAAGAGGCGCGCCCGGCGGCGCTCGGCGGGTGAACCGCGCACGTGTCCGCGATCAGCCCCGCACTTCTCACGCGCGTCGCCCGAGCGCGGCTTCTCACCCGCCTCCGGGCCGTCCCCGGTCCGCCGGACAAGGCGTGGCCGCCCCCGTCCCGGGGAACACCGCCCCGTCCCCCGGAATTACCCCCCGCCCCCGGAAAACACCGTCGGGAAAACCACGCTCCCGCCCCGCATCGACGTTACCGTGCGGTAGACATCGTGCCCGGAGTCTCCCGGAGGTGCTCGTCCATGACGCCCGACCGTTCCGCAGGACTCGTGGAGACCCGGCGTGCGCTCGCCGCGGGGGAGGTGACCTCGCGGGAGGTGGTGGAGCGGACGCTGGCGCGGATCGAGGCCGCGCAGGCGACGCTGAACTGCTTCCGGATCGTGCGCGCCGAGGCCGCGCTCGCCGAAGCGGACGCGGCGGACCGGGAGCTGGCCGCCGGTGCGCGGCGCCCGCTGCTCGGGGTGCCGGTGGCGGTGAAGGACGACATGGACGTGGCCGGTGAGCCGACCGCGTTCGGCTGCTGCGGCGAGTTCCCCCCGGTGACCGCGGACGGGGAGGCGGTACGGCGGCTGCGCGCGGCCGGCGCGGTGATCGTCGGCAAGACGAACACGTGCGAGCTGGGACAGTGGCCGTTCACGGAGGGGCCGGCGTTCGGGGAGACCCGCAACCCGTGGAACACCGAGCACACGCCGGGCGGCTCGTCCGGGGGCTCGGCCGCCGCCGTCGCCGCCGGGCTCGTCCCGGCCGCCCTCGGCTCCGACGGCGCCGGTTCGGTGCGCATCCCGGCCTCCTGGACGCACCTGATCGGCATCAAACCGCAGCGCGGCCGCATCTCGACCTGGCCGCGCGGCGAGTCCTTCCACGGCATCACGGTCAACGGCACCCTCGCCCGTACGGTCGCCGACGCGGCCCTGCTGCTCGACGCGGCGAGCGGCAACCACACCCTGGACCCGCACCGGCCGCCCGCGCTGACGGTGGCGGAGGCGGTCGGCCGCGACCCGGGGCGGCTGCGCATCGCCCTGTCGCTGAAGCCGCCGTTCACCGCCGTACCCGCCCGGCTGGACCCGGTGATCCGCTCCCGGGTCGTCGAACTCGCCGAGCGGCTGGCCGGGTTGGGGCACGTCGTGGAGCGGGCCGATCCGCCGTACGGGCAGATCGGGCTGGCCTTCGTGCCCCGGGCCACCGCCGGGATCGCCGAGCGGGTCCGTGAGGCCCCGGATCCCGCGCTGCTCGATCCGCGCACCAGGGGCGCGGCCCGGCTCGGCCGGCTGCTCGCCGGTGCCCCGCTCCGGGCGGCCCGGCGCGCCGAGACGGTGCTGCACCGGCGGATCGGCGCGTTCTTCGAGTCGTACGACGTGGTCCTCGCCCCGACCACCGCCATGCCCCCGCCCCGGATCGGTGCCCTGGCCCGGCTCGGCGGGCTGGCCACGGACCGGGCGATCATCGCCGCCTGCCCGTACGCCTGGCCGTGGAACGTGCTCGGCTGGCCGGGGGTGAACGTGCCCGCCGGGTTCGCCGGCTCCGGACTGCCGGTGGGCGCGCAGTTGCTCGGCCCGGCCGACAGCGAGCCGCTCCTGGTGTCCCTGGCCGCGCAGCTGGAGGCGGAGCTGCGCTGGCACGAGCGGTGGCCGCCGGAGGGGGTGGGCACCGACGCGGACGCCGGTACTCCGGCCGCGTGACGCCGCTCCGCCCGTACGCTGGGGCCATGGGCGACGCGTCGATGGTCGGGCTGATGGGGCGGGTGACGGGGACGGTCGGGCCCGGTCTGGTCGGCGAGGTGATCGTGCGGGTGCGCGGCGGCGCGGAGCACTTCCTCGCCTATCCGGCCGACGGCACGGGCCGGATCGCGACCGGGACGGTCGTGATGGTGGTGGAGTACCTGCCACCGAGGACGGTCTACGTGACGGCGGCGTACGACAGTTGAGCCCGCGTCGCCCCAGGTGAGGGCGGCGTGCGTCAAGATTGCAACAAGGATCTCCCGGCGTCTTCACCCCGGCTCCCGGCAGGCGCACACTCCCTTCGTTCGGTGCCGAAAGGGCACCATGCAAAGGGGGCGTATGCCGATGGTTGTCGGCGTCGTTGCGGGGGCGGTCGTCGTTGCCGTCCTCGTGTTGATCGGTCTGTTCAAGATGATGTGGCGGGTCGCCGAGCCGAACGAGGCGCTCATCATCTCCGGGTCCAAGCACCGCACCGAGGGCCTGGAGGAGGGCATGGGCTTCCGCATCGTCACCGGGCGCGGCACGCTGGTGCTGCCCGGTGTGCAGGCGGTGCGCAAGCTGTCGCTGGACCTGAACGAGACCGAGTTGCACGTGGACTGCGTGACGCACCAGGGCATTCCGCTGAAGGTGCGGGGCGTGGTCATCTTCAAGGTCGGCGACGACTTCGTGTCGATCGCGAACGCGGCCCGTCGTTTCCTGGACCAGCAGAAGCTGATGTCGGAGCGGGTGCACAACGTCTTCGCGGGTCATCTGCGGTCGATCGTGGGCGGGTTGACGGTCGAGGACATGATCCGCGACCGGGAGAAGCTGACCGGGCAGACCCGTGCGGCCTGTGGTACGGAGATGGAGAAGCTCGGTCTGATCGTGGACTCGCTGCAGATCCACGAGATCGAGGATCCGACCGGATACATCCAGAACCTGGCGATGCCGCACGCGGCGGCCGTCCAGCGGGACGCGCGGATCGCGCAGGCCGAGGCGAACCGGCTGGCCACGGAGGCCGAGCAGCAGTCGTTCGCGCGGATGGCGGAGGCCACCCGGGACAGCGAGATCCTCCAGGCCGGCTACCAGGCCGAGCGGGACAAGGCGGCGGCCAAGGCCCAGCAGGCCGGCCCGCTCGCCGCGGCGGCGGCCCGGCAGGAGGTCGTCGTGCAGGAGACGCGGGTCGCCGAACTGGAGGCGCACCGGCGGGAGCAGCAGCTCCAGGCGGACGTCCGCAAACCGGCGGACGCCAAGGCGTACGAGAAGCGGACGCTGGCCGAGGCCGAGCGTGACGCGCGGATCTCGGCGGCCCAGGCCAAGGCGAAGGAGACGGAGCTGGCGGCGGCGGCCGAGGCGACCCGGGTGAAGGCCGCCGCCGCTGCCGAGGCCGAGGCGACCAAGTCCCGGGGCGCGGCGACCGCCGACGCCACCCGGGCCACCGGTGAGGCCGAGGCCGCAGCCCAGCAGGCGAAGGGCCTGGCGGAGGCCGAGGCGACCCGCGCCCAGGGTCTGGCGGAGGCGGAGGCCATCAAGGCACGGGCCGCGGCCCTCGCGGAGAACCAGGAGGCGGTGGTCGCCCAGCAGCTCGCCGAGAAGTGGCCGGAGATCGTCCAGGCGGGCGCGTCGGCGTTCGGCAACGTGGACAACATGGTGCTGCTCAACGGCGCGGACGGCATGGGCGAGTTGTTCGCCAAGGCGCTCACGATGGGCGGCACGGGGCTGGGCCTCGCCCGCAAGCTGCTCGCCACGATGGGTGACAACGGGCAGCCGGTGAACGGCGGTTCGCCCTCGCTCAACGGCGTGGTGGCCCCTCCGTCGCAGAAGGTGCCCGTGCAGCAGGAGGGCTGAGGAAGAGGTGCTGTGCGCGGCCGGGGTCCCTCACCAGGGGCCCCGGTCGCGTGCGCACGAGCCGGCCGTCTCCGGGCCCAGGGCCGGATGCGCGGCGGCGGGGGGTGGGGCCGGGTCGGCGAGGAGTTCCGTGAGCCGGGCCGGTGTACTTGGGGGATCAGGCCGTGAGCAGGGTGACGCCGAGGGCGATCAGGCCGCCCGCCTTGAGGACTTCCAGGGCCACGTACCACAGGTGGCTGCGCGAGCGGGGCAGCTCAGCTCCGGCGAGCACCCGGTCGGACCTGCGGTTGAGCAGGGGGCGGACGACGGCCAGCTGGGCGAGCAGGAGCGCCGCCACCGCCGCGGTCAGCGAGACGACGACGGCCGGGGCGTCGTCCAGCGCGACCGCGAGGACCACGACGGCCGCGAGGACGGCCTCCACGGCGTTCAGCGCGCGGAACACCAGTCGTCCGATACCGAGACCGACGGGGATCGTCACACCCGGGGCACGGAACTTCAGCGGCGCCTCCAGGAAGGAGATCGCCAGCACCATCCCGAGCCAGACGAAGGTGACCGCGCCGGCGGTGGCGGCGGCGGCGGTGTTCATGGGGGGCCTTTCTCCGCAGGGCTGGGTGGGCGGCGGGGTGGACAGGGGCGGGTGGTACGGCGGTGACTTCGTGTCCGGCGAGCGGTGCGGTGGCCCGACCGGAGCGGTCAGCTCGGTCGTAGGGTGCCCGGAGCACGCGGGACGGGTCAGCCGGGGGCGGCCCCCGCCAAATGGGCCACGCAGGAGTCGGGTGCGGCGAACGGTTCCAGCGTGGTGGCCGTCAGCGGCGCGCCCAGCTCCGCCAGCGCTCCCTGCATCAGGCCCAGATGGAGCGGGCAGACCAACCCGCCCTGTTCCTCGGCGAGTTCCAGGAAGGGGCAGTGCCGCAACCGGATCCGCTCGGGCGTCCGGCCGGACTCGCCGTTCGCTCCCTCCTCCCCTTCCGGCTGCGGCGCGAAGCCCAGGCCGTCCAGCAGGTCGAGCAACGCGGCCACCGACCGGCCGGGCGTCACCGGCTCGTACGGCGGGAGGGGGTCCACCAGGAAGCGGCCCCAGGCGCGGCCCGTCTCCATCGCCTCCTCCCGTGCCCCGGCCGGGTCGGCGGCGGCCCACCGGCTGAGCAGCATACGGGCGAGCAACCGGTAGTCGCGGGGGCCGCCGCGGTCCATGCCGGGGCGCACGGTGTAGACGGTGCGGGGCCGGCCCGGTCCCGTGGGCGCCACGGCCCGGCGCTCCACCAGCCCGTCGGCCACGAGGGTGTCCAGGTGGAACCGCACCGTGTTGGGGTGGAGCCCCATCCGATCGGCGGTCTCCGCGACCCCGAGCGGCGCGGGCGCGGTGCGCAGCACCTCCAGCACCTCCCGGCGGCGCGGGCTCTCCCGTGTGGTCACGTCCGGATCACCTCTCCCGCCCGCGCTCGTTTTCACGAATCCTACATGTATTAATTGTAGAGTGGCCGGACACCGTGGCAGGGACACGGGAAGAGCCGAGGGGAACACCAGATGACGTCGCCGTCCGCGACCGACACCGCAGCCGCAGGCCGCCCGGCGGCGGACCCGCGCGTGCTGTGCGACACCCGCGCGCTGGCCGACGCGCCCCCGGCGCCGGCCGGGGTGCTGTGGAAGCTGGCGGAGAGCGGCCGGCAGCTTGACGCGAACGTCGTCCGGCTGGCCCCGGGCGGACGGATCACGGCCCACACCGAGACCCAACTGGACGTGCTGGTCCTGGTCGTCGCCGGGGACGGCACGCTCGGCAACGGCTCGTCGGAGGCGGGGGAGGCGCTCGGCGAGGGCGCCCTCGTCTGGCTGCCGCACGGCGCCGCCCGCAGCATCACCGCCGGCGAGTCCGGGCTGACCTACCTGACGGTGCACGGCCGGCGCCCCGGCATGCGGATCGGCGCACGGCCGACGGCCACGGCACCGGTCAGGTCCCGCGGTAACCCACCTGCTCAGGAGCCGGGTTGCGCGCACCACTAGGGTGCATCCGTGAGCACGTTTACCGAAGAGGACGTCCCCGGCCGTCAGGGCCCGCACGCCACCACCGAGGCCGACCCGCGCGAGGTCGGCCGGGTGCGCACCGAGTACTCCCCGGCCCACGACGGCGACCCGGACCCGGGCGAGATCGTGTGGACCTGGGTGCCGTTCGAGGAGAACGACGGCCGGGGCAAGGACCGCCCGGTGCTGGTGGTGGCCCGGGAGGCGGCCGGCACCCTGCTCGCCGTGCAGCTCTCCAGCAAGCGGCACGACGGTGCAACAGGGGGCGCGGCGAAGCCGCTCCAGTGGAGCCGGGGCTCGCACCGGTGGGTGCCGATCGGCAGCGGACCCTGGGACCGGTCGGGCCGCGACTCGTGGGTGGACGTGGAGCGGGTGCTGCGGCTGCACGAGCAGGGCATGCGCCGCGAGGCGTGCGCCTTGGACCGCATGCGCTTCAACCTGGTCCGCCAACGCCTGCACGAGCGTTACGGGTGGACCTGAGCGGCATGGGGCCATTGCGCGCGTCGTACGACCGGACTTGACCGCGTCGCGCCGGCAACCGCGCCCGAACTCCCTCCAGGCCCGCACGGATTCCGGGAACGCCCGCGAGAAAGCCCCTCGCACCACCGTCCCCGGCGTCCGGTCCGGCACGCCGAACACCACGTGCTCGAAGGACCGGGCGAACCGGCCGTCAGGCCCCGGCAGGATCACGAGGTCCGAGTAGAGCGGATCGCGGCCGGCACGGTGGTGGTCGTCGAAGGCGCGGGCCGTCGGCAGGCTGCCCTCGCCGGTGACCTCGACCAGTAAGTCGGTTCCGGTCGCCAGGGTCACGGGCACCCGGGCGGGGGCGAACATCCGGGTGGCCGCCCGCGCGGCCAGTGCCGATTCGGCGAGCGACACCTCCCGGCCGTCCTCGCGCGGTACCGGCCCGCGGCCACGATCCGTTCCGTTTTCTCGGCGATCCCGCGCAGGCGCGCGCTCACGGCGTCACCCCCGTGGGCGCCGTGGCCGCGGCCCGCGCGGTCTCCCCCGTCGTGCTCATTCACGCATCCTGGGTGATGCTGGTGGGACGGTGCAACGGAGTTTCCCGGCTCCCCGACGGCCGGGGAACACGGAAACAAAAGTAATAAATCCGGAACATCCCGGCTGGCACTCTTGTGCGAATCGGTGCGAAGGTCTTGGGTGGGACGAGTGCCTGCCCGGCCCGCGTCCCGGGTCGGTGGCATGGTGGAATCTCAGGAGGATCCCGACATGTCTCATACGCAGAGCGACGGTGGTGACTGTACCGAGCACCGCACCGCCGTCACCGAGGCCGAGGTGGAGGCCCTGGTCCGGGGCATCTGCTTCAAGACCGGACCGCCCCGTACCCTCGGTGTCGAGCTGGAGTGGCTCGTCCACCCGCTGGAGCTGCCGTGGCTCCCGGTCACACCCGAACGACTCGAAGCGGCCTACGCCACCGTGCGGGCCGTACCCCTTGAATCGGCGCTCACCGTCGAACCCGGCGGCCAGCTGGAGCTGAGCTCGCCGCCCGCCGCCTCCCTGATGGAGTGCGTCGACACCGTCTCCGCCGACCTGGACGCCGTCCGGGCCGTGCTGGCCCGGGACGGTCTCGGCCTCGCGGGCATCGGCCACGACCCCTGGCACGCGCCTCGCAGATTCCTGCACGAGCGCCGCTACGACGCCATGGAGACCTGCCTGGACCGCACCGGTCCGGCCGGCCGGCACATGATGTGCGCCTCGGCGTCCGTCCAGGTCTGTGTGGACGCCGGCCACGAGGAGCCCGGCCCGCTGGGCCACACCCGGCGCTGGTGGCTGGCGCACCAGCTGGGCGCGGTCCTGGTGGCCGCGTTCGCCAACTCGCCGCTGATCGAAGGCCGCCCCACGGGCTGGCAGTCCACCCGGCAGCTGGTGTGGACGGAGATAGGCGCCGGCCGGGCCGGCGCTCCACCACTGGACGGCGAGCCACGGGCCGCCTGGGCCCGGCACGTGCTGGACGCGCCGGTGATGTGCGTGCGCCGGGACAGCGGGCCCTGGGACGTGCCCGAGGGGCTCACCTTCCGGAAGTGGACCCGCTCCGGCACACCCAGGCCGCCCACCCGGGCGGACCTGGACTACCACCTGACCACGCTGTTCCCGCCGGTCCGGCCGCGCGGCCACCTGGAGCTGCGCATGATCGACGCGCAGCCCGGCGAGGACGGCTGGATCGTGCCGCTCGCGGTGACGGCGGCGCTGTTCGACGACCCGGAGGCCGCGGAGACCGCCTACCGGGCCGTGAAGCCCCTGCGCGAACGCGCCCTGAACCTGCCCGCCCCGCACAACCCCCTGTGGGTCGACGCGGCCCGGTTCGGGCTCGCCGACCCGGAGCTGCGCGAGGCGGCCGACGTCTGTTTCGCGGCGGCCCTGGACGCGCTGCCCCGGCTCGGCGCCACCGCCCGGATCACCGACGCGGTGGCGGCGTACCGGGACCGCTACGTCGCCCGGGGCCGCTGCCCGGCCGACGACCTGCTGGACCGGTTCTCCGTGACCAGCCCGCCGTCGTCCGGGCCCGGCCCGGCCGGGGGCACCCGCCCCGCCCACGGGAGGAAGGACATCCGTACATGACCGCCCCGGAGACCGACATCGACACCCAGACGGCCAAGACGGACGCCGAGGCCCTGCGGGAGCGCGCGCTGGCCTCCCTCACCACCGCCCGCGACCGCACCACGCTGCTGACCTCCTGCGTCGACGAACCGGACCTCACCGCCCAGCACTCGCCGCTGATGTCGCCCCTGGTCTGGGACCTGGCGCACATCGGCAACCAGGAGGAGCTGTGGCTGCTGCGGACGGTCGGCGGCCGGGAGGCGATGCGGCCGGAGATAGACAGCCTCTACGACGCCTTCGAGCACCCGCGGTCCGAGCGCCCCACCCTGCCGCTGCTGCCGCCCGCCGAGGCCCGCCGGTACGCGGCGGAGGTGCGCGGCCGGGCGCTGGACCTGCTCCAGGCCGCGGACTTCCACGGCACCCGGCTGACCGAGGCCGGTTTCGCCTTCGGCATGATCGCCCAGCACGAACAGCAGCACGACGAGACCATGCTGATCACCCATCAGCTCCGCAGCGGCCCGCAGGTGCTGACCGCCCCGGACCCGGAGCCGGTCCCGCTGTTCACCGGGCCGGCCGAAGTCCTCGTGCCCGGTGGCCCGTTCACCATGGGCACCTCCAGCGAGCCCTGGGCGCTGGACAACGAGCGCCCGGCGCACCCGCGCGAGGTGGCGCCGTTCTGGATCGACACGACCCCGGTGACGAACGCGGCGTACCAGGCGTTCATCGAGGACGGCGGCTACGACACCGAGCGCTGGTGGTCGCCGGAGGGCTGGGCGCACATCAGGCGGCACGCCATTTCCGCCCCGCTGTTCTGGCGGCGCGACGGCGGCCAGTGGCTGCGGCGCCGGTTCGGGATCACGGAACCGGTCCCGCCCGACGAGCCGGTGCTGCACGTGTGCTGGTACGAGGCCGACGCCTACGCCCGCTGGGCCGGGCGGCGGCTGCCCACCGAGACGGAGTGGGAGAAGGCGGCCCGCTTCGACCCGGCCACCGGGCGCTCGCGGCGCTACCCGTGGGGGGACGCCGACCCGGCACCGGAACACGCCAACCTGGGCCAGCGGCACCTCAGGCCGGCTCCCGTCGGGAGCTACCCGGCCGGTGCCTCGCCGCTCGGCGTCCGGCAGCTGATCGGTGACGTGTGGGAGTGGACGTCGAGCGACTTCCTGCCGTACCCCGGCTTCCGGGCCTTCCCGTACAAGGAGTACTCGGAGGTGTTCTTCGGCCCCGAGCACAAGGTGCTGCGCGGCGGTTCGTTCGCCGTGGACCCGGTGGCCTGCCGGGGCACCTTCCGCAACTGGGACTACCCGATCCGCCGGCAGATCTTCTCCGGGTTCCGCACCGCCCGCTCGGAGGCGGTCTGATGTGCCGTCACCTCGCCTACCTGGGTCCCGAGGAGCAGCTCGGCCGGATCCTCACGGAGCCCCCGCACAGTCTGTTCCGCCAGTCGTGGGCGCCGCGCCGGCAGCGGCACGGCACGGTCAACGCCGACGGATTCGGGGTGGGCTGGTACGCCTCCCAGGACCCGGCACCGGCGCGCTACCGGCGGGCCGGGCCGATCTGGGCGGATCTGTCCTTCGCCGACCTGTGCCGGGTGGTGCGCTCGGGTGCCGTGCTCGCGGCCGTCCGGGACGCGACCTTCGCGGGGGCGGACGCCGAGGCCGCCGCGGCGCCGTTCGCGGCCGGGCGGTGGCTGTTCAGCCACAACGGCGCGGTCGCCGGCTGGCCGGACGCGGCGGCGCCCCTGGTGTCCGCGCTGCCGCCGGTCGAGCTGCTCTCGCTCCAGGCCCGTAACGACTCGGCGTTCGTCTGGGCGCTGGTGCTGCACAGGCTGCGCAGCGGCGACGAACCGGACCAGGCCATGGGCGAAACGGTTCGCCAACTGGCGCGGGCGGCCCCCGCCTCCCGCCTCAACCTGCTGCTGACCGACGGAGCCACGATCACCGCCACCGCCTGGGGCGACTCGCTCTGGTACCGCACGGAGCCCGGCCGGAGCACGGTCGTCGCCTCCGAGCCGTACGACGACGACCCGCTCTGGCGGGAGGTCCCCGACCGCACGGTGCTCACCGCGAGCCGCGCCGGCGTGCTGCTCGCCCCGCTGGAGGACCCGGCGGCCTCTCCCACGCTCGGCTCCGCCCGAGCGGTGGCACCCCGATCACCGAAGGAGCCCTGCCGTTGAGCCCCCTGCACGTCACCCGCACGCTCCCCGAGGACGCGACGGACGCCGCGCTGCGCGCCGACGTCCTGCACGGCCTCACCGCCACGCCCAAATGGCTGCCACCGAAGTGGTTCTACGACGCCCGGGGCAGCGAACTGTTCGAGCGGATCACCGAACTGCCCGAGTACTACCCCACCCGCGCCGAACGGGAGATCCTCGCCACCCGGTCGGATGAGATCGCCGCCGCGAGCGGTGCCCGCACCCTGGTCGAACTGGGCTCAGGCTCCTCGGAGAAGACCCGCTATCTGATCGACGCGCTGCCCCTCGCGGCGTACGTCCCGGTCGACGTCAGCGAGAGCGCCCTCACCCAGGCCGGCGAGGCCCTGATCGCGGAGCGTCCCGAGCTCGACGTGCACGCGCTCATCGCCGACTTCACCGCCCCGCTGACCCTGCCCGCCACACCGGGCCCCCGGCTGGTGGCCTTCCTCGGCGGCACGATCGGCAATCTGCTGCCCGCCGAACGCGCGGAGTTCCTGGTCTCCGTGCGCGCGCTGCTCGCACCGGGCGACGGGCTGCTGCTCGGCACGGACCTGGTGAAGGACGAGCGGGTGCTGGTCCGGGCGTACGACGACGCGGCCGGGGTGACGGCCGCGTTCAACAAGAACGTGCTGGCCGTGGTCGACCGCGAACTGGGCGCCGACTTCGATCCGGACGCGTTCGACCACGTGGCCCTCTGGGACGCCGAGCGGGAGTGGATCGAGATGCGGCTGCGCTCCCGTACCGCGCAGACCGTGAAGGTGCCCGCGCTGGATCTCGCCGTCGACTTCGCGGCCGGCGAGGAGTTGCGCACCGAGGTGTCGGCCAAGTTCCGCAAGGAGGGCGTGTCCGGGGAACTGGCCGCCGCCGGCCTGGAGCTGACCCACTGGTGGACGGACGCCGAGGGCCGGTTCGCGCTGTCGCTGAGCGTGGCGCGGTGAGCCGGGCGCGCGGGGTCAGCCGACGTTCGGGGCGAGGGCCTCGGTGATCCGGCGTGAGGCCCGGCGGGCCTCGGTCGCCGGGTCCGCGCCGCCCAGCACCCGGGTCATGTACTCCTTGATGGGGTTGTCGGCCTCCACGTCGGCCCACTGAGGGGTGTTGGGGGTCGCCCGGCCGTGCGCCGCGCCCGCGGCCATGGCGGCGACCCCCTCCTCGTCCCCGACCGCGCCGGCCAGCGTGGTCTTGTTGGGCACGTAGTTCATGGCGCGGGCGAGCTCGGTGTCCCACTTGGCGCCGGTGAGCGCCCCGACGACGGCGGTCGCGGCGAACTGGTCGTCGGTGTTGCCCGCGACGACCAGGTCCGAGCCGCCGGTGAAGACCGTGCCGGGCCGCCCGGCGGTCCGGCCGGGCACCGGGAAGAAGCCGAGCTTGTCCTTCAGGCCCGGGTTCTGCCGGACGACCGCCTGCGCGAGCCCGGGTACGGCGACGATCTGCGCGACCTTGCCGCCGGCGAACACCCCGGCCTGGGGCGGGTGCTCCTCGTCGGCGTCCACGGGTCCCTCGCCCAGCGCCTGGAGCCGGCGGTAGAAGTCCATGCCCCGCAGCGCGGCCGGGGTGTCCAGGGTGCCCTGCCACTCGTAGTCCTTCTCCCGGGCGAGGTCGCCGCCCTCGTCCCAGATGAAGCCGGAGAGCGTGTACCAGTCCTGCCCGGCGAGGTAGATGCCCTGGTTGCCGCCCGAGTCGAGCTTCTCGGTGGCGGCGAGCCACGCTTCGCGGGTCCTGGGCGGGCTGGTGATCCCGGCCTGCTCGAACAGGTCCTTGCGGTAGATGACGACGCGGTTGGCGGCGTACCAGGGGATGCCGTACTGCTTGTTGCCGTCCTTGCCGGGCTCGGCGAGACCGGGCAGCCACTTGTCCTTGCCCCAGTCCCGCATCGACTCCAGGGTCAGGTCCACCAGCCGGCCGCCGTCCGCGTACAGCGGCACCTGGGTGTTGCCGACCTCGATGACGTCGGGGCCGTCGCCCGGGCCGGCCTTGAGCGCGCCGCGGACCTTGTCGACGATGCCGGTCCACTCCTGGATGCGGATGTCCAGCCGCAGGTCCTCGTGGGTGCGTTCGAAGTCCTCGGTGAACCGCCGCAGGAACTCCCCGGAGGCGCTGCCCTTCATCAGCCACACGGTCACGGTCTTCCGGCCGTGGTCGCCGGGGAGCATCCCGCAGCCGCTGACGAGGGAGCCGGTGACGCAGAGGAGGGCGAGCAGACGACGTCTCACGAGGGGTCCTGTTCTGTCTGGCGGGAGTGCTGGGACAGGGGTGCGGGCCCGGCGTGGGGGGACGAGCGCACAGCTCGTACGGGTGTGCTGGATTTTGGTATGGACCAATGCGGAGGTCAAGGCCCGGCCCCCGGGCGGCCCGCGACGCCGTGCGCGCCGGGCGCGGATACGGCACGGTGGAGTACGGCGTGACACGAGAGGAGCACCCGCATGTCGAACCACACCTACCGGGTCACCGAGATCGTCGGCACCTCGCACGAGGGCCTCGACCAGGCCATCCGCAACGGCATCGCCCGCGCCGACCAGACCCTGCGCAATCTGGACTGGTTCGAGGTGACCCAGGTCCGCGGCCAGATCGAGAACGGCCGGGTCGAGCACTACCAGGTGGGCCTGAAGGTCGGATTCCGCCTGGAGGACGGCGACTGAGCCGCCCCGCGCGGGCCCTCCTCAGGTACGCCCCTCCCGCTCCTGGGCCTCTTCCAGAGCGGCCGACTTCGCGGCCCAGCGGGCCCGTACGACGGTGAACCCGGCCCGCTCGGCATCGTCACAGACCAGTTCGTCGTCGTCCACGACCACCCGGACCTCCCGGTCCCGGGCGAGCCGGCGCAGGGTCTCCAGCTTGGTGAACCGGGCCGGCCTGCGGTCGGCGTCGCCCCGCATGTGCACGCGTCCCTCGGGAAGACCGTGGGCGGCGAGCCACTCCAGCGTGTCCCGGCGGCACCGCTCGGGGCGGCCGGTGAGGTAGACGACCTCGCAGGCGCGGGCGCTCTCCACGGCCAGCGCCACGCCCTCGGCGATCGGCGGGTCCTGGGGCGCGGCGGCGAAGAACGCGTTCCAGTTCCGCGGCCGGCTCTCCAGGAAGTGCTGGCGGTGGGCGGTGTCGGCGAGCGTGTTGTCGAGGTCGAACACGGCGAGCGGGCGCGCGCTGCTGTCGGTCACACCGGCCACCCTAACCAGCCCCCGGCCCGGCGCGGGGCGCCCCACCGGCGGCGTCCGGCCGTAGGATCACACGATGCGTACCCGCGCACCCGCCGGGGGTGGCCCCGGGAATCCCGGGCAGCCTACGGCGTTGAACCCTGGTGTGAGCAGCACAGTGATCAGCCGGACCCGGTTCTCCGTCCTGGACCGCTCCCGCACCCGCGAGGGCCACCCGCCCGCCGAGGCGCTGCGCGACACCGTCGCGCTGGCCCGCGAGGCGGAGGCGCTGGGATACCACCGGTTCTGGGTGTCGGAGCACCACGGCGTGCCGGGTGTCGCCGGTTCCGCGCCGACCGTGCTCGCCGCCGCGGTCGCCGCAGCCACCCGCACCATCCGGGTCGGCACCGGCGGGGTCATGCTGCCCAACCACCGGCCCCTGGTCGTCGCCGAGCAGTTCGGGGTGCTGGAGTCCCTGTTCCCCGGCCGTGTCGACATGGGGCTGGGCCGCTCCGTCGGCTTCACGGACGGGGTGCGCCGGGCGCTCGGCCGGGACAAGGGCGACGCCGAGGACTTCGCGGCCCAGCTCGGCGAGCTGCTCGACTGGTTCACCGGAAGCTCGCCGACCGGGGTGCACGCCCGCCCCGCGGAGGGCCTGACCGTGCCGCCGTTCGTGCTGGCCATGGGCGAGGGCGCGCGGATCGCGGCCCACGCCGGCCTGCCCATGGTCATCGGGGACCTGCGGGCCCGGGAGAAGATGCTGCGCGGCATCGACCAGTACCGCTCCCTGTTCCGCCCCTCCCGCTGGGCGTCCGAGCCGTACGTCGTGATCTCCGGCACGGTCGCGGTCGCCGGCACCGAGGCGGAGGCGCGCCGGCTGCTGGTCCCCGAGGCCTGGGCGATGGCGTACTCGCGCACGCACGGCACCTTCCCGCCGCTCGCCCCCGCCGAAGCGGTCGAGGCCCGCGCGATGACCGCCAGGGAACGGGACCTCTACGTGTCCGGGCTCGCCGGGCACATCGCGGGCACCGCCGACCAGGTCGCCCACGAGCTGGAGAGCGTGCTCAAGGAGACGGGCGCAGAGGAGGTGCTCGTCACCACCAGCACCTACGACCGTACGGCCCTGCTCGACTCCCACCGGCGGCTCGCCGCGCTCTTCGCGCCGGCCCGGTGACCGGCCCGAGATGCGGACCCGGCCCGGGCCGGTGACCCTGGGAGGGCGAACCCCTAGCGACGAGGAGGGCTGCCATGTCCTTCAAGGACAAGATCAAGGGCATGCTCAAGGGCCGTGAGGGCATGGCCGACAAGGGCATCGACAAGGGCGGCGACTACGTCGACCAGCGCACCGGGGACACGTACCAGTCGCAGGTCGACACCGGCCAGGACAGACTGCGCGACGAGTTCGGCACCCGGCCGCAGGACCGGGACAACCCTCCGCAGGTCTGACGCACCGGGGCGGTTAAAGTATCCCCCCGATGCACAGCCCCCATGACCCGTACGTCCGCGTCCGCGGCGCCCGCGAGCACAACCTCAAGGGCGTCGACGTGGACATTCCCCGGGACGTCCTGGCCGTCTTCACCGGAGTCTCCGGCTCGGGCAAGTCGTCCCTGGCGTTCGGCACCGTCTACGCGGAGGCGCAGCGGCGGTACTTCGAGTCGGTCGCCCCCTACGCGCGCCGCCTGATCCACCAGGTGGGGGCGCCCAAGGTCGGCGAGATCACCGGGCTGCCGCCCGCGGTCTCGCTCCAGCAGCGCCGCTCCTCCCCCGGCTCGCGCTCCTCGGTGGGCACCGTCACCAACCTCTCCAACTCGCTGCGCATGCTGTTCTCGCGCGCCGGCACCTATCCGCCCGGGGCCGAGCGGCTCGACTCGGACGCGTTCTCGCCGAACACGGCGGCCGGCGCCTGCCCCACCTGTCACGGCCTCGGGCAGGTGCACGAGACCACCGAGGAACTGCTGGTCCCGGACCCCTCGCTGACCATCCGGGAGGGCGCCGTCGCGGCCTGGCCGGGTGCCTGGCAGGGCAAGAACCTGCGGGACATCCTGGACGCGCTCGGCCACGACGTGGACCGGCCCTGGCGCGAACTGCCCGCGCGTGAGCGCGAGTGGATCCTGTTCACCGACGAGCAGCCGGTGGTCACCGTCCACCCGGTCCGGGACGCCGACCGCATCCAGCGGCCGTACCAGGGCACCTACACGAGCGCCCGCCGATACGTCCTGAAGACGTTCTCCGACACCAAGTCGCCGACCCTGCGGGCGAAGGCGGAGCGCTTCCTGACCAGTGCCCCGTGCCCGGCCTGCGGGGGCAGCCGGCTGCGGCCCGAGGCCCTCGCGGTGACCTTCGGCGGGCGGACCATCGCCGAACTGGCCGCGCTGCCGCTGACCGACCTCGCGGGCCGTCTCCGTGCCGGCGCCGGCCCGGGGTCGGGGGTGGGGGGAGGGGGGGGGTGGGGTAAAGGGGGTGTGGGGGGGGGTTGATATAGGGGGTGGGCGGGGAATTTA
>NZ_JBEYXM010000013.1:0-208496 GCF_040704595.1 Streptomyces sp. NPDC046870
ATTTTTGGCACGCTGTTGAGTTCTCAAGGAACGGTCGCTTCCTTTGTACTCACCCTCTCGGGCTTTCCTCCGGGCGCTTCCCTTCGGTCTTGCGTCTCCGACTCTATCAGATCTTTTCTCGATCCGATTTCCTCGGTGCTTTCCAGGTTCCCGCTCTCGCGTTTCCCTTTCCGGCGGTTCCGACTTTATCAGAAGTTCTGAGTCGGTTTTCCCACCCGCTCCGGGCATCCGTGTCCAGCGCGTGAAGTGCTGGGGTTCCCGGTTGGGCGGAGCCGTAAACGTACTGGAGCGGGGCGCCCCGATGCAAATCGAGGCGCCCCGCTCCTGATCCGGGCCGACGAGGCGTCAGACCTCCACGACCACCGGCAGGATCATCGGCCTGCGGCGGTAGGTGTCCGAGACCCACTTGCCGAGGGTCCGGCGGACGAGCTGCTGGAGCTGGTGGGGCTCCACGACGCCGTCCTGCGCGGACCGCTCCAGGACCTCGGTGATCCTCGGGAGGACGTCCGCGAACGCCGAGTCCTCGATGCCGGAGCCCCGGGCCTGGACGTGCGGGCCGCCGGTGATCTTGCCGGTGGAGGCGTCCACGACCACGAAGACCGAGATGATGCCCTCGTCGCCGAGGATCTTCCGGTCCTTCAGTGCCGGCTCGCCGACGTCGCCGACCGAGAGGCCGTCGACGTAGACGTAACCCGCCTGCACCTTGCCGGAGATCTTCGCCTTACCCTCGACCAGGTCGACGGCCACGCCGTCCTCGGCGATGACGATCCGGTCGTGCGGGACGCCGGTCAGGGCACCCAGCTCCGCGTTCGCCCGCAGGTGGCGCCACTCGCCGTGGACGGGCATCAGGTTCTTCGGGCGGCAGATGTTGTAGAAGTACAGCAGCTCGCCCGCGGAGGCGTGGCCGGAGACGTGCACCTTCGCGTTGCCCTTGTGGACGACGTTGGCGCCCCAGCGGGTCAGGCCGTTGATCACGCGGTAGACCGCGTTCTCGTTCCCGGGGATCAGCGAGGACGCGAGGATGACCGTGTCGCCCTGGACGATGCGGATCTGGTGGTCGCGGTTGGCCATGCGGGACAGGGCCGCCATCGGTTCGCCCTGGGAGCCCGTGCAGACGAGGACCACCTCGTGGTCGGGCAGGTCGTCCAGCGTCTTGACGTCGACGACCAGGCCCGGCGGCACCTTCAGGTAGCCGAGGTCGCGGGCGATGCCCATGTTGCGGACCATGGAGCGGCCGACGAAGGCGACCCGGCGGCCGTACTCGTTGGCCGCGTCCAGAATCTGCTGGATGCGGTGGACGTGGCTGGCGAAGCTCGCCACGATGATCCGCTTGCGGGCGCCGGCGAAGACCTGCCGCAGGACGTTGGAGATGTCCCGCTCGTGCGGGGTGAAGCCCGGGACCTCGGCGTTCGTGGAGTCGGTGAGGAGGAGGTCGATGCCCTCCTCGCTCAGCCGCGCGAAGGCGTGCAGGTCCGTGAGGCGGTTGTCCAGCGGGAGCTGGTCCATCTTGAAGTCGCCGGTGTGCACCACCATGCCGGCGGGGGTGCGGATGGCGACGGCCAGGGCGTCCGGGATGGAGTGGTTGACGGCGACGAACTCGCAGTCGAAGGGGCCGATGCGCTCGCGGTTCCCCTCCGCCACCTCCAGGGTGTACGGGCGGATCCGGTGCTCCTGGAGCTTGGCCTCGATCAGCGCGAGGGTGAGCTTGGAGCCGATCAGGGGGATGTCCGGCTTCTCGCGGAGGAGGAAGGGGACGCCGCCGATGTGGTCCTCGTGGCCGTGCGTGAGGACGATGCCCTCGATGTCTTCGAGGCGGTCCCGGATGGACGAGAAGTCCGGCAGGATCAGGTCGATTCCGGGCTGCTCCTCTTCGGGGAAGAGCACTCCGCAGTCGACGATCAGCAGGCGACCGCCGTACTCGAAGACCGTCATGTTCCGGCCGATCTCGCCGAGGCCGCCGAGCGGGGTGACCCGAAGGCCGCCCTCCGGCAGCGGAGGCGGCGGGCCGAGTTCGGGATGCGGATGACTCAAAAGACTCTCCTCACCACGCGCGCCACGTACCGGTACGGCACGTGGCGCGCATGACGTTCGTGCGGAAGCAGTTGTCGTTGTTGATCGCAGGCACCGGCGGCCTGCCTGTTCTGTTGTTCTTCAGTTGTGAAGCCCCTGTGGTGCAAAGTCTGTTGTCAGAGCTGTACCCCGCCGGCGGCAAGATCGATCTTGAGCTGCTCGATCTCCTCGGGGGAGCACTCGACCATCGGCGAGCGCAGAGGCCCGGCCGGCAGTCCCTGGAGGGCCAGGGCGGCCTTGGTGGTCATGACGCCCTGGGTGCGGAACATGCCGGTGTAGACCGGAAGCAGCTTCTGGTGGATCTCCGTGGCCTTGACGACGTCTCCCGAGGTGTACGCGTCCACCAGGGCGCGCAGGTCGGGGGTGACCAGGTGGCCGACGACGGAGACGAAGCCGACGGCGCCCACGGAGAGCAGCGGGAGGTTGAGCATGTCGTCGCCGGAGTACCAGGCGAGGCCGGACCGGGCGATGGCCCAGCCGGCGCGGCCGAGGTCGCCCTTGGCGTCCTTGTTGGCGACGATCCGGGGGTGCTCGGCGAGCCGGACGAGGGTCTCGGTGCTGATCGGGACGCCGCTGCGGCCGGGGATGTCGTAGAGCATGACCGGCAGGCCGGTGGCGTCGGCGACGGCCGTGAAGTGCCGGTACAGGCCCTCCTGCGGCGGCTTGTTGTAGTACGGCGTGACGACCAGGAGGCCGTGGGCGCCGATCCGCTCGGCTTCGCGGGCCAGCTCGATGCTGTGGTGGGTGTCGTTGGTGCCGACTCCGGCGACGACGTGGGCGCGGTCTCCGACGGCCTCCAGGACGGCTCGTACGAGCTCCGATTTCTCCGCGTCGCTGGTGGTGGGGGACTCGCCGGTGGTGCCGTTGACGATCAGGCCGTCGTTGCCTGCGTCCACCAGGTGGGCGGCGAGTCGCTGCGCGCCGTCGAGGTCGAGTGCGCCGTCCGCCGTGAAGGGCGTGACCATGGCGGTGAGGACCCGCCCGAAGGGGGTCTGCGGAGTCGAGGTCGGAGCCATGGGTAACACGCTACTCGGTGCTCGATGCGGGGTGCGTCCTCGGGGTGCCGGGAAAGTCATGACAAAGATGGAGCCCGGCACTGCCTGCTCGGGGGTTCAAGCAGTGCCGGGTCCGTTTGATCAGGCTAGATGAACTTCTCTAAATGCCGCAATACGGACACTTCGCCAGGCTGACCCGTACATCCGTTCCTGACAGGGGAACAAGGCTTCGTTACGGGGCCACACGCCCGTTCGCGTTGAAGGCGGCGTGCGTCAGCGGCATGAGCCCGGCCCACTCCGCCTCCATCTTCTCGCCCACCATCTCGATCTCCCGCTGCGGGAAGGACGGCACCTTGGCCAGCTCGTGCTGGGTGCGCAGACCGAGGAAGTGCATCAGGGAGCGCGCGTTGCAGGTGGCGTACATCGAGGAGTAGAGGCCGACGGGGAGGGCGGCGCGGGCGACCTCGCGGGCGACGCCGTCGGCGAGCATCTTCTGGTAGGCCGTGTACGCCTGCTCGTACGACTCGCGCAGGGCCCCGCTCACGGCCTCGTGCTGGGCCGGGGTGCCCTCGACGAAGACGTACTTGCCGGGGCGTCCCTCCTGGACCAGCTTGCGGTCGGGGCCGGGGACGTAGAAGACCGGCTGGAGCTCGCGGTAGCGGCCCGACTCCTCGTTGTACGACCAGCCGACCCGGTGCCGCATGAACTCGCGGAAGACGAAGATCGGGGCGCTGATGAAGAAGGTCATCGAGTTGTGCTCGAACGGGCTGCCGTGCCGGTCGCGCATCAGGAAGTTGATCAGGCCCTTGGAGCGCTCGGGGTCCTTCTTCAGCTCGTCCAGCGACTGCTCGCCGGCGGTGGAGACACGGGCGGCGAAGAGCACGTCCGCGTCCGAGGCGCTGGACTTCACCAGCTCGACGGTGACGTCACTGCGGAACGTGAGCGACTCGGGGGTGGTCACGGGGCTTGGGGTCCTTCCCATCACTTCGGTGGTTGCGACCACCTTACGGGGGCACCCGGCGGAGCCTGGCACCACCTCGCCTCAAAAAACGCACCCGCGATTTTTTCGGACATGGGCACCTTTTGTGTCACTCGATCGTCTGTATCGGTGAGGTCCGTACATTCGATCATCAACCCTGAAAGGAACGGCACCCACGATGTCGCGCCCCCAGCTGTCGCCGGGAGGTACCCCCAGCGAGTCCGTACCCTTCGCCTTCCTGGCCGAGGCGGACAGGTTCCGCAGCAACGTCACTCCCCCGCCCCGTCGGCGGGCGTCGTTCGGCGAGATGGCCGGGCGCTGGCTGCTGGGTCTCACCATCGTCGCCGGGCTCATAGGTGCCCTGGTCCTGGGCATGCCGGCGCTCTCCACACCGGCCGATACGCCGGCTCAGCAGTCCCAGGCGTCCCAGGGGCACTGATCACGGGCACTGCCCCTTACGGACGCTCAAGGCTGGTGGGCGGGAACGGGGCCGGATAGCCTCACCGGCACAGCCCCCGTGAGGACCGAGTGAGGACCAGCCGTGCCCCTGCCCTTCCTGACGGCCGACCGCACCTTCGAGACGACGGCCGAGAGTGCGCTCCCGTATGACGACCCGGACCGCTGGCGGCGCCCCTATCGGCCCGGTCCCTGGCGGGTGGGCGTGGCCGCGCTGGTGCTGCTGCTCGCCTCTTTCGTCCTGTTCGCCGGCGTGCTCACCGCGGTCACCGGCTCGCTCTCCGACGCCGGAGGGGTCCTCGGCGTCGGCCTGGCGATCGTCGGCGGCTCGCTGCGGCTGCTGCGCATGGGGGTGTGGGTGAGCCGGCGCGGACTGCGGCGCACCGGCTTCCTGCTGACGCGGACGGTGCCGTGGGCGCGGGTGGTCTCGGTGCGGACCGTCCAGCAGCCGGTGCGCTGGCTGGGACTGCCGCGCACGGTGCAGGGACAGGCGCTGGCGTTCGTGCGCAAGGACCGGCGGCCGGAGGACACCCCGCCACTGCTCACCACGCACGGATTGGACTTCCTCGGCCGGCCGATGGCGTTCGACCGGGCGGCGGACGCGGTGGAGGCGTGGGCGGCGGAGTACGGGGGCCGCTGAGCCGGCGCCGCGGGGCTCTCGGGGGAGAACGCGCGGTCAGGCGGCCTGGACCGGCTTCCCGTCGTGCAGGGCGATGGCCCTCTGCATCGCCTTGCGGGCGCGGGGGGTGTCGCGGGCGTCGTGGTAGGCGACGGCCAGGCGGAACCAGCAGCGCCAGTCGTCCGGGGACACCTCCGTCTCGGCCTTGCGCCTGGCGAACACCTCGTCGGCCGAGTCGCGGTCGATCCGGCCGCTGGGCAGGCGCCTGAGCTCGTCGACCGGCAGGCCGCCCTCGGCGTCGAGTTCGGCGGCCAGCTGGTTGGCCTTGCGGACGAACTGGGTGTTCTTCCAGAGGAACCACAGGCCGATGAGCGGCAGGATCAGCACCGCCACACCGAAGGTGACGGTGACGACCGTGCCGGACTGGATGAGCATCACGCCACGGCTGCCGACCAGGACGAAGTAGAAGACCAGGACGGCGGCCGTGACGAGGTAGGTGATCTTCGCGCGCATCGGAGGGGATGTCTCGGCTCGGTCGTCTCAGCTCAGGTCCAGGAAGTGCTCCAGGCCGAAGGTGAGGCCCGGAGTGGTCACCACCCGCCGCGCGCCGAGCAGGATGCCCGGCATGAAGCTGCTGTGGTGCAGGGAGTCGTGCCGGACGGTGAGGGTCTCGCCCTCGCCGCCGAGCAGCACCTCCTGGTGGGCCAGCAGGCCGCGCAGACGGACCGCGTGCACGGGGACGCCGTCGACGCTGGCGCCCCGCGCGCCGTCCAGGGCGGTGACGGTGGCGTCCGGCGCCGGTGCCGTCCCGGCCGCCCGGCGGGCCTCGGCGATGAGCTGGGCCGTACGGGTGGCCGTACCGCTGGGTGCGTCCACCTTGTTCGGGTGGTGCAGTTCGACCACCTCGACCGACTCGAAGTACGGCGCGGCGATCTGCGCGAACTTCATCGTCAGCACGGCCCCGATGGAGAAGTTCGGCGCGATGAGCACGCCGGTCTCCGGGGACTGGGCGAGCCAGCCCGTCAGCTGCGCGAGGCGGTCCTCGGTCCAGCCCGTCGTACCGACGACGGCGTGGATGCCGTGGCGCACGCAGAAGTCCAGGTTGCCCATGACCGAGGCGGGGGTGGTCAGCTCGACGGCGACCTGGGCGCCGGTCTCCGCCAGCGTCTCCAGCTTGTCGCCGCGGCCGAGGGCGGCGACCAGCTCCATGTCCTCGGCGGCCTGGACCGCCTTGACGGCCTCCGACCCGATCCGGCCGTTGGCACCGAGGACCGCCACGCGCAGCTTGCTCATGTTCCTGTTTCCTAACCGGTGGTGTTTCAGGCGACCGCGTCGTGCAGCCGGGAAGCCTGCTTGTCCTTGAGCGGGCCGATGACCGACAGCGACGGGCGCTGTCCCAGGATGTCGCGGGCGACCTCGCGGACCTCGTCCGGGGTGACCGCCGCCATCTTCGCGAGCATGTCGTCCACGGACATCTGCTCGCCCCAGCACAGTTCGCTCTTGCCGATACGGTTCATCAGCGCGCCGGTGTCCTCCAGGCCCAGGACCGTGGAGCCCCGCAGCTGGCCGATGGCGCGGGCGATCTCGTCGTCGGTCAGTCCGTTCTGCGCGACGTGGTCGAGTTCGTCGCGGCAGATGCGCAGGACGTCGTGCACCTGGCTGGGCCGGCAGCCGGCGTAGACGCCGAACAGGCCGCAGTCCGCGAAGGCGGAGGTGTACGAGTACACGCTGTAGGCGAGGCCGCGCTTCTCCCGGACCTCCTGGAAGAGGCGGGAGGACATGCCACCGCCGAGGGCGGTGTTGAGCACGCCCATGGCCCAGCGGCGGTCGTCGGCGCGGGCGATGCCGGGCATGCCGAGGACGACATGGGCCTGCTCGGTCTTGCGGGCGAGCAGTTCGACCTTGCCTGCGGCGCGGATCGTCCTGCGGCCCTCGCGCGGGGCGATGGGCCGCGCGTCCGGGTCGCGCAGGGCGCCCGCCTTCTCGAAGGCCGCGCGGACCTGTCGTACGACCTTGTTGTGGTCGATGTTGCCGGCGCAGGCGACCACGAGGTGGGTCGGGTCGTAGTGCTTCTTGTAGAAACGGCGGATGCGGTCGGCGGTGAGGGCGTTGACCGTGTCGACCGTGCCGAGGACCGGGCGGCCGAGGGCGTTGTCGCCGAACATGGTCTGCGCGAACAGGTCGTGCACGCAGTCGCCCGGGTCGTCCTCGGTCATGGCGATCTCTTCGAGGATCGCGCCGCGTTCGACGTCGACGTCCTCCTCACGGATCAGCGAGCCGGTCAGCATGTCGCAGACGACGTCGATGGCGAGGGGCAGGTCGGTGTCGAGCACGCGCGCGTAGTAGCACGTGTACTCCTTGGCCGTGAACGCGTTCATCTCGCCGCCGACCGCGTCGAGCGCGGAGGAGATGTCGAGCGCGCTGCGGCGGTCGGTGCCCTTGAAGAGCAGGTGCTCCAGGTAGTGCGTGGCGCCGTTCAGGGACGGGGTCTCGTCGCGGGAGCCGACGTGCGCCCAGATGCCGAAGGTGGCGGAGCGGACCGAGGGCAGGGTCTCGGTGACGATGCGCAGGCCGCCCGGGAGCGTGGTCCTGCGGACCGTGCCGATGCCGCCTGTGCCCTTGATGAGGGTTTGGGTACGGGCGACGGCCCGCGCCTCCGAAGAGGGGCGGGCCGTCACCTTGGAGCCACGGGACGTCACTGCTCGGCGTCGTCCTTGTCCTGCTCGTCGCCTTCCTCGCCCTCGATCACCGGAACGAGGGAGAGCTTGCCGCGGGAGTCGATCTCGGCGATCTCGACCTGGACCTTCTGGCCCACGCCGAGCACGTCCTCGACGTTCTCCACGCGCTTGCCGCCGGCGAGCTTGCGGATCTGCGAGATGTGCAGCAGACCGTCCTTGCCGGGCAGCAGGGAGACGAACGCACCGAAGGTGGTCGTCTTGACGACCGTACCCAGGTACCGCTCGCCGACCTCGGGCATCGTCGGGTTGGCGATGCCGTTGATCGTGGCGCGGGCGGCCTCGGCCGAGGGACCGTCGGCGGCACCGATGTAGATCGTGCCGTCGTCCTCGATGGTGATCTCGGCGCCCGTGTCCTCCTGGATCTGGTTGATCATCTTGCCCTTGGGGCCGATGACCTCACCGATCTTGTCGACCGGGATCTTCACGGTGATGATCCGCGGAGCGTTCGGGGACATCTCGTCGGGCCGGTCGATGGCCTCCATCATCACGTCGAGGATGTGGAGACGGGCGTCGCGGGCCTGCTTGAGGGCCGCGGCCAGGACGGAGGCCGGGATGCCGTCCAGCTTGGTGTCGAGCTGGAGAGCGGTCACGAACTCCTTGGTGCCGGCGACCTTGAAGTCCATGTCGCCGAAGGCGTCCTCCGCACCGAGGATGTCGGTGAGGGTGACGTAGTGCGTCTCGCCGTCGATCTCCTGGGAGATCAGGCCCATGGCGATACCGGCGACCGGGGCCTTCAGCGGCACACCGGCGTTCAGCAGCGACATGGTGGAGGCGCAGACCGAGCCCATGGACGTCGAGCCGTTGGAGCTCAGCGCCTCGGAGACCTGGCGGATCGCGTAGGGGAACTCCTCGCGCGCCGGCAGCACCGGCACGAGGGCGCGCTCGGCGAGGGCGCCGTGGCCGATCTCGCGGCGCTTCGGGGAGCCGACGCGGCCGGTCTCGCCGGTGGAGTACGGCGGGAAGTTGTAGTTGTGCATGTAGCGCTTGCGGGTCACCGGGGAAAGGGTGTCCAGCTGCTGCTCCATGCGGAGCATGTTGAGGGTGGTGACGCCCAGGATCTGGGTCTCGCCGCGCTCGAACACCGCGGAACCGTGCACGCGCGGGATGGCCTCGACCTCGGCGGCCAGCGTGCGGATGTCGGTGACACCGCGGCCGTCGATGCGCTTCTTCTCCTTGATCACGCGCTCACGGACCAGCTGCTTGGTGAGCGAGCGGTACGCGGCGGAGATCTCCTTCTCGCGGCCCTCGAACTCCGGCAGGAGCTTCTCGGCGGCCAGACCCTTGACGCGGTCCAGCTCGGCCTCGCGCTCCTGCTTGCCGGCGATGGTGAGCGCCTGGGCCAGCTCGGGGCGGACGGCCGCGGTCAGGGCCTCGAACACGTCGTCCTGGTAGTCCAGGAAGATCGGGAACTCGGCGGTCGGCTTGGCGGCCTTGGCGGCGAGGTCGGCCTGCGCGCGGCACAGGACCTTGATGAAGGGCTTGGCGGCCTCCAGACCGGCGGCGACGACCTCCTCGGTCGGCGCCTCGGCACCACCCTCGACCAGCTTGATGGTCTTCTCGGTGGCCTCGGCCTCGACCATCATGATCGCGACGTCGCCGTCCTCCAGGACGCGACCGGCGACGACCATGTCGAAGACGGCGTCCTCGAGCTCGGTGTGCGTCGGGAAGGCAACCCACTGGCCGTTGATCAGGGCGACGCGGACGCCGCCGATCGGGCCGGAGAAGGGCAGACCGGCCAGCTGCGTGGACGCGGAGGCGGCGTTGATCGCCACGACGTCGTACAGGTGGTCGGGGTTGAGGGCCATGATCGTGGCGACGACCTGGATCTCGTTGCGCAGCCCCTTCCTGAAGGACGGGCGCAGCGGGCGGTCGATGAGGCGGCAGGTGAGGATCGCGTCCTCGCTCGGCCGGCCCTCACGGCGGAAGAAGCTGCCGGGGATCTTGCCGGCGGCGTACATCCGCTCCTCGACGTCCACCGTCAGCGGGAAGAAGTCGAGCTGGTCCTTGGGGTTCTTGGAGGCGGTGGTGGCCGACAGCACCATGGTGTCGTCGTCCAGGTACGCCACGGCGGAGCCGGCGGCCTGCTTGGCCAGGCGGCCCGTCTCGAAGCGGATGGTGCGGGTGCCGAAGGAGCCGTTGTCGATGACGGCCTCGGCGTAGTGGGTCTCGTTCTCCACTAGCGTTTTCTCCGTTACGTATCGTCTTTCGTCCCTTGGCTGCCCGTGTGGCAGGGGGACGGTGGCGGAGAAGCGCTCCGTGCGGTGCGGGCCGGTCTTCGATCGAAGCACCCGGGGCTCGCTTCCCCCCGGGGGCCACTACCGAGGACCGGCGGCGGCTGGTGCGCTTCTCCTCGTTCAGTGACGTACCCCGTCATGCGTGGCGTACGTCGTTCCGTGTCGTGCGTATTGCGTTGTGCTACCACACTACAAAGCGTGAGTGACACTCCGCACGTCTCCGCTCGTACGGCGGAGGGTTCCGTGTGCGCGGCGGGGCCGCGCATACGGCAAAGGGAGCGGCCCCCGAGTACGTTCGGGAACCGCTCCCCTCATGGCGTCTTACCGGGCGCCCGCCGCACCGCGGCGGATGCCGAGGCGGTCGACCAGCGCACGGAAGCGCTGGATGTCCTTCTTCGCCAGGTACTGCAGAAGGCGGCGGCGCTGACCGACGAGGATCAGCAGGCCACGGCGGGAGTGGTGGTCGTGCTTGTGGGTCTTGAGGTGCTCCGTCAGGTCGGAGATCCGACGGGAGAGCAGAGCCACCTGGACCTCGGGGGAGCCGGTGTCACCCTCCTTGGTACCGAACTCGCCGATGATCTGCTTCTTCGTAGCGGCGTCGAGCGACACGCGTACTCCTCATAGTCTGTTGAGTGCCACCGAGTGCCCCCGGTCTACGTCTCGGGGAAGCTTCCGTTACTCGGGAGGCGGGGATCCGCTGGGCGCGGCCTCCAGAACGAGCACGGGGCGGTTCCGGGGGTGCGTACACAAACGGCCGTCACTCAGGGTACCAGGCGATGACGGGCACCTTGCGCCCGGTCGGCGAACCGCCCTGGTGGGGCGGCCCCGGCCACTAGGGTGAGCGCCCGGACCGTACCTACCTCGGGAAGGGGTCGCTGCACGATGGCGGAAACGGAAGCGGAGATCAAGGCGCGCAAGGAGCGGGAGCGGGACGAGCTGTACGCCCTCGACATCTCGGGCGTCGAGTGGCACTGCGCGCCGGGCACGGAGGAGCACGAGGAGCGGGTCGAGATCGCGTACCTGCCCGGCGGGGCGGTGGCGATGCGGTCCTCGCTCGACCCGGACACGGTGCTGCGCTACACGGAGGCGGAGTGGCGGGCGTTCGTGCTGGGGGCCCGGGACGGGGAGTTCGATCTGACGCCTATGGCTCATAACGGGGGGCTGGACGGGTAGGGGGCCAGGCATGAGAAAGGGCGGCACGTGCACGTGCCGCCCTTTTTGCCGTCCCGCTGCTCTCCGGTGACGGCCCGCTTCCGTCGTGGGGCCTAGCTGGTCATGGCCCGTGCCTGCGCGTACACGTCGAAGACGGCCAGGGCCAGCGGGATCAGCGTGAGGAGGACGAAGCCCTCGCAGATCTCCAGGAAGCGGCCCCAGAAGGGGGTCAGGCCGCCGCGCGGCAGGATCAGGCCCAGGGCCGTCACCAGGGCGGTGGCCAGGGCGATGGCGGCGATCAGCCAGATGGTTCGGATGTCGAGATCGGCGCGGTCGCCGGCCAGCGCCGCGCGCATGATGTGCTGCGGCGGGTTGAGGGCGAGGCCGAGGCCCAGGAGGACCAGCGCGGCCAGGCCGGCGGCCAGCACGGAGGCGACCTGGGCGGTGTACCGGAAGAGGCTCGCACGCATGAGCATGGCGACTCCGGTGGCGAACGCGAGCAGCTGGGCCCAGATGTCGTCGGAGAAGCCGAGTACGGCCGAAGCGCCGACGGTGAGCAGCGCACAGCCGCCCACCAGGCCCACGAGGAGTTCGTGGCCGCGCCGCGCCTGCGCCTCGATGCGCTCGGTGTCCACGGGTTCCTGCGTGGAGGAATCGGCGCCATAAGCGGGGCGAGGGGTCTTGGGGGTGCCGTTGCTGGGATTCTCGAAGCCGATCGGCAGCCGGGCGAAGCGCATCGACATGCCGGGCAGGAAGGCAAGGGCGCCGACGGCGACGGGCGCGCACAGGCCGGCCATCTCGGTCGCGGACCAGTTGGTCAGGGTCGCGACGAAGACGACGACCAGGGCGACCGCCGAGGCGAAGACGAAGGCGACGAACGGGCCGTCGCCGCGGGGTGAGCACAGGGCGAGGATCAGCGCGGCGACGAGGACGGCCGCACACGCCAGCAGGAACTGCAGTCTGCCGATGCCCTCGCCGCCGGTCAACGGCAGCAGGCCGCTGCCGGCGACACCGATGTTGGGCAGTCCGCCGAGACCGAGGGCGACGGACGAGCCGCGGTCGTCGTAGACGCGGGCCCGGACCGCGGAGAGCACGACCAGGAGCACGCCGGTGACGGCGGCGAGGATGCCGGCCAGGCCGTGCATGTCGTGGCGCGGGTCGGAGGTCCAGGCGACGAACGCGAGCAGCGCGGGCAGCACGCCACCGCCGACGAGTCCCGCTGCCCGGGTCAGGTCGCCGCTCCACAGTTTGTGCTGCTTGCCGACGGAGGAGGCGACGGCCTCGGCGACGTCGTCGTAGACGGCCGGGGGCAGGGACTCCGCGAACGGGCGCAGCGTGAGGAGTTCGCCGTCGAGGATGCGCTGGGCGGCGAAGGAACGGGCGCTCTCCAGCACGGTGCCGTCGGTACGCACGAGGTGGTAGCCGACCGGGGCGCCCGCCGCGGGACTCTGCTGGGACAGGCGCAGGATCTCCGGATAGAGGTCGGCGACCGGAACGTCGTCGGGCAGTGCCACGTCGATACGGCTGTCCGGCGCGACGATGGTGACCCGGCAGAAGCCGAGTCCGGTGCCGGACCCGGAAGGTGCTCCCGTCCCGGGTCCGCCGGTGGCGGCGGCCGTCATGCTCACCTGCTGCTCCCCCTCAGTGGTGGTGGTGCGTCTATGTCGTGAAGGTCCGGTGCCGGTTCGCCCGCTGCGCGGCGGCCGGGGTGCCGGGCACCGGTGTTCCGGGGGGCTGCCGCCTCGGCATCAAGGCGGTTGCCCCGGTTTGTCCGCACTGTTCGGCGTGTGCTCACGCGAACATCCGGCACCCTACCGCTCACCCGTGTCGCGTGAACTCAGTAGGATCACGCGGCGGCCTGCGCTCGCCGGACACGGGGCGGTGGGCGGAACGCCTGGGTCGGGCAAGGGAATTGGTGAGCAGTGAGCCAGATTGTCGTGAAGCGCCCCCCTAGGGCGCTGCCGTCCGAAGTGCCCGCGGAAGAGGTCGTTGTCCAGCCACCGCCCGAACTGCCGCGGGGTCATCAGGAAAGCGTTCTGATGCAGCTCCTGCCCACACTGGGCATGGGCGGTTCGGTGGTCTTCTTCTTCACGAACGGCCAGCCGTTCATGAAGATCATGGGCATGATCATGATCGCCTCGACGGTGGCGATGTCCATCGCGATGGTGGTCCGCTTCCGCCGCGGCTCACAGGGCCAGCTGGCCGACATGCGCCGCGACTACCTCAGCTACCTGTCGCAGGCGCGCAAGTCCGCCGTTCAGACGGCGAAGGCGCAGCGGGACGCGCAGTACTACCTGCACCCCTCCCCCGAACAGTTGTGGGCGCTCGTCGCCGAGGGCAGCCGGGTGTGGGAACGGCGGCCCGGCGACGAGGACTTCGCGCACGTCCGCGTCGGCCTGGGCCCGCAGCCGCTGGCGACACCGCTCATCGCCCCGGAGACGGGTCCCGTCGAGCAACTGGAGCCCCTGACCGCCGGCGCCATGCAGCGGTTCCTCGCCGCGCACAACACCGTCGGCGACCTGCCGATGGCGGTGTCGTTGCGCGCCTTCTACCACGTGACGGTCAGCGGTGAACCACAGTATGTACGGGCCTCGGCCCGCGCCCTGGTCGGCTCGCTCGCCTCGCTGCACTCCCCCGAGGATCTGGTCATCGCGGTGGCCGCGGGCCGCGAGGCACTGCCGCACTGGGACTGGGCGAAGTGGCTGCCGCACGCGCAGGCGCCCGGCGCCGTGGACGGCGCGGGTACCCGCCGGCTGATCGGCACCGACCCGCGCGAGCTGGAGGACCTGCTCGTCTCCCGGCTGACCGGCCGGCCGCGCTTCCACCCCGGCGCCGCGCCGTTGCTGGACGAGCCGCACATCGTGCTCGTACTGGACGACGTGTCCTTGCTGCCGGACTCGGTGCTCGCCAACCCGGAGGGGCTGCAGGGCGTCACGGTGCTCGAAGTGGTACCGGGCGATCTGACGACGGCCGGCGGTGACCTGTCCATCGTCGTGCAGCCCGGCTTGCTGCGCCTGGAGTCCGGGCACGGCGAGGTCTACGAGGGCAGTCCGGACGCCCTCTCCTACGAGACGGCCGAGGCTCTGGCCCGGCAGCTGGCGCCGCTGCGGATGGCGTCGGGCGGCGACGACGACGAACCGCTGCTCGCGAACCTGGAGTTCACCGACCTGCTGGGCCTCGGTGACGCGGCGTCCGTCGACACCAAGCGGACCTGGCGGCCGCGCGCGCTCGCCGAACGGCTGCGGGTACCGATCGGCGTCGGCGAGGACGGCCGGCCCGTGATGCTCGACCTCAAGGAAGCGGCGCAGGAGGGCATGGGCCCGCACGGCCTGTGCGTCGGTGCGACGGGTTCCGGCAAGTCCGAACTGCTGCGCACCCTGGTCCTCGGGCTCGCCGTCACCCACTCCTCGGAGACGCTGAACTTCGTCCTCGCGGACTTCAAGGGTGGTGCCACCTTCGCCGGTATGTCGCAGATGCCGCACGTGGCGGCCGTCATCACCAACCTCGCGGACGATCTGACCCTGGTCGACCGGATGGGCGACTCCATCCGCGGCGAACTGAACCGCCGCCAGGAACTGCTGCGCGACGCGGGCAACTACGCCAACATCCACGACTACGAGAAGGCACGCGCGGCGGGTGCCCCGCTGCAGCCGATCCCGTCCCTCGTCCTGGTGATCGACGAGTTCAGCGAGCTGCTGACCGCCAAGCCGGACTTCATCGAGATGTTCGTGCAGATCGGCCGTATCGGCCGTTCGCTGGGCGTGCACCTGCTGCTGGCCTCGCAGCGCCTGGAGGAGGGCCGCCTGAGGGGCCTGGAGACGTACCTCTCCTACCGGATCGGCCTGCGCACCTTCTCCGCCGCCGAGTCCCGCGCCGCGCTCGGCGTCCCCGACGCCTACGAGCTCCCGAACGTCCCCGGTTCCGGCTTCCTGAAGTTCGGCACGGACGAGATGGTCCGCTTCAAGGCGGCGTACGTGTCCGGCGTGTACCGCACGGGGTCGCAGCGGACGGCCCTGCCCGGTGGGCAGCTGCCGGTGGACCGGCGGCCGGTGCTGTTCACGGCCACCGAGGTACCCGTGCAGTACACCGCGATTCCGCAGCAGCGCGCCGAGTCCGTGCCCGAGGTGGACGAGGCGCTGGCCGACACGGTCCTCGATGTGATCGTGCGCCGGCTCGAGGCGCAGGGCCCGGCGGCACACCAGGTGTGGCTGCCGCCGCTGGAGAGCCCGCCGTCGCTGGACGCGCTGCTGCCGGGCCTGGCGGCGGTGCAGGGCCGCGGCCTCACCCAGCCGAGCTACGAGGGTGCCGGCCGCCTGGTCGTGCCCGCCGGCCTGGTCGACAAGCCGTACGAGCAGCGTCGCGACCGCCTGATGCTCGACTTCTCGGGCGCGGCGGGCCACATGCAGATCATCGGCGGCCCCCAGTCCGGCAAGTCGACGCTCCTGCGCAGCCTCATCTGCTCCTTCGCCCTCACTCACACCCCCCACGAGGTGCAGTTCTACGGCCTTGACTTCGGTGGCGGCGGTATGGCCGCGGTGGACGGGCTCCCGCACGTCGGAGGCGTCGCCTCGCGCCTGGACCCGGAGCGGGTCCGCCGTACGGTCTCCGAGGTGTACGGCGTCCTGACCCGCCGCGAGGAGTACTTCCGTACGGCCGGCATCGCCTCGATCGCCGACTACCGCGCACGGCGGGCCCGGGGCGACATCTCGGTCACCGACCAGCCGTGGGGCGACGTCTTCCTGGTCATCGACGGCTGGGGCAACTTCCGCTCGGACTACGAGGGCCTGGAGCCGGCGGTCCTGGACATCGCCGCCCGCGGCCTCGGCTACGGCATCCACCTGATCATCACGGCGTCGCGTTCGATGGAGGTCCGGGCCAACCTCAAGGACCACCTCATGAACCGCCTGGAGCTCCGCCTGGGTGACGTGATGGACTCGGAGATCGACCGCAAGGTGGCGGCGAACGTCCCCGCGGGCGTTCCCGGCCGCGGTCTCTCCCCCCAGAAGCTGCACTTCATGGCGGCGGTCCCGCGCATCGACGGCCTGACCTCCGACACCGACCTGGCGGAGGCCACGGCCGCGCTGACCACGGAGGTCGGCCGCCACTGGCAGGCACCGGGTGCCCCGAAGGTCCGGCTGTTGCCGCGCCGGCTGGAGGCGGCCCAGCTGCCGTCGGGCGACCGTTTCCCGCAGCGGGGCGTCGCCTTCGCCCTGGACGAGGACAATTTGGAGCCCGTGTTCGTCGACTTCGACCAGGACCCGTTCTTCCTCATCTTCGGCGAGAGCGAGTCCGGCAAGTCCAACCTGCTGCGACTGCTGGTCAAGCAGCTGTCACTGCGGTACGGCGGCGACGAGGCGAAGTTCTTCGTGGTGGACAACCGCCGCTCGCTGCTGGACACCACCCCGGCGTCCCATCTGGCGGAGTACATCCCGATGTCCAGCCAGATGGACCACCACATGGCGGCCCTGGCCGACCTCATGCAGCGCCGGACCCCGACGGCCGATGTCACCGCGCAGCAGCTGAGGGAGCGGAGCTGGTGGCGCGGCCCGCAGGTGTTCGTCGTCATCGACGACTACGACCTGGTCTCCACGTCCAGCGGCAACCCGCTGAGCGGCCTGACGGAGATGCTGCCCTTCGCTCGTGACGTCGGCGTCCGCTTCATCATCGCCCGCTCGTCGGCGGGCGCGGGCCGTGCCTCCTACGAGCCGTTCATGCAGCGCATGAAGGAACTCGGCGCCCAGGGCGTCATCCTGGCGGGCGATCCCGGCGAGGGCGAGGTCCTCGGCGGCGTCCGACCGCGTCCGATGCCCGCGGGACGCGGGGTCTTCGTCTCGCGGAAGCGGGGCAAGCCGTTGGTCCAGACTGGTTTGGTGGATGTGGAGTACTGAAGGCGCCGGGTGAACCGGCACACCTGGGGTCGTTCAGGGTGCCGGCCGTGGCATGGGGGAGCAGCGTGGGCGGTCAGAAAACCGGCAGGGTACGCGTGGCCGAGACCGTGGGCACGGCCCCTTGGTCGAGAAGCCGGACACCGTGGCCCTGGCGAAGAATGGGGTTGTCGTGGCCTGCCCCACTCCTTCCTGCCGTGGTCGTAATACGCCTTCTCCGAGTAGGCCCGGAGCTGTTTCCCGTCGAAGACGCGGCGCGCGGGCACTGTCTTGCCGTTCCGTGCGGCGGGGAAGGGGATCGCTCCTTCGCGGGATCGTGAGCCGTCCATTCCATGCGGCCGCCGTCCTTGTTCACAGCCACGACGTGCCCGGTCGAGGTGCTCATCACCGGCCGTCCCTGATGGGCGACCGGCCTGCGCGGGATCGTCTTGCCGAAGTCCTCCTGCGCACGCAGCCGGCGGTCCTTGGTCAGGAGGTAGATCGCCTCCGCGTCCGCGATCAGCAGCATCTCGGCGTCAGCCTGTGCCGTCCACTTGGGCTTCCCGGTGGCCAGGAAGAAGGTGTGCAGCCTGCCATGGTCGTCGGCGGCCACGAAAAGCCGGTCGGACAGCGACAGGTAACGGCCCGTCACGGTCACGTCATGCGCTCCCCACAGCACCGCACGGGCGGGTAGGGGCGGACTTACCAGGCGGGCTCGCCGGGTGCTGCGAGGGCCGTGGCCGGCGCGGAGCAGGGGCCGAGGAGGTAACGGGACGCGTCGGCTTCCGCGAGGAAACGCTGCGGATCACTGCCTTGGTGCGGCAGGGACAGCAGGACGGTGTGCCGGCCGTCGGCGCTGCGGGCGATGTACCGCCGCTCGGGGACGGGCACCCTGCTACGGGGGTCGTCCAGGGAAGTGATCAGGGCGTACGGGCCGATCCGCCTCCGTGCTCCCCGCGGCTCTGCCCGCTCCTCCCCCGGCGGCCACGCCCGTGGCGCCTCTGTCGCATGCATGTCCCGTCCCCGTGTTGGTCGTTCCGCCGAGGCCCACCGGCACGACAGAGGGGTGGGCACCTCCCGTGCGTGCCCACCCCGCTGCCCGGACGTGCCGGTCGGTCCGACCGACGCGTGAAGCCGGCTTACATGAAGTAGCTGGCGGCCTTCCGGTCGCCGCCCTGGTAGTCACCGCCGGCCGCGTGCACGACCCTGCCGATGGCCTTCAGGGCCTCGTGGATGCCGTTGGCCTCACGGTCCCAGGCGGCCTGCTGCTCGGTGTACGCGTTGTGAGCCTCGCCCTCCCACATGCTGGCGACGCCGGCGACCTTGCGCTTGATGGCCTCCAGGCTCTCTTCCAGCCGCTGCGCGTGGTTGGCCAGCTGAGTGGCGGTGTCATCGAGGCTGCCGTAAGTGACTTCGAGCTCGCCGCTGTTGTTTACGCCCATGATTGCTCCGTTGCTGAGAAGTGTTGGTCTGCTGGGGATCAGTAGCTGGACAGCGCCGAGTGCGAGCCGCCGAGGTCGACGTCGATGCTCTGGACCTGCGAGCGGATCTCGTCCTCCGTGCCGTCCTTGATCTTCCGAGTGGTGCTCATGGCCTCGATGAACTTGGCGAGGATGTTGCCGATCCGGACCATGCGTTCGTTGATCTCGGTCTGCTTGGCGTTGAAGGCGCCGGCGCCGATGCCCTTCCAGTGGCCTTCGAGGCTGTCGATGATGGCCTGGAGCTCCTTGAGCTGGCCCTTGATGCCCTCGAAACGGTGCAGAAGCTCCTTTTCGAGGAGGATGATGTCCTTGTCACTTACCTTCTGGCGCTGCGTCGCCATGTCCGTGCCTTTCTCTGTGGAATGACCTTGCCGAGCGCTGAGCGTGCGTCACGCTTCAGCGCCGATGGCAAGCGGGCTGCTGCTCACTCGGCGAATGAGCAGGTGCGCGGGAGACCGCTCAGGCGTTACGGCGTGCGCGCAGCACGGCGAAACCGGCGCCTCCGACGAGTAGTACGGCGGCCACGGCGCCGATGATCACCCAGGTCTGGGTGTCGCTGCCGGAGTCGGTGTCCTCGGCGGCGGCGGACGTGGGACCGCCGGCGGAACCGGCCTCCTTGGTCGGCTTCGCCGACGCCCCGGAAGAGGGTGCGGCGGAGGAACCCCCGGCGGCCGTGATGTCCTCGTCCGGGGCTGTTCCGTTCTCGGCGGCCAGGGGATCCCTGTTCGCCGGGCCCGGATCGATGTCCTTCTTGATCAGCACTCGGCGCGGACGGATGATCCCGTAACCGAGGTACTTGCTGGGCTTGCTCCTGGGCCAGGTGCGGCCGGCGGTGTCGATGAACGAGCGGAGCACCTGGTTGGCCGTCCAGTCGGGGTGAGCGGACCAGACGAGGGCTGCGGAGGCTGAGGCGATGGCGGAGGCGTTACTCGTGCCCTCAGAGGTGCAGTACTTCGTGAAGGTGTTGTCGCACCAGCCCGGGATGTCGAGGCCCGGCGCTGCGAGGTCCGCGTGGTTCCCGTAGGAGGAGAACTTGCCCACGGTTCCGTTCTTGTCGATGGCGGCGACGCCGACAGCGTACGGATCCATGGACGGATAGTTCCGCTTGTTTCCCTTGTCCCCGTCGTTACCCGTGGACGCGAAGAGCAACTTTCCCTTGGAAGCCGCGTACTTGAGAGCTTCCTCTTCCTCCGAGTCGTAATACTGGCTTCCGTAGGACATGTTGATGATCTTGGCGTCGCTGTCAGCGGCAGCCCTGATCGCTTTTGCGGAGGTGAGGGTTTTCGCCCGCTCGTCCTCGTCCTTCAGCCGATCTGTGCCCACCCGAATCGGGATGATCTTCGCCCCGGGAGCAAGCCCCTTGATGCCACCACCGGCTCCAGTACCAGCGATCAGTTCGGCCATCGCGGTGCCATGGCCGTCGTAGTCCTGGGTGACGTGGTACTTCGCGACTTCGGGCACCTCGTCGACAAGTACCTGCCCCTTGAGTGAAGGCGTCCGCGGATTCACTCCACTGTCAATGACGGCGACCTTCACCCCCTCGCCGGTGCTGTACTTCCATATCTGCTTGGCGCCCATCGCGTCGAGGTACCACTGCTTGGACTGAACATCGTCCGCGGCCACGGCTCCCGGGGCCAGTCCCACCGATGCGATGGCCAGCGCGCCCAGTGCCGCGCAGACGGCGGACAACCGTCTCCCACCGCGCTTCGTCAGGAGGGCAGTCCTCGTACCGCGTCGGCCGGTCCCTGGCTTCATGCCTGTGTAGTCCTCGCTCGTGTTCAGTCGCTCTTCTGGGGCACATCACGCCGCTGCTGCGACGGGCGGTGCTGTTCCGTCCGGGCGGACCCACCGGCACGGCCGGTCTCACTGGTCGAACCCTGTCGACCGCCCACCGCTCCGCGACCGAGCCCTGTTGCGCCGGCCTCGGATCCCCTGGGCGAGGAACCGGCGCTGTTGCGCGACGCGCCGATGACACCCTGGGGGTTGGCCGCCGAGCGCAGTACCGCCTGGCCCGCACCGGGGTCCGCCTTGGCCGCAGGGGAACCGACGACCCCTCGCTGACCGAGAGCACCCTTGGCAGGAGTGGAGGAGGCCTGTTCCTCGGCGCCGACGACCGTACCGCGCGGGACCCGGTTGTTCGCCGCACCTCCGGGCGCACGGCCCGTGACGGGCTTGCCGCCCACGACGCCGTTCCGCGCGGGGCCGGCGGGGCCGGTCGCTCCCGTTCGTCCGCCAGGCGTGTTGGTCGTCCTCGGCGTTCCGCCGGTGACAGGCCGCCCCATGGGCGCACGCCCGGACTGGACGGGCCCCCGTGCGCCGGGCTGGCCCGCCGGTGTGGCGCGCCCCGTAGCGCGAGAAGCCTGTCCCAGCGGGCTTTGCGGCGCTCGGCCGCCGGCGCCCTGGCGTCCCGTCTGTCCCAGCGGACCCTGCTGTACACGACCGCTGGAAACGGCACGTCCCTGCTGGCCCACGGGCCCTTGCGTCACACGGCCGCTTCCGGTAGCCGAAGGACCGGATCGCCCTTGTGCGGAGACGGGCAACCGGCCGCTTGGCCCGTAGCCGGGAGTACGACCGGCGGTTGGCGCGACGGGAGGCGCCATCGGTCCCGTAGGCAGCGGAGGCACCGGGCCGCCACCGCTGGTGGACGGGACCGTGGGAACCGGAGTGCCGGGCGGTGCGGCGGGCACCTGGGGCGGCAGGGTGGTCGTGGTGTTGATCTCCGTGCCGACCTGGTGGCCGGAAGGAGTGCTGGGCGGCTCGTGTACTTCCCTCAAGGGCGGTACGTGAGCACTACCACCGGTTCCGGTCGAGGTTGCCGGCTCGGCGTGACTTCCCGCGATGCTTCCGTGGCTCGTCCTCACGCCGCCACCGAGGGAGGCAGGCGTGGACGATCCCGAGTGGACAGGCTTTTCAAGCCCCGTCGGCCTGGGCACCCCCACATCCGGAATGGGCGTATACGGCTTCGGGTCGGCCTCCAGCGCCATTCCCAGCGCGGTCGCGGACACCGAGTAGAACGACGCCAACCGGTTCATCTGGTTGATCGCCTCTTGCCGGTTCTTCTCGACCTTGAGCGCGGTGGCGTAGTCGGGATTGCTGTCGACCTGCTTCGCCTTGGGGAGTTCCGTGGGGAGCTTCTGCTCGTGCGCGGGCCGGGGGTCCCGTTCCTTGGGCATGGAACTGCGCACCGAGGCAAGCCCGGTCGCGGCGGTGGAGATCTCGGTGGCCGCGACGTCGGCGAAGGTCGCGAGGCTCTTTGTCCAGGCGATGAGGCCGTCGGTCCAGGAGCGGAACTGCTCCGCGCCCTCGCCCTCCCAGTCGACGCCCTTGAGGTGGGTCTCCAGGTCCGTCGCCGCGTCGTGGATGGCCGTGCGGGCATCCCACAGGACCTTGCTCGCCGTCTCCAAGTGCTCGGGGTTGGCGTGATGGACCAGGTCGAGCATCGCGTTGAGCTTGTGGTTCTCGAAGTCGGTCTTGCCCGCGGACAGAGCCGCCCCGATCGGCGTGCCCCGGAACCCGTTCTGCAGACGACTGAGCGCGTTGACGAAGCCGACCTGGCGGTTGGCCTGCTCGACGTCGGTCTTGTACTCGGGCTTCTGCTGCCAGTTGTCAGCCAATGGAACCTGCCCCCGCAGACTTGTCGTCACCGGCGTGCTCAGCGGCCTTGCCAGGCTTCTCCCCGGCGTGCTCGTCCTTCGACTGCGTCGCCTTGTGGTGCTCCTCGTCGAGGTGCGAGCGAATCTCCCAGAACCGACGCCGCACCTCGTCCTCCGTACCGTCGTACGTGACGTCGGCCGCGTGCGCCGCGAGTGTAAGAGCCTCGATCTGCAGGCCCAGGTTCTTCGACAGCGAGGTGAGGCGTTCGTGCACCTGCTCGTACTTGCCGTGCAACTCGGTCGCCTCATGGAAGGGGATGTTCGAGCCACTGAACGAGGCGGCGCTGAGCGTGTGCTGTGCCAGTCTGGACGGACTGCCCGGAGCGCCTTCGAACGCCGTCAGCGCGTCGTCCACCTTCCTCTTGAACTTCGCCAGCGCATCGATGCCACGCCTCATACCCGAGCCGCTACCGCCACTCACCGCGACCCCTTCCCCGTTCCCCGTTTTGTACAGCTGGACAGACCAAGCGGCACACGGCCGCACCTTCCGATCTATCGCTGACCACTGTAGTCACTGTGCACATGGCGGCCAACTGAACTCTGCGACAGTTCAGTTGCGGTCATGTCCCGAAGAGACCGACTCAGCACCAACCGAAACCGACAATGTGTCCAATACTGACGGAATGAGTCGGAACATCTACGCAGAAGCTTCACAGGCAGTGAGGGTCGGAGAGGCGTCGAAGGAAGCCGTCGGGCAACTTTGCAATCACAAAACTCACCCGGGAGCAGGCGACCTGACCTTGCCGAACAGTTCGACCGCCGACTCGGGTGACGACCCGCCAGACATACCCCGCCAGGGAGCCGCGAAGCGTACCTCCGTCGAATTTTCACAGCCGACATACAGCTCATAGCGGACATGGTGCAAATTTTCCTCAGCGCGGGTTGCTAGCTTGACCCCGGCATCGGAGCGACCACGGGGGAAGGGGCCCTTCCATGGCATGGGACGAATGGGAGCAGCTCAAGGCAGAGGCTGCCCAGGGGCAGTCGGCGCACATGCAGCTCAACCATGTCGACGGGGGCGGTGGTACCTACGGCCCCTACGTCCTCCCGAGCAAGACCGGTGACCTCAAGGTGGGCCACGGCGATCTGGTCAAGATCGGTAGCGCGGCCCACCGCCTCTACGACCAGCTCTGGGACAAGGCCCGCGTGGCCACCCCCAGCAGCGACAGCGCGGCCGGTGACCTCTCCAAGCAGGGGTTCGCCCTCGGTGCCGGACTCCAGCATGTGTCGAATCGCTGGGAGGAGCAGCTGAAGTCCCTGATGGACGCCTGCGCCCAGATCTCCAACCACATGCAGGTCACCAAGACGGTGCACGCCAACGACGAGAGCTACATCCAGCGGCAGATGAGCAGCATCGACGCCTTGGACGACGGGTTCGACGAGCGGGTGGGGGCGCCGGGCGAGAGGAACGACTACGGGGACGACGGCAAGGCCAAGAAGAAGGAGTAGCGGCGTCCGCCTGATCACGGCGCAGACGATCACATCATCAGGCACCGCTGACCCTGGGACGACCACCAATGGACTTCAACGCCCTGTACCACGCCAACTTCAAGCTGCTCGATGACGCTGTCACCGACTGGTCGACGCTCGTCAGGCACCTTGCAGACCTGAAAAAGGACGCCGAGGACGGCCTGCACAAGGCCGCGATCAAGGCTGACTGGGCCGGTGTGAACGCCCAGGTCTCCAAAGAGTTCATCGGCAAGACGGCCGGCGAGTTCGCCGATGCCCACACGCAGGCCGACACCATCTACAAGATCCTGCTCGACACCCGGGACGAGCTGAAGAACTATCATCAGCAGCTGACCGATGCCGTCTCCCGCGGCCAGAAGAAGCACCTGATCGTCACGGACACCGGCAAGGGCAGCTTCACGGTCACCGGCACCACCCGCCCCGACTGGGCTTCCGACCCGAGCGGCAACAAGAGCGCAACCAGCCAAAAGGATGCCGACGAACTCCGGAACGAGATCCAGAGCATCCTCAGCAAGGCCACGGAGAGCGACAACACGGCGAAGGACGTCCTCATGACGCTCGTCGACCAGGCGAAGATGGGCTTCTCCGACGCCAGCTACAAGGACCGGGATGCGGCGGCCGCCGCCGTCAAGGAGGCCGACGAGCTGGCGAAGCTCGCGAAGAAGGACCCAGACGACCTGTCCGTGAAGGACTTCGACCGACTCAACGCGGGGCTGAAGAAATACCACGACGATCCGCTGTTCTCGGAGCGGTTCGCGAAAGGTCTGGGTCCGGAGAATACTCTGTCTTTCTGGGCCAACGTCAGCGACGCCCAGGTCACACCCGAGATCTTCCATGCACGACGCGAGCAACTGGGTGAGTTGCAGAAGAACCTCGGCCTCACCCTCGCCAGCGCCAGCCAGAGCGACACAGCCGACATGTCCGAATGGAAGCGGCACATGGTCGACATCGGCGACCAACCAGTGCAGGGCAAGCGCGGCAACATCCTCGGCTTCCAGGTCATGAGCAACCTCATGCGGGCCGGTGACTACGACGACGACTTCATGAAGCAGTACGGCAAGAGCCTCATGGAGACGGAGCGCAAGTTCACGAGCGACGGCAAGCACGCGGCCTGGCAGCGGCTTGGGTTCGATCCGTACCTCAACCACATGGCCGGTGACTCCGGCTTCGACCCCATGTCGGGCTATCTGAAGGGCCTCTCCAACAGCCCCGCAGCCGCGACCGACTTCTTCAACGACGACTTCATCTCGAAGGACGGCGATCACAAACACGCCGTCTCCAACTTCAAGTACCTCTTCGAGGAACGTCACTGGCCCCACGAGAGCAACAGTGACCTGAGCCACGGCGAGAGCACGGACGGCCGTAACAACCTTGCATCGGCGCTGGAGGCCGCCGCCACGGGACACCCCGCGGGTGAACTGCCCACCGGTGACACGCCAGCGCACAATCCAGGTCAGGCCAAGCTGTTCGAGGACATCGTGTCTTCGATCTCGGACGACAACGGGCGCCTCACGGACCACAGTTACATGTCGGACAGCATCGGCCAGATCGCCTCGGAGTACCTTCCCGACATCGACCGTGCCACAACTGATGTGGACAGGCACCCGGGGAAGACCGACGCGGCCGGCCAAGCCGCATGGGAACGCCTCCAGAAGCTGTACCCCGTTCAGGGCACGGCCGCCGAGGTGAGCCACAGCGATGTCTCACGGTTCCTCTTCGCCGTCGGCCAGGACCCCCACGGTTATGCCGCGGTCGAGGTGGGCCAGAAGGCGTACATGGGGAAGTTGATGGAGTACCACCTGAACCCGGACCTGCCGGAGAGTCAACGACCCGATCGAGATGTGGAACTCACGGTCCGGGACATCGCCCGCCACTCCGGCCAGGTGTCAGGAACCCTGGCGATGGGGCGTAATGAGGCCGTAGCGGGACCAGCCGACGTCAAGGACAAGGATTTCGACCACTCGGTGGCCCAGTGGAAGAACTTCCTGTCCGGGACGGTCGGAACCGGCGTCGGTGTCGGAACCTCCTTCATTGCTTCGCCAGCGGTCGGGGCCGGCGTGGGCGGCGCCGCCGGAACCGCGACCAGCATGATGCTTGAGGAGCTTTTCAAGGACGCCGAAGGCAGCGCCAAGGATGATGCCGGTGCCAAGATCGGCAAGGATTGGGAGAACGGCAACCAGGCCAACATGAAGTACACCAGTGCAGCCGCCTTCAATGCGGCCAAGCAATACCACCTGAGCGGCGATGTGGCCACATGGGCGGAACAGTCTTCTTCCCAGGGCTTCCTGGAAGGCGGCGGTTACATGGAGCGAGTCGGCGCCGAGCTGGTCACGGACATCTGATGCCCGAGGCGAACCGAGCGAAGAAGGCTGGGTACTCAATGGCTTGGCGAACTCTGGCAGCCACGGCGGCAGTGGTGGCGTTGGGCACGATCACCGGATGCTCGGAGCCACATGCCAAGACGGAGTACGACGCGCCCAGGGCGCTCTGCGGTACTCCGGTGAATCCCGACCTGGTTTCCCCCTTCCTGCCTTCAGGTAAGGAGATCAAGGTCAGGGAGACGCACCCGGTACCTTCCAGGACGATCTGCCGGGTGGACGTCGACGGCAGGTGGGTGCTGATGGCCAATACGGAATGGTGGCGAGAGGACGTGTCCAGCAGCACGGTCGCGTCCGCCAACGCACAGCTCAGAAAGGCGCAGTTGTCTCCCGATGGCGACTACTACAGTGCGACGGGTTCCGTGAAGCTGGTCAAGGGCTGTAAGAGCTCGGCCCACTCCCGGCAGTTGCTGTACACCTCGTTGCAGATCTCCAACGCGGACCTCGGCGACACTCCAGCCATGAAGAAGTTGGCGACCGCATACACCGACGCCGTAGGACGGTCCGATGCATGCTCGTAAGACGGCTCTGGCTGTCATGGCATCCCTTGCCCTGCTGAGCGGATGCGGCGGCGAGCACTCAGGCGAATCGACCCCACTCGACGCCAGTCAGGCGGAAGCAGTGCTGCCTGATGCCGCGTCCCTGCCGGGATGGAAAGCATCCGCGGAGCCGGTCGCCTACTCGCTCAAGAAGGCCAAGGCCCTGGGAGTCGGTCGGTGTTACGAGGGCACGCGACAGGACTCCTGTGCGCAGGTTCGCTTCTTCGGAAGTTCGGCCTTTCACCAGCAGGGGAAACCGGAGATCTCTTTCATCGTCCAGGCCTATCGCGACGACGCCTCAGCGCGAGCCGCTTACGGAACTGTCTGGCAGGCGTGGAAGCATCAGGTACCGGCAGCGCGGGCCGTGTCGACTGGGGAACTCGGCGATCAGCGGGACGGTGTCATCGGTCGAGATGCATCGATGATCGAGGGATCGAAGGGTGCGCTGATCCAGGTGCGGGTGGGCAGCGTCATCATGCTGTCGATGGCGACGGCTGGCCCGCAGGTCGACATGGCGGACTCATTCCTGAACCGCTTCGCGCATGTTTTCGCGCAGCGGGCCACGCGGGTGCAGGCGGGGTAAGAAGCCGTCGCAGGCACGCACAGCAGAAGCGAAGTGTGACGCGCCGTCCAAGGTGACGCCGTGAGCATGCCTGGCTGTCCACGGCAGCGGCCGCGGCGCCACGGTGGCTCAGCACTCCCCCGCGCGGCTCGTCACCCTCAAGACGTATCTGTATTGCGGGTATGACTTGCCGGCGATCCCCGGAGCCTCGTAGTCGCCGCTCTTGTCGCGCCTCAGGCGGACGTGCAGGCAGAACACCGACGGTGTGCCATCCGCCGTGACGGTGTAGTAAGCCTCGTCGGACGCGTCCGGGCCGGTCGCCTCGGCGTCCACGCCGAAGCGCGGGGAGTCGCCGCCGCCGTGTTCGGCTACCGTGTCCTCGACCTTCAGGGCGTAGTCGCCGCCGGAGTCCACCGACGGAGCCTCGTGCGGACCGACATAGAGAGTGTCGCCGTCCAGGTCGTCCGTGGCGCCTCTGACCGCACTGGTCAGTTCCTCGGAGCTCCACTCGGCATCGTCGGTCAGGGCAATGCTCTGGAATCCGTAGTAGATGCCGAACGCGGCCATCGTGAGCAGGAGAACGCGGGCCACGGTGAAGGAACTGTCGGGGATCTCCGGAGCCGAAGGGTTTACGGCCTCCCGCCAGGCACGTACGCGGTTCGCCCGGACACAGGTCATGGCTATGAGGACAGTGGCCAGGGCGAACAGCAGGACCGTCATGGACGTCATGGCCGGCTAACCATGGCACGACGCCTGCGCCGCGCGTCCCGCACGGCCACCGCTCCTCCGCCCAGTCCCACCACCACTACCGCCACGCCGATCGCGACGTACGTCGCGACGCGGGCCGTGCGTTCCTGTGGAGTTTCGCCCAGGGTGAGTGTGGCGGGGGCGGGTGCCTCCGCACGGGTGAGGCCGGCGTCGGGGCGGGGGGACTCGATCGGGTGATCGTCCTCCGTGAGGGCGCGCACCGGATCCACCACGCCCCAGCCGACCCGGATGTCGTGGCCGGCGATGGACCGTTCGGCTGTCTGCTCGATCTGGGCCACGATCTCACGGGGCGTCCAGTCGGCGTGCTTGGCCTTGATCAGCGCGGCCACGCCGGCCACGAACGGGGCGGAGAAGCTGGTGCCGTTGTCCGGGCAGTGGCCGCCCTTCGGAACGGTGGAGATCATGTCGACGCCCGGGGCCGCCACACCGACGAAATCGCCCGACTGGGAGAAGGCCGCGCGTTCGTTGTTGCGGTCGGACGCGGCCACGGCGAGCACGCCGTCGTAAGAGGCGGGGTAGGTCCTCTTCTGGTTGCCCCCCAGGCCGTCGTTGCCCGCGGAGGCGACCACGACGATGCCGGCCGCCAGTGCTTCGTCCACTGCCCGGTGCAGGTCCTCGTCCGGGGCGATGGCGTTCGACGTGTCCTGCGAGATGTTGATGACGTCGGCCTTGACCCTGATCGCGTGCCGGATCGCCTGGGCGAGGGTGCCGGCCGTGCCGTTTCCCTCCGCGTCGTTCTGTTTGATCGGGATGATGGTGGCCTCGGGGGCGAGCCCGACGAAGCCCGTGCCCTTCATGGGGCGGGCGGCGATGATGCCCGCCACGCGCGTGCCGTGGCCCACCGTGTCCGTCGTGCCCGTGTTGTTGCCCCGGTCGATCGGCTCTCCCTTGCTGTCCTTGCGCGGCAGGAAGTTGTGGCCCAGGGACTTGTCGACGGCACGGGTCAGCTGGGGGTTGGCCGTGTCGACGCCCGTGTCGATGACGGCGACCTTGACGTTCTTGCCCTTCGACTGGCTCCACAGCTCGTCGAGGTTGACGCGTTGCAGGGACCAGGGCGTACCGGCGTACTTGTGGTTCGTCCTGGAGAACGTGCACTGGTCGGAGGCGGAGTCCGCCGTGGCCATCGGCGCCGCCAGCAGGGTCGCGGCCACGGCCGTGGTCGTCACCAGGGTCGTACGGGTGCGGAGCGTGGACGTCATCGTCGTACCCCTCAGGAGCCCTGCGGCTGGCGGGCCGCCGCGGTGGACAGACGGGGGCCGGTCGGCAGGAACTCCGACCAGGGGGCTGGGACGGGCGCGGGGTTCACCTCGGCATAGCCGAGGCGGGTCTGCGCCAGTTTGGCCTCCTGCTGGAGCTGCTTGCGCTGCTTGGCGGAGATCCCGATCCCCTTGTCGCCGGCGGCGCTGTCGTCGTTGGACTGCAGGGCGTAGCGCAGGCCGGTGTCGGTGACCAGGAACACCGGGCCGGCCTTGGTCTCGCTGCCCTGGAACTGGCGGTAGAGCTGTCCGGAGCCCGCGGTGACGTACGCGCTGGAGGAGCCGGTGGGCAGGACCGCCGGGAAGTCGGTTCCCGCCCAGGTGCTCAGGGTGGTCTCGCCGTTGTCGGGGTCGACGTCGTTCAGCACGTTGCAGACGGTGTTGCGGCTGCCGTCGGCCGTGGAAGGGTCGTTGACCGCGGTGGGCTTCCGGGTGGGCCACTTGTGCTCGGCGGCGAACGGCTCGCCCCGGGTGATGGCGCCGGCACTGACCTCTTGGGGGTGTCCGGCCTGGCCGAGCTTCACCAGGTTCTTGCTCACGAGGAGGAGCTGGGCGACGAAGTCGGAGACGGGGGCGACCCGGCCGGGGAGCACCACGAAGTACTGCTCCTGCCCGTTGACCGGCGCCCTCAGGACCATGCCGACGCGGTTGGCCCGGGCGTCCAGCTGACCGGGGGCACCTGCGGCCGCGCCCGGCACGCCGTCGATCGGCGGGAAGCTGATGGGATCACCCGGGTGCAGGGTCGCGATCCATTCCTTGGTCACCCGCTGCGGTGTGCGGTCCGCGCCCACGAGTGTCTGCAGCAGCAGGCTGTCGGAGGCGTCCACCGGATAGGCCCGGCCGTATGCGTCCACCACGTACTGCTTCTTGTCCGGGGCGGCGACGTAGAGGAGTTGGCCGCCGTGCAGCTTCTCCTTGGTGTCGGTGAGCTTGTCCTGGTCGCGCTCGGCCAGGACGAAGGCGGCCTTCTGGATCGAGCTGCCGCTGCCGCTCGGGCGCTCGCACACGGCCCACTGCTTGGCCGTGCCGGCCTCCTTCCCCGAGGGCAGCCGGTCCGGGGCGTAGGGGATGCCGATGGTGACGCCGTGCGGGATCTTGCCGTTGTCGAGGATCGACTCGTCCACGGTGACGACATCGACATCGCTCTGGGTGTCGAGGACAAGCTTGGCGGACGCCATGTTCAGAACGGGGTGGAGCTGGGTCTTGCCCTTGGTCTTCAGCACCACGTACCGGGTGGTGGACTTGCTGGCGATGATCACCTTCTGCCCCGGGTCGTCCCAGCCCTGCGGAGCAGTCGGCTTGAACATGCCCCAGGCACCGAACGCGGCGAGGACGACCGCGCCGACGATCGCGCCGGGCAGGATGGCGCGCAGCGGCCGGGGCGCCCCCTCGTCGGAGGCATCCGGTGACGACTGCACGAACGACGCGAGCATGCGGCGCTTCGCGAAGGTGTAGGCGTTGAGTTGATCCCGCCGAGATGCCATCTGTGCCCGTTTCTCCCCGTGTCTCCCGCGGAGCGCGACCGGGGGCCACGTTCCCCCGCCCTCCGTTGTCGGACCCGGCCCCTACTATGCCTGGTAAAGAGCCGGTCCTGTGGAGCGGGTAGGGTACCTGGGCCCTCAAGGGCCTTGTTCAGTGGCCTGGTTCCAGCGAGTTGTGAGCAAAACGGGGGGATGGAGTGATGGCTTCCGGAACGCGGACGCGAGCGCGCGGCCGGTCGGCGGCACCAGGCCGCGCGGCCGGATCCGGGACACCGCCACGTGGAACGTCCGCCCAGCGCGACACGGAGCGACAGCAGGTCACGCTCGGGCTCAGACAACGGCCGGGCCAGGCAGGCTCGTTCCGTTTGCAACGGCTCGTGCTGGTGGAGCTGGCGGCGGCCGTTCTGCTCGTCGGCTGGGCTGTCGGGATGGCGGCGCTGGTACCGGCCGCAGTGATCGCACTGGTCTTGGTACTGCTGGCCTTCGTACGGCGGCGGGGCCGCTCCCTGCCGGAGTGGCTGGCCACCGCGCGGGAACTGCGGGCGCGGCAGAAGCGTGCCGCCGGCACCCCGATACCACCGGGTACGGAGCCGGGCATGGTCCCGGCGGTGGAGTGCGAGCCCGCTCTGCGGACGTACTCCTACGGCGCGCGTGACCGGCGGCCGGTCGGGATCGTCGGCGACGGGACGTTCGTCACGGCCGTCCTCCAGGTGGAGGCCGACGCGACCGCGCTGCGGGCCGAACGGAGCCGTCAGCCGCTGCCCCTGCGGCTCGTGCGGGACGCGCTGGAGGTGGACGGAATCCGCCTGGAGTCGGCGCAGATCGTGCTGCACACCCAGCCGGCACCCGCGCTGCACCTGCCTCAGCAGTCCGTGGCCGTCGCCAACTACCTCCCGCTGCAGGAGCAGACCGGCGCCCCTGCCGTACGCATCACCTGGATCGCGCTGAAGCTCGACCCCGAGCTGTGCACGGAGGCCGTGGCGGCGCGTGGAGGCGGGCTGACGGGCGCGCAGAAGTGCGTGGTGCGGGCCGCGGACCACCTGGCGAGCCGGCTGACCGGTGCGGGATTCCGGGCCCGGGTGCTGGACGAGGAGGAACTGGTCGCCGCACTCGCCACCTCCGCCTGTGCCAACCCGCTGGTCACCGCCGAGGCGGGACGCAGCGAGACCCGGGAGCGGCGGACGGAGGAGTCCGGACGCAGCTGGCGCTGCGACAACCGACGACACACGACGTACTGGATCCGGCGCTGGCCCCAACTGGGGGGTGACCGGTCCGAGTCACTGCCGCAGTTCGTCGCCCGGGTGACCGCCGTACCCGCGCTGGCCACCACCTTCAGCCTCACCCTCGCACGCGGGGAGCGGCAAGAGTGGTCGCTGTGCGGGCATCTGCGGGTGACCGGACGCAGTGACGACGAACTCGTGGCGGCGCGGCGCGCCCTCGAGGACGCGGCCCGTCAGTCCGGTGCCGGCCTGACCCGCCTCGACCGCGAGCAACTGCCCGGCATGCTGGCCACTCTGCCGCTCGGAGGTGCGCGGTGACGACGACTCCGACGGCTTCCCCGGCGCCGGGTATGCGGGTGGCGCAGGAGCCGTCCGTGCCACGGCGGGCCGTGGCACGGCTGCGCAACGGGCTCGGCCTGATCGGGCCGCGGCACGGCCGGCACGGACTGCCCGCCCAGCAGTTGGACGCGCTCGCCCTGCCCATCGGGGACGACGGGGTGGTGGCCGGTGTCGACGCCGAGGGACAGCCGGCCGTGCTGGGCATCAACCGGCCCACGCCGTACGACGTCGTCCTGATCGGCGGTCTGTGGACGGCCCAGGTCCTCGCTCTGCGCTCCGCCGCCACCGGTGCCCGGGTCGCGGTGGAGACCGGGCGGCCTCAGGCATGGATGCAGATGGTGCATGCCATGGGCGGTGGGCAGAACGGGTTGTCCGTGTACGACGTCGGGCGGGTGCCGCCGCAGGGTGCCTCCGCCGGTACGCCGGTGCTGGTGGTGCGGGACTGCGGTATGCGGCCTCCGCGCGGGCGGGTGGTGTCCGGGCCCTGGCAGTCGGTGCTGACCCTGCTGCCGTATCTCAGTCCTGTCGCGCCCCGGCTGCTGCGGCAGGCGCGGCTCGCCGGTATCCAGCGGGTCTCGCCGGACGAGGCGGCCGAACTGGGGCGCACGATGGGCCTGTCGCGGACCGAGGTGGAGTCCCTGCCGGGGCTGCCCGACGGCGTCACCCTGTGGTGTACCGACCGCGACCGGCAGTACGTGCTGACGCAACCCACCGACGCGGAGATCGGATTGTTGGGCACGCCCCGCCGGATGGACTGAACTGCCCTTTTCTCTCCCTTTTGTTCAGGGTGTCGTACGTGGTCGCGCGCGGCGGGCGGGTGTCTGCGCGGGTGCCGTGACCTGGTGCGCGGGCGCGGAGGGGCGGGCGGCCCTGCCGAGGGGTGGCTCCTGGTGATTAGGCTGGGAGCGGGCGCGATGGCAGGACCCGTGAACCGGCGTCGGTGTCCCGGGGGGAGAGCCGGTGCTTCGGACCGCCCCGAACGACTACGGACGACTCGGTACGACACGACATGGTCGCCCCGGCACGGCATGAGGGTGCTCGACCACACCAGGAGGAACTGTGAGCAGCGATCGGGACGGGATGCGCGGGGGCTGGGACACACCCGGCGATGACCAGCCCGACGCGGAGGCCGTCGAGACCACCGGCGAGTTCACCATCGACTACGCTCCCCCCGCCTGGTACACGCAGAACGCGTCCGGAGCGGGCGGTACGGGCACCGGTGGCGCGGGCGGTGCGGGCGCTTTCGCTCCGTCCACCGGGTCCGCGGCCGCCGGCGAGCCGGTCACTCCGGCGGCTCCCGGGCTGCCGTTCCCCACGGGCACGCCGGTTCCGGGTCCGACACCGCCTCCGCCGGCCACCCCGCCGGCGGGCACTCCGCCGCAGGGAACACCGTTCATTCCGGGGCAGGGGGTCTCGTACCGTCCGGCGGAGGGGGCTCCCTACGGTCCGGCGCAGGGCGCCCCGTTCACTCCGCCGCAGGGCGCTGCCCACGCTCACCCGGCCGGACCCGCGCAGCCCGCGCCGCCGACCGGTGATCCCGTTCCGATGCCGCGGCTGCCCGAGGGCTTCGAGCCGCAGCAGGCCCAGCCCGCCCAGCCGGAGGCGTCGGCCGCTTCCGGCGTGGTCGAGCCGGAGACCGACAACGGGGATCTGGAGAGCGGGGCGACCATGCGGTTCTCCGCCGTCGCCCTGAAGCGGCAGATGGCGGAGATCGCCGAGCGGACCGGTGCCGCCGGAGAGCCGGCCAGGGGTGAGGATTCCTCCGGTGAGGAGGGCGCCACCGGTTCCGGTGGTTCGGCGGACACCGCTGGTGTCGAAGGGGCCGCCGGTGCGGATGGCTCCGGCGCTTCGGAGGGTCTCGGTGCCCCCGGCGCCGACGGGGTCGTCGAAACCGAGGGCGACGACGGCCGTGCCGGGAAGTCCGGTGGCCAGGACGGCGCCGAGGGATCCGGTGGCGAGGCTGCCGGGCAGGACGGTCCGGTGGCGGAGGCCGCCATTTCCGGGGGTTCCGCGTCCGACGGAACCGGCGCCGGCGAGAAGACCGCGGCGGAAGAGAGCGTCGCCGAGCAGGCCGCCGGTGAGAAGGCCGCCGGTGAGACGGACGGCTCCGAAGCGAGTGGCGCCGAGCAGGGTGGTGCCGACGAGGGCGCGGTCGACGCCGTGCGTCCCGCCCCGTCGGAGGGCTCCGACTCGGCGCAGTCCGACGTGCCGGAGCCCTCGGCCGCCGGGGCAGCGGGCGTGACGGCCCCGGACGGTGCGCCTCAGCCGGGTGCGGCGGAAGACGGCGCCCTGCCGGGTGGTGAGGCTGCCGGCAACGGTGCCTCGGACAGCCCGGCCCAGCAGGCCGACGCCGCCCACCCCGGCACCCCCGGACCCGGTGCTCCGCCGGCCAACGCGCCCCAGCCCGCCCCCGGCCAGCCCGGCGGGTACGGCTTCCCCCAGCCGGGCGCCGCCCTTCCCGGCGCCCAGCCCCACGCGGCTCAGCCCGCCCCCGGCGTCCCCTACGCCGCCGTACCGCCCGCTCCCCCGGCCCCGCAGGGCGCCCAGCCCGGCTGGACGCCGCCCGCGTCGCACGGCGGGCTGCCCCCGCTGCCGCCGTCGTACCAGCCCGCCGCCCCCGCCACCGCCGCGCAGTGGCCCGCACAGCCCGGCGCCGCCCCGCAGCAGCCCGGTCCCATGCCCGGTCAGCAGGGTCCCGCCGGCGTACCCGGTCAGCAGCCGCCGTTCCATCCGCAGGCCCCGCAGCCCGCGCCCGCCGCGTGGAACCAGCCCGACCACACCGCGGACCAGGTCAACCCCGCCCAGCGACCGGACCAACCGGGCGCGGCCGGCACGCCGGTCCCCAACGGACCGACGGGCGGCCCCACCCCGCCGAGCGGCTACGGCTTCCCCCAGCCCGGCGCCCCGACGCCCGGCGTTCCCAACCCGCCGGCCCAGCCCGGCGTCGGCAATCCTCCCGGCCAGCCCGGCGGTTACGGGTTCCCGCAGCCTCCCGCTTCCCAGCCGCACCCTCATGGCCCCACCCCGCCGAGCGGCTACGGCTTCCCGCAGCCGGCGCCCAACCCCCCGGCGCAGCCCGGTGGTTACGGCTTCCCGCAGCCGCCTCAGAACCCGGACGGCATCCCCGCCGCTCCACAGGCACCGCACGCGCCGGTCGACCCCCGCTCCGGCGCATCGTGGCCGCAGCCCGTTCAGCATGATCAGCGGCAGCCGATCAACCCCGGTGCCGCGCCGCTGGGTTACACGGCCGCCGTGGAGCTGTCCTCGGACCGGCTGCTCAACAACAAGAGGCAGAAGGCGAAGAGCGGGCGGCCCGCGGCGGCGGGCGGCCGGTTCAAGCTCGGGGGCAAGAAGGAGGAGGCCGAGCGGCAGCGCAAGCTGGAGCTGATCCGTACGCCGGTGCTGTCCTGCTACCGGATCGCGGTCATCAGCCTCAAGGGCGGCGTCGGGAAGACCACGACCACCACCGCGCTCGGCTCCACCCTCGCCACCGAGCGGCAGGACAAGATCCTCGCCATCGACGCGAACCCGGACGCCGGTACGCTCGGGCGGCGGGTGCGCCGGGAGACCGGGGCCACCATCCGTGACCTCGTCCAGGCCATCCCGTACCTGAACTCGTACATGGACATCCGGCGGTTCACCTCCCAGGCGCCGTCCGGTCTGGAGATCATCGCCAACGACGTGGACCCGGCCGTCTCGACCACGTTCAACGACGAGGACTACCGGCGCGCGATCGACGTGCTCGGCCGGCAGTACCCGGTCATCCTGACCGACTCGGGCACCGGGCTGCTGTACAGCGCCATGCGCGGAGTGCTGGACCTCGCCGACCAGCTCATCATCATCTCCACGCCGTCCGTCGACGGCGCGAGCAGCGCCAGCACGACGCTGGACTGGCTGTCCGCGCACGGCTACGCCGACCTGGTGTCGCGGTCGCTGACCGTGATCTCCGGGGTGCGCGAGACCGGCAAGATGATCAAGGTCGAGGACATCGTGGCGCACTTCGAGACCCGCACCCGCGGGGTCGTCGTCGTGCCGTTCGACGAGCACCTGGCGGCCGGCGCCGAGGTCGACCTCGACATGATGCGGCCGAAGACGCGTGAGGCGTACTTCAACCTCGCCGCGATGGTCGCCGAGGACTTCACCCGCCACCAGCAGGCACACGGCCTGTGGACGAGCGACGGCAACCCGCCCCCGGTGGCCGCCCCGCCCATGCCGGGAGGGCCCATGCCCGGGGCGCCCATGCCGGGGGCGCCCACGCCCGGACAGCCCACGCCCGGACAGCCCACGCCGGAACAGCTGTACGGCGCCGGGCACCCGTACCCCCAGCCCCCCGGCCAGCCGTACCCCCCGGCGACGAACCAGCCGTATCCCCCGGCCCCCGGTCAGCCGTACGCCCCGTCCCCCGGTCAGCCGTACGCCCCGGCGCAGCAGCCGTACCCGCCTCAGCCGGGCCAGCCGCAGCCCTACCCGGGGACACCGCAGCAGCCGGGCTACCCGCAGGCCGGACAGCCGCAGCCCCAGCCCCCGTCACCGCCGCAACCGCAGCCGGAACCGCAGCCCCAGCCGGGGCAGCAGGCGCAGCAGCCTCCGCAGGCGCCCCCGGCCCCGCCCCAGCAGTAAGGCCACGGAAAAGGGCGGCCGGTGCTCACCGCACCGGCCGCCCTTCTCGTTGTGACGAGGGCCGCCGAACGACTCCCGCCGGAACGAGCGGCTACTCCTGAGCCGCCACGATCTCGCGGCACCGCTTCACATCCGCGGCCATCTGCTCCAGCAGGGCCTCCAGCGAGTCGAACTTCGCCTGCCCGCGCACGTAGGCGAGGAAGTCGACCGCGACGTGCAGGCCGTACAGATCGAGGCCGACGCGGTCGATCGCGTACGCCTCCACCGTGCGCTCGGTGCCGTCGAACTGCGGGTTCGTGCCGACGGAGATCGCGGCCGGCATGACCTCGCCCTGGGCGTGCAGGTACCCGGCGTACACGCCGTCGGCGGGGATGGCGGTGTGCGGGAGCGTCTCGACGTTGGCGGTCGGGAAGCCCAGTTCCCGGCCGCGCTGGGCGCCGCGAACGACGACGCCCTCCACGCGGTGCGGGCGGCCGAGGATCTCGCGGGCGCCCGCGACGTCGCCCTCGGCGACCAGGCGGCGGGTCAGCGTGGAGGAGAACGGTTCGCCGCCGCCCGCCTCACCGGTGACGTACAGGTCGACGACCTCGACGTCGAAGTCGTAGATCTTGCCCTGCCCGATCAGGAACTCGACATTGCCGGCCGCCTTGTGGCCGAAGCGGAAGTTCGGGCCCTCCACGACCGCCTTGGCGTGCAGCTTGTCCACCAGGACCTTCACCACGAAGTCGGCGGGCGAGAGCTTGGAGAACTCGGTGGTGAAGGGCAGGATGAGGCACGCGTCGACGCCCAGCTCGGCCATCAGTTCCGCACGGCGGTGGTGCGCGGCGAGCAGCGGCGGGTGGCTGCCCGGGCGGACGACCTCGCTGGGGTGCGGGTCGAAGGTGACCACGACGGCCGGGACGCCGAGCTCGCGGGCCCGGTCGACGGCGTGCTTGATGATCAGCTGGTGGCCGCGGTGGACGCCGTCGTAGGAACCGATGGTGACGACGCTGCGCCCCCAGTCCTGGGGGATGTCCTCCAAGCCACGCCAGCGCTGCACTGTGACCGCTCCTCGAACCCGTGTCCGTGTCTACCTTGACCTCGTCGTGCAGGTCTAAGGGTGCCATGCCGGGTGCTCCGCTCCAGCATCGGCATGGGGGCTGTGACGGGGCGCACGCTCCCGCCGCCGCTCAGGCCGGTACGCGCACGCCCGACAGGTTCTCGATCGTGCGGCGGGCGCTGGGGCCGACCACGGCCGCCCAGTCGTCCGGGGCCTCGGTCAGCCAGCGTGCCATGCGGGCGGCGAAGCCGGGCACGTGCCGGCCGATGTCGACCAGGGCGCGGTCGAAACGGGTGGCTCCCTCGGGTGTGCGGACGAGGAGCAGGCCGGTGCGGTGGACCAGGCCGCGGGCCTCCTCCGCCCGGCCGCCGTGTTCCGTGGCCCCGTGCAGGACGGCGAGCAGGACGGACGGGTCCTCCTCCCGGGCGAGCAGGAACTCCAGCAGCTCGCGGCGGAGCGGGTGGGAGGCGGGGGTGCCGGGGGCGGCGAGGACGGTGGCGAGGGCCGCGCGGAGCGGTTCGGGGCCGCCGTCGAGCAGGCCGGTGACGAGGGGCAGCAGGACGGGACGGGCGGTGGGGCCCTGTTCGAGGCGGCGCTCGACCTGGACGGCGACCTGCCCGGCGACGGGTCCGGCGGTCTCCGGCCGCCGCAGCAGCGCCTCCCGGACGAGGGCGGCCGCCCGGCGGGCCAGGGCCGCGGTGGGGACCTGGGTGAGACCGCGCAGGACCGCTCCGGTGTCCGGGCCACCGGCGCCCGGAGCGCACAGGCGGGCGTGGAAGGCCGCCAGGACCGGTTCCGGGTGCGTGGTGAGGGCGGGAACGAGGGCGCTGGGCGGGAACTGCGGGTCACCGTCGGTGAAGTGGCGCAGGGCCGCGGGCAGGTGCCGGTCCCGGCTGCGCGGATCGCGGACCAGCAGGGCCAGCGCGGCGCCGTGCAGACTGCGGTCGGCGGGGCGGGCGAGCAGGGTGAGGGCGGCGTAGCGCAGCAGCTCGCGGTCGGCGTCCGAACGGGCATGGGGGGCCGCGCGCAGGGCGAAGGCCACGGCCGCGACCCGGCGGGCGGGGCGCTCGTCGTGCGCCCAGCGGTCCACCGCCCGGCACAGGGCAGACGGCTCCTCCTCGGCGAGGACGGCGAGCAGTTCGTCGGCACGCCGGTGCGCGCACCCCACCAGCACCTCGGTGAGATCGTCCAGGGCACCGTGCCGGTGGGTGTGCAGCAGCGCCTGCGCGGCGGTGGCGACGGTGGCGTGCGGGGTCGCGGGCAGCGGCCGCTCGTCCGTGAACCACCGGGTGAGCAGGGGCTGTACGGCGGCGGGTGCGGCGGCGAGCAGTCCGGCGACGGCGTCCAGGTACCGGTCGCCTGCCGCGGGCGGCGCCGGGTCCGCCAGGACGAGGCGGCGCAGCAGGTCGACGCGTTCGGTGTCGGGGAGGGGCAGGCCGGTCCAGAAGGCGGGGCGGAAGTCGGCCGGTACGGGCCGCCCGTCGCCGTGCCAGGCGGCCACACGGTCCGCGAGCAGGCGCAGCACCTCGGTGTACGGCGTCGCGTCGGGGACCTGGAGCAGGGTCCGGGCGAGCAGCCGCGCCGCCCACCAGGAGCCGGTGTCCTGGTCCAGAGCGTCGGCCAACTCCCGCAACCGCAAGGCGAGTCGTCCGGGACCCTGCTGGCGGGCGAGGAGCAGCAGCGCCTGGACGACGGGGCCGACGCGGTGGTGCGGGACCGGAACCGGGCGGGCCGCGCCCGGCTCGCCGACGCGGTGCACCAGGGCCAGCAGCGCCGCGTCCAGGTCCAGGTGAGTGCCCTGGATCCAGTCGGCCAGCTCCTCGTGGGCGAAGCGGTAGCCGGTACCGGCCGGCACGAGGAGGCCCTCGGCCAGCACGGCGGAAGCCCAGCCGGTACCGCCGCCGAGCCGGACCGGGGCGGGACCGTGGGGGAACAGCGTCTCGAACGACTCCCGGTCCAGCTCCCCCTGCCCCGGTCCGAGGCTGCGCCGGGCGGCCTCGTGCACCTGCCCGGCCACCCGTGCCGCGAGCCGCCGCACGGCCGTTCCGCGCGGACCGCCGGCGGCGGCGAGGCGGACCGCGATGCGCAGGCACATCAGATCCAGGTAGGCGGCGAACACGTCGTGCCGGTCGACGGGCCCGGCGACCGCCGCGTCGGGTACGGCGGCCCGCACCTCGGACAGCAGCCGCAGCACGAGCGGATGCCGCGCGTCCCGCTCACCGAGCACGCCCTCCGGGATCCCGTACCGCGCCCGGGCCCACCGCGCCTCCTCGACCGTGAAGTCCCCGATGCGCAGACAGGGCGGAAGGGGATCGGTGGCGGGGGTGCGGGGGGCTTCGCCGGGGGCCGGCCCGGTGGGTGCGGGGCGGTTGCGGGGCGGGGTCTCGGAGGTGCGGGCGGTGCGGTCCGGTGCGGGGCTGTCGGACGGGAGGGCGAGGCGGCCCGGAGGGAGGTTCGGCTCGGGGCCGCCCGCCGGGGAGGTGAGGCGGACCGGGGTGTGATGCGGCTCGGGGCTGTCCTTCAGGGAGGCGAGAGCCGCCGGGAGGTGATGCGGCTCGGAGCTGCCCGCCGAGAAGGCGAACCGGGGCAGGGGGACCCGCGGTGCGGTGCCGTCGGTCGAGGCGCCGCCGGCCGAGGGCGGGCGACCGGCGAGACCGTGCGGCGGCCCGGCCGGTCCGGCCGAGCCCGGGGGCGCAGCCGGAGGCCCGGCCGGTGCGGTGCGCGGCGGCTCACCGCCGCACGCCAGGGCGGCAGGCCCGGCCGGGCCGCGCTCCGCACCGGCACCGTCCGCCCCCACCACGGAGCCGGCCGGCCCCCGCCCCGCACCGGCACCGTCCGCCTCGACCGCAGGCCCGGCCGACGCGCTCTCCGCTCCGGCACAGTCCGCGGCCGGCGCACCGTCCGGCCCGGCTCCGGGCTGCGCGCCCCGCGGCTCGCCGTTCTCCGCCGCGCCCCTGTGGTCCCGCTGCTCCGGGTCGCCCGGCACGTGGAGGACGTCCGGTGGGAAGGCGCGGCCGGTGCGTTCCCAGTGTTCCTCCCGGCAGGCCACCACCAGGCGGGTTCCCGTCCCGGTCAGCCAGGTGGCCGTGCTCCCGGCCCAGGCGGACAGGCGGTCGGCGAGGGCGGGGGGCATCTCCTCGGGGCAGTCCAGGACGAGCAGCAGCGGGCGGCCGGCCCGGACGGCGAGGCGGGCCACGCGTTCGGGCGTGACGTCGCCCAGGTCGTCGGGCCGGCCGGAGCGGGACGCGGCGACGACCCGGGCGGCACGCGCCAAGGTGCGGCGGGCCACGTCGGCCACCGAGTCGTCCGTGTCCCTCAGATCGGCACCGCGCAGCCAGAGCGTGGGGGCCGGCCGCTCACCCCGGGCACGGCGGGCGGTGAGCGCCGCGAGTTCCGTCGTACGCCCGCAGCCCGGCGCGCCGACGAGGCCGAGCACGGGCCGCTCACCGGTGGTGAAGGCGGCCAACCCGTCGGCGATGCCGGGGCGTTCGACCGGCTCCACGGCGCCCGGAAGGCCGTCGTGCCCGGTTGAGGTCATGGTCAGCTGGAGGATGCCGGCGAGGTTGAGGTCGGCGCCGTACGCGGGCACGGTGGCCGCGTTGCGGGCGAGCAGGCCGGCGAGGGCGCCGTCGTGCGGCCGCAGCGGCACCGCGAAGCCGGCGTCGCGCTGGGCGCTGTGCAGGGCGGTGCCGAGGACGCCGACGACCGCGCCGGTGTGCGCGTCGAGCACCGGTCCGCCGGCCGCGCCGCCGCCCAGCCGCAGCGCGTCCCGGCCGGCCGTGCCGATGGCGAGTTCCAGCGCGTCGTCCAGGAGGTGGAAGCGGTCCGTGGCGGTGTACGTCACCTGCGTGGCGGCCAGCACCCGCGCTTCGCGCCAGCAGCCGGCGGCGACCCGCACATAGGTGCCGGCGTCGATGCGCTCCCGCACGGTCAGCGGCAGTGGTTCCACGCCGAGGCCCTCGGTGCGCACCAGGGCGAGGCCGAGACCGGGCAGTTCGGTGACCGCGTCGGGGCCGACCACGCAGGTACGGTCCGCACCGGCGTGCAGCACCAGCCGGGACAGCCCGTCGACGGCCTCGTGGCTGGTGAGGAGGGTGCCCTCGTGATCGGCGAGGAAGCCGAGTCCGCGCGGGCGCCCTGCCAGGTCCCGGACGCGTACGAGGGCGACGGCCGGGTCACCCGGAACCGCACCCGGCGCGCCTCCCGCGGGGTCCTCGTCCGCGCCCGCTCCGGACAGCCGCTCCCCGCACGCGCCGTCCCCCTCCGCGCGCTGCTCGAAGGGTCGCTCCTCGCTCCCGTGCCCCCGGCGCCCGCTTCCGCCCCGCGGGCCCCGTTCCGTCATGCCCGTACCTCCCCGCCCGTCCCCGTGACCTGGTTCCGACGGTAGGCGCGGGATGATCGGCCGGGAAGATCGCGCGAAGAACGCGCCCCCTTCCGCTCCCCCGGTTCACTCCGAGCGCCTGCCCGGACGGGTGAATAGGCGGATGCCGCTGGATAACCCTAGGGGTGGGGGAACCGAGGGGGGACCGTGGAGCGGCGGCAGGACCGACCCCGTGTGGCCGGCCGCCGCTCCACGGCAGACCACCGCTCCACGGGAGACCACCCGGCATCCGAGGCTCGGACCCCGGCACCTCAGCCGAACACGGCCAGGCTCTTCGCCTTCCCCCGGTGCTCCTCGACCAGCGCCAGGAAACGGCCCTCGGGGTCGAACACGGCGACGGGACCCGCGCCCGCGTACTCGTCGGGGATCTCCAGCCGGACGCCGTTCAGCAGCAGCCGGGACCGCTTGGCGTCGACCTCCCAGCGCGGGAACGCGGCGGTGGCGGCCTCGGCGATCGGCATCACGGTCAGCTCCTGCTGGAGCTGGTCCAGTGTCTTCGCCGCGTCCAGCCGGTACGGGCCGACGCGGGTGCGGCGCAGCGCGGTGAGGTGGCCGCCGACGCCGAGGTCGGCGCCCAGGTCACGGGCGAGGGCGCGGATGTAGGTGCCGGAGGAGCAGACCACCGACACCACCAGGTCGAGCACGGGCGTGCCGTCCTCGGCGACCGCGTCCCGGACGTCGTACACCGCGAAGGAGGAGATGGTCACCGGCCGGGCGGGGATCTCGAAGTCCTCGCCCTCACGGGCCCGCTTGTACGACCGTACGCCGTCGATCTTGATGGCGCTGACCTTGGACGGCACCTGCATGATGTCGCCGGTCAGCTTGGCGATGCCCGCGTCGATGGCGTCCCGGGTCACCTTGGAGGCGTCGGCGGACGAGGTGATGTCGCCCTCGGCGTCGTCGGTGAGGGTGTTCTGGCCCAGGCGGACCGTGCCCAGGTACTCCTTCTCGGTGAGCGCGAGGTGCCCGAGGAGCTTGGTGGCGCGCTCGACCCCGAGGACCAGGACGCCGGTCGCCATCGGGTCGAGGGTGCCGGCGTGGCCGACGCGGCGGGTCCTGGCGATCCCGCGCATCTTGGCGACCACGTCGTGCGAAGTGAAGCCCGACGGCTTGTCGACGATGACGAGGCCGTCGGGCGTGGTGTGCTTGGGGGTCATTCGGTGGCGTCGCCGTCCGTGTCGGTGTCGTCGTCCGCCGGCTTGCGGTACGGGTCGGCGCCGGCGGCGTACGTGGCGCCCGTGGCCGCCTCGCGCACCTTCTCGTCGGACTGCCGGGCCTTGTCGAGGAGGTCCTCGATGGTCCGGGCGGTGTCCGGCAGGGCGTCCGCGACGAAGGTCAGGGTGGGCGTGAACTTCACCCCGGCCGCGCGGCCCACCTCGGAGCGCAGGATGCCCTTGGCGCTCTCCAGGCCGGCGGCAGCCGCCTTCCGCTCCTCCTCGTCGCCGTAGACCGTGTAGAAGACGGTCGCCTCCCGGAGGTCACCCGTGACCCGGGTGTCCGTGATGGTGACGTGTGAGCCGAGCCGCGGGTCCTTGATCCCGCGCTGCAGCTTCTGGGCCACCACCTCCCGGATGAGGTCCGCCAGCCTCTTAGCCCGCGCGTTGTCGGCCACTGGTCCGTCTCCCGTTCTTTCTCTTGCTTGCGTTTCGTGGTCAGTCGTCGTCGCCGTGGAAGCGCCGTCGCACGGACAGCAGTTCCACCTCGGGGCGGCCGGCGACCAGCCGCTCGCACCGGTCCAGGACGTCGGTGAGGTGCGCCGCGTCGCCGGAGACCGCGGCGAGGCCGATGACCGCCCGACGGTGGAGGTTCATGTGGTCCACCTCGGCCGCGCTCACGGCGTACTTCCGCTGGAGTTCGGCGACGATCGGGCGGACGACGGAGCGCTTCTCCTTCAGCGAGTGGACGTCGCCGAGGAGGAGGTCGAAGGACAGAGTCCCCACGTACATGTGTGCAACCGGTTCACCCGCCGGTACGGGATCGATGGCCCCGGGTCCGTGTGGCCGGGGACATCAAGAACCGTACCGCGTGCCCGACGGTGGCTCGACAGGGTTTCGGTGCGGCTGGCCGGACGGGCGTCCGGCGGAAAACGGCGCGCTGGCCGACGGGACCGCAGTCCCGCCGGCCAGCGCGAACCCCAGGCGTCACGCCCGCGGCTTCTCCCGCATCTCGTACGTCGCGATGACGTCGTCGACCTTGATGTCGTTGAAGTTTCCGAGGTTGATACCACCCTCGTAGCCTTCGCGGATCTCGGTGACGTCGTCCTTGAAGCGGCGCAGTCCCTCGATGTTGAGGTTCTCCGCGATGACCTTGCCGTCGCGGATGAGGCGCGCCTTGGTGTTGCGCCTGACCTCGCCGGAGCGGATGAGGACACCCGCGATGTTGCCCAGCTTGGACGAGCGGAAGACCTCGCGGATCTCCGCCGTACCGAGCTCGACCTCTTCGTACTCCGGCTTGAGCATGCCCTTGAGGGCCGCCTCGATCTCCTCGATCGCCTGGTAGATGACCGAGTAGTACCGGACGTCCACGCCCTCGCGCTCGGCCATCTGCGCCGCGCGGCCGGCCGCGCGGACGTTGAAGCCGATCACGATGGCGTCCGAGCCCATCGCCAGGTCGATGTCGGACTCCGTGACCGCACCGACGCCGCGGTGCAGGACGCGGATGTCGACCTCTTCGCCGACGTCCAGCTGGAGCAGGGAGGACTCCAGGGCCTCGACCGAACCAGAAGCGTCACCCTTGATGATCAGGTTCAGCTGCTGGACCTCGCCGGCCTTGAGCACCTTGTCCAGGTCCTCCAGCGAGACGCGGCGCGTGCGCTTGGCGAAGGCCGCGTTGCGCTCGCGGGCGGCGCGCTTCTCGGCGATCTGACGGGCCGTACGGTCCTCGTCGACCACCAGGAAGTTGTCGCCCGCACCCGGGACGTTGGTCAGGCCCAGGACCTGGACCGGCGTCGACGGGCCGGCCTCGGCCACGTTGTTGCCGTTGTCGTCGAGCATGGCGCGCACGCGACCGTAGGCGTCGCCCACGACCATCGTGTCGCCGACCCGCAGCGTGCCTCGCTGGACGAGGACCGTCGCCACGGCACCGCGGCCGCGGTCGAGACGGGACTCGATCGAGATGCCCTGCGCGTCCTGGTTCGGGTTGGCCCGCAGGTCGAGCGAGGCGTCCGCCGTGAGGATCACGGCCTCCAGCAGCGAGTCGATGTGCAGACCCTGCTTGGCGGAGATGTCGACGAACATGGTGTCGCCGCCGTACTCCTCGGCCACCAGGCCGTACTCGGTCAGCTGACCGCGCACCTTGGTCGGGTCCGCGCCCTCGACGTCGATCTTGTTGACCGCGACGACGATCGGCACGTCGGCCGCCTTGGCGTGGTTGAGCGCCTCGACCGTCTGCGGCATGACGCCGTCGTTGGCCGCGACGACCAGGATCGCGATGTCGGTCGACTTCGCACCACGGGCACGCATGGCGGTGAACGCCTCGTGACCCGGGGTGTCGATGAAGGTGATCTTGCGCTCTTCGTCGTTGACCTGCGTCGCGACCTGGTAGGCACCGATGTGCTGGGTGATGCCGCCGGCCTCGCCCGCGATGACGTTCGTCTTGCGGATGGCGTCGAGCAGTCGGGTCTTACCGTGGTCGACGTGACCCATGACGGTCACGACCGGCGGACGGACCACCAGGTCCTCGTCGGAGCCCTCGTCCTCGCCGAACTCGATGTCGAAGGACTCGAGCAGCTCGCGGTCCTCCTCCTCCGGGCTGACGATCTGAACCGTGTAGTTCATCTCGTCGGCGAGGAGCTGGAGGGTCTCGTCGGAGACGGACTGGGTCGCGGTGACCATCTCGCCGAGGTTCATCATGACCGCGACGAGGGACGCCGGGTTGGCGTTGATCTTCTCCGCGAAGTCGGTGAGCGACGCGCCGCGGGAGAGACGGATGGTCTCGCCGTTGCCGCGCGGCAGCATCACGCCGCCGACGCTCGGGGCCTGCATGGCCTCGTACTCCTGGCGACGCTGCCGCTTCGACTTGCGGCCACGACGCGCCGGACCGCCGGGACGGCCGAAGGCGCCCTGCGTGCCACCGCGGCCACCGGGACCGCCGGGACGACCGCCGAAGCCGGGACGGCCACCGCCGCCACCGCCGGGACCGCCGCCGAAGCCGCCGCCGCCACCGGGACGGCCGGCGAAGCCGCCGCCACCGCCCGGACGGGCACCGCCGCCGCCACCGGGACGGCCGGCGAAGCCGCCGCCGCCGGGACGACCGCCGCCGCCACCGGGACGACCGGCACCGGCCGGGCCGCGACCGCCGCCGGGGCCGGGACGCGGGCCGGCAGCGGGACGCTGCGGCATCATGCCGGGGTTCGGACGCGGACCGGCCGGGCCGGGACGCGGACCGCCCTGCGGCCGGGGCATGCCGGCCGGCGACGGCCGGGGACCGCCCGGAGCCTGCGGACGCGGACCGCCGCCCTGGGCGCCGGGCGTCTGCGGACGGGGACCGGCGCCGGGGGCACCGCCGGGGCCGGGACGCGGGCCGCCCTGCGGGCGCGGGGCCTGCGGACGGGCCATGCCGGCGTTGCCGCCGGAGGTGAAGGGGTTGTTGCCCGGGCGCGGACCGGCCGGACGGGCACCGGGACGCGCGGCCTGGCCACCGGGGCGGCCACCGCCCTGACCCGGACGGGCACCCTGGCCCTGGCCGGAGGCCGGACGGGCGCCACCGGGCTTCGGGGCACCGGGACGGGCGCCGGGACGCGGACCCTGGGCGGCCGGAGCCTGCGGGGTCTGCGCGGCCGGGGCCGGCGGAGCGGTGAACTCCGGGGCGGCCGGGGCCGGACGCGGCGCGGGCTTGGGACCCGGCACCGGGCGCGGGCCCGGGGCCGGTGCCTGGGCGGGCGCCGAGGGGGCCGACGGGGCGGCCGGCTGCTGGGCAGCGGGCGCCGTCGGAGGCTTGGGGGCCGCCGGCCTCGGGGCCGGAGCAGCCGGACGGGCCGCCTGCGCCGGAGAGGGCGCGGCGGGCCTGGGGGCGGCCTTGCGCGGGGCGGGCTTGCCGGCGGACTTGCCGTTGCCACCGCCCTGGAAGGCGTCGGTCAGCTTGCGTACAACCGGCGCTTCGATGGTCGAAGACGCCGAACGGACGAATTCACCGAGTTCCTGGAGCTTGGCCATGACGACCTTGCTCTCGACACCGAACTCCTTGGCGAGTTCGTAGACCCGGACCTTAGCCACTTCGCTCCTTTGAGGTCCGGGTTGAAGCCGGACCGTCGCTAGTTCATGGGCGTACTCATCGCGTACTCATCGAGTGCTCATCGCAATCTCGACCTGCTTTCGACTCGCGAGGTACCAGACCGCACGGGGTTCCGTGCGGCTTGTCTTACGGCGTTGCCTGCTCGGCAACTGTTGTCTGCTCGACGTATCGGCGCAACGCCTTTGTGTCGAGCGGTCCCGGGACGCGCAGTGCCCGCGGGAACGCCCGGCGGCGTACCGCCTGGTCGAGACAGACCATGGCGGGGTGTACGTACGCACCCCGGCCGGGCAGCGTACCGCGAGGATCGGGGACGCATGCGTCCCCGGTCTTCACGATCCGCAGGAGATCGTTCTTGGCCGCCCGCTCCCGGCACCCCACACAGGTGCGTTCAGGGCATGCTCCGGCGTGCGTCCGGCCAGACACAGTTAAGTCTACCTCCCCGTACCGACCTCACCCCTTCGGGGCAAAAATCGAACGGCTGTTGTCGTGATCTCAGCGCCGGGCGGCTTGGATCTATTCCCCGGCGCCCCGGGCTGCTGCCCGGTCTACTCCCCGGCCTGCTCGGTGTCGGGCCGGATGTCGATCCGCCAGCCGGTCAGCCGGGCCGCCAGGCGGGCGTTCTGGCCCTCCTTGCCGATCGCCAGCGACAGCTGGTAGTCCGGCACGGTCACCCGCGCGGACCGGGCGGCCATGTCCACGACCTCCACCTTGCTCACCCGAGCGGGTGACAGGGCGTTCGCGACCATCTCCGCCGGGTCGTCCGACCAGTCGACGATGTCGATCTTCTCACCGTTCAGCTCGCCCATCACGTTGCGCACCCGGCCGCCCATGGGGCCGATGCAGGCACCCTTGGCGTTCAGGCCCGAACGGGTGGACCGTACGGCGATCTTGGTGCGGTGACCGGCCTCACGGGCGATCGCGGCGATCTCCACGGATCCGTCGGCGATCTCCGGCACCTCCAGGGCGAAGAGCTTCTTCACCAGGTTCGGGTGCGTACGGGAGAGGGTGACGGACGGCCCGCGCACACCCTTGGCCACCCGGACGACGTACGACCGCAGGCGCATGCCGTGCGGGTAGGTCTCGCCGGGCACCTGCTCCTGCACCGGCAGGATGGCCTCCAGCTTGCCGATGTCCACCAGCACGTTCTTCGGGTCGCGGCCCTGCTGGACGACACCGGTGACGATGTCGCCCTCGCGGCCGGCGTACTCGCCGAGCGTCGCGTCGTCCTCCGCGTCGCGCAGCCGCTGGAGGATCACCTGCTTGGCGGTGGTGGCGGCGATGCGGCCGAAGCCGGACGGGGTGTCGTCGAACTCCCGGGGCTCCTGCCCCTCGGCGAGGTCCTCGGGGTCCTCCTTCGCCCACACGGTCACATGCCCGGTCTCCCGGTTGAGCTCCACGCGCGCGTGCCGGCGGCTTCCCTCGGTGCGGTGGTAGGCGATGAGGAGGGCCGACTCGATCGCCTCGACCAGCAGGTCGAAGGAGATCTCCTTCTCCCGAACCAAGCCCCGCAGGGCGCTCATGTCGATGTCCACGGCTACGCCTCCTCCTCTTCCTTCATGTTCTTCTCGCCGGCCGTGCCGGCGCTGTCCTTGCGGTTGAACTCGACCTGCACGCGCGCCCTGGCGATCTCCGGGAAGCCGAGTCTGCGGGCGGTGGCCTTGCGGCCCTTCACACCGGGCACCTCGACGTCGACGCCCTCGTCGTCGACCTCCAGGATCCGCGCGACCAGCTCGCCGCCCTCCGTGAGCTGGAACTTCACGAGCCGGTCGACGGCGCGCACGAAGTGCCGGTGCTCGGTGAGGAGGCGCTCCGCGCCGGGGGTTCCGACCTCCAGGTCGTACGCCGCGTCACCCATCGCGTTCGTCTCGTCCAGCTTCGCCGAGAGCGCGCGGCTCACATCGGCGATGGCGTCCAGATCCGCCCCGGTGTCGGAGTCGACGACCACGCGCAGCACCCGCTTGCGTCCGACGGAGTCCACGGCGATCTCTTCGAGATCCAGCCCCTGGGAGGTGACGAGCGGTTCCAGCAGCTCTCGCAGCCTCTCGCTCTGGGTGGTGCTCATCCGGGTGACTCCTCGGCCGCGTGTGCTGTTGTGGGTTGGGTCGCGTGTCTGATCAAAGCGTACTGCCTCCGGCGGGGGCCGGTTCGCAGGCCGGTCCGGGGCGGTTCGCGGGCGGGTGCGGTCGGCCGCCGAGCCGGTGACGCGGGGCGGGGGGCCTCGCGGGTACCGTGATCAACGGCGGGCCGGCGTTCCCGCCCGTCTGTTCGTACGAGCCCCCGAGGACGTCAGCCGTGCCGTACCCCCCGCCTCCGCGTGTGCCCCCTGGGCCGCGCAGAAGAACCCTGCTCGCCTCGGCCGCCGGCGGCGCCCTGCTGGTGGGCTGCTCGTCCGGACCCGGGTCCGGCGACGACGGTCCGTCGGCCACGCAGCGGGCACGCGCGCGTGCGGCGCGGGACAGCCGGGAGCTGCTGGCGCGGTACGACGCCGTGCTCGCCGCGCATCCCGGGCTGGCGGAGCGGCTGCGCCCGCTGCGGGCCCAGGTGGCGGCGCACGCGACGGCCTTCACGGACGGCAAGGCGCCCACGGCCTCCGCCACGGCCACCGCCTCGCCCGCTCCCGTCCCGGCCGGCGAGAAGGACGCGGTGGCCGGGCTGGCCGCCGCCGAGCGCGCCCTCGCCGACCGGCGCGCCAAAGACCTGCTGGAGGTGCCGGGCGAGCTGGCGCGGCTGCTGGCGTCGGTCGCGGCGGCCGGGGCCGCGCACGCGTACCTGCTGACGGAGGGGGCCAGGTGAGCGACGGGACCGGGCAGACCGGGAACGCCGAGCTGACCGCGTTGCAGGCCGCGCTGGCCGCGGAGCACGCGGCGGTGTACGGGTACGGCGTCGTGGGCGGACGGATCGGCGAGCCGCGCCGGGCGGAGGCGCGGTCGGCGTACGACGCCCACCGCGCGCGCCGGGACGCGCTGGTGCGCGCCGTGCGCGACCTGGGCGGCGCACCGGTCGCCGCGAGCGCCGCGTACGCGCTGCCGTTCCCGGTCGAGGACGGGCCGGCCGCGCTGCGGCTGGCCGCGCGGCTGGAGGAGCGGGTGGCCGGCGTCTACTCGGACCTGGTGCGGGCCACGAGCGGCGCACGTCGGGCCGACGCGGCCGGAGCGCTGCGGGAGGCCGCGGTGCGGGCGGTGCGCTGGAGCGGGGGGAGCGTAGCCTTCCCTGGTCTGGCCGAGCGGTCCGGCGAGCGGACGGGCGCGGCCGGCACGGCACCGTCGCCGTCCGGGTCGCCGGCCCGCTGACCGCCGGCACGGCGGCGGACGGCAGGACGGCACCGGGCACGATCGGAACGGGATCAGGACGGGAGACTCGGGCGGGGTCCCGGCAGCACAGGAGACGAAGGGAACGACTCGCGCATGGCTTTCGAACCGCCGCAGCGCCTGGTGCGGGCGCTCGGTGAGACGGCACCGGCCGGGGACGACTGGCTGGCGGGGCTGCCCACGGCGGCCGAGCGGGCCGTCGCCCGGCGCGAGTTGACCGTCGAGCGGGTGCAGGTGCCGGGCGGGCGCAGCAGCCTGGTGGTGCTGGTGCGGCGGGCTGACGGTACCCCGGCCGTGCTGAAGCTCGCGCCGCCCCGGGCCCGCCCGGAGAGCGAGCGCGCGGCGCTGGCCCACTGGGGCGGGCTGGGCGCCGTACAGCTGCTGGAAGCGGAGGCGGAGGACGGGGCGCTGCTGCTGGAGCGGCTGCATCCGGACGTGTCGGTGCGGTCGTTGCCGGAGGCCAGGGCGCTGCTGGAGGCGGCGGGGACGCTGCGCAGGCTGTGGGTCGCGCCGCCGGCCGGGCATGTCTTCGAGACCGTCGCCGAGCGGACCGGGCGCCAGGCGGTGGCGATGCGGGCGGGCGCCGAGACCGACCCGGAGGCGGCCCCGCTGGTGGCGGCGGCCCTCGCCGCCCGTGCCGAGCTGCTGGCCGCGCCGCCCGAGCACCTGCTGCTGCACGGCACGTTCCGGCAGAGCAAGGTGCTCTCCGGGGAGCGGATGCCCTGGCTCGCGGTGGGCCCGGACCCGGTGGTCGGCGAGAGCGCCTTCGATCTGGCGCGGCTGGTGCGGGACCGGGTGGAGGACCTGATCGCGGCGTCGTCCGGGCCGTCCACCACCCGGCGCCGCATCAAGCGGCTCGCCGAGTCGCTGGAGGTCGACCAGGAACGGCTGCGGGGCTGGACGCTGTTCCGGGCGGTGGAGTCCGGGGTACGGGCCCGCCGGGTCGGCCGCGAGAAGGACGCGGAACTCCTGCTGGAGTTCGCGAGCTGGCTCTAGCCGGGCCGCGGCACCGGGATCGGCCGGCTGCGCGGCGCGGCGCCATCGAGCCGAGCCGGGCGGCGCCCGGCCCGCGCGGGCCGTGCCGGCGGCGGAGGGCGCCGACGCGAGGGGCCCCGTGCGAGCGCAGGGCCCACGGGACACCCCGGGCGGAACCCGGGGTGTCCCTCACTACTGCCGCTGCCGCCTACCGCGCGGTCAGGCGGGCGATCGCTTCTTCGACCGTCAGTTCCTCGCGCTCGCCGGTCCTGCGGTCCTTCAGCTCCAGGACGCCCTCGCCGGAGCGGCGGCCGGCGACCAGGATCTGCGGGACGCCGATCAGCTCCGCGTCGGTGAACTTCACGCCCGGGGAGACCCCGGCGCGGTCGTCCACCAGGACGCGGACGCCCGCGGCGGCGAGCTTGTCGGAGACCTCGAGGGCCAGCTCGGTCTGGAGCGCCTTGCCGGCGGCGACGACGTGCACGTCGGCCGGGGCGATCTCCTTGGGCCAGACCAGGCCGTGCTCGTCGGCGGTCTGCTCGGCGAGCGCGGCGACGGCACGGGAGACGCCGATGCCGTAGGAGCCCATGGTGACGCGGACCGGCTTGCCGTTCTGGCCGAGGACGTCCAGCTTGAGGGCGTCGGTGTACTTGCGGCCCAGCTGGAAGATGTGGCCGATCTCGATGGCGCGGTCCAGCTTCAGGCCGGTGCCGCACCTCGGGCAGGGGTCGCCCTCCTGGACCACCACGACGTCCACGTACTCGTCGACCTCGAAGTCCCGGCCGGCGACGACGTTCTTGGCGTGCGTGTGCTCCTTGTTGGCGCCGGTGATCCAGGCGGTGCCGGGGGCCACGCGCGGGTCGGCGATGTACTTCACCTTCTCGCCCAGGCCCTGCGGGCCCACGTAGCCACGGACCAGGTCGGCGCGCTCGGCGAAGTCCGCCTCGGTGACCATCTCGACGGCGGCCGGGGCGAAGTGCGCCTCGACCTTGCCCAGGTCCACCTCGCGGTCCCCGGGCACGCCGACGGCGACGATCTCTCCGTCCACCTTGACCAGCAGGTTCTTCAGCGTGGCGGAGGCCGGGACGCCGAGCGAGGCGGCCAGCGTCTCGATGGTCGGGGTGTCGGGGGTCGGGATGTCCTCGGCGGCGGGCACGCCGGAGGCGTCCACCGGCTTCAGCTCGTACGTGATCGCCTCGGTGTTGGCGGCGAAGTCGCAGTTGGGGCAGTCGGCGAAGGTGTCCTCGCCGGCCTCGGCCGGGGCGAGGAACTCCTCGGACTTCGAGCCGCCCATGGCGCCGGCGGTGGCCGCGACGATGCGGTAGTCGAGGCCGAGGCGCGCGAAGACGCGCCGGTAGGCCTCGCGGTGCAGGGCGTAGGACCGGGCGAGGCCCTCGTCGTCCAGGTCGAAGGAGTACGAGTCCTTCATCAGGAACTCGCGGCCGCGCAGGATGCCGGCGCGGGGGCGGGCCTCGTCACGGAACTTGGTCTGGATCTGGTACAGGATCACCGGCAGGTCCTTGTAGGACGTGCACTGGTCCTTGACCAGGAGGGTGAAGATCTCCTCGTGGGTGGGGCCGAGGAGGTAGTCGCCGCCCTTGCGGTCCTTGAGCCGGAACAGCTCCTGGCCGTACTCGTCCCAGCGGCCGGTGGCCTCGTAGGGCTCACGCGGCAGCAAGGCGGGCAGCGTGACCTCCTGGGCGCCGATGGCGTCCATCTCCTCGCGGACGACGCGCTCGACGTTGGCGAGGACCTTCTTGCCGAGGGGCAGCCAGCTCCAGATGCCGGCGGCGGTGCGGCGGACGTAGCCGGCGCGGACGAGGAGCTTGTGGCTGAGGACCTCGGCGTCCGCCGGGTCGTCGCGCAGCGTCTTCGCCATCAACTGGGACATGCGCTGGACCGGTGCGTTGGCCATGGTTCTCGTACTCCTGCCGGGTAAAGGTGATGGCATGGAGGTTAGCCGGGCCGCCCGTGCCGGTGGAAATCGGTTAACGCCTGCGCAGCGGCAGCGGGGCGCCCATCACGGCGTACGGCCTCGGCGCGCTCGGGAAGTGGACCTGGCGGGCGAGGTCGACGTAGCCGAGGGAGTGGTAGAGGCCGCGGGCGGGGCTGTCGGTGTCGATCGCGGAGAGGATCGAGCGGGGTTCGTCGGCGGTGTCCGTGATGGTCGTGATCAGACGCCGGCCGATGCCGCGGTTCTGGCGGTCGGGGTGGACGTGCAGTTCGGTGATGACGAAGGAGTCGTCCAGCCAGAAGTCGTTGCCGCCCGCGCGCAGGTAGGGCTCGACGACGGTGGACCACCAGTGGGTACGGCTGTTGGGCATGCCGTAGACGAAACCGACGAGCCGCCCCCGGACGGTGGCCCCGTAGGCGCGCGCGCCGCGGTACTGCATGTGCCGCTGGACGATCTGCCGGCGCACGGCGACCTCGTCCGGGCCGAGCCCGAAGGCGAGGGCTTGGACGGCGAGGGCCTCGTCCACGTGGGCGGTGAGGTCCAGGGGGCCGATCACGAGGTCCATGCGGGGAGCGTACAGGGCGGTCAGAAGAGCACGCTCATGAAGGCTCCCACCTCACGGAAGCCCACCCTGCGGTACGCCCTGCGCGCCGCGGTGTTGAAGTCGTTCACGTACAGGCTGACCACGGGGGCCACATCGGCCAGGGCGTAGCGCAGTACGGCCGCCATGCCGGGGGCCGCCAGGCCCCTGCCCCGGTACTCGGGGGCCACCCACACGCCCTGGATCTGGCAGGCCAGGGGGGTCGCCGCGCCGATCTCCGCCTTGAACACGACCCGGCCCTGGTCGTCGACGCGGGCGAAGGAGCGGCCGGAGCCGACGAGTTCGGCGACCCGGGCCTGGTAGAGCAGGCCGCCGTCGCCGGCGAGGGGCGAGACGCCGACCTCCTCGGTGAACATCGCCACGCACGCCGGCATGATCGTCTCCATCTCGTCCTTGCGGACGCGGCGGACGTACGGGTCCGGGGTGATGTCGGCCGGCATGCGGTCGGTGACCATCAGCGGCTGGTGGGCGCGGACCTCGCGGGCCGGGCCCCAGTGCGGCTCCAGCAGCCGCCACAGTGCGGCGGTGGATTCGGCGGGGCCGACGATGGAGGAGCAGCGCCGGCCGGCCCGGCGGGCGCGGTCGGCGAAGGCGCGGACGGCGCGGGGGGTGGCGCAGATCGGCACGAGGTTGGCGCCCGCATAGCACAGGGACGTGAGCATGCCGTCCTCGTACCAGCCCCACATCTCCCCGCCGAGCCGCCAGGGGTCGAGGCCCGCGACCTGGACCCGCGAGGTCACGAAGGCGTTCGCGACCGGCTCGCGGTCCAGGACGGCGAGCGCGGCGTCCAGGTCGCCGGGTTCGAGCACTCGTGAGGTGGTCTGGGTCAACACGTGCGGGGCCTCACGCTGGGGGTCTGCTGATCTCCGCACTATAGCCGCGCCTGCTTTGCGGTGCGCCTCCGAGGCCGGAGGCCGGGATCACCGGCGACCGCGGGCCGGCCGTGGCGGCTCGCGTCCACGCGGCGGAGCCGCACATCGGGCACGGCCCCGCGCCCCTTCCGGGGCGCGGTCCGACCGGCGCCGGAGAGCTCAGCCCGCCACCGACACCGACGGTTCGCCGGAGGCGACGCCCTCGGCCTCCATCTGCTCCGCCAGCTTCATGGCCTCCTCGATGAGGGTCTCCACGATCTTGGACTCGGGGACGGTCTTGATGACCTCGCCCTTGACGAAGATCTGGCCCTTGCCGTTGCCGGAGGCGACGCCGAGGTCGGCCTCGCGGGCCTCGCCGGGGCCGTTGACGACGCAGCCCATGACGGCGACGCGGAGCGGGACCTCCATGCCGGTCAGGCCGGCGGTGACCTCTTCGGCGAGCTTGTAGACGTCGACCTGGGCGCGGCCGCAGGACGGGCAGGAGACGATCTCCAGGCCGCGCTGGCGCAGGCCGAGCGACTGGAGGATCTGCAGGCCGACCTTGACCTCCTCGACCGGCGGGGCCGAGAGGGAGACCCGGATCGTGTCGCCGATGCCCTGGGAGAGCAGGGCGCCGAAGGCGACGGCCGACTTGATGGTGCCCTGGAAGGCGGGGCCGGCCTCGGTGACGCCGAGGTGGAGGGGGTAGTCGCACTGTTCGGCGAGCTGCCGGTAGGCCTCGATCATCACGACAGGGTCGTTGTGCTTGACGGAGATCTTGATGTCGCGGAAGTCGTGCTCCTCGAAGAGGGACGCCTCCCACAGCGCCGACTCGACCAGGGCCTCGGGGGTGGCCTTGCCGTACTTCTGGAGCAGGCGCCTGTCCAGGGAGCCGGCGTTGACACCGATGCGGATCGGGGTGCCGTGGTCCTTGGCGGCCTTGGCGATCTCCTTGACCTTGTCGTCGAACTGCTTGATGTTGCCGGGGTTGACGCGGACGGCGGCGCAGCCGGCCTCGATGGCGGCGAAGACGTACTTGGGCTGGAAGTGGATGTCCGCGATCACCGGGATCTGGGACTTCTTCGCGATGGTGGCGAGGGCGTCGGCGTCGTCCTGGGTGGGACAGGCCACCCGGACGATCTGGCAGCCGGACGCGGTCAGCTCGGCGATCTGCTGGAGGGTCGCGCCGATGTCGGACGTGCGGGTCGTGGTCATCGACTGGACCGAGACGGGCGCGTCTCCGCCGACCGCCACGCTTCCGACCTGGATCTGCCGGCTCTTCCGGCGCTCGGCGAGCTTGGTCGGAACGGACGGCATGCCGAGAGAAATCGCAGTCATCTGCTGTGCAACCCCAAGTCGTGGATCAAGGTCCGGTCCCGTGCAACGGCGGGCTCCAGGCTTTGAGATTACGGCACCGGGTCCCGCGTCAGCACATCCCACCCGTAAACCCACCCGATGGAATGCGGCCCGGAACCCGAGGGGTCCGGGCCGCGGTGGACAACGGGCGGCTAGGGTCTTTCGTTTGGATCAGGCCGGATCAGGGAGCGGTGCCAGGGCCCGCGAGCCCGGCATGATCCAAACGAGAGGCCCTAGGAGATCTTCACCGGGTTCACGACGTCGGCGATCAGCACCAGGACGGTGAAGCAGACGAAGATCCCGGCGACCACGTACGCCACCGGCATCAGCTTGGCGACGTCGAACGGTCCGGGGTCCGGGCGGCGCAGCACCCGGGCCAGGTTGCGCCGCAGCGACTCCCACAGGGCGCCCGCGATGTGCCCGCCGTCGAGCGGGAGCAGCGGGAGCATGTTGAACAGGAACAGGGAGAGGTTGAAGCCGGCCAGCACGAAGACGAACATGGCCAGCTGCTGTGAGGCGGGGATGTCCAGGGTGGCGATCTCGCCGGTGACCCGGGCCGCGCCGACGATGCCCATCGGGGAGTCCTGCTCGCGCGGGCCGTCGCCGAAGGCCGCGTCCCACAGGGCCGGGATCTTGCCGGGCAGGGCGACGAGGGAGTCGACGGCGTCGCCGACCCGGTCGGTCATCCAGGTCACGGACTCGCCGAAGTCCTGTTTGACCACGCCGGTGGCGGGGCTGAAGCCGAGGAAGCCGGCCTTGACGTAGCCGTCGACGTAGTTGCCGCCGGCGTCCTTCTTGGCGACCTGGTTGGTGGCGATCTTCGCGTGCAGGGTCACGTCCCGGCCGTCACGGTCGACGACGAAGGAGACGTCCTTCCCGGCGCTGTCCCGGATGAGGTCCGAGAGCGTGTTCCAGTCCTCGGTCGGCCTGCCGTCGAAGGAGACGATCCTGTCGCCCGCCTTCATGCCGGCCTGCGCGGCCGGTGACGACGGGTCGGACTTCTTGCAGCTGTCGCGGTGCTGGCTCTGCGCGATGACGCAGGGCGAGACGGATTCCACGACGGTGGTCTCCTTCTGGATGCCGAAGCCCATCAGCACCGTGAGGAAGAGGGCGACCGCGAGCACCAGGTTCATGAAGGGGCCGGCGAACATGACGATGACCCGCTTCCACGGCTTGCGCGTGTAGAACATGCGCGTCTCGTCGCCGGGCTGGAGCTCCTCGAAGGCCGCCGAGCGCGCGTCCTCGATCATGCCGCGCCACGGGGAGGTGGAGCGGGCGGAGACCCGGCCCTGGTCGTCCGGCGGGAACATGCCGATCATGCGGATGTAGCCGCCGAGCGGGATCGCCTTGATGCCGTACTCGGTGTCGCCCTTCCTGCGCGACCAGATGGTCGGGCCGAAGCCGACCATGTACTGCGGCACGCGAATGCCGAAGAGCTTGGCCGTGGACAGGTGCCCCAGCTCGTGCCAGGCGATCGAGACGAGCAGGCCGACCGCGAAGACCACTATGCCGAGGATGAACATCAAGGTCGTCATGCACGCGCCTCCGCGGTCGCCGTCGTGGCTGTGAGTTCGCGGGCCCGGGCCCTCGCCCAGGTCTCCGCTTCGAGGACGTCCGACACCGTGAGCGAGGTTCCCGTGACCGGGGTGCCGTGCTCCTCCACCACCCGGGTGACGGTATCCATGATCCCGTTGAAGGGCAGCGCGCCGCTCAGGAAGGCCGCGACGCACTCCTCGTTGGCGGCATTGAACACCGCCGGGGCCGTGCCCGCGAGCCGCCCCACGTGCCGGGCGAGGTTCACCGAGGGGAAGGCCTCGTCGTCCAGCGGGAAGAACTCCCAGGTGGACGCCTTGGTCCAGTCGAACGCGGGGGCCGCGTCCGGGACCCGTTCGGGCCAGCCCAGTCCGATGGCGATGGGCCCGCGCATGTCGGGGGGCGTCGCCTGGGCGATCGTGGATCCGTCGGTGAACTCGACCATCGAGTGGACATACGACTGCGGGTGCACGACCACCTCAATGCGGTCGAAGGGAAGGTCGTAGAGGAGGTGGGCCTCGATGACCTCCAGTCCCTTGTTGACCAGGGTCGCGGAGTTGACGGTGATGACCGGGCCCATGGCCCACGTGGGGTGGGCGAGGGCGTCCGCGACGGTGACGTGTGCCAGTTCGTCCCTGGTCCGGCCGCGGAAGGGGCCGCCGGAGGCGGTGACGACCAGCTTGCGGACGTCGGCCCGGCTGCCGGCCGCGAGCGCCTGGAAGAGGGCCGCGTGCTCGGAGTCCACCGGGATGATCTGGCCCGGCTTCGCCAGCGCGGTGACCAGCGGGCCGCCGACGATCAGCGACTCCTTGTTGGCGAGCGCGAGGGTGCGGCCCGCCTCCAGCGCGGCGAGGGTGGGCGCGAGGCCGATGGAGCCGGTGATGCCGTTGAGCACCGTGTGGCACTCGGAGGCGGCGACCTCGGTCGCCGCGTCCGCTCCGGCGAGGATCTCGGGCAGCGGCTCCCCGCCGCCGTACTCGGCCGCGAGCGCCTCGCGCAGCGCGGGGACGACGTCCTCGCGGGCGACCGCCACGGTCCGCACCCGCAGCCGGCGCGCCTGCTCGGCGAGGAGCGCCACCCGGCCGCCGTTCGCGGACAGGGCGGTGACCCGGAAGCGGTCGGGGTTGCGCAGCACGAGGTCGATGGCCTGGGTGCCGATGGATCCGGTGGAGCCGAGGATCACCACGTCCTTGGGGCCGCCGCCGGGGGCGGGGTCGTAGACGAGGTGCGGGTCGGCGAGGGGGGCCGGACGGGCGGGACTGTCGGTCATCCCCCCATTGTGGCGGCACGCGGTGACGGCCCGGACAGCGCGTCCCCCGGGCGGGCGCGTTCAGCGGAACTGTGAACACGTGGTGAAGATCATGTGATAACACTTCAGTCCTGGCCGGTCGCCGACCGGCCCGGCCACCACTTCGCGGACGACATCCTGGGGGGATCTCTCCATGCGTACTGTGCGCATACGCGCCGCCCTGCCCGCCCTCGCCGGCGCGGCCCTGCTCACCGGCACCCTGCTCAGCACCCCGGCCGAGGCCGCCGGCGGCGTGCGGATCCACCACGTGTGGTTCGACAGCCCCGGCACGGACAACCGCTCGAACAAGAGCCTGAACGCCGAGTGGGTGCAGCTGAAGAACACCAGTGGCTCGGCGGTCTCGCTCAAGGGGTGGGTGCTGAAGGACGCCTCCAACCACAAGTACGTCTTCGGCAACGTCAGGATCGGCGCCGGGAAGTACCTGAAGGTGCACACCGGCAGCGGCTCGGACACCGCGTCGGACAAGTACCAGGACCGCCGTGCCTACGTCTGGAACAACGACAAGGACACGGCGACCCTGACCAAGGCGAGCGGCAGCAAGGTGGACACCTGCTCCTGGACGACGCGGGACCCGAGCGACAAGTACTGCTAGGCATCCGGCCTGATCCAAACGAGAGGCCCTAGCTCCCGAAGGGACGGCGGGCGTTCTCGCGGGCCGAGGGGCCGGGGGTCGCGTCCGCGATCCACGGCCCCTCCCCCGACGGGTCGAGGATGCCCTCCTCCAGCCAGGTGTAGGAACCCGCGAGGACGTGCTTGACCACCTTGCGGTCCAGGTCGTCGGTGTTGGTCCACAGCCGGGCGAAGAGTTCGTCCACCCGGATGCGGGCCTGCCGGCAGAAGGCGTCGGCGAGCTGGTAGGCCTCGCGCCCGTGCTCGCCCTCGCGCCACAGCCGCTCGGCGCGGACGCAGGCCGCGCTCATCGCGAACAGCTCGGCGCCGATGTCCACGATCCGGCCGAGGAAGCCCTGCTTGGTCTCCATCCGGCCCTGCCAGCGGGACATGGCGTAGAAGGTGGACCGGGCCAGCTTGCGGGCCGTGCGCTCGACGTAGCGCAGGTGTCCGGAGAGGTCGATGCCGTGCTTGAACTCGCCGTACGCCGTCGGCAGCTGCCCCGGCCCGGCGACCAGCCTCGGCAGCCACTTGGCGTAGAACACGCCCGCGTTCGCGCCCGCCCTCGCCTTGGCGGACAGCGGTTTGTCGGGGTCGATCAGGTCACCGGCGACCGAGAGATGGGCGTCGACGGCCTCCCGTGCGATGAGCAGGTGCATGATCTCCGTGGAGCCCTCGAAGATGCGGTTGATCCGCAGGTCGCGCAGGATCTGCTCGGCCGGCACCGCACGCTCGCCGCGCGCCCGCAGCGACTCGGCCGTCTCGTAGCCGCGCCCGCCCCGGATCTGGACCAGTTCGTCGGCCATCCTCCAGGCCATCTCGGAGCCGTAGAGCTTGGCGAGGGCGGCCTCGATGCGGATGTCGTTGCGGTCCTCGTCGGCCATCTGCGAGGACAGGTCGAGCACGGCCTCCAGGGCGAAGGTGGTGGCCGCGATGAAGCTGATCTTGGCGCCGACCGCCTCGTGCAGCGCGACCGGCTTGCCCCACTGCTCGCGTTCGGCCGCCCACTCGCGGGCGATCTTCAGACACCACTTGCCGGCTCCAGCGCACATGGCGGGCAGCGACAGCCGGCCGGTGTTCAGGGTGGTGAGGGCGATCTTCAGCCCGGCGCCCTCGGGGCCGATGCGGTTGGCCGCCGGGACCCGCACCCGGTGGAAGCGGGTGACGCCGTTCTCGATGCCGCGCAGCCCCATGAAGGCGTTGCGGTTCTCGACGGTGACGCCCTCGGACGCCGCCTCCACGACGAAGGCGGTGATGCCGCCCTTGTGCCCCTCGGACTTCGGCACGCGCGCCATGACGACGAGCAGGTCGGCGACCACCCCGTTGGTGGTCCACAGCTTCACCCCGTCGAGCACGTAGTGGTCGCCGTCGGGTACGGCGGTGGTGGCGAGGCGGGCCGGGTCGGAGCCGACGTCCGGCTCGGTGAGCAGGAAGGCGGAGATGTCGGTGCGGGCGCAGCGGGGCAGGAAGGCGTCCTTCTGCTCCTGGGTGCCGAACATCTTGAGCGGCTGCGGTACGCCGATCGACTGATGGGCGGAGAGCAGCGCGCCGACGGCGGGGCTGACGGAGCCGACCAGGGCGAGGGCCTTGTTGTAGTACAACTGGGTGAGGCCGAGGCCGCCGTACTTGGGGTCGATCTTCATGCCGAGGGCGCCGAGTTCCTTCAGGCCCGCCACGACCTCGTCGGGGATGCGGGCCTCGCGCTCGATCCGGGCGGGGTCGATCGCGGTCTCGCAGAACGCGCGCAGCTTCGCCAGGAACTCCTCGCCGCGCCGCACGGACTCGTCGTCGGGCAGCGGGTGGGGATGGATGAGGTCGAGCCGGAAGCGCCCGAGGAAGAGCTCCTTGGCGAAGCTGGGCTTGTGCCAGTCCTGCTGCCGGGCGGCCTCCGCCACCTGGCGGGCCTCGCGCTCGGTGACGGTGGTGCGTGGGGTGGTGGTGGCGGACATACAGGCTCACCTCGCCGCGAAGAGGGACGAATGGGACCGTTCGTTACCGACCAGTGCTACTGGATCGTTGGTACCCGAAACGGGCCGACGCCACCACCCCTCGCGCGCGAACGGCCGAAAGGCCCACCGGGCGAGTCGAAGCGCTTCGACAGCCTATGGACACCCCACCCTGCCTGGAGCTAGTGTCTGTCTTACCCTTACCCACCTTGTCCGCAATGCGCCGTGTCGAAGCGCTTCACAAAATCTGGAGAGCCGGATGGTCACCCTCGCCGAGGTCGCTCAGCACGCCGGGGTCTCGGCGAGCACGGTGAGCTACGTCCTCAGCGGCAAGCGGTCCATCTCCGCGACCACCCGGCAGCGGGTCGAGCAGAGCATCCGGGAGCTGGGCTACCACCCGAACGCGGGTGCCCGCGCCCTGGCCGGCAAACGGTCCAGCATCATCGCGCTGATGGTCCCCCTGCGCACCGACATGTACGTGCCGGTGATGATGGAGATCGCCATCGCGGTGGCCACCACGGCCCGGGCGCACGGCTACGACGTCCTGCTGCTCACCGGCGAGGAGGGGCCCGACGCGGTGCGCCGGGTGACCGGCAGCGGTCTCGCCGACGCGATGATCCTGATGGACGTCCAGCTGGAGGACGAGCGGCTGCCGCTTCTGCGGGGGACCGGCCAGCCCTCGGTCCTCATCGGCCTGCCCGCCGACACCGCCGGGCTGACCTGCGTGGACCTGGACTGGAGCGCGACCGGCGCGCTGTGCGTGGAGCATCTGGCGGGTCTCGGCCACCGCGACATCGCCGTCATAGGCGAGGCCCCGGCGGTCTACGAGCGGCACACCGGCTTCGCCGAGCGCACCCTGGACGGCCTGCGCTCCCGGGCCCGGGAGACGGGCGTACGGGTGCTGCACCGGCCGTGCGAGGGCGGCTACGACGCCCTCGCGCTGACCGTGGGCCGGATCCTCGACGAGCGTCCGGGGACGACCGGGTTCGTGGTGCAGAACGAGTCGGCGGTGGAACCGCTGCTCGCGCTGCTGCGCCAGCAGGGCCGGGCCGTGCCCGAGGACGTGTCCGTGGTCGCGATCTGCCCGGACCAGGTCGCTGTCCAGGCCTCGGTACGGCTGACCTCGGTCGCCATCCCCGCCCAGGAAATGGGCCGGCAGGCGGTGGAGCACCTGGTGGCCAAGCTGGACGGGCGGGGCGGCGACGAGGTCGTCCTGCTCACCCCCGAGCTGACCGCACGGGCGAGTTCGGGACCGGCGCCGGCCGCGCCCTGACCACCCGCCGGGCCCGGCCCCTGCGGGGGACGCCTTCGCCCGCCCTCCTGCCCGAACGCCGGTTGAGGCTCCGCAGAACCCCGGCACCAGGAAGGGGCCCGGCACCGGAAGACAGCGGTGCCGGGCCCCTTCGGGGTGGCGGGGTGCGGGGACGTGCCCCGTCACCGCTAGCGGACCACGACGATCACGGTGCCTCCGTTGCCGAAACGGTGATCGAAGCCGTGGTCGAAGCCGTGGTCGAAGCGATGACCGAAGCCGTGATCGAAGCCGTGGTCGAAGCGATGACCGAAGCCGTGGTCGAAGCGGTGGTCGAAGCAGTTCCAGCCGTTGTTGCCCCAGCACCAGTCGTCGGTGACCCGGGTGGGCACGGCGGGGGCTGCCGCCGAAGCCGTGCCTGCTGCACCGATCGCGGCGCCGCCGGCCATCACCAGGCCGGCCGCGGACGCCGCGAAGAGGCGCCTCGCGCGTGATGCTCGCATGGTGGCCCTCCTTCCTCCCTCAGGGATGCGGCCCTAGTTCGTGTACGTCGGCGCGGCCCTTCCGGATTGCCTCGGCGAGGCAGAACGGCGAACGGCCGCAGCCCCCGCACAGTGGGCTGCGGCCGTTCCGTTCCCGACCTGTCCGTGGCAGGTCAGAGCGCGAGACCGGTGAGGACCAGCACGCGCTCGTAGGTGTAGTCCTCCATCGCGAACCGCACGCCCTCGCGGCCCACACCGGACTGCTTGACGCCGCCGTACGGCATCTGGTCGGCGCGGTAGGACGGGACGTCGCCGATCACCACACCGCCGACCTCCAGGGCGCGGTGGGCCCGGAAGGCGGCCTGGAGGTCGTGGGTGAACACGCCCGCCTGGAGGCCGTACTTGGAGTCGTTGACCGCGGCGAACGCCTCGGCCTCGCCGTCGACCTTCTGCACGGTGAGGACGGGCCCGAAGACCTCCTCGCAGGAGAGGGTCGCACCGGCCGGTACGTCGGTGAGCACGGTCGGCGCGTAGGAGGCGCCGTCACGGTCACCGCCGGTGAGCAGGGTGGCGCCGGCCTCGACCGCCTCCTTGACCCAGGACTCGACGCGCTTGGCCGCGTCCTCGCTGACCAGCGGGCCGACGTCGGTCTTCGGGTCGGACGGGTCACCGGTGACCTGGGCCTCGACGGCGGCGACGATCCGCGGCAGCAGCCGGTCGTACACGGAGGCGTCGGCGATCACGCGCTGCACCGAGATGCAGGACTGGCCGCCCTGGTAGTTGGAGAAGGTCGCGATGCGGGTGGCGGCCCAGTCCAGATCGGCGTCGGAGGCGTAGTCGCCGAGAACGACCGCGGCCCCGTTGCCGCCCAGCTCCAGCGTGCAGTGCTTGCGCGGCACCGAGTCCATGATCGCGTAACCGACCTTCTCGGAACCGGTGAAGGAGATGACGGGCAGGCGCTCGTCCTGGACCAGGGCGGGCATCTTGTCGTTCGGCACCGGCAGGATGCTCCACGACCCGGCCGGCAGGTCGGTCTCGGCGAGCAGGTCGCCGATGATCAGGCCGGACAGCGGGGTGGCCGGGGCCGGCTTGAGGATGATCGGGGTGCCGGCGGCGATCGCCGGGGCGACCTTGTGGGCGCACAGGTTCAGCGGGAAGTTGAACGGCGCGATGCCGAGCACGACACCCTTCGGGAAGCGGCGGGTGAGCGCCAGCCGCCCCTGGCCGCCGGCGTCGGTGTCCAGCCGCTGGGCCTCGCCGCCGTTGAACCGGCGAGCCTCCTCGGCCGCGAACCGGAACACGGAGACGGCACGGCCGACCTCGCCCCGGGCCCACTTGACCGGCTTGCCGTTCTCGGCGGAGATCAGCTGGGCGATCTCCTCGGTGCGCTCGGCCAGCCGCTTGCTGACGTGGTCCAGAGCGGCGGCGCGGACGTGCGCCGGGGTGGCGGCGAAGTCATCGCGGACGGCGTACGCGGCGGCCACGGCCTCCTCGACCTGGGCATCGGTCGGCACGCTGACCTTGCCGACGAGCCGGCCGTCCCACGGGGACGTGACGTCGAAGGTGTCCTCGCCGGTGGCCTGGCGGCCGGCGAGCCAGAAGGCATGGGTGGAAGTCATGTACGAGTCCCGGCCCTTCCGCGTTGGAGGTGTGTCGCTTGGCTTGCGTGCTCCACGGTAGGGCGGGGGCGGCCGGGGGGCGTTTGTCCGAGTCGTAGCAGTGGGCGGACCGGGCACTACTGATTGGACTACTCGGCGCTCCGCATCACCGCGGGCCGCTTCCGCACTACTCCGTGGACGTCGCCTTCAGGGCGAGCCACAGCTCCATCCGCACATCGGGATCGTCCAGGCTGCGCCCCAGGATCTCCTCGACCCTGCGCATCCGGTACCGCAGGGTGTGCCGGTGCACCCCCAGGTCGGCCGCCGCCGCGTCCCACTGCCCGTGCCGCGACAACCACGCCCGCAGCGAGGCGACCAGGTCACCCCGGCCGGTGGCGTCGTGCTCGTGCAGCGCCCGCAGCAACCCGTCGGCGAACGCCTTCACCGCGTCGTCCGCCAGCAGCGGGAGAACGGACCCGGCGGCCAGCTGCTCGTGCTCCACGAACACCCGCCCCCGCCGCCGCGCCACCGACAGCGCCTGCTCGGCCTGCTTGTAGGCCGCCGCCGCCGCGATCGGCCCGGCGGGCGCGGACAGGCCGACGACCAGCGGGTCCTCCTCCGCCCGTCCCTGCTCGGCCGCCGCCCGGTCGGCCTCCCGCGCCGCCGCGTGATCGACGCACGCGGCCACCGCCGCACCCCGGTCGGCGGCCAGCACCACCAGCCGCTCCCCCTCGGGAACGACCAGCACGGCCTCCCCGGCCCGCGCCGCCGCGCTCTCCACGGTCTCCGCGAGCTCGCCCAGCGGTTCGCCCGCCGGACCGGAGCCGGACTCGGCGACGATCATCCGGAACGGGGCGTCCAGCAGCTCGCCGTACAGGTCACCGGCGACCGCCCGGGCATGGTCGGGCTCGCCCGCGAGGAGCATGCGCAGCACCGCCGCGCCGACGCGCTGCTCCGCCGCGTGCAGCGAGCGGGAACGTTCGGTGGTGAGGGTGAGCAGGGCGATGGCGGAGTGGACGGCGTACCGTTCGGCGGTGCCGAGCGCGGCGGCCGTCCCCACGGCGAGCGCGGCGCGCGGGCGACGGCCGGTGCCGAGGCTGTGCAGCTCCACCCGGTCCTCGTGCTCGGGGCCGCCGACGACGGAGGACGCGGGCGCGGGCCGCTCCCGCAGCCGTTCCACCTCGGCGGTGAGCCGGGCGGCGCGGCGGCCGGCCCACTCCGGCGCGGCGGCGACGACGGCGCCCGAGGCGTCGTACAGCGCGGCCCAGCCGTCCACCTGGGCGGACAGCGCGGTGAGCACCCCTTCCGGGCCGGCGTTCAGCGCCTGTCTGGTCAGTTCGCGCTGGGCGGCGAAGCCCGCGGTGACGGCCCGGTACTGGTCGGCGGCTATCGCCGCGGAGACGGCCTTGCTGATGGCGAGGAAGGGGGTGCGGCGCGGCACCTCCAGCAGCGGCAGCCCCTCCTGCGCGCAGGCGTCGACGAGGGCGTCCGGGATCTCCTCGTAGTTGACCCCGACGGCGAAGCCGAGTCCGACCACGCCCGCGCCGACGAGCCGCCGCACGTACCGCCGCATGGCCTCGGGGTCCTCCGCGTCCAGCTTGAGCGCGGTGATCAGCAGCAGCTCGCCGCCCTCCATGTAGGGGACGGGGTCGGCCAGCTCGCTGACGTGCGCCCAGCGGACGGGCACGTCCAGACGGTCCTCGCCCGCGCGCACGGTCAGCTTGAGCGCGGAATGGTGGACGAGCGAGGCGAGAGTCGGGGGCATGGGGCCTTCACGGTGAGGGAGATCCGTCGATCCCGGTGATCTTTTGGCCGCCGTGTATGAACGGCCCACCCCGATTCTGCCTCACCGTACGAGGCCGCGCTGGCCTCTCACCCCCGCAGGTCCACCAGCAACGGCGGCGCGTGCTCCCCCTCGACGGTGGTCAGCGACAACACGGCATGCCCCGGCGGCACCCCGTGGGCCAACTCGGAAGCCGACCACCGCTCCCGCTCGACCTGCCGCACGGTGACGGCCTCGGTCGTCACCGCCTTGCCGGTCACCAGCTTGCGCAAGGCATGGATCGCTCGGGTCATCGGCTGGTCCGCGAAGACGGTGTGCCGGGCCACGTCCCGTGTCTCGACCCACTGCGTGCCCCAGGCGTCCGCGAACCGGCTGCCGTCCCAGGTGGTGACTCCGGAGAAGGCCATGCGACAGCCGACGGCCGCGTACAGCGGGCCGTGCAGCGTCTCGGGGACGTCCCCGACGGTACGCAGGGCAAGCACCACACCCGCGTTGCGGGACCGCAGACGCTGGACGCGCCGGACCGATTCCGCTGTCACGGCGCCGGTGGCGTCGTCCAGGACCAGGCAGGCGAAGTGGGTGCGTTCGCCCGCCATCGCCACGGCGCCGAACTGCGCGAGAAGCAGCCGGGTGATGAGCCGGGCCGCCTCGTCGTGTCCGCGGTCGGGCAGGTCGATCCGGACCCGCAGCGGATGGTGGGCGATGGCGCGCAGCGAGAACGGCCGGGCCGCTGTTCGGTCAGCACCGAGGAATTCGGCGAACGCCGGCCGGTCCAGTACGGCCAGGCGGTCGGCCAGGACCGGGCCGGGATCGCCGGCGCTGCCCGACTGCCGGACACGCGCGTCGAGCTCGCGGCGCATCGCGGTGTGCTCGTCGCCCGGGAGCGCGGCGCGCAGTGCGCTGAGGACCGAGGGCTCGCCTTCCAGTAGTTCCCGGAGCAGCGGCAGCGTCGGGAAGCGTCCGTACGCCGCCCGGTACGGACCGAGGAGCTGGGCCAGTGCGGTGGCGGCTCGCTGGGTGCTGACCGTGTCCAGATCACCGGCCAGTCCCTCCGCCAGGAAGGCCGCCGCCTCGTCCGGGTCGTGGGAGTCCGCGTACGGGTCCAGGTCGTACACGGACGCGGGGTCGCCGAGGCGTACGACGACGTCGTAGGCGGAGTCCGGGCCCAGCGGGGTCCCGGCCGCGCAGACGGCGACGACCGCGCACTGCCCGGCGAGGGCCTGCAGGGCGAGCGACTCGACGACGGGCCCGATCAGATGGCGCGTCTTCCCGGAACCGGAAGGGCCCACAGCCAACAGCGAGGTCCCGAGGGTGTCAGGCCCGAGCGCCGCCCCCGCTCCGCCGTAGGCCGGGGGCGTGCGGTCGCCGGTCGCCCATCGCCCGATGCGAACCTGCCCGGCCAGCAGGTCGTGCCGGGCGGAGCGGCCCGACAGATCGCGGTCGCCGGAGGGGTGGGTCCAGGCGGCGGCGCCGTCGCGCAGGACCGTCTCGGTGAAGGAGGAGAGCCGCGCCCGGGCCCGGGACACCGTCCACATGTGACTGATCCGGGCGCAGTCCACGTCGTTCATCCGGCCGTCGCGCAGTTCCGCGGTGAGTGTGTCCGCGGCCTGGTGCTGACCGGCCTCCCGCAGCTCCGGCCAGGACGACGGGCGCCGGTCGACGGCCGGCTCGGCCGCCTGGGCGGCGGCAGCCTTCGCCCGGCCGCGCGCCGCGATCGTCTCCGTGGCGAATGACCACCAGCCGCCGACCCGGGCGAAGGGCCACAGCACGAGCAGCGTGATGAGCGTGTAGAGCCCGTCCGTCAGCAGCTTGGACCCGAACACCGTGTAGTCACCCGTGATCAGGACGATCAGGGAGAACAACGGGTCCTGCACCGGCAGGGCGTTCCAGCCGACGCCGAAGGCGCTGGGGAAGACGAAGGCGAGCGCGATGAGCGCGCCGAGGGCCGCGATCAGGGCGCGCGCCGGCTGCGGACGGCGGGTGACGACATGCCGGATCAGATCGGACCAGCTGCCCAGGCGCGCCATGGCGAAGACGAGGATCGCGAAGAACACGCCGTCGGCGACCGTGATGGCCTCCGCGCCCTGGTAACCCTTCGGTGACGTGGTTCCGGCCCACCACCAGTCGTCGGGGGTGAACAGCTTCAGGACGGCCCACTGGTAGGGGACGCTGCCGTGCCGCCACAGTGACCACAGCAGGAGCCCCGCCACCAGTGGGACGAGGAAGCCGACGATGGTGACCGGGGCGAGGCGCTGCCCTTCGCGCGCGACCTTGGGCAGGCGGTAGCCGTGACGCCAGATACCGGGTTCGGCCTCTGGCCGCGGCTCGTCGACCCAGTCGGCGACGGGCGAGCGGTGGGGCTGAGCGGGCGGGGCGTACGAGGGACGGCCGCCGGCGCCCGACACGTCCGGTGCGCGCGTCGGCCGTGGCGGCACGGTGGGACCAGGGTGAGGTGGGAAGCCGCTGCCATGAGGGGCGGATGGCCCGCCCTGGGGTGGCGCGGGCGTGTCCGGCGCCGCCATAGGCCGCGGTAGCGGGTTCGCGTGGGTGCCGCGGGTGTCGCGCGGCGCGTCACTGTCCATCGACCTTGCCCCCTGACCAGCCGTTCCGTCCGTCGTCAGCGAGTCAATCTAACGCCCCGGCAGGGGGAGTTCACCGCTTACGCGGCCGGAAGGAGCCGTACCCGCCCGGCCGGGCTATGTCCACGGCGGACAAGGGGGGTCGCCGAAAACTCCCACATGGAGCATGCCCACTCGCCGGAACCGGTCTTAGCCTGCGGGAAAAGAAGGTATGCGTCCGAAAACGCACCGCCCGGGACCGCCCGGGACCGCCCGGTACGCAAGATCATCAGGGAGCCCCCCATGACCGCACTTCCGCAGGAGCGCCGCGTCGTCACCGCCATCCCCGGCCCGAAGTCGCAGGAGCTGCAGGCCCGCCGTACCGCCGCGGTCGCCCAGGGCGTGGGCTCCGTGCTGCCCGTGTTCACCGCGCGCGCGGGCGGCGGCATCATCGAGGACGTCGACGGCAACCGGCTGATCGACTTCGGGTCCGGCATCGCCGTGACGAGCGTCGGCGCCTCCGCCGAGGCCGTGGTGCGCCGCGCGAGCGCCCAGCTCGCCGACTTCACCCACACCTGTTTCATGGTCACCCCGTACGAGGGCTACGTGGAGGTCGCCGAGGCGCTCGCCGAGCTGACCCCGGGCGACCACGCCAAGAAGTCCGCGCTGTTCAACTCGGGCGCCGAGGCCGTCGAGAACGCCGTCAAGATCGCGCGTGCCTACACCAAGCGGCAGGCCGTGGTGGTGTTCGACCACGGCTACCACGGGCGGACCAACCTCACCATGGCGCTGACGGCGAAGAACATGCCGTACAAGCACGGCTTCGGACCGTTCGCGCCCGAGGTGTACCGCGTGCCCGTCGCGTACGCGTACCGCTGGCCGACCGGCCCGGAGAACGCCGGCCCGGAGGCCGCCGCGCAGGCCATCGACCAGATCACCAAGCAGGTCGGCCCGGACAACGTGGCCGCGATCATCATCGAGCCGGTGCTCGGCGAGGGCGGCTTCATCGAGCCGGCCAAGGGCTTCCTGCCGGCCATCCGCCAGTTCGCCGCCGACAACGGCATCGTCTTCGTCGCCGACGAGATCCAGTCCGGCTTCTGCCGGACCGGACAGTGGTTCGCGTGCGAGGACGAGGGGATCGTGCCCGACCTGATCACGACCGCCAAGGGCATCGCCGGTGGTCTGCCGCTCGCCGCCGTCACCGGCCGCGCGGAGATCATGGACGCCGCGCACGCCGGCGGCCTCGGTGGCACCTACGGCGGCAACCCGGTCGCGTGCGCCGGTGCGCTCGGTGCCATCGAGACGATGAAGGAGCAGGACCTCAACGGCAAGGCCAAGCGCATCGAGGAGATCATGAAGGGTCGCCTCACCGCCATGGCCGAGAAGTTCGACGTCATCGGTGACGTGCGTGGACGTGGTGCCATGATCGCGATCGAGCTGGTCAAGGACCGCGCCACCAAGGAGCCGAACCCGGAGGCCACCGCCGCGCTCGCCAAGGCCTGCCACGCCGAGGGCCTGCTGGTCCTGACCTGCGGCACCTACGGCAACGTGCTGCGCTTCCTGCCGCCGCTGGTCATCGGCGAGGACCTGCTGAACGAGGGCCTCGACATCATCGAGCAGGCGTTCGCCCGCATCTGAGCGGCCCTGCGGACCCGCGCATATGAGCGGGCGGTCCGCACCGCTGAAGGCGCCTGCGGCAGGCCGTGTGAAGAAGGTGTGCGGGGTGGATGACGGGAGCGGATTCCGTCTGCCCAAGCGCCGCCGCCTGCCGTAGGTTCTCCTCAGATGAGAGATACACCCGCCCACAGGGGACTGCGGGCGGACACCGGGCCGGGGCCTCCCCAGCTTCGACCTGGTCGTGCCCTCGCGCACACAACCGGCGCCTGACGGCTCCGGGATCTCCTCACCGATCGGACGGTCGCCGCCCCAAACCCCCCGGGGCGCGCGACGTTCCGGTCCGGACGGCCGCCTCGGAACCACCCCCCCTGTTCCGGGGCGGCCGACCTCCTTCCCCGCGGTCGTCTGCCAAGCTGGGCCCATGCTGCTCCTGGTCCTCCCGGCGGTCGTCTTCGCCCTCGTCACCTGGCAGGTCGTCGCCGACGGGCCGCTGCTGCGGCTGGACGCGGACGCCAGCCGGGCCCTCGTGCACCCTGACCGGTTCTCCCAGCTGCTCTCCGACCTCGGCAACGTCCAGGTCGCCCTGCCCGTGCTCGCCGCGGCCCTCGGGTACGTGGCCTGGCGGGGCCGGGCCGCCGGTGCCGGGCGGTGGTGGCTGCCGCCGCTCGCCGCGGCCGTGCTGATGGCGCTGGTCCCGGCGGTCGTGGTCCCGCTGAAGGTGTGGACGGCCCGGCCGGGGACACCGGTGGTGCCCCCGGGGACCGGGTACTTCCCGTCCGGTCACACGACGACGGCGGCGGTCGCGTACGGTTCCGCGACCCTGCTCCTCCTCCCCTGGCTCCGCTCCCCCGCCGCCCGCCGTGTCCTGGTCGCGGGGTGTGCGGCCCTGGTCCTCGGGGTGTCGTACGGGCTGGTCCGCCACGGCTGGCACTGGCCGCTGGACGTGGTGGCCGGCTGGTGCCTGGGCACGGTGCTGCTGGCCACCCTGTCCCGCGTGCTCAGCCGAAGTACGCGTCGAAGTTCTTCTGGAACTCCCAGTTCGCGTAGCGGTCCCAGTTCACCGACCACGTCATCAGACCCCGCAGCGCGGGCCAGGTCCCGTGCGTGGCGTACGAGCCGCAGTTCGTCCTCCTCGTCAGGCAGTCCAGGGTCTTGGTGACCTCGGACGGGGAGACGTAGCCGTTGCCCGCGTTGGCCGACGCCGGCATGCCGATCGCGACCTGGTCCGGGCGCAGCGGCGGGAAGACGTTGTTCGGGTCGCCGGCGACCGGGAAGCCGGTGAGGAGCATGTCGGTCATGGCGATGTGGAAGTCGGCGCCGCCCATGGAGTGGTACTGGTTGTCCAGGCCCATGATCGGGCCGGAGTTGTAGTCCTGGACGTGCAGGAGCGTGAGGTCGTCGCGCAGGGCGTGGATGACCGGGAGGTAGGCGCCGCAGCGGGGGTCCTGACCGCCCCACTTGCCGGTGCCGTAGTACTGGTAGCCGTTCTGCACGAAGAAGGTCTCCGGGGCCATGGTGAGGACGAACTTCGCGCCGTACCTGGCCTTCAGGGTCTTCAGGGCGGAGATGAGGTTCACGATCACGGGAGTGGTCGGGTTCCTGAAGTCCGTGTCGTTCGCGTTCAGGGACAGCGAGTGGCCCTCGAAGTCGATGTCCAGGCCGTCGAGGCCGTAGGTGTCGATGATCTTCGAGACGGAGGAGACGAAGGTGTCGCGGGCCGCGGTCGTGGTGAGCTGCACCTGGCCGTTCTGGCCGCCGATCGAGATCAGTACCTTCTTGCCGGCGGCCTGCTTGGCCTTGACGGCCGCCTTGAAGTCGGCGTCGCTCTCCACGTTCGGGCACTCGGTGACCGGGCAGCGGTTGAAGCGGATGTCCCCGGAGGTGACCGAGGTGGGCTCGCCGAAGGCCAGGTCGATGACGTCCCAGCTGTCGGGGACGTCGGCGAGGCGGGTGTAGCCGGCGCCGTTGGCGAAGCTGGCGTGCAGGTAGCCGACGAGGGCGTGGGCGGGCAGGTCGGACGGGCCGCCCCCGCCGCCGGTGCCGGTCGTCGCGGTGACGACCGCGGACTTCGCGGACTCGCCGGCGTCGTTCACCGCGGTGACCTGGAAGCTGTACGCCGTCGAGGCCGCGAGGCCGGAGACGGTGGCCGAGGTGCCGGTCACCGTCTGCACCCTGGTGCCGTCGCGGTAGACCGCGTAGCCGGTCGCGCCGGTCACCGCGGACCAGGACAGTCCGACGGAGGACGAGGTCACGGTGGTGGTCCGCAGACCGGTGGGGGCGGCGGGCGGCTGTGTGGTGCCGCTGCCGCCGGGGCCGACGAGGGTGAGGTCGTCGGCGTGGTAGGCGCCGGTGCCGTACCAGCCGTGGGTGTAGATCGTGACCCTGGTGGTGGCCGCCCCGGTACGGAAGGTGGTGCTGAGCTTCTGCCAGTCGGGGGCGGACTGGGTCCAGGCGGAGACGTCGGTGGTGCCGGTGCCGCTCGCACCGAGGTAGACGTAGGAGCCGCGGACGTACCCGGACAGGGTGTACTGCGCGTTCGGCTGGACGGTCACCGTCTGGGAGCACTGGGCGTTGTCGCTGCCGGCCGGGGTGGCCTGGAGCGCCGCGCTCCCGCTGTGCACGGGTGAGGTGACGGTGGTGCCGGCGGTGCAGGTCCAGCCGGTCAGGCCGGACTCGAAGCCGCCGTTGACCGCGACGTCCGCGTCGGCCGCGCGGGCGGCCGACGAGAGCGCGGTGATGCCGGGCACGGCCAGCAGTGCGGCCGTGAGCGCGGCGAGGACGGATCTGGGGCGTCTGGCGCGGTCCACAAGGGCCTCCGGGTGGCGGGGAGTTGGAGGGGAGGAGCGCACACAACTTGGTCCAGACCAATCGTGTTGTCAAGGTGCCGGGCTCTACCCGCCCCCGCCCCTCTCCCTCGCCGCCCCCGCCGCCGCCTCGTGCATCGCCAGTTCCAGCAGCGCCGGGTCGGTCAGCGTGCCCGAGCCGTCCGGCGGCACCAGCCAGCGCACGCCCCGGGTCGCCCGGCCCGGGTGCGGCACGACGATCCAGGTGCCGGCTCCCGCGGTCCTGATCCCGGTGCCGAGCCAGCGGGCCGCGGTGCCCGGGGGTACGAGGAACCCGACCCGGTCGTCGCCGAAGTCGACGAGCACCGGGCCGAGTTGGTCGAGGACGCGGGTGAGCACGTCGAGGGTCGGGTAGCCGAGGGCACCCGGAAGGATCAGGACGTCCCACGCCTTGCCGGCGGGCAGCAGCGCGACCCCGAGGGGGTTGCGCTCCCACTCCCTGCGGCAGGCCTCGGGGTCCGGTGCGACGGATGCCAGCCATGCGACCGCCGTCTTCGCCCCAGTCATGAGAGGGCCTCCCTTTCTCCCGTGGTTCACGTGGACGCGGTCGCGTCCGTCACGAGGGAGAGGGAGGTCCTCCGGGGAGCATTACGCGGGTTCGGCCGACTTGTTGCGGCGGCCCGGTGTGGACCCGGGCCAGGGTCTTTCGTGTGGATCAGGCCGGACCCCGCGAGCCCGGCATGATCCGAACGAGAGGCCCTAACTGTCGAAGCCCAGTCCCAGCCGGTCCATCGTCCGCAGCCACAGGTTCCGGCGGCCCCCGTGGGCGTCCGCGCGGGCCAGCGACCACCTGGTCAGGGCGATGCCCGTCCAGGCGAAGGGCTCCGGCGGGAACGGCAGCGGCTTCCTGCGGACCATCTCCAGCTCGGTCCGCTCGGTGCGCTCCCCGTCCAGCAGGTCGAGCATCACGTCCGCGCCGAACCGGGTCGCGCCGACGCCGAGGCCGGTGTAGCCCGCCGCGTAGGCCACGCGGCCCTGGTGGGCGGTGCCGAAGAACGCCGAGAAGCGGGAGCAGGTGTCGATCGCGCCGCCCCAGGCGTGGGTGAAGCGGACGCCCTCCAGCTGCGGGAAGCACGTGAAGAAGTGGCCCGCGAGCTTGGCGTACGTCTCGGGCCGGTCGTCGTACTCGGCACGGACCCGGCCGCCGTAGGGGTAGATCGCGTCGTAGCCGCCCCACAGGACGCGGTTGTCGGCGGACAGCCGGAAGTAGTGGAACTGGTTCGCCGAGTCCCCGAGGCCCTGTCTGTTCTTCCAGCCGATCGAGGCGAGCTGCTCGGCGGTCAGCGGCTCGGTCATCAGGGCGTAGTCGTAGACGGGGACGGTGTACGAGCGCACGCGGCGCAGCAGGCTCGGGAAGATGTTCGTGCCGAGCGCGACCTTGCGGGCGCGGACGGCGCCGTACGGGGTGCGTACGGCCATCCCGGCGCCGTAGCTCCTGAGGGTCAGGGCGGGCGTGTGCTCGTACACCCGCACCCCGAGCTTCAGGCAGGCCTTCTTCAGGCCCCACGCCAGCTTGGCCGGGTGGAGCATGGCCACGCCCCGGCGGTCCCACAGGCCGGCCTCGAAGGTGGGCGAGTTCACCTGCTCGCGCACCGCGTCGGCGTCCAGGAACTCGATGCCGTCCGCGAGGCCCTTCTCCTGGAGTTTCCGGTGCCAGTCGCGCAGTTCCCGGGCCTGGTAGGTCTCGGTGGCGACGTCGATCTCGCCGGTGCGTTCGAAGTCGCAGTCGATGCCGTGCCGGGCGATCGCCGCCTCGATCCCGTCGAGGTTGCGCCGGCCCAGCTCCTGAAGCCGGTGGATCTCGTCGGGCCAGCGGGCCAGGCCGTTGGGCAGGCCGTGCGTGAGGGAGGCGGCGCAGAAGCCGCCGTTGCGGCCGGAGGCGGCCCAGCCCGCCTCGCGGCCTTCCAGCAGCACCACATCGCGCCGCGGGTCGCGCTCCTTGGCGTTCAGCGCGGTCCACAGCCCGCTGTAGCCGCCGCCCACGACGAGCAGGTCGCAGGTCTCGGTGCCGGTGAGGGCGGGCTCGGCGGGTGGCTTGCCGGGGTCTTCCAGCCAGTACGGGACCGGCTGGGTTTCGGAGAGAGAGGCGATCCAGTTGTCTTTGCCACGGCTCATGGCGCTCGGGGCCATGATTTCAACTCCCTACAGAGGACGTTCAGCGAAAGGGCTTATGCCTTTTGCTTGTTCCGGCGATTGCTGATGACCATCGACGTCAGCACGAAGAGGACGGCGATCAGGAACATGGCCGTGCCGATCACGTTGATCTGGACGGGTGTTCCACGCTGGGCCGAGCCCCACACGAACATGGGGAAGGTGACGGTCGAGCCCGCGTTGAAGTTGGTGATGATGAAGTCGTCGAAGGACAGGGCGAACGACAGCAGCGCGCCCGCGGCGATCCCGGGTGCCGCGATGGGCAGGGTGACCCGCAGGAAGGTCTGCGCGGGGCCGGCGTACAGGTCCCGGGCGGCCTCCTCCAGGCGCGGGTCCATCGACATCACGCGGGCCTTGACCGCGGTGACGACGAAGCTCAGGCAGAACATGATGTGGGCGATGAGGATCGTCCAGAAGCCCAGCTGGGCGCCCATGTTCAGGAACAGGGTGAGCAGCGAGGCGGCCATGACGACCTCGGGCATCGCCATCGGCAGGAAGATCAGCGAGTTGACGGCGCCGCGCGCGCGGAAGCGGTAGCGGACCAGCGCGAAGGAGATCATCGTGCCGAGGATCGTGGCGCCGACCGTCGCCCACACGGCGATCTGGAGGCTGATGGACAGCGAGCCGCACATGTCGGCGACACCGCAGGGGTCCTTCCAGGCGTCCGTGGAGAACCGCTGCCATTCGTAGTTGAAGCGCCCCTTCGGTTTGTTGAAGGAGAACACCGTGACGATGACGTTCGGCAGCAGGAGATAGGCGAGCGTCAGCAGTCCGGCGATGACGACGAGACGGCGCTTGAGCCAGGTGACGAAGGGCATTTAGACCAGGTCCTCCGTCCCGGACCGGCGGATGTAGAGCGTGACCATGGCCAGGATCGCGGCCATGAGGATGAAGGAGAGGGCCGCGGCCGTCGGGTAGTCCAGGATGCGCAGGAACTGCGTCTGGATGACGTTGCCGATCATGCGGGTGTCGGTGGAGCCGAGGAGTTCGGCGTTGACGTAGTCACCGGCCGCCGGGATGAAGGTCAGGAGCGTCCCGGAGACCACGCCCGGCATGGACAGCGGGAAGGTGACCTTGCGGAAGGTGGTCCACGGCCTGGCGTACAGGTCGCCGGCCGCCTCGTGCAGCCGGCCGTCGATCCGCTCCAGCGAGGTGTACAGCGGCAGGATCATGAACGGCAGGAAGTTGTACGTCAGGCCGCACACGACCGCGAGCGGGGTGGCGAGGACCCGGTCGCCGGCCGTCCAGCCGAGCCAGTCGGTGAGGTCCAGGACGTGCAGCGAGTTCAGCGTGTGCACGACCACGCCGTTGTCGGCGAGGATCGTCTTCCAGGCCAGGGTGCGGATCAGGAAGCTGGTGAAGAACGGCGCGATCACCAGGATCATGATCAGGTTCTTCCAGCGGCCCGCGCGGAAGGCGATGAGATAGGCCAGCGGGTAACCGAGCAGCAGGCACAGCACGGTCGCGGCGGCGGCGTAGAACACGGACCGCAGGAACTGCGGCCAGTACGCGGACAGGGCGTCCCAGTAGGTGGCGAAGTGCCAGGTGACCTTGTAGCCCTCCTCCAGGGAGCCCTGCTGCACGGAGGTGGAGGCCTGGTAGAGCATCGGCAGCGCGAAGAAGACGACCAGCCACAGGATGCCGGGCAGCAGCAGCCAGTACGGGGTGAACCGGCCGCGCCTGCGCGGGGGCTTCTTCTCCGGGGCCGCGGGCGCGAGAGGCGGGGGCGCCTCGGTGAGGGTGGACATCAGGCGGCGACCTCTTCCTCGGTGCCCGCGTCGATGTCCTGAGCGGCGTCCAGGCCGAACGTGTGGGCCGGGTTCCAGTGCAGGACGACCTCGGCGCCGGGGACGAGCCGGCCGTCCCGCTCGACGTTCTGCACGTACACCGCCAGCTCGTCGCAGACCGGGCTGTCGATGACGTACTGCGTGGAGACGCCGATGAAGCTGGCGTCGGCGATCGTGCCGGTCAGGCGGTTGCGGCCCTGCGGGATCTCCCCCGCGTCGTCGGCGTGCGTGAGCGAGATCTTCTCCGGGCGGATGCCCACCAGCACCTTGCCGCCGGCCGTCGTCGGGGCGGAACACCGCGCCTCGGGCAGCACCAGCTTGCCGCCGCCCGCCTTGAGCACGATGTCGTCGCCGTTCTTCGTGTCGACCTCGGCCTCGATGAGGTTGGAGGTCCCGAGGAAGTTCGCGACGAAGGTGCTGCGCGGGTTCTCGTACAGGTCGGCCGGCGAGCCGAGCTGCTCGACCCGGCCGCCGTTCATCACGGCGACCGTGTCGGCCATGGTCATGGCCTCCTCCTGGTCGTGCGTGACGTGGACGAAGGTGATGCCGACCTCGGTCTGGATGCGCTTGAGCTCCAGCTGCATCTGGCGGCGCAGCTTGAGGTCCAGGGCGCCCAGCGGCTCGTCCAGCAGGAGCACCTTGGGGTGGTTGATCAGCGCGCGGGCCACGGCGACGCGCTGCTGCTGGCCGCCGGAGAGCTGGTGCGGCTTCTTGCGCGCCTGCTCGCCGAGCTGGACCAGCTCCAGCATGTCCTCCACCTGCTTCTTCACGCTCTTGATGCCGCGCCGGCGCAGACCGAAGGCGACGTTCTCGAAGATGTCGAGGTGCGGGAAGAGGGCGTAGGACTGGAAGACCGTGTTCACCGGCCGTTTGTACGGCGGCAGATGCGTGACGTCCTGGTCGCCGAGCCGGACGGTGCCCGTCGTGGGCTCCTCCAGGCCGGCGATCATGCGCAGGGTGGTGGTCTTGCCGCAGCCGGAGGCGCCGAGCAGGGCGAAGAAGGAGCCCTCGGGCACGGTCAGGTCCAGCGGGTGCACGGCGGTGAAGGAGCCGTACGTCTTGGAGATGCCGGAGAGGCGGACGTCGCCGCTGTTGTCTGGTGTCGTCTTCATCGTCACGCCCCTGTGAGCTTCGCGAACTTCTCTTCGTAGGCCGTCTCTTCCTTCTGGCTCAGGGAGCGGAAGGCGTGGGACTTCGCCTGCATGGCCTTGTCGGGGACGATCAGCGGGTTGTCCGCCGCGTCCTTGTCGATCTTCGCAAGGTAGGGCTTCACACCGTCGACCGGCGTCACGTAGTTGATGTACGCGGCGAGCGCCGCGGCCTGCTCGGGCTCGTAGTAGAAGTCGATGAGCCGCTCGGCGTTCGTCTTGTGCCGCGCCTTGTTGGGGACGCACAGGTTGTCGGTCGACGTCATGTAGCCGGTGTCGGGGATGACGAAGTCGACGTCTGGGCTGTCCGCCTTGAGCTGGACCACGTCGCCCGCCCAGGCGACGCAGGCCGCGAAGTCGCCCTTGGTGAGGTCGGAGGTGTAGTCGTTGCCGGTGAAGCGGCGGATCTGGCCCTTGTCGACGGCCTTCTGGAGGCGGGCGATCGCCGCGTCGAAGTCGTCGTCGGTGAACTTCGCCGGGTCCTTGCCCATGTCCAGCAGGGTCATGCCGATGGAGTCCCGCATCTCCGACAGGAAGCCGACGCGCCCCTTCAGCCTGGGGTTGTCGAGCAGGTCGGAGACCGACTTCACCTCGATGCCGTCGAGCGCCTTCTTGTTGTAGGCGATCACGGTGGAGATGCCCTGCCAGGGGTATGAGTACGCCCGCCCGGGGTCCCAGTCCGGGTTGCGGAACTGGGGCGAGAGGTTGGTGTACGCGTGCGGGAGGTTCGACGGGTCGAGCTTCTGCACCCAGCCCAGGCGGATCAGCCGGGCGGCCAGCCAGTCGGTGAGGACGATGATGTCGCGGCCGGTGTCCTGGCCCGCGGCGAGCTGCGGCTTGATCTTGCCGAAGAACTCGTTGTTGTCGTTGATGTCCTCGCTGTAGTTGACCGTGATCCCGGTCCGCCGGCGGAAGGTCTCCAGGGTGGGGTGGTGCTTGCCGCTGTCGTCGACGTCGATGTACTCGGTCCAGTTGGAGAAGTTCACGACCTTCTCCCGGGCCGAGTGGTCCTGGGCGGAGGTGCCGCCCTGGGTCTTGCCCGCGGCGGGGATCCCGCAGCCGCTCAGCGCCCCGAGGCCGCCGGCGGCGAGCGCGCCGCCCGCGGACGCCCGCAGCAGCGACCGGCGGGTCAGAGCGGCCCTGCCGCCCAGCAGGCTGCGCCGCACGGCGGCCACCTGGGGCGGAGTGAGGCGGTCGGGCTCGTACTGCTCCATGCGCGTGGTGCCCTTTCGGAGGATCGGCCTGGTCGGTGGCCTGGTCGTCGCTAGCGGTCCCCGAAGATCGTGCGGTGCCAGTCCTTCGCGGCCACCGCGGTGTTGTCGAACATTACGTGTTTGACCTGCGTGTACTCCTCGAACGAGTACACCGACATGTCCTTGCCGAAGCCGGAGGCCTTGTAACCCCCGTGCGGCATCTCGCTGATGATCGGGATGTGGTCGTTGACCCAGACGCAGCCCGCCTTGATCTCGCGGGTGGCCCGGTTCGCGCGGTAGACGTCGCGGCTCCACGCGGAGGCGGCCAGACCGTACGGGGTGTCGTTGGCCAGCCGGATGCCCTCATCATCACTGTCGAACGGCAGTACGACCAGTACCGGACCGAAGATCTCCGACTGGACGATCTCGCTGTCCTGTGCCGCGTCGGCGATCAGGGTGGGCCGGTAGTAGGCGCCGTCCTTTAGGTCGTCTCCGGGGGCCTCGCCGCCGGTCACCACGCGTGCGTAGCCCCGCGCGCGGTCCACGAATCCGGCGACCCGGTCACGCTGGACGTGCGAGATCAGTGGCCCCAGGTCGGTTCCGGGCGCGAACGGGTCGCCGAGCCGCACGGTCTCCATCAGCGCGGCGGTCCGTTCCACGAACGCCTCGTACAGCGGGCGCTGCACGTACGCGCGCGTGGCGGCCGTGCAGTCCTGCCCGGTGTTGATGAGCGCGCCGGCGACCGCGCCGTGCGCGGCGGCCTCCAGGTCGGCGTCGTCGAAGACCACGAAGGGCGCCTTGCCGCCCAGCTCCAGGTGCAGCCGCTTGACGGTGGCGGTGGCGATCTCGGCGACGCGTTTGCCGACGGCGGTGGAGCCGGTGAAGGAGGTCATGGCCACGTCGGGGTGCCCGACGAGGTGCTCACCGGCCTCCTTCCCGGTCCCGGTGACGATGTTGACCACGCCCTCCGGGATGCCGGCGTCCGTGGCGGCCCGCGCGAACAGCAGCGAGGTCAGCGGGGTCAGCTCGGCGGGCTTCAGCACGATGGTGTTGCCCGCGGCGATCGCCGGGAGGATCTTCCAGGCGGCCATCTGGAGCGGGTAGTTCCAGGGTGCGACGGAGCCGACGACCCCGATGGGCTCGCGCCGGACGTATGACGTGTGGTCGCCGGAGTACTCACCGGCGGACTGCCCCTGCAGGTGCCGGGCCGCCCCCGCGAAGAACGCGGTGTTGTCGATGGTCCCCGGCACGTCGAACTCGCGGGTGAGCTTGAGCGGCTTGCCGCACTGGAGGGACTCCGCGCGGGCGAACTCCTCGGCGCGGTCGGCGAGCACGGCGGCGAACCGGTGCAGCGCGTCCGAGCGCTCGCCCGGGGTGGCGGCGGCCCAGCCGGGGAAGGCGGCGCGCGCGGCGGCGACGGCCGCGTCGACGTCCTCGGTACCGGCCAGCTCGTAGGTGTACACCTCGGCGCCGGTGGCCGGGTCGACCACGGAGTGCGTACGGCCCGAGGTGCCCCGGGCGGGCCGGCCGGCGATGAACTGCGCGCCGTCCGCGAGGCGGTCCTGTGCGGGGAATCGTTCCGGGGTGGCGGTGCCCGGGTTGTGCATGTCGCTCTCCTCCGCCGTGCGCCCGTCCCGAGGGGCGGGGGGCGTGGCTCCAGCTCGATTTGAGTGCCGATCCTGACAGAGGGACCGGACACCAACAAGTGATTCCGTTGTTGCCTTTTGGTTACGCGACGGAATCTGTCGACCAGGTGTCGAGTCGGGGCGGAAAAGGACGGACGGAGTGTCAGTGGTGCGTGCCACACTCACGTGCATGGGGAAGATCGACGGGGTGGACGCCCTGATCAGAGAGGTCCAGGCGGGGTCCCGGATCAGGTATCTGCACTTCTGGGGGCACCGGCCGCGCCCGGACGGCCGGGTCGGCGCGAGCTGTCTGAGCCAGTGGTGGCCGTCACCGTTCGTGGTGGACGGCGTGCGGTACGCGACGGCCGAGCACTGGATGATGGCGGGCAAGGCCCGGCTGTTCGGGGACGCGGAGGCCGAGCGACGGGTGCTGGCCGCGGAGCATCCGGCGGAGGCGAAGAAGGTGGGCCGGCTGGTGCGGGACTTCGACGCGGCGGTGTGGGAACGGGAACGCTTCCGGCTGGTGGTCGAGGGCAGCGTGCACAAGTTCGCCGCCGACGACGACCTCGGGATGTTCCTGCTGGGGACCGGTGAACGGGTGCTGGTGGAGGCGAGCCCCGTGGACCGGATATGGGGCATCGGACTGTCGGCGGACGACGAGGCGGCCTCCGACCCGGAGCGCTGGCGCGGCCTGAACCTCCTGGGCTTCGCCCTGATGGAGGCCCGGGAGCGGCTCGCGGGCGCCGGCGCGTAGGCCTGCGGCGCTTCGGCGGGGTCGTCGGCCTGCGGAGGCTTCGAAGGGGCGGCGTCTGCCGGGGCGCTTCGGCGGGGCCGCGTGTGCCAGGGCACTTCGGCGGGGCGGCGTGTGCCGGAGCGCTTCGGCGGGGCGGCGTGTACGGGGGCGCTTCGTCGCGGCGGCGTATGCCGGAGTACTTCCGCGGGACGGCGCGTGCGGGGCGCCTCGGCGGGGCGGCGTGTGCCAGGGCGCGTCGGCGCGGCAGCGCGTGCCGGAGCGCTTCGGCGCGGCAGCGTGTACCGGACCACCTCGGCGACGCGGCGTGTACCGGGGCGCTCCAGGGGAACGGCGCATGCCGGAGTACTTCCGCGGGACGGCGCGTGCGAGCCACTTCGGCGGGGCGGCATGTGCCGGAGCGCTTCGGCGGGGCGGCGTGTGGCCAGGGCGCGTCGGCGAGGCAGCGTGTACCGGGCCACCTCGGCGAGGCAGCGTGTACGGGGCGCTTCAGGGGAACGGCGCATGCCGGAGTACTTCCGCGGGACGGCGCCTGCGGGCCACTTCGGCGGGGCGGCGTCTGCTGGGCGGTGCCGGGTCGGCGGTGCAAGGTCGGGCGTGCCGGCCGGTGCGTCAGGTGCGCGTCGCTATCAACAGGGCGAACAGGACCAGCACCAGGACGATCCCGGCGGCGCCGCAGATGACGCCGGCCAGGGCCACACCCGGGTTCGTCGCCTCGCCCCGGTTGGCCCTGCCCCGCCCCAGCCCGCCGAGGATCACGGCCAGGATGCCCATGGCCAGGGCGATCGGCCACAGGACGAAGCCGACCGTCGCGACGATCCCCAGCACCAGCGAGGCCGTACCCAGGCCGTTGCTGGGCGGCGGCTGCATGCCGGGCCAGGCGTAGCCGTGCGCGGCGGGGTAGGGAGCGGGGCCACCGTACGGGGCGTGCCGCGGGCCCGGGTAGCCGTACGCGGGCCCGGCACCCGGGTAGCCGTAGGCCGGCGCCGCACCCGGATAGCCGTACGGCACCTGGCCGGGGCCGTCGGGGGCGATGGGAGGCGGCGGCACCGGCTCCGCTCCCCCGTGCGGGCCCGCGGGCGGCGCCGGCGGGGCGAAGGGGTTCGCCGGGGGCGGGTAGGAGCCCGGCGGCGGGGCGAACGGGTTCGGCTGGGGGGCCGGGGCCGTGGAGGCGGGACCCTCGGCCGGGGCGGCCCACGGCGCGGGTACGGCGCCGGCGGGCGTGGCCGGGGCCGGGAACGCCGGCAGCGACGTCACCGTCTGCCGGTCGTGCGCGGGACCGGGAGCGGGGGCGGCGTCCTGGACCCGTGCCCCGTCCGCTTCCCGGGGGACCGGGGCCGTCCGCTCCGGCCCCTTGTCGAAGGAGACCCGGGGGGCCGCGGAGTGGTGTCCGTCGATCCGCTCCCCCGGCGTGGACTGCGGCACCTCGTCGGACATGATCGGCACACCCCTCGGCTGGACGTCCCGTCATGCTACGGGCAGCGCGGGGCACCGCGGCCCGGGGCCTACGATGATGCGGCGCAACCCGATCAGCCGATCACCGCGCCCGCACCACGGACCGCGTCCACCGCACGACGTGCCGGGGACCACGTGCCGCGGGCGCCCGTCCCGGGGAGGACCCCTTGACCGACAGCTCCGTACCCGCCACCGGCACCGCCGACCGCGATCTGCGCGCCTTCATAGCCGGACTGCCCAAGGCGGAACTGCACGTCCACCACGTCGGCTCCGCCTCCCCCCGCATCGTCTCCGAACTGGCCGCCCGGCACCCCGACTCCAGGGTCCCCAGCGATCCCGAGGCCCTGGCCGACTACTTCACCTTCACCGACTTCGCGCACTTCATCGAGGTGTACCTGTCGGTCGTGGACCTCATCCGCACCCCGGAGGACGTCCGGCTGCTCACCTACGAGGTGGCCCGTGACATGGCCCGGCAGCAGGTGCGGTACGCCGAGCTGACGATCACCCCGTTCTCCTCCACCCGGCGCGGTATCGACCCGCGGGCGTTCATGGACGCGATCGAGGACGCCCGGAAGACCGCCGAGGCGGAGTTCGGGACCGTGCTGCGCTGGTGCTTCGACATCCCCGGCGAGGCCGGTCTGGAGTCGGCCGAGGAGACGGTGCGGCTGGCCACCGACGACCGGTTGCGCCCGGAGGGCCTGGTGTCGTTCGGGCTCGGCGGGCCGGAGATCGGCGTGCCCCGGCCGCAGTTCAAGCCGTACTTCGACCGGGCCATCGCGGCCGGTCTGCACTCCGTCCCGCACGCCGGGGAGACGACCGGTCCGCAGACGGTGTGGGACGCGCTGACCGAGCTGCGCGCCGAGCGGATCGGGCACGGCACCAGCTCGGCGCGGGACCCGAAGCTGCTCGCCCACCTCGCCGAGCACCGCGTCCCGCTGGAGGTGTGCCCGACCTCCAACATCGCCACCCGCGCGGTCCGCACGCTGGAGGAGCACCCGATCAAGGAGTTCACGCGGGCCGGGGTGCTGGTCACGATCAACTCCGACGACCCGCCGATGTTCGGCACCGACCTGAACAACGAGTACGCGGTGGCCGCCCGGCTCCTGGATCTCGACGAGCGGGGTGTGGCGGAGCTGGCGAAGAACGCCGTGGAGGCCTCCTTCCTGGACGCGGCGGGCAAGGCGCGGATCACGGCGGAGATCGACACGTACACCGCGGCCTGGCCGGCCTCCTGACACCGGCCACAATGGGGGCCATGCAGACGCTGACCGCCGTGGCCCACCGCGGCGACCCCTACCGTTTCCGTGAGAACACCCTCGCCTCCCTGCGGTCCGCGCTCGACCGGGGCGCGGACGCCGTGGAGGTCGACGTACGGCTCACCCGCGACGGCGTCCCCGTGCTGCTGCACGACGACACGCTGCGGCGGCTGTGGGAGGTCGACCGGCCGCTGGCCGCGCTGTCCGCCGACGAGCTGCGCGGGCTCACGGCGGGCGGTGTGCCGACGCTGGCGGATGCGCTGGCCGCGACCGGGGACAGCAGGGTGATGGTGGACCTGTGCGGACCGGTCGGCCGTCGGACGGTGGCGCGGGTCCTGGACGTGGTCCGGCAGTGCGGGGCCGGGGAGCGGGTCTACTACAGCGCGCACGCCGAGGCGATGCTCGCCGTCCGCGCCGCCGACCCGGCCGCCGAGATCGCCCTGACCTGGACGAGCCTGGCGCCGCCCCGGCCCGCGCTGCTGGCCGCGATCCGCCCGCGCTGGCTCAACTACCGCTTCTCCCTGGTCAGCCGCGAGCTCGCGGCCCGGGTGCACCGCGACGGTCTGCTGCTGTCGGTCTGGACCCCGGACACCCGCCGTTCCATGAGCCGCCTGCTGGACCTGGGCGCCGACTCGGTCACGACGAACCGGATCGACGTCCTGCACGCCCTGCGCACCGCGGACCAGGGTCCTTCGTCCGGATCGTCCCGGGGGCGCGGGCCTTCGAGCACAGCGACGAGGTGACGGCCGCGCGGGGGCGGACCGTAGGGGTGATCCCGGGCAACTCCCCTAGAGGAGCGGCTGGTTGATCGGGGACGAGCAAGGGTCGCAGGACCTCCTCGGTGAGGATCCGCCGCCCGGCCCGGCGCCCGAGGATGATCACGCACCGTCTTCCGGTGCCCGACGTCCGGCCCCCCGAAGGAGTCCCCGCATGCCCCGCACCAGCCGTTCCGTCCTCCTGGCCGCCGCCCTGGTCACCGCGGTGGCCGCCGGCCCGCTGGCGGCCCCCGCCTTCGCCGCGCCCGCGCAGTCCGCCCGTACCGCGACGGGCCCCGCCGCGACCGCCCCCGGCACGGCCGGCCCCGACACCGAGGCCCTCGCCGCCGCCATCGCCGGGCTGCCCGACCACGACGCCACCGCCGCGCTGCTCCGCGTCGGCGGTGACGGGACCTGGCGCGGGACGGCCGGGGTGCGGGACGTGCGCACCGGAGCGCCGGCCCTGGAGGACGCCCGCTTCCGGGCCGGTTCGGTGACGAAGGTGGTGACCGCGTCGATCGTGCTGCAACTGGCCGCGGAGGGCCGGATCGACCTCGACGGGACCGTGCAGCACTATCTGCCGGGCCTGCTCACCGCGGACTTCGCGCCGGTCACCGTACGGCAGTTGCTGAACTACACCAGCGGACTGCGCCCGGGTGCGTCCCTCGGTGACACGGTCGAGGAGGGCTACCCGCACCGCTTCGAGACGCTGACACCCCGTGAGGTGGTGGCGGACGCCGTATCGGGGGGTCCGGCGTACGCGCCGGGCACGCGGCAGACCTACGGCAACATCCACTACACCGTGCTCGGCCTGCTCATCGAGAAGGTGACCGGCGACTCGTACGCGCACCAGGCCGAGGTGCGGGTCTTCCGGCCGCTCGGCATGCGGCACAGCTCCTTCCCGGTCGGCGCGGACCCCCGGATCCACGGCCCGCACAACCGGGGCTACGACTGGATCGACGGCGAACTGGTCGACGTGACCGACTGGAACATGTCCGACCGGTTCGCGGCCGGCGACATGATCTCCACGACCGCCGATCTGGAACGGCTGCTGGTCGGGCTGTTCCGCGGCCGGGTGGTGCCGCGCCCGCAGCTGAAGGAGATGTTCACGCTGCCGGACGTGCCCGGGGCGCGGTACGGCGCGGCCCTGGAGCGGTTCGAGGTGAACGGGAGGGTGATCTGGGGCAAGACCGGTTCGCGCCCCGGGTACGCGACGGTGATCGCCGCGGCCCCGGACCTGTCCCGCACCCTGGTCTACTCGGTCAACTCCACGGACGCGAAGGGCGACGGTCTGGCCGTCGCCCAGCGCTTCGCGTTCCCGGCGTTCAACCGCTGACCGGGACCGGACCGTTCGCCGGTGACCCGGTTCAGCCCGCGGCGGTGGCGGCCGGGAACCCGGACGGCGCGCCGCCGAGCGCCTCCAGCCGCCTGATCTTCTTCCGTACGACGTACAGCGGGACGATCCCGAAGACCCCGAACGACATGTCGAGGACGCTCCACCAGAAGGGGATCCCGCGGACCGGTCCGCACACGAGGGCGAGCGGGATGATCCCGGCACAGGCGATCATCCCGAACTCGACCACCCAGATGTTGCGGACGGGATCGCGGTAGGGGCCGTAGAACGCGACCGCGATGACGAGGTGGGCGAAGGCGAGCCAGTCGGTGCCGTACAGGACGAAGGGCTGGTCGGCGTCGACGGTGTCCAGCCCGTCCCGCACCCGGGAGATCCACGCCATCAGCCCGGGCAGGTGCTCCGGCACGGACAGCGCGCGCAACGCGCTCTCGGTCCAGCGCAGTTCGTGCACCAGCGGGAAGGCGGTCGCCCCGCTGAGGGCGAGGCACACGACGAAGAGGGCCAGCCAGACGCGGATGCCCTTGAGCAGGGCGGCTCTGTCGCTCATGGCAGCAGCGTACGCCTGGAATTGAACATGTTCAAAACTCTTCCCAGTGCAGCACCCGCTCCCGCGGAATGCGGCCGGCCGGGCGGAAGTCGGTGCCGAGGGTGTACGCGACGGGGATGAGGGCGGCCTGCATGACGTCCTCGTACGGGATGCCGAGCACTCGGGCCGACTCCCGCTCGTGGACGAGGTTCCCGGTGGTCCAGCAGGTGCCGAGGCCCCTGGCGCGGGCGGCGAGCATGAAGCTCCAGACGGCCGGGAGGATGGACCCCCAGGTGCCGGCCTGGCGCAGCACGGGCGCGTCGTCGGTACGGCCCTCCACGCACGGGACGACGAGCGCCGGGACCTCGTGGAGATGCTCGTAGAGGTGCGCGGTACCGGAGTAGACCCGGTCCATCCGGGCCACGCTCGCGCGCCGCACATCGCGTGCCGGCAGCGGCTCGCTGGCGCCCGGCGCGCTCACACCGGCCCGCCACACCTCCGCCAGGGCGGCCCGCCGGTCCGGGTCGGTGACGATGACGAAGTGCCAGCGCTGCCGGTTGCGTCCGGTCGGCGCCTGGACCGCCAGGTCGACGCATTCCTCCAGCAGCCGGCGGGGCACCGGCCGGGTCAGGTCGAGACGGTGGCGGACGGCGCGCGTGGTGGACAGGAGCTGGTCGGAAGAGAGGCCGAGAGTCATGTGTTGACCATGACGGGCAGGGGCGTACGGCGCCAACGCCCGGGTTTCACTGGGCGAAAACGAAGGCTGCGGAAGCGGAGGAGCGGTATGGCCGAGAGCGTGGCCGGGCGGGTCCTCTCCGTACTGGACGCGTTCGGGGACGCGCCGGACACCCTGCGCCTGACGGACATCGCCCGCCGCACGGGGCTCCCCGCGCCGACCGCGCTGCGCATGGTGCGCGAACTGGTGGCCTGGGGCGGGCTGGAGCGGGCGGCCGACGGCTCCTACCGCCTCGGCACCCGTATCCGCACCCTCGGCGCCGCCGCGCCCTGTCCCCGCGGGCTCCTCACCGCGGCCCTGCCGGCCCTGCGCACCCTCACCGCCCGCACCGGCGGCCACGCCGACGTGACGATCCGGGCCGACGGCGCGGCCCTCTGCCTGGTCACCGGCGAACGGCTGCCGCTGCACGCCACGGCGGCGGGCAAGGTGCTGCTGGCCTACGGGGTCGGGTCCGGGTTCGGCGGCGGGCACGGGAACGGCGACGGCGGCGCGCCCGGCCAGATCGCCGGCCACGGCCCCCGTACCGCGCCCGGCCCGTCCCCGAGCGCCCTCCGTCACACCCCCTACACCGTCACCGCCCCCGGCGCCCTCGGTGCCCAGTTGGCCCGGGTGCGCGCGACCGGACTGGCCGAGGCGCACCAGGAGTACCGCCTGGGTGAACTCTCCCTGGCCGCCCCGGTGTTCCGGAACGGCTTCGCCGTGGCTGCCGTGTCGGTGACGGCTGCGACGACCGCCCGTCCCGACCGGCTGGCCCCCGCCGTACGCCAGGCGGCGGCGACGGTGGGCCGGGCGCTGGGCGGCTGACGTGCCCGCGGCGCGCCTGCCCGCGTCACCAGTCCGGTGTCGTACCGAGGTGACGCAGGGCCGAGGCCGCCGCCCCGGCGCCGCACACGCCGTGGGAGCCGGGGCCCGGCGAGGTGGCGGCGGCACAGGAGAAGACACCGGGCAGGGTGATGGAACAGGGGCCGAGCGCGGGGCGCGAGCCGAACAGGAACCCGGGGACGGTGCCGGCGCCGGTAGGGATGGCGCCTCCGGTGAAGTCGGGGTCCGTGGCGCCGCCGTCGTGTCCGGGGGGAACGCTTCAGCGCGAAAGCCTCGTTGCTGAACGAACATGCCGTCTCGGCGCGTACCGCTCTGAATCATTGCAAAGTTCCTGGACATACCAGTAAATTGCGCCCCACCCTTCGAGACGTCACCGGCAGACGGGGCAACGGATGAGCACGGACGACCGCGTCGCGGTGACGACCGGGATCGCACGGCTGCACGCGTCTCCCGGGCTCGCCGGGCCCGGCCGGCTGGGGCTGGTGACCAACCACACCGGCGTCCTCCCCGATCTGCGCCCCGCCGCGCCCGCGCTGCTCGCGGCAGGCGCGCCGCTGGTCGCCCTGTTCGGACCCGAGCACGGGCTGCACGGGACGGCCCAGGCCGGGGAGGGCGGGACCAGCCGGCGGGACCCCGCCACCGGGCTGCCGGTCCACGACACCTACCGGTGCGACGGCGAGCACCTCGACACCCTGCTGCTCGACAGCGGCGTCGACGCCCTGGTGTTCGACCTCCAGGACATCGGGGCCCGGTTCTACACCTACGTCTGGACGATGTTCGATCTGATGGTCTCGGCGGCCCGTACGGGCGTACGGTTCGTGGTCGCCGACCGGCCGAATCCACTCGGCGGCCTCGTCAGCGAGGGGCCGCTGCTCGACCCGGCGTGGGCCAGCTTCCTCGGGCGTGCCCCGCTGCCGGTCCGGCACGGCCTCACCTGCGGTGAACTCGCCCGGCACCTCAACGCCTGCGCCGTTCCCCACGTCGCGGGCCGGTCCGCCGACCTGACCGTGATCGAGGCGGCCGGCTGGCGGCGCGCCATGGACGCGGCGGCCACCGGCCTGCCGTGGATCGCGCCCTCGCCGAACATCCCGACGCCCGCCACGGCCGCCGTCTACCCCGGCACCTGTCTGTTCGAGGGGACGAACCTCTCCGAGGGCCGGGGCACCACACAGCCCTTCGAGATCGTCGGGGCGCCGTACCTCGACGCGCGGTTCGCGCCCGCGCTCGCCGAACTCGCCCTTCCGGGAGTGCACTTCCGTGACCTGCGCTTCGTACCGACCTTCCACAAGCACGCCGGACGGCCGCTGCGCGGGGTCCAGCTCCACCTCACCGACCCCGTGGCGTTCGCTCCCGTACGCACCGCGGTCGCGATGCTCGCGACGCTGCGGCGGCTGTACCCGGACGACTTCGCCTGGCACACCGCGGACGGCGGCGCGGAGGGAACCGGGGGGACCGGCCGTCCCCTCATCGACCTGCTGTGGGGCTCCGACCGGTTGCGGCGCGCCGTCGACGCGGGCGACGACCCGCTGCCGCTGTGCGCCCCACCGGCACCGCCCGCCGACTGGGCCGGCGCCGACGTCCTGCTCTACCCCTGAGCCCACGGCCACCGGCGTACGCCCCGCCCCGGCACCGAGGCCGTACCGACCGCCCTCGCCGCCCACTGCCCCGCACCCGCGCAGGGAAGGACACCTCCGTCGATGACCGACCGCACGACGACATCCGGGGCGCGGACGCGCGGCTTCCGCGTGGGTGACGGGCCCGGGCTGGTGGAGGCGTGGCGGCGGAGCGCGCCGGCCGATCCCCTCACCCCGGACCGCTTCCGGTCCCTGGTGCTGCTCGACGCCAACTTCGATCCGGAGGGGCTCCGGGTCGCCGTCGACGGCGACCGGGTCGTCGGCGCGGCCTACGCGGTGCGCCGTCTGACGCCGATGAGCGGCACCGACCTGGAGCCGGAGCAGGGCTGGATCCCGTTCTTCTTCGTCGACCCGGCCGCCCGTGGGCGCGGCCTGGGCCGCCGGCTGCTGACCGAGGCCCTCGACTGGCTGCGCGGTCACGGCCGCACCCGCGTGGACTTCTCCTCGTACACCCCGAACTATCTCCTCCCCGGGCTGGACGCCGAGACGTACCCGGAGGCGGTGCAGCTCCTCGATGCGCTGGGCTTCCGGACCCTGTACGAGGCGGCGGCGATGGACCGCCGCCTGGTCGGCTACCGCTTCCCCGACGTGGCCGCGCGCCGCCGGGACGAGCTGACGGCCCGCGGCCACCGGTTCGCCACCCCGTCCGACGACGACCTGGTGGACCTGCTCGCGCTCGCCGGGGGGCACTTCAACCCTGACTGGGCGCGGGCGATCCGGGAGTGCCTGGCCGCGGGCACGCCGCTGGACCGGATCGTCGTCGCCCGGGACCCGTCGGGCCGCCTGACCGGCTGGGCGATGCACGGCGCGTACGCGTCGGCGGACGAGCGGTTCGGGCCGTTCGGCGTGCTGGAGGAGATGCGCGGCACCGGGCTCGGCACGGTCCTGCTCCACCTGGTCCTGGAGCGGATGCGGGCGCGCGGCGCGCACTCCGCGTGGTTCCTGTGGACCGGCGAGCGGTCACCGGCGGGCCGGCTGTACCGCGCGGCGGGCTTCACCACGACCCGGGTGTTCCGTGTGCTGCGCCGGGAGGCCACCCGATGACCCGGCCCCGCCGCACCGACGGCCCGCCCGACCGTCAGCCACCGCGCCGCACCCCACGCCTGAGCCGCCGTCACTTCGCGCTCGCGCTCCCCTCGGCGCTGCTCGCCACCGGCTGCGCGGCGCCGCACCGGGGCACCGGGCGGCCCGGTGATCCCATCGTCCTCACCCTGCTCTCCCACTACGCGAGCGGGGAGCTCAAGGAGGCGCTGCGCGGCCCGGTGGACGAGTGGAACGCCACGCACGACCGGGTCAAGGTGCGCACGACGGCGGTGGAGTTCACGGACCTGCTGACCACGTTCATGGTCCGGCAGGCCGCCGGCCAGGGCGCCGACATCCTCCACCCGTACTGTCTGTGGAACGGCCAGCTCGTCCGGGCCGGCGTCCTGCGGCCCGCCCCGGCCGAGCACGCGGAGGAGATCCGGCGCGGCTACAGTGCCGCCGCGGTCGGCGCCGCGTCGGTGGGCGGCAGGGTGTACGGCTACCCCACCGAGCTCCAGACGTACGCCCTGTACTACAACAAGCGGCTGCTGCGCGCGGCCGGCGTCGACGGGCCGCCGCGCACCTGGCGGGAGCTGGAGGAGACCGCCTACCGCACCACCAGGCGGGACCGGTACGGCAACACGCTCGTCCAGGGTTTCGGCCTGTCGACCTACGACGACTCCACCACCGTCGGCCAGACGCTCGCGCTGCTCAACGCGGCCGGCGGAGCGTTCGTCTCGGCGGACGGCAGGAGCACCGGCATCGACTCGCCGGCCGGCCGGGCCGTGTTCGGCCTGGAGGACCGCCTCGTCGCCAGGGGGGCGAGCTCCCCCGGGGTCAACGTCTACCGCGCGTTCCCGTCCGGACAGGTGGCCATGGTGATCAGCGCGGGCTGGTGGACCGGCAGCCTGAAGAGCGAGATGGGCGCGGACTACCGCGATGTCGGCGTCGCGCCGCTGCCGCTGCCCGAGGCGGGCGGCACACGCGCCACGCTCTGCACCGGGTTCATGCTCGGGGTCAACACGGCCAGTGCGCACCCGCGCGAGGCCTGGGAGTTCCTGCGCTGGCTCAACGCCGAGCGGACGACCGCCGAGAAGGGTGTGGTGGCGACCCGGATGAGCGCCCTCCAGGTGTCGGTCGGCTCCCTGACCGGCCGCGCCGACGACATGCGGGCGCTCCTGGGCGCGGGCGGCCGGAAGGGCGCGGCCGGCGATCCGAACCTGCGGCCGTTCCTGGACGCGCTGGCCTACGCGGTGCCGGAGCCGAACGTGCCGGGCGCGCAGCAGGCCAAGTCGCTGCTGCGCACGAACGTCGAAGCGCTGTGGACCGGCCGGCGGTCGGTCGAGGAGGCGCTGCGCCTCACCCGCCGTCAGGTCGATCAGGAGGTGGCGCGCGCATGGTGAACGCCCTGGTACCGGAGACGGCCGAACGGGCCCCCCGGGCTCGGGCCGTCCGGCCCGCCGTCGACGGCCGCGTCCGCCACCGGCGCCGCCAGACCGTCGTCGCCTACCTCTTCCTGGCGCCGGTGCTGCTGTTCTTCGCGGTCTTCCTGGTCCTGCCGCTGGGGTTCGCGCTGCTGCTGTCGACGTCCCGCTGGTCCGGGTTCGCCCTCGGCGACATCGAGCCGGCCGGCCTGGACAACTTCACCCGCCTGTTCGCGGACGGGTCGACGTTCCTGACGCCGATCCTCACCAACACGCTGCTGTTCGCCCTGGGCACCGTCGCCCTCGCCCTCACGGGCTCGGTGCTCGTCGCGACCTGCATCGACAGGCTGCGGTTCCAGGGGGTGTGGCGCACCCTGTACTTCCTGCCGATCGTCACGACCGTCGTCGCCGTCGGCAACGTGTGGAAGTACATGTACGAGCCGGGCGGTCTGGTCAACGGCGTCCTCAACGCCGTCGGACTGGACTCGGTGGCGTTCCTCGCGGACCCGGACACCGCGCTGCCCTCGGTCGTGGTCGTCCAGGCCTGGGCCTCGCTCGGCTCGGCGGTCCTCGTGCTGACCGCCGGGCTGAAGTCCGTCCCGGAGTCGTACTACGAGGCCGCCGCGCTGGACGGCGCCGGTCCGGTCACCGTCTTCCGGAAGATCACCCTGCCGCTGTTGCGGCCGTCCCTGCTGTTCGTGTGCGTCACCCAGTTCCTCACCGGTCTGCAGTCGTTCGCGCTGATCACCGTGATGACCAGGGGCGGACCCGGTGACGCGACCGACGTGGCCGCGCTGGAGATGTACCGGCTGGCCTTCGGCTACGGCGACTGGGGCACCGCGAGCGCCGCCGCGTTCGTGCTGTTCGCGGTGGTCCTCGCGGTGACGCTGGCGCAGTTGTGGTGGTTCCGGCGCTCGGGGGAGGACGCGTGACGCGGGGAAGGGGCGCCGGCCGCCGTGGTGTGCCGTGGCTGTCGTACCTGGTGGTCGTGACCGGCGCCGTGCTCACCGTGGTGCCGTTCCTCGACATGGTGATGACGTCCTTCAAGGGCCCCGAAGAGGCCGGCACGCTGCCGTACCGCTTCCTGCCCCAGGCGTTCGACCTTTCCAACTACCGGGCGGCGATCCGCCAGTTGGACCTGCCGGTGCTCTTCCGCAACAGCGTGGTCGCCACCGCGCTGATCACCGGTTCGGTGCTGCTCACGTCGTCCCTCGCGGGCTACGCGCTCGCCAAACTGCGTTTTCCCGGCCGGGACTTCGTCTTCCGCCTCGTGCTGTCCACGATGATGTTCCCGCCGTTCCTCTTCTTCGTCCCGCACTTCCTGATCCTGGTGCACTGGCCGCTGGCGGGCGGCAACGACCTGTCCGGGCGCGGCGGCGCCGGCCTGACCGTCAGCGTCGCCGCGCTCGCCGTGCCGTTCCTCGTCAACGGCTTCGGGATCTTCCTGACCCGCCAGTTCATGGTCGCGATCCCGGACGAGGTCCTGGAGGCGGCGCGCATCGACGGGGCCGGGGAGTTCGCCGTGTGGTGGCGGATCGTGGTGCCGCAGACCAAGCCGGTCCTGGTCACGCTCGGGCTGCTGACCTTCGTCGACGCGTGGAACGAGTACATCTGGGCGCTGCTCGTCTCGACCGCCAACCCGGACGTGATGACCCTGCCCGTCGGCATCCAGCTGCTCCAGGACCACGTCGACCCGGCCCGCACGACGCCCATCGTCATGGCCGGCCTCGTGCTGAGCGTCCTGCCGGTCCTGCTCCTGTTCCTGCTGCTCCAGAAGTACTACGTCAGGGGCGTCATGCTCAGCGGCCTGAAGTGACCCCGGCTCCGCCGCCGGCCGGCCACGCGCTAGAGCCCCACGATCCCGTTCCACCGCCGGGTGAACTCCGGGCGTTCGGCGGAGGTGATGTCGCGGGCGACGGCGAGGCGGCGGCGCATGCCGGAGTCCGGGAAGATCAGGGGGTTCCCGGCGAGCGCTGCCGTGTCCTCGTCCTCGGCGGCGGCGAGGACCTCGCGGGCCGCCGGAACCGGGCAGACGTAGTTCACCCAGGCGGCGAGCCGGGCGGCGACCTCGGGGGCGTAGTAGTAGTCGATCAGGCGCTCGGCGTTGGCCTTGTGGCGGGCCCGGTCGGGGATCATCAGGGAGTCCGACCACAGTTCGGCGCCCTCCTCGGGGACGACGAAGCGGATGTCGGGGTTGTCCGCCTTGAGCTGGATGACGTCGCCGGAGTACGCCTGGCAGGCGAGGACGTCCCCGCTGACCAGGTCCTTGGTGTAGTCGTTGCCGGTGAACCGGCGTATCTGGCCCCGGTGGACCTGCCGCTCCACCTGGTCGCAGACCTGGTGGAAGTCGTCCGCTGTCCACCGGGTGACGTCGACGCCGTTGCCCTGCATGAGCAGCGCGAACGACTCGTCCAGGCCGGACAGCAGGGTCACGCGGCCCTTGAGGTCCTCGGCCCACAGGTCGGAGACGGCGCGTATCTCGCGGCCGAGCGCGCGGCGGTTGTAGGCGATGCCGGTGATGCCGGACTGCCAGGGCACGGTGAACCGGCGGCCCTCGTCGAAGGCGGGCGAGCGCAGCAGCGGGTCCAGGTACCGCGCCACGTTCGGCTGGTGGGCGCGGTCCATCTCCTGGACCCAGCCGAGCCGGACGTACCGGGCGCACATCCAGTCGCTGATGACGATCAGATCGCGGCCGGTGGACCGGTGGCTCGTCAGCGCGGGGCTGATCTTGCCGAAGAACTCGTCGTTGTCGTTGATCTCCTCGACGTAGTCGACGGAGATCCCGGTGCGTTTCCCGAACCCCTCCAGCGTGGGCCGCCGGCCGGGGTCGTCGTCGTCGGTGTCGATGTAGAGCGGCCAGTTCGCCCAGGTCAGCCTGTTGTCGCGGGCGGACTCGTCGGCCACGGCCCGGTCACCGGGTGCCACGTACGCCGCGGGCACCCCGCAGCCGGCGAGGGCACCGAGCGCGGCGGTGCCCCCGAGGGCGGCGAGCAGGGAACGGCGGGACGGCGGGGGCTTGCGGGAAGCGGTCTGGAACACCCCGGAAGCATGCCGTCCCACCGTGTCCACGGACGATCCGCCCCAGCGGCCGTCAGCCGTCCAGCGACGTCATCACGTGCTTGATGCGCGTGTAGTCCTCGAAGCCGTAGGCCGACAGGTCCTTGCCGTAGCCGGACTTCTTGAAGCCGCCGTGCGGCATCTCGGCGACCAGCGGGATGTGGGTGTTGATCCACACGCAGCCGAAGTCGAGCTTCTTGGACATGCGCATCGCGCGGGCGTGGTCCTTGGTCCACACCGAGGACGCCAGGGCGTACTCGACGCCGTTGGCCCACTCGACGGCCTGCTCCTCGTCGGTGAAGGACTGGACGGTGATGACCGGGCCGAAGACCTCGTTCTGGATGATCTCGTCGTCCTGCTTCAGGCCGGAGACGACGGTCGGGGCGTAGAAGTAGCCCTTGTCGCCGACCTGCTGGCCGCCCGCCTCGACCTTGGCGTGGGCGGGGAGGCGCTCGATGAAGCCGGAGACCTGCTTGAGCTGGTTGGGGTTGTTCAGCGGGCCGAACAGCACGTCCTCGTCGTCCGGCTGGCCGGTCTTCGTCTCGGACGCGGCCTTGGCGAGCGCGGCCACGAACTCGTCGTGGATGGACTCCTGCACGAGGACGCGGGTGGCGGCCGTACAGTCCTGGCCGGCGTTGAAGAAGCCCGCCACGGAGATGTCCTCGACGGCCTTGGCGATGTCGGTGTCCTCGAAGACGACGACCGGGGCCTTGCCGCCCAGCTCCAGGTGGACCCGCTTGAGGTCCTTGGAGGCGGACTCGGCGACGGACATGCCGGCGCGCACGGAACCGGTGATGGAGGCCATGGCCGGGATGTCGTGCTCGACCATCATGCGGCCGGTGTCGCGGTCGCCGCAGATGACGTTGAAGACGCCCTTGGGCAGGATCGAGCCGATGATGTCGGCGATCAGGACGGTGGAGGCCGGGGTGGTGTCCGACGGCTTCAGGACGACGGTGTTGCCGGCGGCGATGGCCGGGGCGAACTTCCACACCGCCATCATCATCGGGTAGTTCCACGGCGCGACCTGCGCGCAGACGCCGACCGGCTCACGGCGGATGATCGAGGTCATCCCGTCCATGTACTCTCCGGCCGAGCGGCCCTCCAGCATCCGGGCCGCGCCCGCGAAGAAGCGGATCTGGTCGACCATCGGCGGGATCTCCTCGGAGCGGGTGAGCCCGACCGGCTTGCCGGTGTTCTCCACCTCGGCCGCGATCAGCTCCTCGGCGCGCTCCTCGAAGGCGTCGGCGATCTTCAGGAGGGCCTTCTGCCGCTCGGCCGGCGTGGTGTCGCGCCAGCCCGGGAAGGCACGGGCGGCGGCCTCCATGGCGGCGTCCACGTCCGCCTGCCCGGACAGCGGCGCGGTGGCGTACGCCTCGCCCGTCGCGGGGTTGACCACCTCGGTGGTCCGTCCGTCGGCGGCGTCCCGGAACTCACCGTCGATGTAGTTGCGCAGACGACGCAGCTCGGTGCTCACTGCCGGCCTCCTGATCTGGTTCAAGCTGTCCGATCTCTGAGACACCCACCCTAGTCGGCGTGCCGACGTTTTCAACACCCCCACCGCGACCAGTTCTGCGAAATCCGCAAGGTGGGGTCTCGTAAACAACGAATTTCATTGATCGGGCCTTGCGAAACTGTCGAGACGTCGTGCACAGTGAGGCCGTGGCCAGTCGAAGCGCAGACCAGAGGGACCCGTCCCGCGAGTCCAGGAACGGCGGCAGTCCCCAGCTGGACGCCGTCTCCCTCGCCATCATCCAGCAGCTCCAGGAGGACGGCCGCCGGCCGTACGCCGCGATCGGCAAGGCCGTCGGCCTGTCCGAGGCGGCCGTGCGGCAGCGCGTGCAGAAGCTGCTGGACCAGGGCGTGATGCAGATCGTCGCCGTCACGGACCCGCTCACCGTGGGCTTCCGCCGGCAGGCGATGGTCGGGATCAACGCCGAGGGCGACGTCGAGAAGATCGCGGACGCGCTGACTGACATGTCGGAAGTCGAGTACGTGGTGATGACCGCGGGCTCGTTCGACATCCTCGCCGAGATCGTCTGCGAGGACGACGACCACCTGCTGGACGTCATCAACAAACGCATCCGGTCCCTGCCCGGAGTGCGCTCCACCGAGAGCTTCGTCTACCTGAAGCTCAAGAAGCAGACCTACATGTGGGGAACCCGATAACCGTGAGGACCCGATAACCGTGAGCAGCAAGGACCTCAGCCGCACCGCGTACGACCACCTGTGGATGCACTTCACCCGCATGTCCTCGTACGAGAACTCCCCGGTCCCGACCATCGTCCGGGGCGAGGGCACCTACATCTACGACGACAAGGGCAAGCGCTACCTCGACGGTCTCGCGGGTCTGTTCGTGGTCCAGGCCGGACACGGCCGCACGGAGCTCGCCGAGACCGCCTTCAAGCAGGCCCAGGAGCTCGCCTTCTTCCCGGTGTGGTCCTACGCCCACCCCAAGGCCGTCGAGCTGGCCGAGCGCCTCGCCGACTACGCCCCGGGCGACCTGAACAAGGTCTTCTTCACCACCGGCGGCGGCGAGGCCGTCGAGACCGCCTGGAAGCTCGCCAAGCAGTACTTCAAGCTCCAGGGCAAGCCGACCAAGTACAAGGTCATCTCCCGCGCGGTCGCCTACCACGGCACCCCGCAGGGCGCCCTGTCGATCACCGGCCTGCCGGCCCTGAAGGCCCCCTTCGAGCCGCTCGTCCCGGGCGCGCACAAGGTGCCGAACACCAACATCTACCGCGCCCCGATCCACGGTGACGACCCGGAGGCCTTCGGCCGCTGGGCCGCCGACCAGATCGAGCAGCAGATCCTCTTCGAGGGCCCGGAGACCGTCGCCGCAGTCTTCCTGGAGCCGGTGCAGAACGCCGGCGGCTGCTTCCCGCCGCCGCCCGGCTACTTCCAGCGCGTGCGCGAGATCTGCGACCAGTACGACGTGCTGCTCGTGTCGGACGAGGTCATCTGTGCCTTCGGCCGCCTCGGCACGATGTTCGCCTGCGACAAGTTCGGCTACGTCCCGGACATGATCACCTGCGCCAAGGGCATGACCTCGGGCTACTCCCCGATCGGCGCGTGCATCGTCTCCGACCGGATCGCCGAGCCGTTCTACAAGGGCGACAACACCTTCCTGCACGGCTACACCTTCGGCGGCCACCCCGTGTCGGCCGCGGTGGGCCTCGCCAACCTCGACCTGTTCGAGCGCGAGAACCTCACCCAGCACGTGCTGGACAACGAGGGCGCCTTCCTGCGGACCCTGCAGAAGCTGCACGACCTGCCCATCGTCGGCGACGTCCGCGGCAACGGCTTCTTCTACGGCATCGAGCTGGTGAAGGACAAGAACACCAAGGAGTCCTTCAACGAGGAGGAGACCGAGCGCGTCCTGTACGGCTTCCTCTCCAAGGCGCTGTTCGACAACGGCCTGTACTGCCGTGCCGACGACCGCGGCGACCCGGTCGTCCAGCTCGCCCCGCCGCTGATCTCCGACCAGGGGACCTTCGACGAGATCGAGCAGATCCTGCGGGCCACCCTCACGGAGGCGTGGACCAAGCTCTGATCATCCGACGGGATGACCGAACCCGGCCCCGGCGCCCTCCGTTCGAGTGAGAACGGCGGCCCGGGGCCGTGTGCTGTCCGGGCTCCCGTCCGGGACCTGCCTAGCGTGCCAGTGACCGATCGGCCCTGCCTTCGTTCCCCCGGACGGAGGAACAGGCACGGGAAAACGGATCTGAACCGAGGTGTACGCCCATGGAGGCTCCGCCGGACAACGACGTGCTCTGGGCACGCTCCCTGCACTTCAGCCACCGCGACGGCTCCCCCGGACTCGCCGGGATCTCGCTCGGCGTACGGCAGGGCGAGATCCTCGCCGTCAGCGGCCCCCGCGGCAGCGGCAAGACGACCCTGCTGCGCTGCCTGTCCGGCCTGGAGCCGGTGCGGTGCGGCGAGGTCTGGTTCAACAGCTCCCCCGTGCACACGCTAGGCCCGATGGCCCGCGAGCGGCTGCGCCGGGACCGCTTCGGCTGGATCGACCCGGAACCGTTCCTCGTCCCCGAGCTGAACGTCTGGGAGAACGCCGCGCTCCCGCTGATGCTGCGCGGCGCCGGGCGCCGCCGGGCCAAGGTGGCCGCGCTGGAGTGGCTGGAGCGGCTGGACGTCGGCGAGAAGGCCCGCAGCCGCCCCCGCGACCTCCAGCACGCCGAACGCCAGCGCGTCGCCATCGCCCGCGCGCTCGCCCCCGGACCCACGGTCCTCTTCGCCGACGAGCCCACGGCCCCGCTGCACCGCGCCGACCGCGCCCACGTCCTGCGCACGCTCATCGCGGCCGCCCGCTCGCACGGCATCACCGTCGTCCTCGCCACGCACGACGCGGAGACCGCCGCCCTCGCCGACCGTACGGTGGCCCTGCTGGACGGGCGGCGCGTGCACACCGTGCACCTGCCGGACAGCCCCGACACGGAAGGCCGGGCCGCGTGCTCGCTCTCCGCCTGACCCGTGCCGCCCGGCCCGCCGTCCAGCTGCGCCGCCTGCTGGTGGCCGCGGCCTCGGCGGGCACCGGTTTCCTGCTGCTGTCCTGCCTCGCGCACGCCCTGAAGCACCCGGAGGCCGCGAACGCCTCCGCTCTGCGCCTGGCCTGGTGCGCCGTGCCGCTCGCCGCCACGGTGCACCTGGCGCTCGCGGTCGCCCGCACCGACCCCGGCACCCGGCCGCGCCCCGGCCTGTCCGCCGTGGGCCTGGGCCCGGCCCGCCTCATGGCCGTCTCCGCGCTGACGACGGCCCTGTCCTGCACCCTGGGCTCGCTGCTGGCCCTGCTGGTCTTCCTCCATCTGCGCGGCGACCTGACGGGCATGCCGTTCGACGGCGCGGCCGCGGACATGCTGGCGGCGGACCGCTCCCTCCCCCTCCCGGCGGCCCTGACCCTCCTCGCCCTGCTCCCGGCCACGGCGACGACGGCGGTGGCCCTGGCCCTGCGCCCGAGGGACCCGGTCCCGCCACCCCGGACCGGCCGGGGCTTCGGCCGCTTCGGCGCCTACGGGGGGTCGCCGAGGAAGGAGACGTTCGGAGCGGCGGGACGCTTCAGGGGACGGGCGGCGCCCTCCAGGACGCCGGCCACGGCGACCCCGTCCGCCACGGGCGGTCGGGCCGCCGGAACGACGGTCACGGACGACGACGCGCCGGCGCCGGGTGCCGGAGCCGACCCCGAGCCCCCCGCACCCGCACCCGCACCGGACACCGAGGTCCAGCCCCCGGCCGGCCTGCCCTGGGGCGTGGCCCTCGTCACCGCCGGACTCGCCGTGCAGGCCTACGCCGGCCGCACCACGCCCGCTCCCGCCCTCGCCGTGCTCCTCGGCTGGCTCCTGACCGCCACCGGTCTCGTCCTGGCCGCCCCCGGCCTCACCCACCTGTGCGGACGGCTCCTTCAGTCCACCCGCCCGGGGGCGCTGAGGCTGCTCGCCGGCCGGGTCCTCATGGCGGAGGCCGCCCGGATCGGCCGCCCGCTGGGCGTGGTGTGCGCGGTGGCGTCCGCCGGCTACGCCCTGACCGCCCTGTACGACGGCGCCGGCCCGGCCCCCGCCTCCGGCCCGCTGTCCGCCCTCGGCGCGCTCGTCGTCGCCGGCGCCACGCTCGCCACCCTCCTCACCGCGGCCGTGGAGGCCCGGCAGTGCCGTGCCGACACCGTCGCCGCGCTGCTGCGTCTCGGCGCGCCCGCCGGGATGCTGCGCGGCGCCGCCGCCCTCCGCGCGGCCGCCCTGCTGGCCCTGTTCGGCCCGCTCACCCTCGGGATCGCCGCGCTGTCGGCGCTGCCGCTCGGCTGAGAGGAACCTCGGCGGTCGCCGATGAGTTCCGCGCGGGCCGCCGGTCCACCCACCGAACGCGACGAACGCGCACCACCCGGACGGGAGAGGCCCGCATGTACCAGCAGATGATCTTCGTGAACCTGCCCGTGAACGACCTGGACGCCTCCAAGAAGTTCTTCACGGAACTCGGCTACTCGATCGACCCGCGGTTCAGTGACGACAAGGCGGCCTCCGTGGTGATCAGCGACAGCATCGTCGCGATGCTGCTGACCAAGCCGTTCTACGCGACCTTCACCAAGAAGGAGATCGCCGACGCGACGACGACCAGCGAGATGCTGCTGTGTCTGAGCGCCGAGAGCCGCGAGAAGGTGGACGAGCTGGTCGACAGGGCCATCGCGGCCGGTGGCACGGCGAGCGGCCAGGCCCAGGACCACGGCTTCATGTACGGCCGCGCCTTCGACGACCTCGACGGCCACACCTGGGAGGTCGTGTGGATGGACCCGGCGGCCGTCCAGGGCTGACCCCGCGGCCCGAACATCCGTGCCAGCATGGGCGGGTGCAACCGACACCCGCCCAGCCGCACCGCGCCGCCCACGACCGCGAGATAGAGTCGCTCGCCGAGTTCGACGAGGCCGTCGCCGAGCACGGCTCGCTCGCCCGGTTCCGGGTCCAGGCCGTCGACCTGACCAGCCGTACGGACGTCCTGCTCCGCCTCGACACCACGGGAGCCGTCTTCCTCGGCTGTCCCATGGACCCGGAGGCCGCCGCCCGGGTCCGGGCGTCCGGGGCCCTGGTGTTCCCGCCGGTGCCCGGGCTCCCGTTCGACCCGTACCGCGCCTTCGTCTACACGCCCGGGGAACTGTTCGAGTCACTGGACACGGGGTACGAGGTGACGCCGGACGCGCGCGCCTACGCCTGGTTCCAGCGCACGAAGGCCGACGGCGACGTCTTCTCCTCGATGCTCCGCGCGATCCACGACGACGCCGTCTCCGACGCCCTGGACGAACTCCTCGCCGGCGCCCGGGTGGTGGGCGTCATGGGCGGCCACGCGATGGCCCGTGGGACCGACGCGTACGCCGGTGCCGCCCGGCTCGGCCGCGCACTCGCCCGCGCCGGCTACACGGTCGCCACCGGCGGCGGACCGGGCGCGATGGAGGCCGCCAACCTCGGCGCCTACGCCGCCCCGTTCGGCGACGGCATGCTGGACGACGCGCTGCGGCTGCTCGCCAAGGCGCCCTCGTTCCGCCCGTCGGTCAGCGAGTGGGCGCGCGCCGCGTTCGAGGTGCGCGAGCGCTGGCCGGGCGGCGGGGACTCGGTGGGCATCCCCACCTGGTTCTACGGCCACGAGCCGCCGAACGCCTTCGCCGCGCACATCGCCAAGTACTTCGCCAACGCCACCCGCGAGGACGGCCTGCTGGCCCGCTCCACCGCCGGGGTCGTCTTCCTGCCGGGCGCCGCCGGTACCGTGCAGGAGGTCTTCGACAACGCGACGCCCAACTACTACGAGTCGCGCGGCGAGCCGACCCCGATGGTGCTCGTGGACAGCGGGCACTGGACGCGGGAGCTGCCGGTCTGGCCGTTGCTCCGGTCGCTGGCGCGGGGGCGGGCCATGGAGTCCCGTATCGCCCTCGTTGACCGGATCGAGCAGGCTCCGGACGCGCTCAAACGTCTGGGTGGTTAATAAGCGGGCAAAGTCAACGGCCGTTGACGGCCTGCGCGTTGACACTTCTTATGGAGCGCTTATAAACCTGGGAGCCTCCCGGGGTTGCTGGGGCCTCAGCTGTCCGTCGTCTCCTCCGACGCCCCAACTCCCCCTTCACCCCCCGCAATTGCACTCTGTAAAGGACAAACGTTGTCCATGACTCTCCGCGGCGTACGCCGTTCCGCACACGTTCTGGCTGTCGCCTCCGGGTCGGCGGCGCTGGTGCTCGGACTGGCCGGCTCCGCCCTCGCGTGCAACATCAAGGACTTCTCCGCCGAGGCCGGGTGCGACGGTGACAAGGGCGTCATCGCCGTCACCGACACGGACGCGTCCGCCAAGGACGCCACCGTCAGCGTCTTCCTCAAGGGTGTCGGCGGCGTCGAGACGAAGGTCGGCGAGCAGCCGGTGAAGGGGTCCAAGGAGGGCACCCGGATCACCTTCTCCGAGGACTGGAAGCCGAGCGCCACCTACCGGATCCACGTCAAGGCCGGGAACATCGTCGACGAGGACATCCAGCCGGACCTGGTGACCCCGTCCACCGCCTGCAAGACCGAGAGCGAGAACCCGAAGCCCACGGACAGCGCGACCCCGTCGCCCTCGTCGTCGCCGTCGTCGTCGCCGAGCAAGTCCGCCCCGGCCCAGCCGGCGACCCCGGCCCCGTCGGCCTCCGGGTCGAGCTCCGCCCCGGCGGGCACCTCCGAGAACGCGCCGTCCCCGGCCGCCGGCGAGTCCAACCTCGCCGAGACCGGTGCGAACTCCAACACCGGTCTGATAGCCGGCGTCGCGGCGCTCCTGGTCGTCGCCGGCGGTGGCGCCGTCTGGTTCGGCATGCGCCGCCGCGGGGCGAGCCGCAACGGCTGACCGCACCTCCGCGCCACGTCCCGGCCCGTCCCCCGCACCCGGGGGACGGGCCGGTCCGCGTCAGCCGAACGAGGTCCGCTCCAGCCAGAACTCCAGCACCTCGCGGTCGCCGGGCACCTCCAGCCCCGGTGTGTCCGGCGGCAGCCGGCGGTAGAGACGAGCGGCACCTCGGTGAGCGGGCCGCGCAGGGCGGCCGTCGCCTTCTCGTGCCCCCGCCGCCGGCCCCTCCCCTCCTCGCCCAGCTCGACGATCCACTCGGCGTTCAGGGCCGGGTCGGTGTCGCTGGCGTGCGGACGGATCGAGCACCGCGGGCCGCGCGGATACCGCGCCGCCTCGTGGGGCGTGTCGCCCTGCACCCACTCCACGAGCGGGAGCCACTCGTCCAGCGCGTCCGCCGCGATGTCCGGCGCCACTTGGCAGGGCAGCCCGGCGGCGAGCGTGGCGTCGGCCCGGCGCACGGTGATCTCGCAGGCCATGCGGCGGGACCGGAAACCGGTGTTCGGCGCCCCGGACCCCGCCCACACCCCGGTGTCGGGGCCGGCCTCGCGCAGCGCGCCGACGACCAGCTCGCCGGTGTCGGCGAGCCACCGGTCCCGGGCCACCGCGTCCCCGCGCTCCTGCGGACCGGCGCCCAGCGGCCCCTGTTCCGACGGGATGTTGTCCCGCGCCCGGGTGCGCACCAGGGCGTCCACCCAGCGCAGGGCGCTCCCCCGTATGGGTACGAGGTCTTCCAGCGACCAGTCGGGACAGGTCGGCACGGTGGCGGACAGGTCGGCGCCCGAGGTCACCACGGCTCTCGACTGCCCGACCCGCTGGGCGATCTCGTCACAGTGACGGTCACGCGTGAGCGGAGGCATGGCCTCACCCCAAGGTGCGTCGATCAGTCGAGCACGACCGTCTCGGCCACGTCGAACTCCACGCCGACCGACGCGCCGGGCTCCGGCGCGTCCCGGAGCGGGCAGGCCGCCTCCAGCCGGGGGCCGTCCGCCGGCTGGAGGCGGACGGCCACATGGGTGCCCTTGAAGGTGCGGGCGGTCACCGTGCACACCAGGCCCTGGTCGGCGGGCCCGAGCCGGACGCCGGCCGGGCGGACGAGGACCGTGCGGTGGCCCTGCGCGGACCCGTCGGGGACCGGCAGCTTGCCCCACGGGCTGTCGGCGGCCGTGCCGGCGACGGTCGCCGGGACCACGTTCTCGAAGCCGAGGAAGCGGGCCACGAACGCGTCGGCGGGCCGCTGCCACACCTCGAGCGGCGTCCCGGACTGGGCGATCCGCCCGTCCCGCATCACCACCACCCGGTCGGCCAGCGCGAACGCCTCTGCCTGGTCGTGGGTCACGGCGAGCACGGTCGTCCCCAACCGGCCGAACAGCTCCCGCAGTTCGACCACCAGCCGCTCCCGCAGCGAACGGTCCAGCTGGCCCAGCGGCTCGTCCAGCATCAGCAGCCGGGGCCGGGGCGCCAGCGCCCGGGCGAGGGCCACGCGCTGCTGCTCGCCGCCGGACAGCGAGGCCACCGCCCGCCGGGCGGCGCCGGGCAGCCCGACCAGCTCCAGCAACCGGCCCACCTCGGCGTCCCGTTCGCCCTTGGCGACGCCGTGCATGCGCAGACCGAACGCCACGTTCGCGCCGACGTCCCGCTGCGGGAACAACTGGTGGTCCTGGAACATCAGTCCGACGCCCCGGCGGTGCGCGGGTACGCCCGCCTGGTCCCGTCCCCCGAGCAGGACACGGCCGCCGGACAGCGGCTGGAGCCCGGCCACGGCCCGCAGCAGGGTGGACTTGCCGCTGCCGCTGGGGCCGAGGACGCACACCACCTCGTGTTCGGCGACATCGAGGGCGACGGCGTCGAGCACGGCCCGCCCGCCGAAGCGCACGGTCGCGGCATCCAGGCTCAACAGCATCTAGAACTCCCCCGTCCGGTCGGTCCGCAGCCGCTCCAGAATGAGCAGCGCGGCGGCGCACACCACCATCAGAATCGTCGAAAGAGCCATCGCCTGGCCGTAGTTGAGTTCGCCGGGACGGCTGAGCAGCCGGGCCACCGCGACCGGGAGCGTCGGGTTGTCGGGCCGGGCGATGAACACGGTCGCCCCGAACTCGCCCAGCGACACGGCGAACGCGAACCCGGACGCGACCAGCAGCGCCCGCCCCACCAGCGGCAGATCCACCTCCCGCCACACCCGCCAGGGCGAGGCGCCGAGCACGGCCGCCGCCTCCCTGAGCCGGACGTCCACCGCGCGCAGCACGGGCACCATGGTCCGTACGACGAAGGGGGCGCCGACCAGCGCCTGGGCGAGCGGCACCAGGATCCAGGACTGGCGCAGGTCCAGCGGCGGCCTGTCGAGGGCGATCAGGAAGCCGAAGCCGACGGTCACGGCGGAGACGCCGAGCGGCAGCATGAGCAGGGCGTCGAAGCCCCGCACCAGCCGTCCCGCGTCCCGCCGGGCCAGCGCGGCGGCGGCGAGAGCCCCGATCACCACGGCGATGGCGGTGGCCGCGACCGCGTACTGCAACGAGGTCCACACCGCGTGCACGGGCGCCACCAGGAACGTACCGCCGTCCGCGCGCATCAGCGCCCGGTAGTAGCCGAGACCGGGCGCGTCCAGGGAGCGGCGGACGAGGACGGCGAGCGGCAGGACCAGCAGCAGCGCGACGACGGCGAGGACCGAGGCGAGCAGGGCCCACTGTCCGGCGCCGCGCGGGCGCCGGGCCGTCACCGTCGGGTCCACGAGCCGCAGCGCCGTCTCCCGGCGCCGTACCGTCCAGGCGTGCACGGCGAGGACCGCGCCGACCGCCGCGAACTGGACCAGGGTGAGGACGGCGGCCGTGGACAGGTCGAAGACCTCGGAGGTCTGCCGGTAGATCTCCACTTCGAGGGTGGAGAAGGTGGGGCCGCCGAGGATCTGCACCACACCGAAGGAGGTGAAGGTGAACAGGAACACCATCAGGGCGGCGGCGGCCACGGCGGGCGCGAGCGCGGGCAGGGTGACCTTGCGCCAGGCCGTCAGCGGGGAGGCGCCCAGCATCCGGGCGGCCTCCTCCTGCCGGGGGTCGAGCTGCGCCCACAGGCCGCCCACGGTACGGACGACGACCGCGAAGTTGAAGAAGACGTGGGCCAGCAGGATCGCCCACACCGTGGTGTCCAGCCGTATCCCCCACAGCTCGTCCAGCAGCCCGCCCCGGCCGAGCAGCGCCAGGAAGGCGCTGCCCGCGACGACGGTCGGCAGCACGAACGGGACGGTGACGACGGCCCGCAGCAGCTGCTTGCCCGGGAAGTCGAGGCGGGCGAAGACGTAGCCGGCGGGCAGTGCGAGCAGCAGGGTGAGCGCGGTGGAGGCGAGTGCCTGCCAGGTGGTGAACCACAGCACGTGCCGGATGTCCGGCCGGGTGACGACGTCCGCGATCCGGCCGAGGTGCCAGGCGCCGTCCGTCTCCAGCCCGCGCGCGACGATCGCGGCCACGGGCCAGGCGAAGAACAACGCGAAGAACGCGACGGGCAGGGCCATGAGGCCGAGCCGCGCCGCGCTCCCGCGCCTGTCCCTGACGCGGGCGGTCACTTCAGTACGAGTGACGTCCACGACTTGACCCACTGGTCGCGGTTGGCGGCGATCCTGTCCGGCGCCACGGTGGCGGGGTCCTTGGCGGCCGGCCCGTACTTCGTGAAGTCGGCGGGGACGGCCGCCCCCTCCACGACCGGGTAGACGAACATGTTCAGCGGCATGTCCTGCTGGAACTCCTTGGTCAGCAGGAAGTCGAGGAACGCCTTGCCGCCCTTGGTGTTCTTCGCGTGGCTCAGCAGCCCGGCGTACTCGGTCTGCCGGAAGCAGGTGCCGTACGACACCCCGGTCGGGGCGGTGGCGGGCCTCTTCTTGGCGTAGATCACCTCGGCGGGCGGGGAGGAGGCGTACGACACCACCAGCGGCCGGTCGCCGCCCGCCTTCTTCCCCTCGGAGGAACCGGAGAACTCCTGGTAGTAGGCCTGCTCCCAGCCGTCGACGACCTTGACGCCGTTGGCCTTGAGCTTCTTCCAGTAGTCCTGCCAGCCGTCGTCCCCGAACCGCGCGGCGCTGCCGAGCAGGAAACCGAGGCCCGGCGAGGAGGTCGCCGCGTTCTCGGTGACGAGGAGGTTCTTGTACGCGGGCTCGGCGAGGTCGGCGAAGGACTGCGGCGGGGTCAGCTTGTGCGCGCTGAACCAGGCCTTGTCGTAGTTGACGCAGATGTCGCCGGTGTCGACGGGCGTGACGCGGTGTTTGTCCTGGTCGACGCGGAACTCGGGCCGGACCGTGTCGTAGCCCTTGGCCCGGTACGGCTGGAACAGCCCGTTGTCCAGGGCTCGGGAGAGCAGCGTGTTGTCGACGCCGAAGAAGACGTCGCCCTGCGGGTTGTCCTTGGTCAGCACGGCCTTGTTGACGGCCTGCCCGGCGTCGCCGTCCTTGAGGACCCTGACCTTGTACCCGGACTGCTTCTCGAAGTCCTTCAGCACGTTCTTGGAGACGGCCCACGAGTCGTGGCTGACCAGCGTCACGGTCTTGGAATCGGCGGCCGGTTCGCTCTTGCCGGAACCGCACGCGGACAGGCCGATCAGGCCGAGCCCGACCGCCACGGCCACGAAGGTCTTGTTGTGCACTGGATGTCCTCCTGGGGTTGACCAGGAAGAGGCGCGGCCCTGCCCGGGCTCCGCTGGGGAGACCCGGGCAGGGCGCAACAGCTTGAGTGATGACCGAACTTCCTACCCAGAATGACCTGGGCGAGGTTCAGAGGGTCTGCGGCCCGGTGCCGCACTCTCAGCGCTGTGGCGCTCCCCTGTCGGAATATGAAGATATGTGGACCGGGTCAGATTACCGCTCGGTGGCCGCGAGCTGACCGCAGGCCCCGTCGATCTCCTGCCCGCGGGTGTCCCGGACGGTGACGGGCACGCCGTGCGCGGCGATGGCCTCCACGAACGCCTTCTCGTCCTCCGGCCGCGACGCGGTCCACTTCGACCCCGGCGTCGGGTTCAGCGGGATGAGGTTGACGTGCACGGGCCTGCCCTTCAGCAGCCGTCCGAGCCGGTCGCCCCGCCACGCCTGGTCGTTGATGTCGCGGATGAGCGCGTACTCGATGGACAGCCGGCGCCCGGACTTCTCGGTGTACTCGAACCCGGCGTCCAGCACCTCGCGCACCTTCCACCGCGTGTTCACGGGGACGAGGGTGTCGCGCAGCTCGTCGTCCGGGGCGTGCAGGGAGATCGCGAGCCGGCACTTCAGGCCCTCGTCGGCGAACCGGTGGATGGCCGGCACGAGCCCGACGGTGGAGACGGTGATCCCGCGCTGCGAGAGGCCGAGCCCGTCCGGGGCGGGATCGGTGAGCGCCCGGATGGCGCCGACGACCCGCTTGTAGTTGGCGAGGGGCTCGCCCATCCCCATGAAGACGATGTTGGACAGCCGCGCGGGGCCGCCGGGCACCTCACCGTCCCGCAGCGCCCGCATGCCGTCCACGATCTGGTGGACGATCTCCGCGGTGGACAGGTTCCGGTCCAGCCCGGCCTGTCCGGTCGCGCAGAACGGGCAGTTCATGCCGCACCCGGCCTGCGAGCTGATGCACATGGTGACCCGGTCCGGGTACCGCATCAGCACGGACTCGACCAGCGTCCCGTCGAACAGCCGCCACAGCGTCTTGCGCGTGGTCCCCTGGTCGGTGGACAGGTGCCGGACGACGGTCATCAGCTCAGGGAACAGCGCTTCCTGGAGCTTGGCGCGGGAACCGGCGGGGATGTCGGTCCACTGCTCCGGGTCGTGCGCGTACCGCGCGAAGTAGTGCTGCGAGAGCTGCTTGGCACGGAACGGCTTCTCACCGATCCCGGCCACGGCGTCCTTGCGCTCGGCGGGCGTGAGGTCGGCGAGATGCCGCGGCGGCTTCTTGGCTCCGCGCGGCGCGACGAAAGTGAGTTCTCCGGGCTTGGGCATGGTGCATCCAGTGTCGCAGATCCAAACGGGTGACCTGGGGCTGTCACCGTCGCGGATCGGGACCAAGGGCCCGGCGGGTCCGTGGCGCGGTCGTCGTCAGTCGCCGTCGGTGTTGCCGCTTAGGCCTCGTCTCCGGCTCTTCTGGGCGCTGCTCAGCAGTTCGCCCGCGCCGCGTGTGAGGGCCGCCACGATCCGGACCCAGCGCGGGCCGCCGCGCTCCGCCCACACCACGCAGACGCAGCCGCCGACGGCGAGGGCCAGGATGCCGAGCAGTGGAAAGATCATGTTTCCCCCCTGTGTTCCTGCGTACCTTGCCATGCGAGGTGTCACCACGTCACGGGCAGGGTCCTCGGCCCGCGGATCAGACCCCGCGTCTGGAACCCGACTTCCCCGGGCGGCACGGCCAGGCGGATGCCGGGGAAGCGGGTCAGTACGGCGCCGATCATGACCTCGGCCTCCATGCGGGCCATGACGGCGGCCAGGCAGTGGTGCGGGCCGTGCCCGAAGGCCACATGGGCGAGGTTGTCGCGGTCGAAGTCCAGGGCGTCCGGGTCGGGGAAGACCTCGGGATCGCGGTTGGCGGCCAGGTAGGCGTTGTAGACGACGTCACCGGCCCGTATCAGCCGCCCGCCGACCTCCACGTCCTCGGTGGCGACCCGTGGGATGCCGACGCCGTTGCGGTGCGGGACGTAGCGGAACAGTTCCTCCACGGCCCGGGGCAGCAGCTCCGGCTCCCGGCGCAGCCGGTCCAGGTGCCCTGGGTGGGTGAGCAGCGCGTACATCATCGACGCGCTGTTGTTGCGGACCGCGTGGCCCCCGCTGACCTGGACGGCGATGGCCAGGGACGTCGCCTCGTCGTCGGTGATCTCGCCGGCCTCGGCGGCCCGTGCCAGCACCCCTGCCAGATCGTCTCGGGGGTCCTCTCGGCGGCTGCGGAGCAGTTCGGTGACCCGGGCCCGGGTGATCAGGGCCGCCTCTCTGGCCCGCTCCTGCGCATCGGCTCCCGCGGACAGCAGGGCCTCGCCGGTCGCGGCCCAGCGGTGCCAGTCCTTCTCCTCGACGCCGAGGAAGTCGCGGAGCACGGCGATCGGGAAGGGACCGTGCAGATGTTCCACGAGGTCGGCCGGGGCTCCGGCGCGTTCCATCCCCTCCAGCAGGCCGGCGGCCCTGCGCTCCGCGAGCGGTCGCAGCCGCCGCATGCTCCGCCCGGTGAACGCGCGGGCGACGACCCGGCGCAGCCGGGCGTGCCGGGGCGGATCGATGTACTGCAGGCCCGCCGTCTGCGAGGCCACCGGCACCGGGCGCATGGTGGTGACGGCTCGGCCGACGACCCCTGCCCGGGAGAAGCGCGGGTCCGAGGTGACGAACCGGACGTCCTCGTACCGCGTGACCAGCCAGGCGCACCCCTCGCCGTACGGCAGCCTGATCCGCGCGACCGGTTCCTCGCGCAGCAACACGTCCAGGAAGGGATCGGGGACCAGCGCGGGCAGATCCTCGACGGGCCAGTACCGGACGGGCGGGGGTGGTGTGCCGGCCATGAGGTCAGGGGCGGGGCCGGGGACAGCGGAGGCGGGGGCCGGGCCCGCGGGTGTACGGGCGGCGGCCCGGCCGGCTGGGGCTGACGAGAGGCCCGCAGAGGCAGGGCCAGCGGACTCGGTAGCGGTTGAGGCGGCGGGCACGGCAGGCGTACGGGCGGCGTCGGCCGGAGCGGACGCCGGGTCGTACGGGGTGGGCGTCGGGTCGAGGGGCATCGGCTCACTCCCTGCTGCGTCGCCGGGCGGCGGTGGAACGGCCGTCCTCTGCAGGAGTCTGCCGCGCGCCCGCGCCGGCCGCCGATTCGTGATGCGGCATCCGGGTGCCGCGAGGGGAGGGACCCCGGCACGACCCCGGCCGCGGACCGCCGTCATCGCTCCCGGGGCCACCGAGAGGTCCGGGTACGGCAACAGCCCCCGCCCTGTTCCAGGACGGGGGCCGAGGAAGACGTACCGCTACCGCCGGCGCCCCCGCTCACGCGGAGCCGACGAAGATCACCATCAGCAGCCACACCACCGGGGCCGTGGGCAGCAGCGAGTCGAGGCGGTCCATGATGCCGCCGTGCCCGGGGAGCAGGGTGCCCATGTCCTTGATGCCCAGGTCCCGCTTGATCATGGATTCGCCGAGGTCGCCCAGCGTGGCGCTGGCCGCGACCGCGAGGCCCAGCAGCAGGCCCTGCCACCAGCTGCCGCCGTCGATGAGGAACTGCATGCACAGCGCGCCGGCGACCATCGCGAACAGCACCGCGCCCAGCAGCCCCTCACGGGTCTTGCCGGGGCTGATGCGCGGCGCGAGCTTGTGCTTGCCGAAGCGCCACCCGACCGCGTAGGCGCCGGTGTCGCTCACGACCGTCAGCAGCAGGAACGTGAGCACCCGCCAGGGACCGTCGTCGGCGGTGAGCATCATCGCGACGAACGTGGCCAGGAACGGCACGTAGAACGCGGCGAAGAGACCGGCCGTGACGTCCCTGAGGTAGTTCTCCGGCGGCTCCGTCATCCGCCAGACCAGCGCGGCCAGCGCGGTCAGCGCCATGGCGACCCACGCGCCCTCGGCCCCCCGCACATACCCGGCGACGACCATCGCCGCGCCGCCGACCGCGAGCGGCACCAGTGGCGCCTTGATGCCCTTGCGCTCCTGCAGCCTGCTGGTCAGCTCCCACAGTCCGACGACGACGGCGACAGCGACCACGCCGACGAACACGGCCTTGACGATGAACAGGGACGCGATGATCACCACACCGAGCCCGACGCCGACGCCTATGGCCGCGCTCAGGTCACGGCCCGCGCTCTTCTTCTGCGGCGCTGGCGCCGGCTGCGGGACGTCGGGCATGGGCTCCGGGTTCTGGGTCTCGGCCGGGAGTTCCCGGGCCTGATACGTCTCGTCTCGGAACAAGGGGCCGCTCAGCCGAGCGGCCCCCCGGTCGTCGTCCTGGTCTCCTCCGCCGTACGCGGGGGCGTCGGGCACAACGGGCATGGGGCGGGTCTGCTGCGCCTCAGGCGCATCGTATGCGGGACCCGCCGGGCCGGCCCCCGGGACAGGCTGGGCGGGCCCACCTGCGGTGGGTCCCCAGTACCCGGCCTGGCCCGCCGATGGCGGCGCCCCCCAGGAAGAGTCGCTCATCAGACTTCGAGCAGCTCCGCTTCCTTGTGCTTGAGGAGCTCGTCCACCTGGGCGACGTACTTCGCCGTGGTGTCGTCGAGCTCCTTCTCCGCACGACGGCCCTCGTCCTCGCCGACCTCGCCGTCCTTGATCAGCTTGTCGATGGCGTCCTTGGCCTTGCGGCGCACCGAGCGGATCGAGACCTTGGCGTCCTCGCCCTTGCCCTTGGCGACCTTGATGTACTCGCGGCGGCGCTCCTCGGTCAGCTCGGGGAACACCACTCGGATGATGTTGCCGTCGTTGCTGGGGTTGACGCCCAGGTCGGAGTCGCGGATGGCCTGCTCGATGTTGCGCAGCGCGCTCTTGTCGAACGGGGTCACGACCGCCATACGCGGCTCCGGCACGGAGAACGAGGCCAGCTGGTTGATCGGCGTCGGGGCACCGTAGTAGTCGGCCACGATCTTGTTGAACATCGCCGGGTGCGCACGGCCGGTGCGGATCGCGGCGAAGTCCTCCTTGGCGACCACGACGGCCTTCTCCATCTTCTCCTCGGCTTCGAGGAGGGTCTCTTCGATCACCACTTGCTCCTGCGTGTCTTGAGTAAGGCCCGGCTGCGGTTCCTGAAGTCGGTCGGCGGCCGGCTGCGTCGCGTCTTCTTCCTGCACGGTTCCCGACCGGCAGGACATTGTCCATCCCCCAGCCGGGGTCCGGCCCCCTCACAGGGCCGCACATCACCGGCCGGGTTGGTCCAGGTCAGTCCCGGCTGTCCTGGTCACCCACCAGCGTGCCGATCTTCTCACCCTTGACGGCGCGGGCGATATTGCCCTCCGCGAGAAGCTCGAAGACGAGGATCGGGAGCTTGTTGTCGCGGCACAGCGTGATGGCGGTGGCGTCGGCGACCTTCAGGTCGCGGGTGATGACCTCGCCGTAGCCGAGGGCGTCGAACTTGACGGCGTCGGGGTTGGTCTTGGGGTCGGAGTCGTAGACCCCGTCCACGCCGTTCTTGCCCATGAGCAGCGCCTCGGCGTCGATCTCCAGGGCGCGCTGGGCGGCGGTGGTGTCGGTGGAGAAGTAGGGCATGCCCATACCGGCGCCGAAGATGACCACGCGCCCCTTCTCCAGGTGGCGCACGGCGCGCAGCGGGATGTACGGCTCGGCGACCTGGCCCATCGTGATGGCGGTCTGCACGCGGGACTGGATGCCCTCCTTCTCCAGGAAGTCCTGGAGGGCGAGGCAGTTCATCACGGTGCCGAGCATGCCCATGTAGTCGGAGCGGGCACGGTCCATGCCGCGCTGCTGGAGTTCGGCGCCGCGGAAGAAGTTGCCGCCGCCGATGACGACCGCGATCTGGGCGCCGTCACGCACGACGGCCGCGATCTCACGTGCGATCTTGTGCACCACGTCCGGGTCGACGCCCAGTCCCCCGCCACCGGAGAAGGCCTCTCCGGACAGCTTCAGCAGAAACCGGCCGCGTACTTTGCCGTCGTCGCTCTTCTGGGCCTTGGTGGTCATGGGGATCCCAACTCTTTCACGTGTTGCACATACGAAGAAGGCCATTGCCGATGGGGTTGCTTTTCGCTCCCATGCGCGGCAATGGCCTCCTCGTCAGATCTGCTGCCGTCCGCCCCACGCCGGGGTGTGGCGGTGTGCGCGGACGACTGCGGTCGACCCTATCGGGATTTCCTCGTGGATTTCTCCGGGGGTCGCGCGTCGATCGCGGTACGGACTCAGATGCCGACCTTGATGCGCGAGAAGCGCTTCAGGGTGACACCGGCCTCGTCCAGCACCTTCTGGACCGACTTCTTGTTGTCGAGCGCGTACGGCTGGCCGAGCAGCGTGGCGTCCTTGAAGAAGCCGTTGAGACGACCCTCGACGATCTTGCCGATCGCGGCCTCGGGCTTGCCCTCGGCGCGGGTGGTCTCCTCGGCGATGCGGCGCTCGGACTCGACGACGTCGGCCGGCACGTCCTCCTTGGAGAGGTACTTCGGCGCGAAGGCGGCGATGTGCTGGGCGACGCCCTTGGCGACCTCGGCGTTCGGCTTGTCGAGCTCGACCAGGACACCGATCTGCGGGGGCAGGTCGGGCATGGTGCGGTGCATGTAGGCGGTGACGTAGCCGTCGGAGAACTGCGCGAAGCGGTCCAGGACGATCTTCTCGCCGAGGTTGGCGTTGGCCTCGTCGACGTACGCCTGGACGGTCTTGCCGGGCTCGATCTCGGAGGCCAGCAGGGCCTGGAGGTCGGCCGGGTTCGTCTTGGCGACGTGCTCGGCGATGGCGTTGGCCACGGCCTGGAACTTCTCGCCCTTGGCGACGAAGTCCGTCTCGCACTTCAGCTCGACCAGGACACCGGAGGAGTTGTCGTCGGCGATGATGGAGACCACGGCGCCGTTCTCGGCGGAGCGGCCCTCGCGCTTGGCGACGCCCTTCTGGCCCTTGATGCGCAGCGCCTCGACGGCCTTCTCGACGTTGCCCTCGGCCTCGTCCAGCGCCTTCTTGCAGTCCATCATGCCGGCGCCGGTCAGCTCACGGAGCTTCTTGACGTCGGCGGCGGTGTAGTTCGCCATGAGTCTGTGAGTCTTTCTCGAAGTCTGGTTTAGATCCGCACGGTCGCGACCCACATGTAGTCGCGGACCGCGTACGTCGTGCCGACCTACGGGTGAACAGCGGGGGCGGAGTCATGTCCCGCCCCCGCCGTCGAACGCTGACGGATGGCGTCAGGCCTGCTCGGCCTCGGCAGCCGGGGCCTCGGCGGCCGGAGCCTCGGCGGCCGGGGCCTCGGCAGCGGCCTCGGCCGGCTTCTCGGCCTCGGCGGCCGGAGCCTCGTCCTTCTTCTCACCCTCGAGCAGGTCACGCTCCCACTCGGCGAGCGGCTCGCCCGCGGCCTTCTCGCCCTTGTCGCCGGTGGCGACGCGCGAGCGGCTGATGAGGCCCTCGGCGACGGCGTCGGCGATCACGCGGGTGAGCAGGGTGACGGAGCGGATCGCGTCGTCGTTGCCCGGGATCTTGTAGTCGACCTCGTCGGGGTCGCAGTTGGTGTCGAGGATCGCGACGACCGGGATGTTCAGCTTCCGGGCCTCACCAACGGCGATGTGCTCCTTCTTGGTGTCCACGATCCAGACGGCGCTGGGCACCTTCTGCATCTCGCGGATACCGCCGAGGGTCTTCTCCAGCTTGGCCTTCTCGCGCGAGAGCACGAGAAGCTCCTTCTTGGTCAGACCGGACGCGGCGACGTCCTCGAAGTCGATCTGCTCGAGCTCCTTGAGGCGCTGCAGACGCTTGTAGACGGTCGAGAAGTTGGTGAGCATGCCGCCCAGCCAGCGCTGGTTGACGTAGGGCATGCCGACGCGGGTGGCCTGCTCGGCGATGGCCTCCTGCGCCTGCTTCTTCGTGCCGACGAACATGACCGTGCCGCCGTGGGCGACGGTCTCCTTGACGAACTCGTAGGCGCGGTCGATGTACGACAGCGACTGGAGCAGGTCGATGATGTAGATGCCGTTGCGCTCGGTGAAGATGAAGCGCTTCATCTTCGGGTTCCAGCGACGGGTCTGGTGACCGAAGTGGACGCCGCTCTCCAGCAGCTCCCGCATCGTGACGACGGCCATGGCCGTTTCTCCTTGGTGTTCTCGGTTGTGCCGCTTCCACCGGACGGCGGAGGCGCCTGACGCCCGCGATGCGCCGTGCCGCGAAGGACCGAGGGGCGCTTGGTACGAACCGTTGCCGGCTGCCGTACCCGGGCGTGCGAAGTCGACCCGGTGACCCGGATCGCCAGAAGAAGTGTACGGGACCGACGGGGTACCGGGTGACGCCGCTGTCCACAAGCGGCGAGTGGTCCACAGGGCCGGGCCTCGGCCGGCGGGTGTGCGGGACGGTGTCGGCATGCGACGAACGATGCGATGCGCGCTGGTGTGGCCGGTACTGGTCCTGGGGCTGGCGGCGGCCTTGCTCACGCCCCTGGCCTGGGCGGACACGCCTCCCGGGGTTCCGCCGGCCCCTCCGGCGGTGCCCGTGCCGCCCGTGGCCCGGGCCTGGCCGGTCGGTGTCCGCCCGCCGGTCCTGCGTGGCTGGGAACCACCGGTGACGGTGTACGGCCCCGGGCACCGGGGGGTGGATCTGGGAGCGCCGGCCGGGGCGCCCGTACGGGCGATCGCACCGGGCCGGGTGCTGTTCGCGGGCCGGGTGGCGGGGCGGGGTGTGGTCTCGGTGGAACTGCGGGGGACGGATCTGCGGACGACGTACGAGCCGGTGCGGGCGTCGGTCCGCAAGGGGGAGGAGGTGGGGGCGGGGGCGGTGGTCGGGGTGGTGGAGCCGACGGGGTCCCACTGCGGGACACGGACGTGCGTGCACTGGGGTCTGCTGCGGGGTGACGCGTACGTGGACCCGCTGTCCGTACTGCCGCCGTGGCTGCTGCGCGGGGGGCCGTCGAGGTTGCTGCCGGTCGTGTCCCGGCGGGACGGGTCAACCCGTGGCTGCGGAGCCGGCTGCGCCCCGCCTGCGGGGCGGGTGGGGGGAAGGACGCTGCGGTCGTGAGTCGGGCGCGGGTCCGTCGTGGTCGTTCGCGCGGTTGACCGCGCCCCCTTCGGGGCGCTCCCCCGGCCGGCGTCGGCGGGGTCAGCCCTTCACTCCTCCCAGCGCCATGGCCACGGCCGCGTTCGTCACCACCGTGGGATCCTCGGCCGCGCCCAGCTCGATGCGCCGGACCGCCGCGTCCACGACCCCCTGCAACAGCATCGCCGCCAGCCGGGGCTGCTCGTGTCCCAGTTCCCGAAGCGCCTCGACGATCATCGCGACCAGGCCCCCGTGGGCCGCCCGGATCTTCTCCCGGGCCCCGGCGTCCAGCTCGCTCGCGGAGATGGCGACCACCGCCCGGTGCCGCCGGTCCCCCACCAGCGCCAGCTGCTGCCGCACATACGCCTCGACCTTGCCCTCGGCCGTCCCGGCCCGCTCCATCGCCGCCGCGACCTCCGCCGCCCACACCGGGAAGTCGGCCTCGCACAGCTCCTCGACCACGGCGGCCCGGGAGCGGAAGTACTCGTACACGGAGGACCGCGCCAGCCCCGTCCGCTCGGCCAGCGCGGGAAAGGTCAGCGCCTCCGTCCCGCCCTCGGACAGCAGGGACCGAGCCGCGTCCAGCAGGGCGGCTCGCTGCATCGACCGGTGTTCGGCCACGGAGGCCGCTCGAATCCTTGGCACGTCGACCACTGTACGGACACGCCCTGCCGGAAGGGAGGAGTCAGCGCCCGAAGCTCGCCAGCTTGGCCCGGAGCTGGAGCACCGACTTGGTGTGGATCTGGCTGACCCGGCTCTCGGTGACCCCGAGCACGTTGCCGATCTCGGCGAGGGTGAGCCCCTCGTAGTAGTACAGGGTGACGACGGTCTTCTCGCGCTCGGGCAGCGTGTTGATCGCCCGCGCCAGGAACCGCCGCAGTTCGCGGTCCTCGGCCACCTCCACCGGGTTGTCGGCGGCGGTGTCCTCCAGCGTGTCCATCAGGCTGAGCCGGTCCCCGCCCTCGCCGCCGACGTGCAGCAGCTCCTCCAGGGCGACGACGTTGGCCAGCGACAACTGGCTGAAAACGGCGTGCAGTTCGTCGACCTCCATGCCCAGCTCGGCGGCCACCTCCCCCTCCGACGGCGTCCGGCGCAGCCGCGCCTCCAGGGTGGCGTAGGCACGTTCGACGTTGCGCGCCTTCTGCCGGACCGAGCGGGGGATCCAGTCCAGCGCCCGCAGCTCGTCGATCATGGCGCCGCGGATCCGGGTGATCGCGTACGTCTCGAACTTGATCTCCCGGTCGATGTCGAACTTCTCGATCGCGTCGATCAGCCCGAACACACCCGAGGAGACGAAGTCCGCCTGCTCCACATTGGGCGGCAGCCCGACGCTGACCCGGCCGGCCACGTACTTGACCAGCGGCGAGTAGTGCAGGATCAGCTGCTCCCGCAGCCGGTCGTCCCCCGTCGCCTTGTACGACCGCCACAGCTCGTCGAGTGTCGAGGGAGCGGGCGGTCGCACGCTGCCACCGTCGCGGGCGGCTGGGGGGATCGCCGCCCGGTCGGACCCGGAGGTGTGCTGGGGCATTCGTCGCCTTGTGCCGTTCTGCCGTGAAGTGCTGTGAAGTGCCGTGGAGTGGGTGTGGGTGGGTTTCCTGGGGTGAAGTGGGGCTGCATGGGTGAGCTGACGGTCTGATGTGGGGTTGGCGCGATCTGCGCCACCGCCTTCGTGAGCGTAGCGTGACTGAGGAGTCGCGGTGTGCGAACAGGGCTGCGCCACCCGTGCGCGGGGCGCTCGCGCCGGTCGGGTGACCCCCTGCCGGGGCTCGCTCTGTGTGACCGGCCGAAGGCGCCAACTCCGGGAAACGCCAAGGGCGTCGGGGGTTCCCCCGGACGGCCGAACACGGGCGGTCAGCACGGACGGTGACCGTTCCGGACCGAGATCACCGCCTGGCGTGTCAACTTCCAGCCGTCGCCGTGTCGTTCGACGTAACCAAGTGCTCGGAGTTCGTACAGTCTCGCGATCGCGTCGTCCCGCGTGGTGCGCGCGCCGAGCGCGATCTCGTCGGCCGGGGCCGCGCGGTCGCCGGGGAGCGCGGCGAGCACGGTCCGGGCGGCGGGCTGCAGCAGGTCACGCGGGAGTACGGGACCACGCCGGGCCGGTGCGAGCTCACCCATGTCACCCACGAGTTCGATCACCTCCGCGGCATCGGTGACCAGGGTGGCCTCCGCGCGCAGCAGTTCGTGCACGCCGGCGGAGAGGGAGCTGGTGACCGGGCCGGGGACGCCCATGGTGAACCGGCCGAGGCGCTGGGCGGCCCGCGCGGTGGCCAGCGAGCCGCTGCGGCAGGCCGCCTCCACGACGACGGTGCCCCGGGTCAGTGCGGCGATGACGCGGTTGCGCAGGATGAACCGGCTGGGGGTCGGATGATCGCCCGGCGGCAGTTCCCCCACCACCAGCCCCCGCTCCGCGATACGGGCGATCAGCGCGGCGTGGCCGCGGGGATAGGCCTGGTCGACACCGCAGGCCAGGACGGCGACGGTGGCGCCGTGGGTGGCGAGGGCGCCGCGGTGGGCGGCGCCGTCGATGCCGTACGCGCCGCCCGAGACGACGACCCAGCCGCGCTCGGCGAGACCGGAGGACAGGGTGGCGGCGGCGTGGGTGCCGTACTCGGTGCAGGCCCGGGCGCCGACCACGGCCACGGACCGCAGCGCCCACATCCGCAGGTTCGGCCGGCCGCGCACCCACAGCCCGAGGGGCCGCGCGTCCCCGAGGTCGTCGAGCTGGCGGGGCCACTCGGCGTCCCCCGGGCAGACGAACCGCGCCCCGGCCGCCCGGGCCGCCTCGAGGTCCCGCTCCGGCTCGGCCCGCCGGGCCCGTGCGACGAGCCCCTCCCACCGGTTCCCGCTGACGCCCGGCAACGCGTCCTTGCCGCACCGCAGCCGCCGTACCACCTCCCCCACCCCGAACTCCCGCACCCACCGCCCGCCGACCTCGTCCCCCGCCTCCACGACCCGCCCGAGGAACACCCGCCCGAGCAGTTCGGCACCGGGGTCCCGCTCTCCGGTCATGCCAGCGCCCCGATGGCCACCGGTACCCCGCGGGGGACACCGGTGCGCAGTTGCAGGGCCAGGGCGACGTCGGCGGCGTCGGGGCGGTCGTGTCCGACGAGGTCGGCGACCGTCCAGGCGACGCGCAGGACACGGTCGATCCCACGGGCGGTGAGCACACCCCGCTCCAGGCCGCGTTCGGCGTCGTCCATGGCCCCGGGGGCGGCGTGGTACCGGCTGCGCAGTTCGCGGCCCGGCACCTCGCTGTTGGTGCGCCACGGGGTGCCGGCCAGGCGGGCCGCCGTCCGCTGCCGGGCCTGCCGCACCCGGTCGGCCACGGTCGCCGTGGACTCTCCGCGGGCGCCGGGCTCGGTCAGCTGGGCCCGGGTGACCGGGTCGACCTCGACGCGCAGATCCACCCGGTCCAGCAGCGGACCGGACAGCCGGGACTGGTAGCGGCGGATCGCCGACGGCGGGCACTCGCACAGCGAGTCGCGCAGTGAGAAGCGTCCGCAGGGACAGGGGTTGGCCGCCAGGACCATCAGGAACCGCGCCGGGAACCGGACCACGCCCGCGCTCCGCGCGATGACGACGTGCCCCGACTCCAGCGGCTGCCGCAGGGCGTCCAGGGTCTGGCTGTGGAACTCGGGCGCCTCGTCCAGGAACAGCACGCCGCGGTGGGCGAGGGACACGGCGCCCGGCCGGGCGATGCCCGGTCCGCCGCCGACGAGTGACTGCATCGTCGCCGAGTGGTGCGGGGCGCAGTAGGGGGCGACGTCGATGAGCGGCTTGCCCGGCGGCAGCAGCCCGGCGACCGAGTGCACGGCCGTGACCTCCAGCGACTCCTCCCTTGCGAGGCGGGGGAGCACGGCGGGCAGGCGCTCCGCGAGCATGGTCTTGCCCGCGCCGGGCGGTCCCTCCAGGAAGAGGTGGTGTCCGCCGGCCGCGGCCACCTCCACGGCCGTGCGGGCGGAGATCTGCCCGACGACATCGGCCAGGTCGTGCTCCTGGTCCTGGTGGGTGGCCCCGATGCCGTGCATGCCGGTGGCGGCGCCCGCGCCCGGTACGCGCAGTCCTGCCAGGAGAGGGTCGGGCCGTCCCTGCTCGTCCGGTGTCTCGTCGGGGACGGGCTCCTCGGTCAGGACCGCGACGAGCTGCCGCAGACTGCGGACGCCCAGCACGGACACGCCGGGGACCAGCGAGGCCTCGGCGGCGGCGCACTCGGGTACGACCACCTGCTCGTACCCGGCGTCGGCCGCCGCGAGGACGGCCGGCAGGATGCCGCGGACCGGGCGCACCCGGCCGTCCAGGCCCAGCTCTCCGATCATGACGATGTCGGCGAGGACCCGGGGATCGATCCGTTCGGCGGCACCGAGCACCGCGCAGGCGACGGCCAGGTCGAAGCCCGATCCGGCCTTCGGGACGGAGGCCGGGCTGAGTCCGACGGTGAGCTTCTTCTGCGGCCATTCGCCGCCCGAGTTCACCACCGCCGCCCGCACCCGGTCCCGGCTCTCCGTCAGGCTCTTGTCCGGGAGGCCGACCAGGGTGAAGGCCGCGACTCCGGGTTCGAGGTCGGCCTGGACCTCGACGACCACGCCCTCGACGCCGACCAGGGCGACCGAGCACGTACGGGCGAACGCCATTCAGGCCACCCCCCGCGCGTGCTCGACGAACGGGGCGCCCCGGCGGGGCAGCAGGACGCCGACGAGATCGATGCGGACGCCACCCGGCGGGGCTCCTCCGTGGGCCTGGAGCCAGTGCTCGGCGAGGGCACGCAGCCGGGCGGCCTTCGCGGGGGTCACCGCGGCCATCGGGTGTTCGTAGCCGCCGCCCCTGCGGGTCTTCACCTCGCAGAGGACCAGGGCGTCGCCGTCCCTGGCCACGATGTCGATCTCGCCGGACCTGCCGGAGCGCCAGTTGCGCTCCAGGATCGTCATTCCCTGTTCCGTCAGCCGCCGGGCGGCCAGGTCCTCGCCGTACTTGCCGAGTCCGTTGCGTGCCTTGCTCATGTCGGCACCACCTCCGGCGCCAACGGTCACGCATCCGGCCCAGCGGTGTTGATCTTGGTGGACTACTCAGCGGTTGTGGACAACTCCGTCACCCGTCCGCGCCGGCCGCCCGGTCACCCGCCCGGCAGCTCCAGATCGCTCTTGTTCAGCTCCTCGATGTTCACGTCCTTGAACGTCAACACCCGGACCTGCTTCACGAAGCGAGCCGGCCGGTACATGTCCCAGACCCAGGCATCAGCCATGGTGACCTCGAAGAAGACTTCGCCCTGTACCGAGTGCACCTGCATCTCGTAGTCGTTGGTGAGATAGAACCGTCGCTCGGTCTCGATCACGTATTTGAACAGACCGACGACATCTCGGTACTCCCGGTAGAGCTTCAGCTCCATCTCGGTCTCGTACTTCTCGAGGTCCTCGGCGCTCATGGCATGTTCCCCTTCAGCCGTGCGATCCCCCCATTGTGCGCCAGTCCCGCGCACCCTCAGACGATTTCCGTGTCGAGGGTCACGGGCCGGGCGGGGGGACCTTCGACGAGCAGCGTGCGCAGCAGCTCGGCGAGTCTGGTCGGATACACCGTCTCATGTGCCCGGGTCAGTTCCTGACACGTCCACCAGCGCGCTCCGGCGACGCTGCGCCGTTCCAGCTCCGTCAGCCCCGTCGCCACGGTGGCCGTCTGGGTCGTACGGGCCAGGTAGTACCACTCGTCCTGGTCCCAGCGGCGGCCCGCGAACGGGAACGAGCACCGCCGCCGCCAGAGCACGGGCCCGAGGGCGACGTCGGTGATGCCGGTCTCCTCCGCGAGTTCCCGCAGCGCGGCCTCCTCGCGCGTCTCGGCGCCCTCCAGGCCGCCACCGGGCGTGAACCACCAGTCGTCGGCCGGGTCGTCCGGTTCGTGGCCGTGCAGGAGCAGGATGCGGTCCTCGGGGTCGAGGAGGACGACCCGGGCCACCTTCCGCACGCCGGTCCCGCCTTCGCCCTCGTACGACTCCCCCGCCGGCCGCGTGGCCTCAGCGCACACCGGCCGTCTCCGCGGAAGCCGTGCGGGCGCGGGAGCGGCTCACGCGGCCGGCGATCGGGCCGTAGGCGCCGCCGCCGAGGACCAGGACGGCGCCGGCCGCGATCAGCAGCTCGATCGTGCGCAGCGGGCCGGGCCGGGAGAGGGCGCCGAGCGTCTCGAAGCCGGTGGGGCGCTTGAGCGTGCCCTTCCAGGGCCAGACCACGGCTTCCACACGGGCGGACACGGCGCCACGGGCCACGGTGCCCTGGGCGGCGTCGGTGAGGTGGGCGGTGGAGTCCAGGGAACCCTGGCGCTCGTCGCCGAGGAGGAACAGCCGGCCCTCCGGGACGGTCACCGTGGCGAAGTTCTTGATCTCGGCGAGGCTGCCCTCGGGCAGGTACGGCTCGTCGATCTGCTTGCCGTTGACGGTCAGCTTGCCGTTCGTGCAGCAGGAGACGGTGTCCCCGCCCACGGCGACCACGCGCTTGACCACCTTGGCGTTGCTGACCCAGGTCTTGTCCTCGAAGACGACCACGTCACCGCGCCGCACCTCGTCACCGTCGACGCGCTGGGCCAGCACCCGGTCGCCGGCGTCGATGGTGGGGGTCATCGAGCTGGTGGGCACGGTGTACGGCCGGTAGACCAGCGCTCCCCAGACGAAGCCGCCGAGGAACAGCACCAGACCCAGCGCCACGGCCAGTCCGGACAGCCGCTGCCCGAGCCGGCTGCCGCCGCCGGCCCGTGCCGTGCCGGTGCCGCCGCCCCGAGGGGCCGTACGCGTCATGCTCTCGCCACCCATGGAAGCGCACCCTACCCGGCGGTACCGAGCAGGGGCAGCCCCTCCCGCCCGGCCGGGGCGGCCGCTTACCGCTTCCCGGACTCCGCGGGCCGGAGCTCCGCCGTCCCGGACTCCTGGCCGTCAGCTCGCCTGCGCCGCCACAGCACCGCCGGCAGGACCGCCGCGACGGCGATGCCCTCGGGAGCCGCCGTCAGGGACGCGGCGGCGGAGGACTGCTCGTTCAGGCCGGGCTGGTCGAAGGTGTCCGGGACCGGCAGGGTGCCCCAGCGGTTGATCGGCCAGGCCTTCACGATCGCGCGGCCGACGACCTTGTCGACGGGGACCATGCCGTGGTTCTTGTCGGACTGGTTGTACCGGGAGTCACGGGAGTTCTGGCGGTGGTCGCCCATCACCCAGATGAAGCCCTTCGGCACCTTCACCTTGAACTGGCCGCCCTGGTCGTCCACGCTGCACGGCGTGTTGCCGGGGTAGACGTACGGCTCGTTCAGCGCCTTGCCGTTGACCTTCAGCGGGCCACTGCCCTTGCACTCGACCGTGTCGCCGCCGACCCCGATCACGCGCTTGATCAGGTCCTTCTCCTCCGCCGACGGCATCAGGCCGATCCAGCTGAGGACCTTCTGCACCGGGTTCGGCGTCGGCGTCGGCTCGCCCGCCAGCCAGTTGTCCGGGTCGTGGAAGACGACGACCTCACCGCGCTCGGGCTTGGAGCCGAACCACGGCGTGAGCTTGTCGACCAGCACCCGGTCGCCCTGCTGGAGGGTGTTCTGCATCGAGTCGGACGGAATCGAGAACGCCTGCACCAGGAACGTCTTGATCAGCAGCGCCAGGACCAGCGCGATGCCGACCAGGATCGGCAGCTCCTTCCAGAAGGAGCGCGACTGCCTCGGCCGCACGGCCGACGCTCCCGCGCCCGCGCCGTCACCGCGCGGCTCCGGTTCGCCCTCCGGCGTGCCCTCGTCGCCCGCCGGCGCGTCATTCCCGGAGCTCATGGCGCTGCCCGGTACGGGAACGTCCGGTTCCACAGGGTGCCCGCGGTGCTCCTCGCCGTCGTGTCCCGACCGTGCGCCAACCGCCACATCCCCCACGCCAACTCCTCACTCTGTGCCGCCGCCCGCGCCGCACCCGGCGCAGGCCCACCACTCCCATAACGAGCGGGAGTTCCGCAGGGGTCGGGAGCTGGGTCATTCCGTTCGGATTCTCGGAAGCAACCCTATGCGACGCCTGGGGACCAGCGGTCGTACCCGACGCCGAGTCGGTGACGCTTGCGAAGGTTTTAGGTTCTTCCAGACGCGTCCAGTGACCGACCGGCCAGCCGATGACCATGGCCCGGCCGACCACGGAGTCCAGCGAGACGGTGCCGCCGTAGGCCGTGTCCTGGTGGGAGCGGGAGTCCGCGGAGTTGCCGCGGTGGTCGCCCATCACCCACAGCCGGCCCTTGGGGACGGTGATGTCGAAGGGCATGGTGGAGGGCACGTCCCCGGGATAGAGGTAGTCGCCCTCGGTGAGCGGGACGCCGTTGACGGTGACGCGGCCCTGGGCGTCGCAGCACTTGACGTGGTCGCCGCCGACCCCGATGACCCGTTTGATCAGGTCCTTCTCGTTGTCGGAGGGGAGCAGGCCGATGAAGGTGAGGCCCTCCTTGAACTGCTTGACGACGACGGGGTCGTGCTTCTTGGCGGTCTGCTCGTCCTGGAGCCAGCCGCCCGGGTCGTGGAACACCACGACGTCCCCGCGCCGCGGCTCGGAGCCGAACCACGGGGTGAACTTGTCGACCAGGACCCGGTCGCCGATCCGGATCGTGTCCTCCATGGACCCGGACGGGATCACGAACGCCTGCACGAGGAACGTCTTCAGGACGAGCGCGATGAGGACGGCGACACCGACCAGGAGGGGGATCTCCCGGACGGCCGACCGTCTGCGCTTGCGCTTGACCTTGCGCTGCAGCTGCCGGCGCTCCGCGCGCGTGCGGCCACCGCCGGGCGCGGAGGTGCGGCGTACCCCGGTGGGCAGCAGGTTGTCGGCGGGCGTGCTGGGCACCCCGCGCGGTTTGCCGCGGTTACCCATGGGCGCCTCCCGTCGGGGCGGCGGGCACGCGCGCGTAGGCGGACGGCCGGGTCAGACGCGTCCAGTGGCGGTACGGCCATACGATCCAGTCGGCCCGGCCGATGACGTCCCCGACGGGGATCATGCCGCCGCCGGGCGAGCCGAGGTGGTCGCGGGAGTCGCTGGAGTCGCTGCGGTGGTCGCCGAGGACGAAGAGGCGGCCCGGGGGCACGGCGACGTCGAAGGGCACGCTGGAGGCGCTGTCCCCGGGATAGAGGAACGCCGTCTCGTCGACCGGTCGGCCGTTCACCTCGATCCTCCCCTTCTTGTCGCAGCAGACCACATGGTCTCCCGCCACACCGGCCACGCGCTTGATGTAGTCCGCGTCCCCGAAATACCCGGTGCCGTCGAACACGATCACGTCGCCGCGGTGCGGCTGGGCACCGAAACGGTACGCCAACTTGTTTACGAGAACGCGGTCGCCGATCCTCAATCCCTGCTCCATCGATCCACTCGGAATCTGGAACGGCTGCGCCACGAACGCGTTCAGGACCAGCAGGAACGCCAGGCAGAGGAAGAGCGTGAGGGTGATCCTGCCGCCGGGCAGCCACTCGGCGACCCGCGACACCAACGCGAAACGCGACCGGCCCTCCGGCCCCGGAGTACCGGGGTGGGAGGAGCGGTCGCGTTCCGTCGGCTGTGCTTCGGTGTCCATCGGAGCCAGATGCTATCCGGCTCCGCTGTGACTCCGGGAAAGCGCTCAGCTCTCGCGCTTCTCCTTGATCTTCGCGGCCTTGCCGCGCAGGTCACGGAGGTAGTACAGCTTGGCGCGGCGCACGTCACCACGGGTGACCAGCTCGATCTTCTCGACGATCGGGGTGTGCACCGGGAAGGTGCGCTCGACGCCGACGGAGAACGAGACCTTGCGGACCGTGAAGGTCTCGCGGACACCGGAGCCCTGGCGACGGATCACAACGCCCTTGAACTGCTGCACACGGGAGCGGTTGCCCTCGATGACGCGCACGTGGACGTTGACGGTGTCACCCGGGCGGAAGGCCGGGATGTCGCTGCGCAGCGACGCGGCGTCGACGGAGTCGAGCAGGTGAGACATTTCGTCTGCTTTCTTCGCTGATGCCACAGGTCATCAACGGGAGCTAGGTGTACAGGAGGCTGCCGTGCGGGTCGGGGCGGGCGTCGTGTCCCCCTGTGGCAGGGGCGCACGCCGGACGGGCGCACAACAGCGGCCTATTGTTCCACGCCCTCGGCCCGGCGCCAAAATCGGCCGTACGGCTCCCCGTCCGGGTCCGGTTCCCAGCCGAGGATGGAGAGCATCTCCCGGTCCTTCTTGTCGAAGGCCTTGGGGTCGCAGCGCTCGATCAGGTCGGGGCGGTTCAGGGTCGTGCGCCGCAGGGCCTCGTCACGGCGCCAGCGGGCGATCTTCCCGTGGTGGCCGCTGAGCAGCACCTCGGGGATGTCCCGGCCGCGCCAGACGGGGGGCTTGGTGTAGACGGGGCCTTCCAGGAGGCCGGCCATCGCCCCGGGCGCGAAGGAGTCGTCGCGGTGCGACTCGGCGTTGCCGAGGACGCCGGGCAGCAGCCGGGCGACGGCCTCGGTGATGACCAGGACGGCCGCCTCGCCGCCGGCGAGGACGTAGTCGCCGATGGAGACCTCGTGAACCGGCATCCGGGTCGCGTACTCGTCCATGACGCGCCGGTCGATGCCCTCGTAGCGCGCCGGGGTGAAGATCAGCCAGGGGCGCTCGGACAGTTCGACGGCCAGTTCCTGGGTGAAGGGGCGGCCGCTGGGCGTGGGCACGATCAGCGCGGGCGCCCGGGCGCCCGTCTCGTAACCGTCGGCGAGGACCGTGTCCAGGGCGTCTCCCCAGGGGTCGGTCTTCATGACCATGCCGGGGCCGCCGCCGTACGGCGTGTCGTCCACCGTGTTGTGCCGGTCGTACGTCCACGCGCGCAGGTCGTGCACCTGGACGTTCAGCCGGCCGCGCGCGCGTGCCTTGCCCACGAGGGAGACGTTCAGCGGCTCCAGGTACTCCGGGAAGATCGTGACGACGTCGAGCCTCATGCGCTGTCTTCCCCGGACTCCGCCTCGGACTCGTCCCTGGAGGAGGCGATCACGGCGCGGTCGTCGATCAGGCCGGGCGGGGGCGCGACGACCGCCTTCTGCTCCGCCAGGTCGATCTCGGTGACGATCTCCTCCACGAAGGGGATCAGCACCTCGGTGCCGTCGGGGCGCTCGACGATGAACAGGTCCTGCGTGGGCAGGTGCGAGATCTCGGTGATCCGGCCGACCTCCGTGCCGTCCTCGGTGACGACGTCGAGGTCGATGAGCTGGTGGTCGTAGTACTCGTCCTCGCCCTCGGGCAGTTCCTCGGGGTCCACGTCGGCGATCAGCAGGGTGTTGCGCAGGGCCTCGGCGGCGCTGCGGTCGGTGACGCCCGCGAAGCGCAGCAGGAGGCGGCCGCTGTGGACGCGGCCCGTCTCGATGGTGAGCGGTCCCGCCGAGGCGGGATCCGTGGCGAGTACGGCGCCGGGCGCGAGCCTGAGTTCCGGCTCGTCGGTACGTACCTCGACGGTGACCTCGCCCTTGATGCCGTGGGCACGGCCGATCCGTGCGACTACCAGCTGCACGTGTCCCAATCTCCTGTCGTACGACTGCGGGCCGGGGACGGCCCTGTGGCCCTCCCCGGCCCGAGCCGGTTGCGATGAAGCGTCAGCGGACGTGGTCCACGTCGACCAGGTCGACGCGGACACCGCGGCCGCCGATGGCGCCCACGACGGTGCGCAGGGCGCGCGCGGTGCGGCCGTTGCGGCCGATCACCTTGCCGAGGTCGTCCGGGTGGACCCGGACCTCCAGCACGCGCCCGCGGCGCAGGTTGCGCGAGGCGACCTGCACATCGTCAGGGTTGTCGACGATGCCCTTCACGAGGTGCTCAAGCGCCTCTTCGAGCATGCTGCTCAGGCCTCGGTGGACTCGGACTCGGCAGCGGCCTCGTCCTTCTTCTCAGCCTTCTTCTTCTGGGTGATCGCCTCACCCTTGCCCTCGTCGTCACCGCCGAGAGCCTCGAACGACGGGCGGGCGGCCTTCGGCTCGGCGACGAGCAGCGGCGCGGGAGCCGGCTCGCCCTTGAACTTCTGCCAGTCGCCGGTCTTCTTCAGGATGGCGAGCACGGGCTCGGTCGGCTGGGCGCCGACGCCGAGCCAGTACGCCACACGCTCGGCGTCCACCTCGATGACCGACGGGTTGTAGGTCGGGTGGTACTTGCCGATCTCCTCGATGGCCCGGCCGTCACGGCGGGTACGGGAGTCGGCGACGACGATGCGGTAGTGAGGCGAACGGATCTTGCCCAGACGCTTCAGCTTGATCTTGACTGCCACGGGAGTGGGTTCTCCTGGAATTGACGTGGTTGGGCACGGCGAGTTGCCGCGTGGGGTTGCGGTACCCGAGTGCCCGATGGACGCGTCAGCCGGAGGAGAGAGGGGTCCTGTGCGGCTGTCGAGTACAGCTAGCCATTCTGCCATACCCCGCGGGCCGCTCCGGGCCGAGGGTGCGCGGGCCCCGTCCGGGCATGCCGGGGAGGCACCCGGCGTGGAGGTGAGGTCACGTCGGGTGCGCCGCCCGGTGCGATGAGGTCGCCGTCGGCCACGGCTGCCACGAGCAGCCGTGACCGCTACGCCGCTCCCACGACCTCCGGGATCCTGAACGGCTTGCCGCAGCCGCCGCAGACGATCGGGGCCTGGGCGAGGACCGAGGGCACCACCCGGACGTTGCGTCCGCAGTCGCACACCGCCTTGACGCGGACGCCGCCGCCGGAGGAGCCGTGCCGGGCGGCCGGGCCGCGGAAGGTGCGGGAGGTGTCGGCCGAGGTGGCCGCGGTGTGGGCCTTCAGGGCGCGCTGGAGCCGCTCGATGGTCGGGCGGTAGCGCCGCTTCGCCTCGGTGTTGAGCGTGACCAGCGAGAAACCGCTGCTCGGGTGCGGCTCCTCGGGGTGGTCCAGGCCCAGTTCCTCGGCGATCGCGAGGAAACGGCGGTTGTGGTAGCGGCCGGCCCGGGAGGTGTCGCGGACGCCGCGGGCGGCGGCGATGCCGTGCACTGCCTCGTGGAGCAGCCTCTCGAAGGAGAGTTCGTGACCGCACGCGGACGACGACTCCCCGATCAGGGATTCAGGCGCGGCAAGGTCAGGCAGCTCGGGGTGGTACCGCTGAATGTCGGCCCACGCCTGCGCCAGCTCTGCGGCGAGAACAGGTGGTGTCTGTGTCGTGCTCACGTAATGACAACGAGCGGGAGTGCCGCTGTGTTCCTATTCCGGGGCATCCCAAATAATTTGCACGTACCCGTCAGTTGCCACTGATGCGTCCTGACGAGGGCGGGTGCGCTGATCTGCGGAGAAGCGTCACAGCTCCTACCAAGCTGGTGCGTAGTCCGCACTACGCACCGCCGGTGAGCCCTGAGGCGACGGGCGCGGGCCGCCGCGCAAGGGGGGTTTCGGCCGCTCTCGGCGCGCACCCTCATCCCGGTCAGCGTCCACGGCCACCGTGACGTTACCGCGTACCGCCGCGACCTCCGTCACCGGCCCGCCTTCCGGGGGCCGGCACCGCGGGGCGGTCCAGGTTGCCGGGATGTGAAATCTCGCCACACCGGCGTCCACATCCCAAGCCGGGCCCCACGACCCCTGGACGCCACCGCGAGCCGGGAGTTACCTGGCATAGGTGGGAAGGGCGCGCGCACGGCACGGGGGCACGCAACCGGGCGCGGCGGCGAACTGTCGGCGGATTGGGGCGCTTACCTATGACACCTACGCTCGTGCGGCAGCACACGTCCCACGCGGAGTCCGCACCCCGCGTGGACCCGGGCGCACGCGCGCGTGACTGGTCCGAGATCCAGGAGCGGATGCTCGTACCGCTCTACGAAGCCGTGTACGACCGACTCGAAGTGGGCCCCGCCACCCGGCTGCTGGGCCTGAACTGCGGTTCCGGGCTCGCCCTGCTGATGGCGGCCTCCAGGGGCGCGGCGGTCACCGGTGTCGACTCCGCCTCCCCCGAACGGCTCGCCCTCGCGCGCGAGCGCCTGCTGCCGGACGCCCCGCCCGGCCGGGGCGGCGACGGCGGGGCGGGCACGCGCGCGCGTACGCCCGCGGAACTCCTCGACGGCCCGCCCTCGGCGCCGGACGGCACGCGGACGGACGCGTACACCCTGGTGACCGTCTTCGAGCCGGTCGGCGGCCTCGCGGGCGACGCCGAGGGGCTGGGCGACCTGCTCGCCGGTGTGCTGCCGCTGGCTGGGCGGGGGGCGGCCGTGGTGCTGGCCGGCTGGGGGCCGCCGGAGCGCTGCGCCACCTCCTCGGTGCTGCGGGTGGCCGCCAAGCTGGCCGATCCGCTGCGCGGCGCGCGCAGCCGCCCGCCCGCGCGGCGCGACGACCTGGAGGAGGTCGCCGGGCGGGCCGGGCTGAAGCCGGACGGCTCGGGCCGGGTGGCCTGCCCGTTCGGGTACGCCGACCTCGACAGCGCCGTACGGGGGCTGCTGTCCACCGGCCTGTTCGACGCGGCGGTCTCGGCGACGGACGCCAAACAGGTCGACAAGGAGCTGACGGAGGCCCTGCACCCGCACCGGCGCCCGGACGGCACGGTGTGGATGCCGAACGTCTTCCGCTACCTCATCGCGCGCGTGCCCTAGGGTCTTTCGTGATCCGAACGAGAGGCCCTGGGGTCCTTCGTCCGGGTCAGTCCTCGCTCTGCTTGGTCAGACGTGTGATCCCGGCGATCCGGTAGGCGTCCGCCTCCTCCAGGGTCTCGTTCTCCAGCAGCGCCCGCGCGAGCGCGTCCAGCCGGCCCCGGTGGTCGCGGAGCTTGCGGCACGCCTCCTCGTAGCACTCGTCCACGATCCGCCGCATCTCGGAGTCGATGACGTCGAGGGTCTGCGGGGCGGCCGACAGTCCGTACGCCTGCTGGGCGTCGCTCGGCAGGGCGGACAGCCGGCCGACGCGCTCGCTCATGCCCCAGCGGCCCACCATCCCGCGCGCGATGTTGGTGACCTGTTCCAGGTCGTTCTCGGCACCCGTCGTGACGACCCCGTAGACGACCTCTTCCGCCGCCATGCCGCCCAGGGCGCCGATGATGCGCCCGCGCAGGTACTCCTCGGAGTGCGCGTACCGCTCCACCTCGGGCGTGGACATGGTCACCCCCAGCGCCCGGCCGCGCGGCACGATGGTGATCTTGCGGACGGGGTCGGCGCCGGGCTGGAGCATGCCGAGCAGGGCATGGCCGCTCTCGTGGTACGCGGTGCGCCGGCGGTCCTCCTCCGGCATGATCAGGGTGCGCTCGGCGCCCAGCTGCACCTTCTCCAGCGCCTCGGACAGGTCGGCGCCGGTCACCTGCTCCTGTTTGCGCTTGACGGCGAGCAGGGCGGCCTCGTTGGCGAGATTGGCCAGATCCGCTCCCGTCATGCCCGGGGTGACGCGGGCCAGCCGCGTCAGGTCCACGTCGGGCCCGAGGGGGATCTGGCGGGTGTGGATCCGCAGGATCGACTCGCGGCCGCCGCGGTCCGGCGGGGACACGGTGACCACCCGGTCGAAGCGGCCCGGCCTGGTCAGCGCCGGGTCCAGGATGTCCGCGCGGTTGGTCGCCGCGATGACGATCACGCCCTCGGCGCCGGAGAAGCCGTCCATCTCCGTGAGGATCTGGTTCAGTGTCTGCTCGCGCTCGTCGTGGCCGCTCATCGACGCGCTGCCGCTGCGCGCGCGTCCGATGGTGTCGATCTCGTCGATGAAGATGATCGACGGTGCCACCTTGCGGGCCTCGGAGAACAGCTCGCGGACGCGGGACGCGCCGACGCCCACGATCATCTCGATGAACTCGGACGCCGAGGCCGAGAAGAACGGCACGCCGGCCTCGCCCGCGACCGCCCGTGCGAGCAGGGTCTTGCCGGTGCCGGGCGGTCCGGAGAGCAGTACCCCGCGGGGCAGCTTCGCGCCCATCCTGCGGTAGACGTCGGGGTGCTCCAGGAAGTCGACCACGTCGTCGAGTTCGCCCTTGACCTCGTCGATGCCGGCCACGTCCGCGAAGGTCGTGCGCTCGGTGCCCGGTCGCAGCCCGACCGGTCTGGGCGGCGACCGGCGGCCGAAGAGGCCGCCCCCGCCGGGCAGCGTCCCGCCGAGCCGGCGCTGGACGAGGAGCCAGACCACGACCAGGACCGCGATGGGGATCAGGGACATCAGCAGGTTGGCCGCCAGGCTGCGTTCCTGCACGACCGGCCGCGCGGTCACGGTGACCCCGTGGCTGCTCAGGTTCTGCCACAGCCGGTCGGCCGCGAAGGCCGGTCGCTGTGTCTTGAACTTGGTGTACTCGCCGCCGCCCTCGGGATCGGAGCGGGGGGTCTTGAGCCGGCCCTGGATCGCGTCGCCCTTGGCGTAGATCGTGGCGACGTTGCCCTCGCCGACCTGCCTGCTGAACTCCGTGTACGAGATCGTCGGCTCGTTGCCCTGGCCGAAGTAGTGCAGCCCGACGTAGGCCAGCACGAAGACGACCACCGCGGTGGCGAGCAGGCCCCACCATCTGCCGCCCCGGAGCCGGCCGGACCGCCGGGGAGGCTCCTCCGGTGTGCCCTCGGCGCGCCACGGCTGATCAGGCGCCTTGCGGGGCGGCGCCGCATCACTCATATCTGGACGTTACGACACCCCACGGGCCTCGGCACGCGCAACGGGGCGCCCCCTGTGCAGGAGGCGCCCCGGCGTCTCGCGCGAGCGGGCCTCGGCCCCGCTTCGCGGACTCAGCCCATGAACTTCTTGAACTCGTCCGGCAGCTCGAAGTCCTGGCCGCCCTGCTGCGGCAGCCCGAAGGCGTTCCCGCCCTGCGCGGCGGCCTCGCGGCGCTGCGCGGCCTCCAGTTCCTGCTGCCTGCGCTTCATCGGGTTGCCGGAGCGCTGCTTGCCCTTGGCCTTCTTCTGCTGCTTCTTCTGCCGGCCGGGGCCGCCGCCCATGCCCGGGATCCCCGGCATGCCCGGCATCCCGCCCTGGGCCATGCGGGACATCATCTTGCGGGCCTCGAAGAACCGCTCGACCAGGCTCTTCACCGCGCTGACCTCGACGCCGGAACCCCGCGCGATACGGGCGCGGCGGGAGCCGTTGATGATCGTCGGGTCCTGGCGCTCGGCCGGGGTCATCGACTTGATGATCGCGGCGGTGCGGTCGACGTCCCGCTCGTCCAGGTTGGCGATCTGGTCCTTGATCTGGCCCATGCCCGGGAGCATGCCGAGCAGCTTGCTGATGCTGCCCATCTTCCTGACCTGCTCCATCTGGGACAGGAAGTCGTCCAGGGTGAAGTCCTGGCCCTTCTTCGACGCCAGCTTGGAGGCCATCTTGGCGGCCTCTTCCTGGCTGAACGTCTTCTCCGCCTGCTCGATCAGGGTGAGCAGGTCACCCATGTCGAGGATGCGGGAGGCCATCCGGTCCGGGTGGAACGCGTCGAAGTCGTCCAGCTTCTCGCCGTTCGACGCGAACATGATCGGCTTGCCGGTGATCTGCCGGATGGACAGGGCCGCGCCACCGCGGGCGTCACCGTCGAGCTTGGAGAGGACCACGCCGTCGAAGCCGACGCCGTCGCGGAAGGCCTCGGCGGTGTTGACGGCGTCCTGGCCGATCATCGCGTCGACGACGAACAGGATCTCGTCCGGGGACACGGCGTCGCGGATGTCCGCGGCCTGCTGCATCATCTCGGCGTCGATGCCGAGGCGGCCGGCGGTGTCCACGATCACGATGTCGTGGACCTTGGACTTCGCGAAGTCGATGGAGTCCTTGGCGACCTTCACCGGGTCGCCGACGCCGTTGCCCGGCTCCGGCGCGTACACCGCGACACCGGCGCGCTCGGCGACGACGCTCAGCTGGTTGACGGCGTTGGGGCGCTGGAGGTCGGCGGCGACCAGCAGCGGGGAGTGGCCCTGCTCCTTGAGCCACTTGCCGAGCTTGCCCGCGAGGGTGGTCTTGCCGGCACCCTGGAGACCGGCCAGCATGATCACGGTGGGCGGCTGCTTGGCGAAACGCAGACGCCGGGTCTCGCCGCCGAGGATGGTGACCAGTTCCTCGTTGACGATCTTGAGGACCTGCTGGGCGGGGTTGAGCGCCCGGGAGACCTCGGCGCCGCTCGCGCGCTCCTTGACGTTCTTGATGAACGCCCGCACGACGGGCAGCGCCACGTCGGCTTCGAGGAGCGCGATGCGGATCTCGCGCGCCGTGGCGTCGATGTCCGCCTCGGAGAGCCGTCCCTTGCCGCGCAGGTTCTTGAAAGTCGCTGACAGGCGATCGGAGAGAGTGTCGAACACGGCGCTCGCGGTCCTCGGGGTCGGTGACGGTCTTGAAGGTCGCCCTCCAGGGTATCCCGGCGCCGCAAGCACCGGGTCAGGTCATCCGCGCAGCGTCTCCTCCAGCACCCCCGCCAGTGACGCCGCGTCCCCGGCGGGCAGCGGCGCGCCCGCCCCCGTCGTGACGTAGAACGCGTCCACCGCGTTGGAGCCCAGCGTGCTCACGTGCATGCTCCGGACCCGTACGCCGGCCTTCTCCAGGGCCATGCCGATGCGGTACAGCAGGCCCGGCGCGTCCTGGGCGCGGACCTCGATCACCGTGGCGTGGTGGGAGGCGGCCGGGGCGACCGTCACCCGGGGCGGCGGGGCGGTCCAGCCGCGGCGGCGCGGGTAGGCGGCGTCGCGTTCGGCGAGGCGGCCGGCGATGTCGAGGGTGGCGTCCAGGGCGCGGACCAGGTCGGTGCGCAGCCGGGCCGCCTGGGGCAGGGAGCCGTACTCGGCGGCGACCCGCCAGTTCAGGAGGAGGACGGTGCCGTCGTCGACGTCGTCCGGCAGGCGCAGCGCGCGCAGCTCCGCCGTACGGACGGTGAGGCGGTGCACGGCGAGGACGCCCGCGACCGCGGGGAGGACACCGGGCTGGTCGGGTACGGCGATCAGCAGCTCCACGCCCAGGGGTTCCGGGTCGCCGGCCAGGTCCTCGCCGGTGACCGGTTCGGTCTGGGCGCGCAGGGCGAGGACGGGGCCGCCGGTGCGGTAGGCCTCGATGGCGAGGCGTTCCTGCTCGGCGGTGGGCGCGGCCGGCTCGGGCTCGTCGGGGCCGTCCCCGGCGAGGACGGCGCGGACGCGCCGGACGAGGTCGGCGACGAGGGAGCCGCGCCAGGAGGACCAGGCGGCCGGGCCGGTCGCGAGGGCGTCCGCCTCGGTGAGGGCGTGCAGCAGCTCCAGGGTGCTCTGGCTGCCGACGGCCTCGGCGACCGAGCGCACGGTCGCGGGGTCGTCCAGGTCGCGGCGGGTGGCGGTCTCGATGAGCAGCAGGTGGTGGCGCACCAGCAGGGACAGCACGGCCACGTCCGCGCGGTCGAAGCCGATCCGCGCGGCGACGTCCTTGGCGATGATCTCGCCGGCCACCGAGTGGTCGCCGGGCCAGCCCTTGCCGACGTCGTGCAGCAGGGCGGCGACCAGCAGCAGGTCGGGGCGGCTGACGCGGCGGGCGAACTCGGAGGCGCGCACGGCCGTCTCGATCAGGTGGCGGTCCACCGTCCACACGTGCACGGCGTTGCGCTGCGGCCGGCAGCGGACCCGCTCCCAGTCGGGCAGCAGACGGGTGATCAGGCCCTCGGCCTCCAGCGCCTCCCACACCTCGATCGTCGGGCGGCCGGAGCCGAGCAGGGTGACCAGCTGCTCGCGGGCCTCGGCGGGCCAGGGCGTGGGCAGGGGGCGCGCGGTGGCGGCCATACGCCGTACGGCGTGCAGGGAGAGCGGAAGACCGGCCTGGGCGGCGGCGGCCGCAGCGCGCAGCGGGAGCACGGGGTCGCGCTCGGGGCGTGCGGCGCGGGCGAGGACCACCTCACCGTCCTGTTCCACCACGCCTTCGGCCAGCGGCGACCGTTCCGTGACCGGCTTGCCCCCGCCGAGCATGGCGCGCAGACGCGGCCGGACGGCGCGCGAACGCAGCACGCGCCCCACTTCGCGCCAGGTCACGTCACTGGCGTAGGCGATCACCCGCGCCGCTTCGTAGACCTGCCGCAGCAGGGTGTCGGCGTCGAGCAGCCCCAGCTCGGCGGCCACCTGGTCCTGTTCCTGGAGGGCGAGCCGGTCGGTGGCGCGGCCGGTGGCCAGGTGGAGGGCGTCCCGGACGTCGAGGAGGCGGCGGCGGGCGTCGGCCAGTCCCTCGCGGGGAGCGTCGGCGAGCCAGGAGGCGGCGACGGCGCGCAGGGCGGTGGCGTCGCGCAGGCCGCCGCGGGCCTCCTTGAGGTCGGGTTCCAGCAGGTACTGCAGTTCGCCCTGGCGTGCGGCGCGTTCGGCGCACAGCTCCTGGAGTTCGGGGAGGCGCTTGGGGGCCTGGTTGCGCCAGTCGGTGAGGACGGCGGTGCGCAGGCCGGCGGTGAGCCCGGCGTCGCCCGCGAGGTGGCGGGCGTCCAGCAGGCCCAGGTGGACCTTGAGGTCCTCGCCGGCCGTCTTGCGGGCCTCGGCGGGGGTGCGCACGGAGTGGTCGAGGGCGATGCCGAGGTCCCAGACGGGGTACCAGATCCGGTCGGCGAGGGCGGCGACCGCGCCGGGGTCGGAGCCGTCGTGGAGCAGGACGAGGTCGAGGTCGCTGCGCGGGGACAGTTCCCCGCGGCCGTAGCCGCCGACGGCGACGAGCGAGACGCCGTGCGCCGCGCCCGAGGCCGCGCCGAACAGTCCGGCGAGCCAGTCGTCGGTCAGGCCGGAGAGGGCGGCACGGCGCTGCGGCCCGGACCGCGCCCCCTCCGTGAGGAGGCGCAGCCGGGCCGCCGCGTAGCCGCCGGATCCCGGGTCTTCCGTCTCTTCGCGCACATCCGTACCGGTCACCCAGCGACTCCTGTTCCGTTTCCCGCGGCCTTCCCCTGACCTGGATTGTGCTGTGTCAGAGCGCGTCCGGCCCGCGTTCGCCCGTGCGGACCCGTACGGCGGTCTCGACGGGCAGGGACCAGACCTTGCCGTCCCCGATCTTGCCGGTGCGGGCCGCCTTGACGATGACCTCGATCAGCTGCTCGGCGTCGTCGTCCTCGGCCAGCACCTCGACGCGGATCTTGGGCACGAGATCGACGGTGTACTCGGCGCCGCGGTAGACCTCGGTGTGGCCGCGCTGCCTGCCGTAGCCGCTGGCCTCGGTGACCGTGAGTCCGTGGACGCCGAAGGCCTGGAGGGCTTCCTTGATCTCGTCGAGCCGGTGGGGCTTCACGACGGCGGTGATGAGCTTCATGCGTCCACCTTCTTGTTCTGCGCGGCGGCCAGGGCCGGGGCGGAGAGGGACCCGGCGACGCCACCGCCGGCGCCGGCGAAGTCGTATGCGGTCTCGGCGTGCTGGGCCTGGTCGATGCCGGAGATCTCCTCGTCCTCGGTGACGCGCATGCCGAGGGTCCGGTCGAGGAGGAAGGCGAGGACGGCGGAGACGATCAGGGAGTAGGCGAGTACCGCGAAGACACCGGCGCACTGCTTCCACAGCTGGGTGAAGGTGTGGTCGCCGTAGAAGACGCCCGTGGCGGTGGACTGGCCCTTGCCGGTGGCGAAGAAGCCGATGAGCAGGGAGCCGATGATGCCGCCGACCATGTGGACGCCGACCACGTCGAGGGAGTCGTCGTAGCCCCACTTGAACTTCAGGCCGACGGCCGCGGCGCAGGCGACACCGGCGATGGCGCCCACGGCGATCGCGCCGAGCGGGGAGACCGCGCCGCCGGACGGGGTGATGGCGACGAGGCCGGCGACCGCGCCGGAGGCGGCGCCGAGCGTGGTGAACGCGCCGTGCCGGATCTTCTCGTAGGCGAGCCAGGCCAGCATGGCGGCGGCCGTCGCCACCTGCGTGTTGACGAACATCAGCGCGCCGACGCCGTCGTCGTTGCCGAGCCAGGAGCCGGCGTTGAAGCCGAACCAGCCGAACCAGAGCAGGCCGGCACCGAGCATGACCAGCGGGAGGCTGTGCGGGCGCATGGGGTCGCGCTTGAAGCCGACGCGCTTGCCGATGACGAGGATGACACCGAGCGCCGCCGCACCGGCGTTGATGTGGACCGCCGTACCGCCCGCGAAGTCGATCACGCCGAGCTTGTAGGCCCAGCCGTCGGCGCCCCAGACCCAGTGGGCGACCGGGACGTAGACGATCGTGGCCCACAGGGCGACGAAGAGCGCCCAGGCGGAGAACTTGACCCGGTCGGCGAGGGCGCCGCTGATCAGGGCCGGGGTGATGATCGCGAACATCAGCTGGAAGACCATGAACACGAAGACCGGGATGGTGTAGCCGTCCCAGAGCTGCGTCAGGCCGACGTTGCTGAGGCCGATCCAGTCGGCGTTCCAGCCGAGCAGGCTGCTGCCCGTGCCGAAGGCGAGGGAGAAGCCGTAGAGGACCCACAGGATGGTGACGATCCCGAGGCTGATGAAGCTCATCATCAGCATGTTCAGGGTGCTCTTGACCCGGACCATGCCTCCGTAGAAGAAGGCCAGTCCCGGGGTCATCAGCATCACCAGGGCGGAACAGATCAGCATGAAGCCTGTGTTCGCGGACGACAGTTTGGGTGCGTCCGCCGCAAGCATGATGGCTGGTGCCATCGGCGTCTCCTCGTCGGTTGGTACGGCCCCGTGCGGGCGGTGCCTGAGCGGTCCGGTCAGGTGAGGGGTGGGCCGGTTATGCGCCACGAGACTGACGCAGCGCGGTTTCGGTCGAAGCCCCTCGTTGTTTCGCCGGGGTGACGAAGGCGCCCTCTGTGTTACGCGTCGATGAAGTGCCGGATGCCGGGGCCGCGCGATCGTTATCGTGGCGCGACCTTCCGCGCGGGACCCGTTCGCGGACACGAGCCGGCCGCGGCGGGCCTTCCGATGACCTGGCATGGGGGAGCCGAGTCGGGCAGTTCGGGAGGACCGGCCGCGGCCGGGGACCGGGGTGCTGTGGTGGTCAGACGGCTTCGGCGTTCTCCGGGAGGTCGACGGCGAGCTGGTCGCTGAGGTCGATGACGGCGGCGAGGTCGCCGTAGTCGCGGACGGCCGTGTCGACCGTCTTTCGGATACGAGTGTTCACACGCTCGGAGCGGACCTTCTTGGCGATCCCCATGGCGCGCGTGGCGTAGGTCGTGCTCTCCTCGGGCTCGCGTTGGAGCAGGTGCACGGTGGCCATGCCGATGAGGTTGAGCGCGTACGACCGCTGGTGCTCGGAGTCGTCGGCGAACAGCTCCACGGCCCGCCGCATCAGCGGCTCGGCGAGGGAGGCGTAGGTGGGGCTGCGCCCGGCCACGTAGGCGAGGTCGCGGTAGGAGTGGGAGTTCTCCCCGTAGAGCTCGGCCTCGGAGAAGAAGCGGATCCAGTCGGGGTCCGGCTCGTCCCACTCGTCCACCTCGGCGAAGGTGTCCTCGGCCATGCGGACGGCGCGCTTGGTCTTGCCGGGCTGGCCCATGTTGGCGTAGGCGCGGGCCTCCATCGCATACAGCATCGACTGGGTGCGCGGGCTGGCGCAGTCGCGGCTGCCGTACTGGGCGAGGTGGATCAGCTCCAGGGCGTCCTCGGGCCGGCCCAGATGGATCATCTGGCGGCTCATGCTGGAGAGGATGTACGAGCCGAGCGGCTTGTCCCCGGCTTCCTTGGCCGCGTGCAGGGCGAGCACGAAGTACTTCTGGGCGGTGGGCTGGAGGCCGACGTCGTACGACATCCAGCCGGCCAGCTCGGCCAGTTCGGCGGCGACCTTGAACAACTTGCGGGTGGTGGCCTCGGGCTGGGGCTCCTGGAGCAGGTCGGTGACCTCGTGCAGCTGGCCGACGACCGCCTTGCGGCGCAGGCCGCCGCCGCACTGGGCGTCCCACTGGCGGAACATGCGCGTGGTGGACTCCAGCAGCTCCAGCTCCGGCCGGGACAGCCGGCCCGGCCTGCGCGCGTCGAGGGCGGTCTGCGGCTCGGGCGGGGCCGGGGAGGCCGGGGTGGGCACCAGCCAGCGCTGCATGGGCTCGACGAGGGAGGGACCGGCGGACAGCGCGAGCGAGGTCCCGAGGAAGCCGCGCCGGGCGAGCATCAGGTCGCTGCGGGAGAACTCGCCGAGCAGGGCGACCGTCTGCGGGCCCGTCCAGGGCAGGTCGACCCCGGAGGCGGCGGGCGACTGACGGGCGGCGCGCAGGCCGAGGTCCTCGATGGAGACGACACAGCCGAAGCGCTCGGAGAACAGCTCCGAGAGGATGCGCGGGATCGGTTCGCGCGGGTTCTCGCCGTCCAGCCAGCGGCGCACCCGCGAGGTGTCGGTGGAGATGTGGTTGGCGCCCAACTGGCGCGCCCGGCGGTTCACTTGGCGGGCCAGCTCGCCCTTGGACCAGCCGCTGCGCACGAACCACGAACCGAGCAGCTCGTTGGGGCGCTTGTCAGCGTGTGTCCCGCTTCCGCCATTGCCGCCCACTGGAACGCCCCCATCCCTGAGACCACTTGTCGCCCGATGCGCCAAGCCCTATCAGAATGCCGGTAAATACGGCCTCCCGTCCGCCGGTTCTCACCCTTCGAACGGTTTGACGACTTGCCTCCGGCATACCCGCGAGTGCATGTGCCCCGGGGACTCGCACACTCACAGTAATCCTACGATCACCCGTCCAACCACAGGGATCCCTGAAACGCCACCATTCGCCACCCCTTCGAATGAACTCACGGTGGCCGGGGCGCGATTCACTTGACATAGGACGGCCGGAAGTGGGCGGAGTGATGCACCCAGGGGCGCATGCCCCCCCGGTGCGCCACCCTCCGTACCCCAAGGCGCCGCCTTGGCGCCGCGTCGCCACGGGGAGGCGGAGCCGTAACGTTACGTTCCGCTTCCGTCTCGCTCCGTGGCGTAACCACCGGCGCGCTGGACCCGTTGGAGGGGGCATGGGCTTCACGATCGGCGGCATCCGTGAGATCCGCTCCGGCACGCGTCGGCGCGGCCGGTCCGCGGAGTGCACCGCCGTCGCCGAGTTCACAGGGCTGTGGGGCTGGGACGTGGTGCCGGGGGCGCGGGCCGCGGGCGGCGCCTGCTCGTGCGGGCGGCCGGACTGCCCGGCGCCGGGAGCGCATCCGCTGGGCTTCGCCCCGCCCGTCCCGGCCGGGGCCACGCTGGACGAGGTGGGCAGGGCCTGGTCGGAGTTCCCGGGCGCCTCGGTGATGCTGCCGGTGGGCCGGGCCTTCGACGTCATCGAGGTCTCGGAGCCGGCCGGCCGCCGCGCCCTGGTCCGCCTGGAGCGGATGGGCCTCCCCCTCGGCCCGGTGACCGCGACCCCCGACGGCCGCGCCCACTTCTTCGTCGCGCCCGGCGCCGCCGCCGACCTGCCCCGGCTGCTCTACCGCATGGGCTGGGACGACCCGGGCGCGCTGGACCTGCGCGGCCTCGGCCCCGGCACACACATCACCGCGCCGCCCTCCGACCGGGGCGGGCTGGGCCCGGTGCGCTGGCTGCGCCCGCCCGCGCTGGACTCGGCGACACGGCCCCCGGCGGCCCGGCTGCTGCTCGGCACGCTGGCGTACGTGGCCCACCGGTCGCGGGCCAGGGCATAGACCCCCTCCAGGACGAAGCTCCCGTCCCCGACTGCACCTCGGGGCGGGAGCTTCCTGGTGGCCGCGCGGCCACCTGTCGGTGTCCGCGGGTGGGTCACTCTCCGATGAGCGCGTCCACGAACGCCTCCGGCTCGAACGGCGCGAGATCGTCCGCGCCCTCGCCGAGCCCGACCAGCTTGACCGGCACGCCCAGCTCGCGCTGGACCGCGACGACGATGCCTCCCTTGGCCGTGCCGTCCAGCTTGGTCAGCACGATGCCGGTGATGTCCACGACCTCGGCGAACACGCGGGCCTGCACCAGGCCGTTCTGGCCGGTGGTGGCGTCCAGGACGAGCAGCACCTCGTCCAGCGGCGCGTGCTTCTCGACCACGCGCTTGACCTTGCCCAGCTCGTCCATGAGGCCGGTCTTGGTGTGCAGGCGGCCGGCGGTGTCGATGAGGACGACGTCGACCCCCATCTCCTTGCCCTCCTTGACCGCGTCGAAGGCGACGGAGGCGGGGTCGCCGGCCTCGGGGCCGCGCACGGTGTAGGCGCCGACGCGCTCGCCCCAGGTCTGGAGCTGGTCGGCGGCGGCGGCGCGGAAGGTGTCGGCGGCGCCGAGCACCACACTGCGGCCGTCCGCGACGAGCACGCGGGCGAGCTTGCCCGTGGTGGTGGTCTTGCCGGTGCCGTTGACGCCGACGACCATCACGATGCCCGGCTTGCGGTCCTCGGGCTCGGTCCTGACCGTGCGGTCGACGTCGGTGCCGATCAGCTTGAGCAGCTCCTCGCGGAGCAGGGCGCGCAGTTCCTCGGGGGTGCGGGTGCCGAGCACCCGGACGCGTTCGCGCAGGCGCTCGACCAGTTCCTGGGTGGGCTGCACGCCGACGTCGGCGGTGAGCAGCGTGTCCTCGATCTCCTCCCAGGTGTCCTCGTCCAGGTGCTCGCGGGAGAGCAGCGTGAGCAGGCCCTTGCCGAGGGCGTTCTGCGAGCGGGACAGGCGGGTGCGCAGGCGGACCAGCCGGCCTGCCGTGGGCTCCGGGATCTCGATCCCGGGAGCCTCGACCACGGGAGGCTCCTCGACGACGACCGGTGCGGGGCCGCCGGGAAGATCCACCTCCTCGATCGTCCGGCGCGGTTCGTCGCGCGGCGTCTCGGCCTCGTCGCCGACATGCGGCTCGGCCGGGGGCGCGGTGATGTCGGGCGCTTGGGGGGGCGGCGGGGGCAGCGGCTTCCGGCGCCGGCTGCCCACGATCAGCCCGCCGAGCGCGCCGAGCACGACCACGGCGATGACTACAGCAAGGATGACGGTTTCCATAACGCGTCCAGTATCGGCCATGGGGTGTCCGCGGACCCCGTTTGTGGCTTCCTCCGAGAGACAAACACCACGTATCGCTAGGAGTGGGAGCAAAGTACGATGGTGGGCGCGCTGTTGACGCGCGTAGAGTCCCCTCGTCCCCGTCCCCCCACGTCTGGCACCTCTTTCATGACGAACACCGTCGAGACCGAAGGCGCTCTCGAAACGCGCGGTATCGAACAGGTCCCCGACCACGAGCGCACGGCGAAGACCCGGGAACTGTTCCCCACCTGGGTCGGTGCGAACATCAGCGTGCTGTTGCTGACGATGGGCGCGAGCCTGGTCGTCGCGTACCACCTGAACATCTGGCAGGCGCTGGTCGTCGCGGTGGCGGCGCCGGTCGTGTCGTACGGCCTCGTGGGGCTGATCGGCATCGCGGGCAAGCGGGGCGGAGCGCCCGGGATGGCGCTGTCGCGGGCGGTCTTCGGGCAGCGCGGCAACCTGCTGCCCGGTTCACTGATCTGGGTCGCGCGCTGGGGCTGGGAGACGATCAACGCGGTGACCGGCGCCTACGCGATGCTCACCATCCTGGACATCCTGTTCGGCATCAGGGCGAACAGCGTGCTGGACCTGGTGACGCTGCTGGTGTTCGTCGTCGCGACCTTCGCGATCTCCGGGCTCGGCATCAACGCCGTACAGCGGTGCAACAAGTACGCGACCTACCTCTTCGGCGTCTTCTCGGTGCTGGTCCTGGCCTATCTCGTGGCGAACACCGACTGGTCCGAGGTGATGGACCACGGCGCCGGTTCCATGGCCGCGGTGATCACCGGCATCGGCATGATCGCCGCGGGTGGTGTGAGCTGGATCCCGTCCGCCCCCGACTTCACCCGCTACCTGCCGCGCACGGCCTCGTCCAGGGCGATCGTCGGTACGGCGGTGGGCGGCGCCGGTGTCGTCGTGCTGCCCATGGTCCTGATGGGCGCGGTGATGGCCGTCGCCACGCCGGACCTGGCCTCGGCGAGCGACCCGGTGTCCTTCCTCGGCGAGATCCTGCCGACCTGGATCGCCGTGCCGTACCTGTTCATCGCGCTGATCGGCATGCTGCTGATCAACTCGATGTCGATGTACTCGGCGGGCTTCACAGCGCAGACCCTGGGCTTCAAGGTGCCGCGGCACTGGGCGGTCTCCGTCAACGCCGTGATCTCGCTGGTCTTCGGCGGGGTGCTGATGCTGGTGGCGACGAGCTTCATGGGCTCGTTCATCGCCTTCCTGTCGCTGCTGGCGGTCGCCTTCTCGGCCTGGGTCGGCGTGTTCGGCGCGGACATGTTCCACCGCACGGAGTACGACGGCCGGGCCATGGCCGACACCACCCGCACCAGCGCCTACTGGTACCGGGGCGGCTTCTCCCCCGCGGCCGTGGCCGCCTGGGCGGCCGGGCTGGTGTCGGGCCTGATGTTCAGCACCTCGGACTGGTTCACCGGCCCGCTCGCGACGAACAACGTGATCGGCGAGTACGGCCTCGGCTGGGTCGCGACGATCGTGATCTCCGGCGGGCTGTACCTGCTGCTGCCGAAGCCGGCGACGGCCCGCCCGGCCGGGACGGCCGAGCAGGCCCGGGAGCGGGAGACCGCCGGCGTGTGAGGCGCCTTCGCCGGGCGGTGCGCTCCCCCGCCCGGAGGGACCCTTGCCCCCCGGACAGACCGCGCTCGTGCGCGGCTGGCACTCGCCCGGAAGCGCGGCAGGCCGCGCCCGAACCCGGTTTGAGGGCCCGCGGGCACGGGTCCGGCGGTCCCGCGCCCCCGTCTCCCCGGTCCTGGATATCTGACGTATCGTCAGCTGAGGTCCCCCTCCACCGCAGCGCACCGGAGGGGGACCTTCCCATGCCCGTCACGGTCGTCCGTTTCAACCTCGTCGCCCCCGGTGCCGGTCCCGCCGCCCTCCACGCCCGCTACCGGGCCGCCCTGGAGATGGCCGCGTACGCGGACGAGCACGGGATCGGCACCGTGCAGACCGAGGAGCACCACGGCGCCGACGACAACTGGCTGCCGTCGCCGTTCGCCTTCGCGGGCGCGGTGTTCGGGGCGACCCGCCGGATCACGGTGACGGTGGCGGCGTTCATCGGCCCGCTGCACGACCCGCTGCGGCTGGCGGAGGAGATCGCCGTGCTGGACCTGCTCAGCGGCGGCCGGCTGGTGACGGTGGCCGGGATCGGATACCGCCCGCAGGAGTACGCCCTGTTCGGCGTGGACTGGCACCGGCGCGGCCGGCTCCAGGACGAACTGCTCCAGACGCTGCTGGCGGCGTGGACCGGCGAGGAGTTCACCTACCGGGGCCGACGGGTACGGCTCACCCCGCGCCCCTGCACCGATCCGCATCCACTGCTGCTGGTCGGCGGTTCCTCCAGGGCCGCCGCCCGCCGGGCCGCCCGGCTCGGCCTGCCGTTCTTCCCGAGTGCGCACCTGCCGGAGCTGCGGACGTACTACGAGGAGAAACTCACCGAGTACGGCACCGAGGGCTGGACCATGATGCCGGCGGCCGGGACCCCGCTGCTGCACCTCGCCGAGGATCCGGACCGCGCGTGGGCCGAGTACGGCGGGCACTTCCTGCACGAGGCGCGGACGTACGCCTCCTGGCAGTCGGGCGGGGTCCGCTCGGCGGTGAGGTCGGCGGCCACGACGGTGGCGGAGCTGCGCGCCGAGGGCGTGTACCGGATCCTCAGGCCGGAGCAGTGCGTGGTGCTGGGCCTGGACACCCTGGTGCTGCATCCGCTGGCGGGCGGCATGCCGGTGGAGGAGGGCTGGCGCAGCCTCCGGCTGTTCGCGCGGCGGGTCCTTCCGGCGCTGGCGCACTGAGCCGGGCCGTCCCGCCGTACGGCACCGCCGCCCCCGGTCCGGGCAGTGGCCGGGCCGGGGGCGGCGGACGGTTCGAGGAGAGGGGCAGCGGGGACTTGGCCCTTCCCCCCGAGTTCGGGGGGCCTCGCTACGAGGCTCAGCCCATCTCCTCCAGGGACTTGCCCTTCGTCTCCTTGACGAACTTCAGGACGAACGGGATGGAGAGCGCGGCGAAGACGGTGTAGATCACGTAGGTGCCGGAGAGGTTCCAGTCGGCCAGCGACGGGAAGCTCGCGGTGATGGCCCAGTTGGCGATCCACTGCGCGGCGGCGGCCACGCCCAGGGCGGCGGCACGGATCTTGTTCGGGAACATCTCGCCGAGGAAGACCCAGACGACCACGCCCCAGGAGAGGGCGAAGAAGAGGACGAAGACGTGGGCGGCGACCAGGGCGACCCAGCCCTGGGTGTTCGGCAGCTTGCCGTCGACCAGGTGGTAGCTGAACGCCCAGGCCTCCAGGGCCAGGCCGACGACCATGCCGACCGAGCCGATGAGGGCGAGCGGCTTGCGGCCGACGCGGTCCACGAAGATCATCGCGATCACGGTGCCGATGATGTTGATGATCGAGGTCGTGAAGGAGTAGAAGAACGAGTCCGTCGGGTCGACACCGACCGACTGCCACAGCGTCGAGGAGTAGTAGAACGCGACGTTGATGCCGACGAACTGCTGGAAGACCGACAGGCCGATACCGATCCAGACGATCGGCTTGAAGAAGAAACCGCCGCCGAGCAGGTCCTTGAACGTGGACTTGTGCTCGCTCTTCATCGCGTGCTCGATCTCGGCGACGCGGGCGTTCAGGTCGACGTCCTTGCCCTCGACCTCGGCGAGGATCTCCTTGGCACGCTCACGCTTGCCGACGGAGAGCAGGAAGCGCGGGGACTCGGGGATCGCGAGGGACAGCAGCCCGTAGAGGACGGCCGGAACGACCATCACGCCGAGCATGACCTGCCAGGCCTCCAGGCCCATCAGCTTGCCGCGCTGGTCGCCGCCGGCGGCGTTGAGCAGGCCCCAGTTGACCAGCTGCGAGATGGCGATGCCGACGACGATCGCGGCCTGCTGGAAGGAGCCGAGCCGGCCGCGGTAGGCAGGCGGGGCGACCTCGGCGATGTAGGCCGGGCCGATGACGGACGCCATGCCGATGGCGAAGCCGCCGACGATGCGCCAGAAGGCGAGGTCCCACAGCGCGAAGGGCAGCGCGGAGCCGACGGCGCTTATGGTGAAGAGGACGGCGGCGATCTGCATGCAGCGGATGCGGCCGATGCGGTCGGCGATGCGGCCGGCGGTGGCGGCGCCGATGGCACAGCCGATCAGGGCGATCGCGATGACCTGGGCGAGGGCGGCGGACCCGATGTCGTAACGGTCGCGGATGGCCTCGACGGCGCCGTTGATGACGGAGCTGTCGTAGCCGAAGAGGAAGCCGCCCATGGCGGCAGCCGCCGCGATGAAGATGACGTGCCCGAGATGATCGGGGTGAGCCGTCCTGGCTCCTGACTGAGGTGCCTGCGCTGTGCTGGTCACGTGTAACTCCTCGGGCCACGGCAGCGCTGCCGCGGGTGGGGGCGAGCCCTTACAGGTAGGACCTGAAGGTAAAAGCAACGTTGCAGAGACTATGCCTTCAAGTTTCGAAGTCAATAGTTCAGCTGCTGTGAGTTTTTAGATATGCCACTGCCCTCTGTGTTCACTTCTTGAACACAGAGTCAGTTGACTGAGCGATTGCTACCGGAGTCGCTGGGAGATGACCTTCGAGACGCCGTCGCCCTGCATGGAGACGCCGTAGAGCGCGTCGGCCACCTCCATCGTGCGCTTCTGGTGCGTGATCACGATCAGCTGCGAGGTCTCCTGCAACTCCTGCATGATCCGGATCAGCCGCTGGAGGTTGGTGTCGTCCAGCGCGGCCTCGACCTCGTCCATGACGTAGAAGGGGCTCGGCCGGGCCTTGAAGATCGACACCAGCAGCGCGACGGCCGTCAGCGAGCGCTCGCCACCCGACAGCAGGGAGAGCCGCTTGACCTTCTTGCCCGGCGGACGCGCCTCGACGTCCACGCCCGTGGTGAGCATGTTGTCGGGGTCCGTCAGGATCAGCCGGCCCTCGCCACCGGGGAAGAGGCGGCCGAAGACCCCCTCGAACTCCCGGGCGGTGTCCCGGTAGGCCTCGGTGAAGACCTGCTCGACGCGCTCGTCGACCTCCTTCACCACCTGCAACAGGTCGGCGCGGGTCTTCTTCAGGTCCTCCAGCTGCTCGCTGAGGAACTTGTGCCGCTCCTCCAGCGCCGCGAACTCCTCCAGCGCCAGCGGGTTGACCTTGCCCAGCTGCTGGTACGCCCGCTCGGCCGCCCTGAGCCGCTTCTCCTGCTCGGCCCGCACGAAGGGGCGCGGCTGGTTGCGGGGGTGCTCCGGGTCCTCGGGCAGCTGCTCGCCGTCGGCGGGGGGCGAGGGCGGCACGAGCTGGCGCGGCCCGTACTCCGCCACCAGACCCTCCGGCTCGACACCCAGCTCCTCCAGCGCCTTGGTCTCCAGCTGCTCGATGCGCAGCCGCTTCTCCGCACCGAGTACCTCGCCCCGGTGAACTGAATCCGTCAACTTGTCGAGCTCGGCCTTCAGTTCACGGCCCGCCGTACGGGCGGCGGCCAGCTCCTGCTCGCCTTGGGCCTTGGCGGCCTCCGCGGCGGAACGCTCCTGCTCCGCCCGGGCGAGGGACACCTCGACGTGCGCGAGCAGCTGCCGGGCCCCGGAGGCCACGGCTTCCGCGACCGCCGCCTCGTGCCGCAGCCGGGCCCGGCGCTGCTCGGCACGCGCGCGTGCCTCGCGTTCGGCACGGGCCGCCCGGTCGAGCGAGTCGGCGCGTCCGGCGAGCCCCTTGACCCGCTCCTCGTGCGTACGGACCTGGAGGCGGGCCTCCATCTCGGTCTGCCGGGCGTTGGCCCCGTCGGCGGCGAGCCGGTCGCGCACCGAGGTGTCCGGCTCCTCCTCCACCGGCATCTCCTCGGCCACGGCCAGCCGCTCGGCCAGTTCCTCGGCCTCCTGTACGGCCTTCTCCAGCGCCTCCTGCGCACGAGCCGCCGCCGCGGCCGACCGCTCGGCCTCCCCGGCGGCGCCGCGCGCCTGTCCGGCGAGCCGGCCGAGCTGCTGGGCCACGGCCGACTTCTCCCGGTCGGCGGCCCGTCGCCGCTCCCCCAGTTCCTCCACCAGGGCGGCGGCCCGCTCGCGGTGCCCGGCCGCGGCCCGCTGGGCCTCGGTCAGCTCCCGGCAGCGCACCTCCAGCTCGGCCAGTTCGGCCGCGGCCTCGTCGACGGACGCCTGCACCTCCAGCAGACTGGGCGCGCCCGCCGAACCGCCGTGGGCGAAGTGGGCGCCGAGGAGGTCGCCCTCGGCGGTGACGGCGGTCAGCTCCGGGTGTGCGTGGACCAGGGCCTCGGCGTCGTCGAGGGTGTCGACCACGACGATGCCGGCCAGGAGGCGGCGGACGGCGGGCATCAGCTCGGCGGGTCCGCGGACGAGGTCGGCGGCGGGTCGCCGGCCGGCTGCGACGAGGGGGGCCGTGGGCCGCCGGCCGGGCGCGGGACCGTCGTGGTCACCCACGCCGTTCCCCGCGCCCCTGGCGGGCGCCGGCTCCGGGGCTCCCGAGAGGAGGAAGGTCGCTCGGCCGCCGTCCTGTTTGCGCAGGAGGCCGATGGCCTCGGTCGCCGCCGCGGGGGTCGTCACGGCGAGGGCGTCCGCCGCTGTGCCCAGGGCCGCCGCCAGCGGGATCTCGTAACCCGGTGTGATCGTCAGCAGCTCCGCCGCGGGCCCGAGGAGTCCGGTGAGGCGGTCCCGGGCGGCGAGCAGTATGCCGGTGCCGTCCTTACGGCGCAGGCCGAGCGCCAGCGCTTCGTGGCGGGCCTGGGTCGCGGCACGGCTGCGCTCGGCGGCGGTCAGTGCCTCGCGGGCCGTGGCCAGCGCGGCCTCGGCCTCCGCAAGCCGGCGTTTGGCCGTCTCGTGCTGTTCGGCCAGGTCGGCGTCGCCGGCGTCCAGGCCGTCGACCTCGGCCTGGAGGGCTTCGTACTCCTCCTGGGCGCGGACGGCCCGTTCCTGTGCCTCGTCGCGGGCCGTGGCCAGCCGGTCGATCTCGGCCTGGGCGGAGGCGGCGCGCGAGCGGGCCGCGTTGACCTGCCCGGACAGGCGCGCCAGCCCTTCGCGGCGGTCCGCGATGGCGCGGGCGACGTCCCTCAGCCGGCGTTCCTCGACGGCCAGCTCGCGCTCCAGTTCGGCACGGTGGGCGACGGTGTCGTCCAGCGCGCGCTGGGCGGCTTCGAGGGCGGCCTCCAGCTCGGCCTCCTGCTCACGGATGCGGGCGGCCTCGCGCTCCAGGTCCTCCGGGTCACGGCCGCGCCGCTCGTCCGGGGGCGCGGAGGTGGCGCTCTTGACCCGGGCGTCGGCCAGCGAGATCGTGCCGCGCACGCGTTCGGCCAGCTGGGACAGCTCGTACCAGGTCTGCTGGGCGCGCTGGAGGCGCGGGGTGAGCCGGCGCACCTCGTCCTCCAGCAGGGCCTCGCGGTGGAGGGCCTTCTTCAGCTCCTGCTCGGCGGTCTCCTTGCGCTCCTTCAGGGCGGCCTCGTCGGCGATCTCGGCCTGGAGGGCTTCACGCAGGCGGACGAGGTCGTCGGCGAGGAGGCGCAGGCGGGCGTCGCGGAGGTCGGCCTGGATGACGGCGGCCCTGCGGGCGACGGCGGCCTGCCGGCCGAGGGGCTTGAGCTGGCGCCGCAGCTCGTCCGTCAGGTCCTGCACGCGTGCGAGGTTGGCCTGCATCGCGTCCAGCTTGCGCAGCGCCTTCTCCTTGCGCTTGCGGTGCTTGAGGACCCCGGCCGCCTCCTCGATGAAGGCGCGGCGGCCCATGGGGTCGGCGTGCAGGACGGAGTCGAGCTGGCCCTGGCCGACGATGACGTGCATCTCGCGGCCGATGCCGGAGTCGGAGAGGAGCTCCTGGATGTCGAGGAGCCGGCAGGTGTCGCCGTTGATCTGGTACTCGCTGCCGCCGTTGCGGAACATGATCCGCGTGATGGTGACCTCGGCGTACTCGATGGGCAGCGCGCCGTCGGAGTTGTCGATGGTCAGGGACACCTCGGCGCGGCCCAGCGGCGGGCGGCCGGTGGTGCCGGCGAAGATGACGTCCTCCATCTTGCCGCCGCGCAGCGACTTCGCGCCCTGTTCGCCCATGACCCAGCTGAGCGCGTCCACGACGTTGGACTTGCCCGAGCCGTTCGGTCCGACGACACACGTGATGCCCGGTTCGAACCGGAGTGTGGTCGCCGAGGCGAACGACTTGAACCCGCGGAGGGTCAGGGCCTTGAGGTGCACGCCGCTGGACTCTACCCGCCGCCGCCATCTCACTCCATGAACCCTCGGGACCGCGCGGTTTCGCTCGTGACCATGCAGGGCACACCAGATGTTGAAGAGGCTGAAAGGATGCGGGGGCCAAGAGCCGTCGGGGGGAAGGCGGGGGAAAGAACGAAGGGACGCCGAAGCGTCCCTTGCAACTCTGACGGCTGGATCTCAGCCGTCCGATCAACTGAGCGGTTGATACGGGCAGCCCGATCGTTGCGACTGCTGTCGTGGAGCGATGCAGCGATCAGGTGAGCGCAGGCTCCGCCTGGTGTGCGTCGATGCTCTCCATGATCCTGTCCTGAGAGGCGGCAGCCGTCAGCGCTTCGTTCTCCGCCTGGATCCGTCCGAGCTCGGACTCCAGGTCCTGGACTCGCTGCTGCAGCCGTCGCATCTCGGCGAGGAGTCGAGGGTCGGAGCCGCCGACGTAACCGAGAAGCGCCTTTGCCATGATGGATGGTCCTCCACAATGAGTGACCGACCGATGCGGTGTGGGTCGTGAGGGATTCGCACCCGTGGTGCTTGGCACATCCGGGTGTTGCTCTGGTGTTGCTCCATGCCAAACAGCTAAGGTGCGCGGGGCTTTCAGCGTCTCACCAAAAAGTTTGACGGTCAACACGATCACGCCCTGTATTGGCGGGCGAACCGGGGCGCGCGGCCGGTGAAGCGGCGGCGCTGGGACTCCTCCGGACCCTCAGGGCGTGGCGACCAGCAGTAAGTGCGGAGCCTGCCACGCCGCGCCCGTCTTGGCAACCACCAGGGCGTTTCCGTCCGCGCATGTGCCCCCGGCAGCTTGCCACGCTCCGGCGCGCGGGACGGAGCCGCTCCGGATCAGCGGATGGCGAAGCCGTCGTAGCCGCCCCGCGGTGTGTCCCAGATCTCGGTGACACCGTCCACACGCCCGGGCGTGTCGCTGCCCTGGAGCCAGTCCAGGAGCCCCTCGCAGCCCTCCCGCGGCCCCTCCGCGACCACCTGGACCCGGCCGTCGGCCAGATTGAGAGCAAAACCACTCAGCCCGCCGATCTCCAGCGCCTTGGCGCGCGTGAACCAGCGGAATCCCACGCCCTGCACGTGTCCACGCACCCAGGCGATCAGTCGCACTTCCTCGTTCATGGGTGCAACCTAACCGGCCGGCGTCGGCCGGGACACAGCGTCCCCGAGCGGCATGGGGTACCGTCCGAACCCGATGCATTTCATATGAAACTCACTCGATCGAGTGATTTGGTTGGCCAGAGGGAGTCACGCTCCAGGGACTCACTCGCCGTGCAGGCGCCGGTCGACCGCGGGCACGAGGAAGAGGGCAAGGACATGGGACGCCACCGACGCTCCGCCGCCGGCCGCGCCGCCACGGGCCGCGCCACGGGGACCGACCACACGCAGCACCCGGGACCGGGCGGCGAGGGACCCGAGCACTCGTCCGCGGGGGAACGGCGGGTGCCGCGGGGCATCGCGCCCTACCTGAACCCGGAGGCCTACGCCGACGCCACGGCGAAGGCCCAGGAGTACCTGTTCGCGACGGACGACGGGCCGGTGCCGGGCACGCCCGGGCAGGGCCCCGGATCCGGCGGCGCCGGCTCGGCGGGCGACGGCTTCACCCCGTCCGGCGGGCCGTCCGGGGAGCACCAGCGGTGGAACAGGCTCGGGCGGCCGGTGCGCGCGGGTCTGCTCGGCGCGTCCCTGGTCGTCGGCCTCGGCGCGATCGCGGTGGCCACGGGTTCCGTACCGGGCCTGGAGCAGTACCAGCTCGGCGGCAGTACGCACATCTCCGGTGGGGACCGGGTGCGAACCACGGCCGCGCCCGTCAACACGGCCGGCGAGCAGGGCGGCACGTCGGGCGGCACGCGCGGTGGCTCCACGAGCCCGTCGCCGGCACCGTCGTCGTCCGCCCCGCGCGCCTCCTCCACGCACTCCTCCCCCACGCACTCCCCCTCCGCGGCCCCGCCTGCCGCGAAGCCGAAGGTTCCCTCGAAGCCGGAGGCGTCCCCCAAGACGGCGGCCCCCTCGAAGACCGCGGCCCCGGCCAGGACAGCGGCCCCGACGAAGAGCCCCTCGAAGAGGGCGACCCCCTCCAGGACGGCGACGCCCTCCAGCACGGCCATCCCCTCGAAGCCGGCGCCCGAGAAGCCGGCCCCGACCAGGACGGCACCGAGGAACACGCCCTCCTCACCGGCCAAGCCGCCCGTGCCCCCCGCGCCGCCCAAGCCGACGGCACCGTCCAAGCCGAGCGCACCGTCCAAGCCGAGCGCACCGTCCAAGCCGAGCGCACCGTCCAAGCCGAGCGCACCGTCCGCACCCGCGAGCCCGAAGGCCACACCGTCCCCCACGGCCACCAAGACGCCGACGCGGACCTCCGCACCGGTGACGGTGTCGCGGGAGGCCGTCGCCGAGGCGCAGGTGCTGAATCTCGTCAACGACGAACGCGCGAAGGTCGGCTGCAGCCCGCTGGCGGCGAACTCCTCGCTGACCAAGCTGGCCGAGGTCTTCAGTGACGACATGGTGGCGCGTGGCTACTTCGACCACACCGACCCGGACGGCAGGACCCCGTGGGACCGGGCGGCGGCGGCCGGCGTCACCGGTCTCGGCGGCGAGAACATTGCCCGCGGCCAGGCCGGCGCCGCGGCCGTGATGGCGGCCTGGATGCACAGCCCCGGCGACCGCGCCAACATCCTGAACTGCGGCTTCAAGACCCTCGGTGTAGGCGTCCACTTCGGCCCGGGCGGACCCTGGTGGACGCAGGACTTCGGCTATTGAGATAACCGCAGGTCAGACGGCTAGGCACCCGGGCCGTGTCGGGGCCGTCAGCCGTGGCTCCCTCGTCCGCGAAGACGCGATCCACGGCGGCCCGGGTCCGGGTCCCGCTCGACGGCATCAGGTGCGTGTACGTCCGCAGCGTGAAGCCGGGATCATGGTGGCCCAGGTACTCGCTCAGGGCTTTGATGCTCTCCCCCGCGTCCACCGACCCCGCGCCCGACAGCCATGTCACCCGAACGGCCCAACGTGACGTGCCACCCACGTGGGTGAACATCAAGCTGATTAGTGCCCCAATCAAGGCAATCCGTGAAAGGGGAACCGAATGCGCATTCGACGCATCCTCGCCGCCGGCATCGCCACGGCAGCTCTCGCCGGACTCGGCCTCACAGGTGCCGCCACCGCCACCGCCGCCAGCCTCACCCCGAGTCAGGGCTTCGGCGCCGCCCTCACCCCGGGTGAGTGCATCGACGGCGGCGGAACGGTCGATTGGACCTCCACCCCGGCCAACCCCCACACCGGGACCTGTAGGGGCGGCACGGGCAACGGGCAGGCAGTCGACTAAACCCCACTAGGCGCCAGGCACGCCCCGCAGCCACACGCTGCGGGGCGTTCCCGCGCGAGCGTAGCCGGGAGAGTCGCAGGGACCGTGCCGACCCGTCGGGCACGCTAAGTGGCCCACAGTCGTCCTTGTCTCAGCCCTCTACTGAACAGAGCCCGCCGACCCCAGGGAGGCGCTACGCGGCGACGCGTCCGCGGGTGAAGGTCCTCGCCGTCTCCGTCACCCGGCGTCCCAGGTGTTCGGCGGTGGCCAGGTCGGCCTTGTGGACGCCCTCGGGGCCCTGGTCGTTGTTGCTCTGGGCGGCGGCGCCGGCGAAGAAGCCGAGGCGGTTGAGGTCGTTCTCGGACGCGGTGCTGCTGTTCCAGCCGGGGAGCAGGCCGAGGTTGACCCAGTGCATGCCGTGCTGGGCGGCGAGCGTCTGGAAGAACTGCAGGGTGTGCAGCTTGTCGCCGCTCTTGGAGGCGGAGTTGGTGAAGCCGGCGGCCAGCTTGTCCTTCCAGTCCTGGCCGGACCAGCGGCTGGAGGTCGCCTCGGCGAAGACGTGGAAGGCGCCGGAAGCGGTGCCCATGTAGGTGGGCGAGCCGAAGACGATCACGTCGGAGCGGTCCAGCGTCTCCCACTGCTCGTCGGTGATCCCGTCCACCTTGATCAGGTGGACCTCGGCGCCGGCGTCCCGGGCGCCGGCGCGGACGGCCTCGGCGAGGACGGCGGTGTGGCCGTAGCCGGAGTGGTAGGCGATGGAAACGACGGGTGTGGTCATGGGGACTCCTCGAAAAGGGACAGCGTCAAGCGGCAGCTCAAGGAAGAGAGCAGCTCGCGAGCAATAACCAAAGGAAAGCACTAACCATCAGTTAGTGCAACCTGGTGGAGAGCGCTGCGCGGGCGTACCCTTGCCGGTATGACCGTCACCACCCAGGGCCACGAGGACCTCGCGTACAACGTCTTCGCCAAGGCCTGCCCGTCACGGGGCACGCTGGAGCACGTCACCGGCCGCTGGGGCGGACTGACGCTCGGCGCGCTGTACGAGGGTCCGCTGCGCTTCAACGAACTGCGCCGGCGTGTGGACGGGGTGAGCGAGAAGATGCTGTCCCAGACGCTGCACGCGCTGGAACGCGACGGCCTGGTGCACCGCGAGGCCCAGCCCACGAATCCGCCGCGCGTGGACTACGAACTGACGGCCCTGGGACGCCAGGTCGCCGAGCGGCTGCTGGCGCTCATCCACTGTGTGGAGGGCGCGATGGACGACGTCCTGGCGTCCCGCGCGCGTTACGACGAGACGCGCGGCGCCCTCTGACACCTGGGGCAGAAGTAGCTGGACCGGTTCATCCAGGCGCGCCGGCGCATGGGGGTGCCGCAGCGGCGGCAGGGCTCGTTCTCGCGGCCGTAGGCGTCCAGGGAGCGGTCGAAGTAGCCGGACTCGCCGTTGACGTTGACGTACAGGCTGTCGAAGCTGGTGCCGCCGACGGCGAGGGCCGCGTTCATCACGTCGCGGATGTGACCGAGGAGTTCCGCCGTGACCGGGCGGGTGAAGTTCGCCGTGGGGCGTTCGTAGTGGATGCGGGCGCGCCACAGCGCCTCGTCCGCGTAGATGTTGCCGACGCCGCTGATCAGCGACTGGTCGAGCAGGGCCCGTTTGATGGTGGTCCGCTTGCGGCGCAGCGCCTGGTGGAAGGCCTCGTCGTCGAAGAGCGGGTCCAGCGGGTCGCGGGCGATGTGCGCGATGACGTCGGGCAGGCCGTCGGGGGTGTTGTCGTGCAACGACAGCCCGCCGAAGGTGCGCTGGTCGACGAAGCGGAGTTCGGTGCCGAGGGAGTCGGCGAACCGCACGCGGATGCGCAGGTGCTTCTCGTCCGCCGCGTCATGCGGCTGGACCAGCAGCTGGCCGCTCATGCCGAGGTGGGCGAGGACGGACTGGTTCGTCTCCTCCAGCGGCAGCCACAGGTACTTGCCGCGGCGCCGGGGCGTGCCGATGTGGTGGCCCTTGAGCCGGTGCGCGAAGTCGTCGGGCCCGGCGACGTGCCGGCGTACGGCCCGCGGGTGCAGCACCTCGGTCTCGGCGACGGTCCGGTGGGCGACCCAGCGCTCCAGGCCCCTGCGGACGACTTCGACCTCGGGCAACTCGGGCACGGCACTCCTTCGGGCGACTGCGGAAGAGCTGAGGGCAGGGTATCCCGGCACCCGGCCGGCCCACCGGGCCGGTCCCCCGCGCCGGAGCCGCCGCGGACGGCCGAGCGCCCGGCCCGCGGGAGGCGGGACGGGCGCTCGGGTGGTGCTGCTGTTCCGGTCAGGCGGTGGCGGACGACGCGTCGCCGTCCTTGGCGGCCCGGCTGCCCTTGACGGCCTCGTCGGCCGTCTCCTTGATGGGCTCCTTCGCCACCTCGGCCCGCTCGTCCGCGGCGGCCCGGATGGCCCGCCAGGCGGACTCGGCGGCCTGCTGCTCCGCCTCCTTCTTGCTGCGGCCGGTGCCGGTGCCGTACGAGACGCCCCCGACGCGGGCGGCAGCAGTGAAGGTCTTCTCGTGGTCGGGGCCGGTCTCCGTGACCAGGTACTCGGGCACGCCGAGCCCCTCGATCGCGGTGAGCTCCTGGAGGGACGTCTTCCAGTCCAGGCCGGCACCGAGGTTGGAGGACTTCTCGATCAGCGGGTCGAACAGGCGGTGCACCAGTTCGGAGGCCGCGTCGAGGCCCTGGTCGAGATAGACCGCGCCGATCACCGCTTCGAGGGTGTCGGCGAGAATGGATGCCTTGTCCCTGCCGCCCGTGCCCTCTTCACCCCGGCCGAGCCGGATGAAGGCGCCCAGGTCGAGGCCGCGGCCGACCTCCGCCAACGCACGCGAGTTGACCACCGCGGCCCGCAGCTTGGCCAGCTGGCCTTCGGGCAGGTCGGGGTGGGTGCGGTACAGCGTGTCCGTGACGACGAGGCCCAGCACGGAGTCCCCGAGGAACTCCAGGCGCTCGTTCGTCGGCAGACCGCCGTTCTCGTACGCGTAGGAACGGTGGGTCAGCGCTCGCACCAGAAGGGCGGACTCGACCTGGTAGCCGAGCCGCCCTTCCAGAAGCGTATGGGACGAGGCCTGGTTGTCCGCAGAGGTTTTCTTCGGTGTGGACACAGTGCCTCTCACCAGCCCGCTCAGACTTCGAGGACCTGGCGCTTGTTGTAGGTGCCGCAAGACGGGCACGCGATGTGCTGCAGCTTGGGCTCGTGGCAGCGCTCGCACGCAACCAGGGTGGGGACCGCAGCCTTCCACTGCGACCGGCGGTGGCGCGTGTTGCTGCGCGACATCTTCCGCTTCGGAACAGCCACGGCTACTTCTCCTGCTTCTCGTCGACGCCCGCTTCGGCGCCGCTCATCTCGTCCTTCTCGCCGTCCGTCGTCGAACCGGCGAGTCCCTGCAAAGCCGCCCAACGGATGTCGACGGCGTCATGGTGGTGGTCCGGGTCGTCCGCGAGCCGTGCTCCGCACTCGGAACACAGGCCCGGGCAGTCGTCCTGGCACACCGGCTGCATCGGCAGTGCGAGCACCACCGCATCGCGCAGCACGGGTTCGAGGTCGAACAGGCCGTCCTCGAGGAAGAACCTGTCCTCGTCGTCCTCGGCGTCGTCGCCCGGTTCCGCGATCACACGGCCCCGGTCGTCGGCGTCAGGGTACGAGAACAGTTCCTGGAAGTCCGCTTCGAGCTCAAGCTCGACCGGCTCAAGACACCTTACGCACTCCCCCTCGGCCGTTGCACGGGCGGTGCCTGTGACAAGCACACCTTCCATGACCGACTCGAGACGGAGTTCGAGTTCCACCGGGGTGCCTTCCGGCACTCCGATGACTCCCTGGATGCCGAGATCCCGGGGAGCGTCGATCCGGCGGGTCAGGCGCTGCAACGCGCCAGGACGCCGGCCCAGCTCGTGCGTGTCGAACACGAGGGGGTTGCGGTGGTCGAGGCGGGCGTTGGGAGCCATTCCTGCTTTCGGTCTTCGAACTCGAAGGGACGCCACCCGTCGGTGTTCCGGGCAGCGGTGATCGCGGACATACGCGCGACCGAAGAGCCAGGATACTGGACCTTTCGCTCAGCGCCCAATCCGCCCCGGGCTACAGGCCCCGGCCCTGCTCGTACGCCCTGAGCTGCTCCGCGCTGATCATGCTTGTGTCGAAGAGGCTGGTCTCGTCGAGGGCGTAACCCTGCTGGTCCTGGTGGGGCGCCTGCTGCTGGGCCTGGTGCGGGTGCGGGGCCTGCTGGGGGTCGTAGCCGCCCTGCTGGGCGTCGTAGCCCTGGAAGGGGTCACCTCCCGCCGGAGCGTAGCCGGAGGGGGCGGAGTACGGATCAGCCTGCTGGTAGCCGTACGGGTCCTGTTGCGGGGCGTACTCCGGCTGCTGCGGGAAGCCCGCGTACGGGTCCGGCTGCTGCTCGTAGCCGTAGGCCGGCTGCGGCTCGTACGACGGCTGGGGCGGCTGGGGCGGCTCGGGCTGCCGCTGTGCCGCGCGGTCGCTGTCCGCGAGGGCCGCGAGGTCGGCGAGGTAGTCGGCGTCGCTGGAGTGCTGGAAGGTCGTGGTGTCGTCGGCGAGGGCGCCGAGGTCGTCCGTGGCGATCCGCCCGTGCAGCTTCTGCCGGCCTCGGCCGACGGCCTCCAGGGTCTTGGCGAGGACCGCCTCGAAGGCGCCGAGCTTGGCGTCCACGTAGGCGTCGGCGTTGTGGCGCAGGGTCTCCGGGTCCTGGCTGCGCTCGGGGGCGTCCTCGTCCTCGTAGCCGTTCTCGTCCAGGCCCGGGCCGGTGCCGAGGAGCTTCTCACGGCCCCGTCCGACGGAGCCGAGGGTCTTGGTGAGCACGACCTCGAAGTTGGCGAGCTTGGAGTCGACGTAGTCGTCGGCCTCGGCGCGGATCTCCTCGGCCTCCTTGCGGGCCTCGGCGAGGATCCGGTCGGCCTCGGCCTGGGAACGGCGGGCGATCTCGGTGTCGGAGATCAGCGAGCCGCGCTCGGCGTGCGCGTTCTCGATGATCCGCTCGGCCTCCAGCCGTGCCTGCTCGACCATCTGCTCACGGTCGCCGATCAGCTCCTGGGCCTGGGCCAGGGAACCGGGCAGCGCCTGGCGCACCTCTTCGAGCATCGCGAGCAGATCGGCACGGTTGATCACGCACGACGCCGACATGGGCATGGCCCGGGCACTGGAGACCGCGGAGACGATCTCGTCGAGCTTCTTCTGCACGTCCACCTGTGCTCGCCACTCTCTACAGCCGGGTTGGAGACGGACGGGACGACTGTAGCCCCATCATCCCTTGGCGAGGCGCTTGTTCAGCGCCTCGAGGACCTCCGCCGGCACCAGGTGGGAGACGTCGCCGCCCCAGGCCGCGACCTCCTTGACGAGGGAGGAGGAGAGGAAGCTGTAGGTGGGGTTGGTGGGCACGAACAGCGTCTCCACACCGGTGAGCCCGTTGTTCATCTGCGCCATCTGCAGTTCGTAGTCGAAGTCGCTGACGGCCCGCAGGCCCTTGACGATGGCGGGGATGTCGCGCTGCTTGCAGAAGTCGACGAGGAGGCCGTGGAACGCCTCCACCCGGACGTTGGCGTACTCGGCGGTGACCTGGCGGATCAGCTCGATCCGCTCCTCGATCCCGAACAGGCCCTTCTTGGACTTGTTGATCATCACCGCGACGTAGACCTCGTCGTAGAGACGGGAGGCTCGGGCGATGATGTCGAGGTGTCCGTTGGTGATCGGGTCGAACGACCCGGGACAGACGGCGCGGCGCACTTGTGATCCCTCGCTCTCCGGTCCGGTCATCGTGCGTCTTCGCACGTAGAGGCGGCGCGACCGTACCAAAACGTTCCCTCGCCGTAACGCCGGGACCGAATGGCCTCGAAGCCGTCCGGCCAGTGGAATTCGCCGCCTCTGGTGCTGCGCTCCACGGTGACGAGGGCTTCTTCGGCGAGCCAGCGTTCCGAGCGGAGTGTGAGCAGAATCTCCCGAAGATCGTCATCCGTGACGGCGTACGGGGGGTCGAGGAAGACGAGGTCGTAGGGCTCTTCCGGTGCGGCCTGCCTGATGACCTGTTCCGCTTTGCCCGTTCTGACCTCGGCGCCGGGCAGGCCCAGGTTTCTCACGTTCTCCCGGACGGTCCGCGCGGCCCGGGTGTCCGCCTCGACCAGCAGGACGTGGCGCGCGCCGCGGGACAGGGCCTCCAGGCCCACGGCGCCCGAGCCGGCGTAGAGGTCCAGGACCCGTTCGCCGTCCAGGGGGCCGCCGAGGAGGGACTGCCAGGTGGAGAGGAGGCCCTCGCGTGCGCGGTCGGAGGTCGGCCGGGTTCCGGTGCCGGGCGGTACCGAGAGGCGCCGTCCGCCGGCGGCGCCGGCGATCACGCGGGTCATGGGGGGTCCTTCTCCGTGGGCGGCTTTACGGTTCATTGTGGCTGGTCGCGCCCGCGCGGTGGTAGCCGCATACGGACGACGGGGCCGCGCCCCTCCGGGGCGTTCCCGTCTCAGCCCTTCTCCAGGTACTGCTCCCTCTCCTCGTCCAGGAGGGCGTCCAGCGCGGTGCGCAGGCCGGGCAGCCGGTGCAGCTCCGGGTCGGCCGCGACCACCGCCGCCGCCTCCTGCCTCGCCTCGGCGATGACCTCCTCGTCCTCGATGACCGCCAGGACCCGCAGGCTGGAGCGGGCGCCGGACTGGGCCTGGCCGAGGACGTCGCCCTCGCGGCGCTGTTCGAGGTCGATGCGGGAGAGTTCGAAGCCGTCGAGGGTGGAGGCGACGGCGCCCAGGCGCTGGCGGGCCGGGCTGGCCTCGGGCATCTCGGTGACCAGGAGGCACAGGCCGGGGGCGGAGCCGCGGCCGACCCGGCCGCGCAGCTGGTGGAGCTGGGAGACGCCGAAGCGGTCGGCGTCCATGATGACCATGGCCGTGGCGTTGGGGACGTTGACGCCGACCTCGATGACGGTGGTGGCGACCAGGACGTCCGTCTCGCCCGCGGCGAAGCGGCGCATCACGGCGTCCTTCTCGTCGGGGTGCATCCGGCCGTGCAGCACCTCCACCTTCAGGCCCTTCAGGGGGCCGCGGGCGAGCTGGTCGGCCACGTCGAGCACGGCCAGCGGGGGGCGTTTGTCCGCCTCGTCCTGCGGGGGCTTCTTCTTGCCGGACTTCCCCGGGTCGTCCTCCTCGTCCCCGATCCGCGGGCAGACCACGTACGCCTGGTGGCCGCCTGCGACCTCCTCGCGGACCCGTTCCCAGGCACGGGCCAGGAAGTGGGGCTTGTCGGCGGCCGGGACGACATGGCTGGCGATCGGGGAGCGGCCGGCCGGGAGCTGGTCGAGGACGGAGGTCTCCAGGTCGCCGAAGACCGTCATGGCGACCGTGCGCGGGATGGGGGTGGCGGTCATGACGAGGAGGTGCGGGGACCGCCTCTCCCCCTGGGAGTGCGCCTTGCCGCGCAGTGCGTCGCGCTGTTCCACGCCGAAGCGGTGCTGTTCGTCCACCACGACCAGGCCGAGGTCGTGGAACTGGACCTTGTCCTCGATCAGGGCGTGGGTGCCGATGACGATCCCGGCCTCGCCGGTGGCCAGGTCCAGCAGCGCCTGACGGCGGGCGGCCGTGCCCATGGAGCCGGTGAGCAGGACGACCTTGGTGGCGTGCTCGGCGCCGCCCAGCATCCCTCCCTCCGCCAGTTCGCCCATCATCTCGGTGACCGAGCGGTGGTGCTGCTGGGCGAGGACCTCGGTGGGCGCGAGCATGGCCGCCTGGCCCCCGGCGTCGACCACGGCGAGCATGGCGCGCAGGGCGACCAGGGTCTTGCCGGATCCGACCTCGCCCTGCAGCAGGCGGTGCATCGGGTGGGCGGTGGCGAGGTCGGCGAAGATCTCCTCGGTGACCTTGCGCTGGCCCTCGGTGAGGGTGAAGGGGAGGCGGTCGTCGAAGGCCGCGAGGATGCCGTCCGGGCCGGGGACGCGGGGGACGGCCGGGAGCTGGGTCTCGGCGTGCCGGCGGCGGGCCAGGGCGACCTGGAGGACGAAGGCCTCGTCCCACTTCAGGCGGGCGCGGGCGTCGGCGATGTCGGCCTTGGTGTGCGGGCGGTGGATCTTGAGCAGGGCCTCGGGGAGCGGGAGCAGGCCGCGGCCCTCACGGAGGGCGCCGGGCAGGGGGTCGAGGGCTTCCTGGGCGCTCGGGAGCACCGTCTGCACGGCTTTGCCGATCTTCCAGGACTCCAACTTGGCGGTGGCCGGGTAGATGGGGATCAGGGTGCCCGCCCAGGTCTCGACGGCCTCCTCGCTGTCGCCTCGCAGCAGTTCGTAGGCGGGGTGGGCCAGCTGGAGGCGGCGGTTGAAGACGGAGACCTTGCCGGCGAACATCGCGCGGGTGCCCGGCAGCAGCTCCTTGTGGGGCTTGTGCACGCCGTTGCCGAAGAAGACGAGCTGGAGCCGGCCGCTGCCGTCGGTGATGGTGACCTCGAGGCGCTGGCCCTTGCCGCGGGGCGCCTTGGCCGAGGCGAAGGTGTGCAGCCGGGCGTCGGCGACCTGGGCGACCACCGTGACGTGCTCGTCCATGGGGAGGTCCGCGAGGTGCGTGAGCTGGCCGCGCTCCTCGTATCTGCGCGGGTAGTGGTGGAGCAGGTCGCCGACGGTGTGCAGGCCGAGGTGCTCGGCCATCACCTTCGCGGTGGCGGGGCCGAGCACCTTCTTGAGCGGTTCTTGCAGTGCGGGCACGAGATCCATTGCACACCACGCCACTGACAATGCCGTACACCCCGCCCCGCGGATTACCGGCCGGATGCCGTAAACATCCGGGAAACTCCTGGTCAGGCGGGCTGTTCCGGCCCTAGGATGGCGCGCTCCGGCCATCCTTCGCGGTCACCGCCCCGCCGGGACCGCCCGACCCCGCGCCGCACGCACGCCCCCTCCGGCGCAGTGACGATGGACTCCCAGACCTCTCCGGCATCCCAGCCATCCCAGTCACCCCGTCCGCCTCACAGCTTCCAGGTCGACCTGCGTGGTCTGGTGGACCTGCTCTCCCATCACCTCTACTCCAGCCCCAAGGTCTATCTGCGCGAGCTGCTGCAGAACGCCGTGGACGCCGTCACCGCCCGCCGGGCCGCCGACCCGGACGCCCCGGCGCGGATCCGGCTGTATACGGCGGACGGCGGGCTGCGGGTGGAGGACACCGGTGTCGGGCTCACCGAACCGGACGTGCACGGCCTGCTGGCGACCATCGGGCGCAGCTCCAAGCGGGCCGAGGGCCTGGAGGAGGCCCGGTCGGACTTCCTCGGGCAGTTCGGCATCGGGCTGCTGGCCTGTTTCGTGGTCGCCGAGCGGATCCGGGTGGTCAGCCGCAGCGCCCGGACGCCCGGGGCCCCGCCGGTGGAGTGGACCGCCCGGGACGACGGCTCGTACACCGTGCGCACGTTGCCCGACGCCGAGCGGCCCGAGCCGGGCACGACCGTGTACCTGACCGCGCGGGCCGGTGCGGCCGAGTGGCTGGCCCCGGAGCGGGTCCGCGACCTGGCCCGGGACTTCGGCTCCCTGCTGCCGTACGACGTCCGGGTCGGCGACGAGCCCGTCACCGAGCTGCCCGCGCCCTGGGACCGCGCTCATCCCGGTCCGGCCGCCCGCCGGGTCGCGCTGGCCCGGCACTGCCGTGAGCTGTTCGGGTTCACCCCGCTGGACTCCATCGACCTGGACGTGCCGGTGGCCGGGGTCCGCGGGGTGGCGTACGTGCTGCCGTCGGCGGTCAGCCCGGCCCAGCGGGCGACCCACCGTGTGCACCTGAAGGGCATGCTGCTCACCGAGCGGGCCGAACAGCTGCTGCCGGACTGGGCGTTCTTCGTGCGCTGCGTGCTGGACACCGACAGCCTGCGGCCGACCGCCTCGCGCGAGTCGCTGTACGAGGACGAGACGCTGGCCGCGGTGCGGGACGCGCTCGGGACGCGGATCCGGTCCTGGCTGACCGGGCTCGCGGCCGGTGATCCCGAGCGGCTCGCGGCCTTCCTCGCCGTGCACCACCTGGGCGTGAAGTCCCTCGCCCGGCACGACGCCGACATGCTGCGCACGATGCTGCCGTGGCTGCCGTTCGAGACGACCGACGGGCAGCTGTCCCTGGAGGAGTTCGCACGGCGGCACCCGGTGGTGCACTTCACGCGGACGGTCGAGGAGTACCGGCAGGTCGCGCCGATCGCGGCCGCCCAGGGCGTCGGCGTGGTCAACGGCGGTTACACGTACGACAGCGAGCTGGTCGAGGCGCTGCCGCGGGTGCGGCCGGGGACGGTGGTCGCCGAGCTGGACGCGGACACCGTGACCGCGCACCTGGACGCGGTGGACCCGGCCGAGGAGCTGGCGCTGTCCGGGTTCCTGGCCGCCGCGCGGGACCGGCTCGACCCGCTCGGCTGTGACGTCGTCCTGCGGGCCTTCCACCCGCTGACCGTGCCCGCGCTGCACCTGGACGACCGGGCCGCCCGGCACGAGCAGGCCCGCGCGGCGGCCGAGGAGCAGGCCGACGACCTGTGGGCGGGCATCCTGGGCTCGCTGCGCGGCAGCGCCCCGCGCGCGCGTCTGGTGCTCAACCATCTCAACCCGCTGGTCCGGCGGATCGGTTCGCTCGGCGACCCGGAGCTGATCGGCACCGCGACCGAGTCGCTGTACGGGCAGGCCCTGCTGATGGCGCAGCGCCCGCTCAGGCCGGCCGACTCGGCGCTGCTCAACCGGGCGTTCATCGGGCTGCTCGAATGGGCGACCCACGGAGAGGGGGACGGACGATGAGCGGGATCACCGACTTCGACGCGCTGCGCCGGGCGCTGGCGGAGAACTCCGAGCAGCCGGAGGGCCCGGCCCGCAACGCGCGCGCGGAGCAGCTGCTCGCCGAGGCCGAGAAGCTGGACGTCCCGCTCGCCGTGATCGAGGCGCTCGGGCACCAGCTGAAGGTCTACAACTACAGCTCCGAGAAGGACAAGATGTTCGTCCCGTTCGCGCGGCTGCTGCGCATGTGGGACGAGCGGCCCGAGGACTTCGACGCGTACGAGACGCACTCGCTGTACTGGGTCTTCAAGTGGGTGTCGGCGGGCATGCTGGACCAGCCGCACGTCCCGCTCGCGTCGGTGGAGAAGTGGCTCGGCGAGATGGAGCACCGCTACCGGCTCGCGGGGCACTCCGAACGGGCCGTGCGCAGCGCCGAGTTCAGCGTGGCCGCGCACATCGGGGACCTCGCGCGCGCGGAGCGGGCGTACACGGCGTGGCTGGCCGCCGACCGGGACCGGATGGCCGACTGTCACGCCTGCGAGCTGCACGGGCAGGGCGTCTGGCAGGTGCGGTGCGGGCGCGACGCCGAGGCGCTCGAACTGTGGCGGCCGGTGCAGGAGGGCGAGTTCGCGTGTGCCCACGAGCCGCACAACGTGCTCGCCTCCTCGCTGGCCCCGCTGCTGCGGCTGGGGCGCGTCGAGGAGGCCCGCGCGCACCATCTGCGGGGCTTCCGGCTGGTGCGGTCCATGGAGAGCATGCGGGGCGCGTACGCCGACCACGTGGAGTTCTGCGCGCTGACCGGGAACGAGGCGCGCGGTCTGGAGCTGCTGGCGGAGCGGCCGGCGTACTTCACGGACACCGGGCAGCCACGCAGCCGGCTGGACTTCCTGGCCGTGGTGACGCTGCTGATGGACCGGCTGACCGTGCTGGGGCACGGCGGGCAGCGGGTGCCGGGGCCGGCCGGGCGGACCTGGACGGCACGGGAGCTTGCGGTGCACGCGCGCACGGAGGCGACGGAGCTCGCCGAGCGGTTCGACCGGCGCAACGGCACGTCCGCCGTCGGCGACCGCGTCCGCGCGCGGATGGCCCAGCGCCCGCTGGTGGACCGCCTCCCGCTGGGCGTGCGCACGGTGCGTACCGCGCCGGCGCCGACGCCCGCGGTCGCCCCCTCGGCGCCGGCGGCCCCCGGCGAACCGGACCTGCCCGCCCTGCTCGCCGAGGCGCGGCTCCTGTCGGACACCCTGCGGCCGCAGGCCCTGGAGGCTTGGGCGGCGGTCGCACGGGCCGCGGGGGACGGCGCCGCCCTCACGGCACGCGACCGGGCGGAGATCGCCGACCACGAGGCGATGGCCCGGGGGCCGGAGGGAATCGGGCTGTTCGAGCGGGCCGCGGCGCTGTACGCGGAGGCGGGCGACCCCGGCGAGGCCCTGGCGGCCCGCGCGCGTGGGGCCCACATCCGCGCCCTGACGGGCGAGCTGGACGCGGCCCTCACCACGGTCACGTCCCTGTACGACGAGGCGCTCGCCCTGTACGCCGGCGAGGCGACCGGAGTACGCCAGGCGGCGTCCGTGGCGATGAGCCGGGCCCGGGTACTGATGCGCCGGGTGCACGAGGCGGTGGGCGGCGGCGCCGGGGCCGGCGGGGAGTTCGAGGAGCCCACCGGGACGGGCTCCGGAGAGGCCGGGCAGGCCGTCGCGGACTTCCGGGCGGGTGGCACGCAGACCCGGGCGGACGCCGGCGAGGCCGGGAGGAACGGGGCGGAGACCGGGGGTGACGGCATCGCGGACGCCGGGCGGACCGTCGCCGGCGAGGCGCGGGACGCCACCGACGGCCGGCAGGCCGTCGCCGGCGCGGGCTCCGGGGTGACCGGTGCCGGGCGGGTGCCGGCCGCCGTCGGTGTCGGGCGGGCCGTCGCGGAGGCCGAGGTCGCCGTGCGGGAGGTGCTGGCGCTCGTCGACGGGCGTGGCGGCGACGACGTGCGATTGGCTGCGCGGGGCGCGGAGGCGTGGGCCATGCTCGGCGAGTTGGCCGGGGTGACCGGCGACGCCGGGCGGGCGGCGGAGTCGTTCCGGCGGGCCGCCGACGCGTACGTGGCCGCCGGGCTCGCCTGGTTCGCGGTGGAGTACCAGGTGCAGGTCGCCGCCCTGGCCCACCAGGCCGGTGACCTGGCCGGGGCCGAGCGGGCGCTGCGGGCGGCCCTGGAGCACGGCGCGCCGTACGTGGAGCCGGTCGGCCGGGCCCAGTTGCACCTTCAGCTCGCCGAGGTGCTCGGTGGCCGGGACGCGCCCGGTGAGGCGGCCGGGCACGCGCTGGAGGCCGCGCACTGGGCCGACGAGGCCGGTGAGAGCGGCACCCTGGGGGCCTGGGCACGGCAGCAGCTCGGCGGTTTCCTGCTGCGCCGGGGCCGGTACGCGGAGGCAGCCGAGGTGCTGGAGTCCGCACTGGCCGACCTCGGCGCCGACACCCACGGCGACGGGGCGGTCGTCCAGGCCCGCTGGTGGCTCGGGGACTGCCTGGGCGAGCTGGGCGAGCACCGGGCCGCCGCCGAACAGCGGCTCAAGGCCGCCGACCTCGCCCGGCACTGGCCCGAGCAGCAGGACCACGCCACGCTCGCCCACCTCGCCGCCGAGTCGCTGGGCAACGCCGGGCTGGCGGCGGAGGCCGACCGTGCGTACGCGCGCGCGGGCGACCTGTGGCGCGCGCTCGGCAACACCCCGTTCCTGGTCCGCTCGCTGCGCGCCCGCGCCTGGCTCGCCCTCGACGACGGGCCGGGGGCCGCGGACGCCCGCGCGCTGATGAGCCAGGCGGTACGGGAGTGCGAGACCGCGCTGGCGGCGGCCGAGGGGGCGGCGCAGCGGGAGGAGCTGGCCACCGAACTGGGCGGCACGTACCGGCAGTTCGCGGAGCTGCTGGCCCGTTCGGCAGCCGGGGACGCCGGGGATCCGGCGGTCGGGGACGCGTTCGAGGCGGCGCTGGAGCAGATGACCCGGGCCGTGGCGGTGTTCGCGACGCTCGGCGCGGCCGGACTGCACGACCGTACCGGCGCAGAACTGGCCGCGGGCCGGCTGGAGGCGGGCCTCGGCCGTCCGGCGCGGGCGGCGGCACGCGCGCGTGAGGTGCTCGCGGTCTACGAGGGCGCGGCCGAGGGGGACGAGACGGCCCGGGCCCGGCGGGAGGAGGCGGCCGAGTTGCTGGAGGCGGCACGAGAGCCGGAAGGGGAGGACACCGGACGGGGCTGAGCCGTCCCCGCCGTCACTCGACGCCGATGAGCAGCAGGGTCCCCTGCCGGCCGCCCCGGTACACCACCGTGTCCACGGCCAGGTAGGACTCCCGTACCCGTGCCTCCAGCTGTGCGGCGGCGGTCTCGGGCGCCTCGTCGCCGACGACGAGCGTGACGAGTTCGCCGCCGGCCTGGAGCATGCGGTCGAGGACGGTGCGGGCGGTGGCGGTGACGTCCGTGCCGATCACCGCGACGTCGCCGTCGATCAGGCCGAGCACGTCCCCTGCCTGGCAGACGCCGGCCGTCGTCCAGGACTGGCGCTCGGCCACGACGACCTCGGCGTACCGGGTGGCGCCCGCCGCCGAGGTCATCTGGACGACGTCCTCGTCGAACCGGCGCCCCGGCTCGTGCACCGCGAGCGCGGCGATGCCCTGGACCGCCGAGCGGGTCGGGATGAGGGCCACGCGGATGCCCTCGGCGCGGGCCTGTTCGGCCGCGGCGGCGGCCGTGTGCCGCAGGTCGGCGTCGTTGGGCAGCAGCACGACCTCCCGTGCGTGGGCCCGCCGTACCGCCTGCACCAGCTCTCCGCTGGCGGGCGGCTCGCCGGGGCGCGCGAGGACGGTGGTGGCGCCCGACTCGGCGTACAGCGCGGCCAGCCCCTCGCCCGGTACGACGGCGACGACCGCCCGCTGGGTCCGCTCGCGCGGCGGGCGCTCGCGGCCGGTGCGCACGTCGCCGAGCCCGAAGTGGGTGATCCGGATCCGGTACGGCCGCCCGGCCTCCACGCCGGCCTCCACGGCGGCGCCGGCGTCGTCGACGTGCACATGAACGTTCCACAGCCCGTCGCCGCCGACCACGACCAGGGAGTCCCCGAGGGCGTCGAGCCGCGCGCGCAGCCGGGTCACGGCCGCGTCGTCGGCCTCCAGGAGATAGATCACCTCGAAGGCCGGTCCGCCGGGCGCGGCGGCGTCGGCGCACCGCTCGGGGGCCGCCACGCGCGCGGGCGCGGGCGCGTGGCCGTCGGGAGCGGACACGGACACGGGTACGGACACGGCTCCGTGGGGCTGCGGGATCTCCCGCAGCAGGGAGTCGGGAGCCGCAAGCTCACGGGCCGGAACGTCACGGAGCGGAAGCTCGCGCACCGGCTCCCGTACCGCCTCCCCCGTGAACGCCTCCACCAGCGCCCCCAGCACCGCCACCAGCCCCCGGCCGCCCGCGTCGACCACGCCGGCCCGCTCCAGCACGGCCAGCTGGGCCGGGGTCGCCGCGAGAGCCGTCCGCGCTCCCTCGTAGGCGGCCCGCGCGACCGTCCGGCAGTCCCCGTCGGCCCCCTCGGCGGCGTCGGCGGCGGCCGAGGCGACCGTGAGCACCGTGCCCTCGACGGGGCGGGCCACGGCCTGCCGGGCGGAGTCGGCGGCCCGGCGCAGGGCCAGCCGCAGTCCCTGGCCGTCGATGTGAGAGGCGTCACCGTCGTCGGCGAGCACCTGCGCCATCCCGCGCAGCAGCTGCGCGAGGATCGTCCCCGAGTTGCCCCGGGCCCCGATCAGCGCGCCGTGGGCCATGGCCCGGACGGCGTCCGCCAGCGCGGGCTCCCCCGAGCCGGTCTCGTACCCGGCGAACACCGCCTCGACGGCCGTCGCCGCCGACTCCACGGTCAGGTACAGGTTGGTCCCGGTGTCGCCGTCCGCCACCGGATAGACGTTGATCGCGTCGATCTCCTCCCGGGCCCTCCCAAGGGCCCGCAGCGCCAGACCGCACCAGGTGCGCACCGCGAGAGCATCGAGGAATGTCTGCGGCACCTGCGTCACCTGCGCCTCCTTGAGCTGGCTCGACGTGGGACGCAGCGTAGACCCCGGACCGGTGCCCTCCGGAAGAGGGCCGGGCCGGGGGCCCGCGCTGCCATGGTAGTTTCGTTGTACGGACGCAGCCGTTGTATGCTGCTCCGGTTGCCCGATCCGATCGGGCCATTCCCCTGGCAGCGCCACTCAAGATTCAGGTCTTATAGGATCTCGATCCCGGCATGCCGGGATCAACCGTAAGTGCATCTGAAGTCTTTGGAGTGACCCGTGGCTGCCAACTGCGACGTCTGCGGCAAGGGGCCGGGCTTCGGCAACAACATCTCGCACTCGCACCGCCGTACGCCGCGCCGCTGGAACCCGAACATCCAGCGTGTGCGTACCGTGGTCGGCGGGACGCCGAAGCGCGTGAACGCTTGCACCTCGTGCATCAAGGCCGGCAAGGTCTCGCGCTGACGCAACCTCCCCCACTCTCGACTCCGCTCGAGCGAGGGGGACCCCCATCCGCGCGCGGCCACTGTCTGGTTCGCTGCACTGAGCCGGTCCACCTCCGGGTGGGCCGGCTTTTTGCCGTACCCGACGGGCGGCACGGGCACGGGTGTGGCGATCGTCGGCGCCCATGTCCTCGCCGGTGAGCCGGCCTGGCGGGCGGCGATCACCGGGTCGCGCCGGCCACCGAGCGGCGCGTCCGCAACCGGGACCGGATGTACCGGGCTGCTCGGCTCCCGGCCGCCGGCCGGCTTCTTCGAACGGCTGACGGAGAAGGCGGCGACCGCCGTCGCGGTGCCGGGCTACCCCGCCCGAGCCCTCAGCGGGTGTCCCGCCGCAGCGCCCACCCGTGGTCCACGGGCCCGATCCCGGCGCCGAGCGCGAACCCGGCGGCGATGGCCCCGGTGACGTACTCCTTGGCCGCGGCGACGGCCTCCGGCACGGACCGGCCCCTGGCCAGGCCGCAGGCGATGGCGGAGGCGAGGGTGCAGCCGGTGCCGTGCGTGTGCCGGTTGTCGTGGCGGGGGGCCCGCAGCAGGTGGACCTCGGAGCCGTCGGTGAGCAGGTCCACGGCGTCGCCCGCCAGGTGTCCGCCCTTGATCAGCACCCAGCGGGGACCGAACTCCAGCACGGCCGCGGCGGCCCGTCGCAGATCGCCCTCCGACGTGACGCGGACGCCGGTGAGTTGGGCCACCTCGTCCAGGTTCGGGGTGGCCACGGTCGCCACCGGCAGCAGCTTCGTCCGTACGGACTCCAGGGCGGAGGCGGCCAGCAGCGGGTCGCCGTGCTTGGAGACGCCGACCGGGTCGACCACGGCCGGTGCGTCCGTGCCGGAGATCAACTCGGCGACCGCCTCGACCAGTTCGGCGGAGGCCAGCATGCCGGTCTTCACGGCCTGGACGCCGATGTCGTCCACGACGCTGCGGTACTGGGCCCGGACCGCCTCCACGGGCAGCTCCCAGGCGCCCTGCACCCCCACGGAGTTCTGCGCGGTCACCGCGGTGAGCACGCTCATGCCGTGCACGCCGAGCGCGAGCATCGTCTTCAGGTCGGCCTGGACGCCGGCGCCGCCGCCGGAGTCCGAGCCGGCCACGGTGAGCACCCGGGGGATCATGACTCGATGTCCCCGAAGTGGTCCCAGCCGCCCTTGCTGGTCCAGGGGGCGCCGTCGACGGTCACCTGGGGCAGCGCGGAGGGGTTGAGGACCTCACCGATGACCTTCCAGCGGGCCGGGAGCTTGGCGTCCGGCGGGAAGGTCGCCACGATCGCGTGGTCCTCTCCCCCGCTCAGCACCCACTGGAGCGGGTCGACGCCGACGGCCTGCCCGATGTCGTTCATCTGCGTCGGGATGTCGATCGCGCCGGAGCGGATGTCGATGCGGACCTTGCTGGCCTCGGCGATGTGCCCGAGGTCGGCGATCAGGCCGTCGCTGACGTCGCACATCGCGGTGGCGCCGAGCGCGGCGGCGGCCGGGCCCGCGTGGTACGGCGGCTCGGGGCGCCGGTGGGCCTCGACGAAGGCGCGGGGCGAGCGGAAACCGCGGGCGAGCACCGCGTACCCGGCCGCGGACCAGCCCAGCCAGCCGGTGACGGCCACGAGGTCGCCGGGCTGGGCACCCGCGCGCGTGACGGGTTCGTGGTTGCGCAGATCGCCGAGCGCGGTGATCGACACCATGATCGTGTCGCCGCGTACGACGTCCCCGCCGACCACGGAGGCGCCGGCGACCTGGCACTCGTCGCGCAGGCCGTCCATCAGCTCGGTCGGCCAGGTGACCGGCAGTTCAGCGGGGACGACCAGACCGAGCAGGAGCGCGGTCGGCACGGCGCCCATGGCGGCGATGTCCGCGAGGTTCTGCGCGGCGGCCTTGCGGCCGACGTCGTAGGCCGTGGACCAGTCGCGGCGGAAGTGCCGGCCCTCCAGCAGGATGTCGGTGCTCGCCACCACCCGCCGGTCGGGCGCGGCGACCACCGCGGCGTCGTCGCCGGGGCCGACCCGGACCGCCGGGGTGGTGGTGAGACGGGAGGTCAGCTCCCGGATGAGCCCGAACTCACCTAGCTCACCCACTGTGCCCTTCATTGCCTCAAGCCCCTTCTGTGCCTTGCCACGCCCGGTCGCGCGTCACCAGTGTCCCCGATACGGTCGAGATGACCGTCAACTTCCGTCGTGCCTGCACCCTGGCGCGCAAGCCCGGTTCCCGCAGGTCTCCCCTCGGGGAGCGGCGACGCGATACCGTGGCGTTCCTTTTCCCCACATGATCCTCGTGGCCGCCCTGGAGGTTCCGTGGTACAGGCGTACATCCTGATCCAGACGGAGGTCGGCAAGGCGTCGACCGTCGCCGAGACGATCAGCAAGATTCCCGGAGTGCTCCAGGCCGAGGACGTGACCGGCCCGTACGACGTCATCGTGCGGGCCCAGGCCGAGACGGTCGACGAGCTCGGCCGCATGGTGGTCGCGAAGGTCCAGCAAGTGGACGGCATCACGCGCACCCTGACCTGTCCGGTGGTGCATCTGTAGCCCCCGTCTACGCTTGGCCGGTGAACATCTTCCGTCACCGGCCCCTCGCCCTGTTCGCGCCGGCCCTGCTCGTCGCGGTCGCGGGCTGTTCCACGGCAGACGACAGCGGCACCGTGGCGGTTCCCACCCCTGACGCGCGGACCGCCCCGCTCTGCCGGGACCTGGACAAGGTCCTGCCGCAGAGGGTGGACGGGCAGCCGCGCGCCGACCCCGAGCCCCGGTCCGCCTACACGGCGGGCTGGGGAAGCCCGGCGATCATACTGCGCTGCGGCATCGTCCGGCCGCCGAAGATGGTCGATGCCAAGGTGGCGCAGGGCGAGGACCCGAACGCGATCGCCGGCGGGGTGAACGGCGTCGAGTGGCTGATGGAGAAGCAGGGCGACGGCAGCTGGCGGTTCACCACGGCCAATCGCCGGGCGTACGTGCAGGTGACCCTGCCGAAGAGGCTGTCCGGGCCGGACGACAGCGCCCAGGTGATGACGGACCTGGCGCCGGCCGTGAAGAAGGCGATCCCGAAGGGGATCGCCTCCATGCGCGGATGAGAGCCGAGGGGGTCAGCGCAGCCCCGTCGAGCGGCGCAGCGCCGCCTGCACCAGGCGGTCCACCAGCTCGGGATAGCTGATCCCGCTCGCCTGCCACATCTGCGGGTACATCGAGATCGGCGTGAAGCCGGGCATGGTGTTGATCTCGTTGATCACGAACTCGCCGTCCTCGGTGAGGAAGAAGTCCGCGCGGACCAGGCCCTCGCAGGAGGCCGCCTCGAACGCCTCGACGGCGAGCCCGCGCACCTCGGCGGTCTGCTCCTCGGTGAGCGGGGCCGGGACGATGCCGGGCGTGGAGTCGATGTACTTGGCCTCGAAGTCGTAGTACGCGTGCGCGTCCGGCGGCGGGATCTCGGCCGGGACGGAGGCACGCGGGCCGTCCTCGAACTCCAGGACGCCGCACTCGATCTCACGGCCGCGCACGGCCGCCTCGACCAGGATCTTCGGGTCGTGGGACTGCGCCTCGGCGATCGCCTCGTCCAGGCCGGACAGGTCGTCGACCTTCGTGATGCCGATGGACGAGCCCGCGCGCGCGGGCTTCACGAACAGCGGCCAGCCGTGCTCGCCGGCGAAGTCGACGATCCGCTTGCGGGCGGCGGACTCGTCCTGGGCCCACTCGCGGGGCCGGATCACCAGGTACGGGCCGACCTTGAGCCCGTAGGAGGTGAAGATCCGCTTCATGTACTCCTTGTCCTGGCCGACGGCCGAGGCGAGCACGCCGGAGCCGACGTACGGCACCCCGGACAGCTCCAGCAGGCCCTGGAGCGTGCCGTCCTCGCCGTAGGGGCCGTGGAGCACCGGGAAGACCACGTCGACCTCGCCGAGCGCCTTGGGCACGGAGCCGGGCTCGCTGTAGACGACCTCGCGGTTCGACGGGTCGACGGGGAGCACCACGCCGCCCTCGTGCGATTCCGCCAGCTCGGCCACGCTGGGGGTGCGGCGGTCGGTGATGGCCATCCGCTCCGGCTCGTCGGCCGTCAGCGCCCAGCGGCCGTCCGTGGTGATGCCGATCGGCAGGACGTCGTACTTCGTCCGGTCGATGGCCTTGAGGACGGCGCCGGCGGTGACCACGGAGATCCCGTGTTCGGAACTGCGCCCGCCGAACACGACGGCCACGCGCGGCTTGCGCGACGGCTGCTCAGGGCTCTGGGGAAGGTTCTCGGTGCTCATATCGCGTTGAGAGTACCTGTAGGTAGCGCCCAAGTCAGCGCGCGCTCCCGGGCCGTCGCTCAGCGTCGCACGGACGGTCGCTCAGTGTCGTGCCCGACGCCTCCCGAGCCGGCATGGGGGCGTGCTCGGGGTCCGGCGCCCCGGTCCCGACGCCTCCTCGGACACGCGCTTCCGGCCCCTCCCGGCGCGACGCGTCCCAAGGCCGCGACGTCTACGGGGCCCGACGTCTCCGAACCTCCGCGTCTCCCGGCGCCGGCGCGTCCACGGGGCGCATCGTCCCGCATCCCCGGACAACGCCTCACGGCCTCGACACCCCTGGGCTGACCGCCTCCCCAGGCAACGCCTCCGGGCCTCGGCACCTCCCGGGCCCGATGCATCCCGGCGCCGGCACGTCCCCAGCGCCCAACGCCTCCCGGACCTACCGCTTCCCCAGGCAGGGCCTCCGGTCTCGACACCCCCTCGGGCCCGGCAGCATCTGCCCGCCCCCACGCATCCCGGCGTCAGCGCCTGTTCAGGGCCCGGCACCTTCCGGCGCCGGCGCATGTTCGGGGCAGGCTCAGCGTCGCTCGGGCTTGGCGCTGCGGGCCATCAGTTCCTTGAGCGCGACGACCGGCGACTTGCCCTCGTGCACGATGCTGACGACCGTCTCGGTGATGGGCATGTCGACACCGTGCCGGCGGGCCAGATCCAGCACGGACTCGCAGGACTTGACGCCCTCGGCGGTCTGCTTGGTGACCGCGATGGTCTCCTCCAGCGTCATGCCCTTGCCGAGGTTGGTGCCGAAGGTGTGGTTGCGGGACAGCGGCGAGGAGCAGGTGGCCACCAGGTCGCCCAGGCCCGCGAGTCCCGAGAAGGTCAGCGGGTCGGCGCCCATCGCGAGGCCGAGCCGGGTGGTCTCGGCGAGGCCGCGCGTGATGAGCGAGCCCTTGGCGTTGTCGCCGAGCCCCATGCCGTCGGCGATGCCCACCGCGAGCCCGATGACGTTCTTGACCGCGCCGGCGAGTTCGCAGCCGACCACGTCGGTGTTGGTGTACGGCCGGAAGTACGGCGTGTGGCAGGCCGCCTGGAGCCGCTGGGCGACCCGCTCGTCGGTGCAGGCCACGACGGCCAGGGCGGGCATGCGGGCGGCGATCTCGCGGGCCAGGTTGGGTCCGGTGACGACCGCGATCCGGTCCGCGCCGACCTTGGCGACGTCCTCGACGACCTCGCTCATCCGCATGGTGGAGCCGAGTTCGACGCCCTTCATCAAGGAGACGAGGACGGTGTCCGGAGCGAGCAGCGGGGCCCACTCGGCGAGATTGGCGCGCAGGGTCTGGGAGGGGATGGACAGGACCGTGAAGTCGGCGCCGGCCGCGGCCTCGGCCGGGTCGGTGGTGGCCCTGACGTTCTCGGGGAGTTCGACGCCCGGCAGGTAGTCGGGGTTGATCCGGGTGGTGTTGATCGCCTCCGCGACCTCCGGCCGGCGGGCCCACAGGGTGACCTCGCAGCCGGCGTCGGCGAGCACCATGCCGAAGGCGGTGCCCCACGAGCCGGCGCTGAAGACCGCCACCCTTACCGGTGCGCTCACTTGCTCTGCCCTTCCACTTGCCGGCCCTCCGTCTGCGCCTGGGTGCGGCGGCGCTGCTCGATCCGCTCGCGGCGCGGGTCGTAGGGCGTCTCGGGCGCCTTCTCGCCGCGGATCACCTCCAGCTGGCGGGTGATGGCCGCCATGATGACCTCGGTGGCCTCCTTCAGCACCTCGGGGGTCATCTCCTGGTCGTAGAAACGGGAGAGGTCCACGGGGGGTCCCGCGAGCACGTGGTGCGTCTTGCGCGGGAAGAGGTTCGGCTTCTTGGCGTAGGGCGGCAGCAGTTCGTTGGCGCCCCACTGCGCGACGGGGATGACCGGGCACTTGGTCTGCAGGGCGACCCGGGCGGCGCCGGTCTTGCCGGTCATGGGCCAGCCGTTCGGGTCGCGGGTGAGGGTGCCCTCGGGGTAGAACGCGACGCACTCGCCGCGCTCCACGGCGTCGATCGCGGCCCGGAAGGCGCTGAGGGCGTCCGTGGACTCGCGGTAGACGGGGATCTGCCCGGTGCCGCGCATGGCGGCGCCCACGAATCCCTTCTTGAAAAGCCCGCTCTTCGCCAGGAATCGCGGAACCCGCCCGGTGTTGTACTGATAGTGCGCGTACGCGAAGGGGTCCACGTGGGAATTGTGGTTCACCGCGGTGATAAATCCGCCCTCGGCCGGAATGTGCTCCATTCCACGCCAGTCCCGCTTGATCAGAACCACCAGCGGCGGTTTGCAGATCACCGCGGCGAAGCGGTACCAGAAGCCGATTCTGCGGCGGGACACAAGGACACCTTCCTCTAGGGCTGCAACCCCGGCGGGGGCCGCACAAGTGTGGCCCCGGGCCGCCGGTCTGTCGAGAACACCGTACGCCCCGCCTCCGGCGGCGCCGGAGGGCGCGGGGGACAATGAGCGCGACTAGAGAGGGACGGTACGCCGGTGCAGTGGACCTTGGTCATCCCCCTGAAGCCCCTGGCGCTGGCCAAGAGCAGGCTCGCGGACACCGCCGACGACGGGGTGCGGCCGGGCCTGGCGCTGGCGTTCGCGCAGGACACGGTGGCCGCGGCGGTGGCCTGTGCGGCGGTGTCGGATGTGGCGGTCGTCACGGACGACGAGCTGGCCGGCCGGGAGCTGGCCGCGCTGGGCGCGCGGATCGTGCCGGACACCCCCGGCAGCGGCCTGAACGCGGCGCTGGCGCACGGCGCGGCCGTCGTGCGCGCGGCCCGTCCGGGCGCCGCGGTGGCGGCCCTGAACGCCGATCTGCCGGCCCTGCGTCCGGCGGAACTGTCCCGGGTGCTGGCGGCGGCCTCGCAATTCCCGCGCGCTTTTCTCGCGGACGCGGCGGCAGTGGGCACGACTTTGCTGGCCGCGGGGGGTGACCGTGAATTGCGGCCGTCGTTCGGCATCGATTCGCGTGCCCGCCACCGGGCCTCCGGCGCGGTGGAACTCGCGCTCACGGGGGTGGATTCGGTGCGCCAGGACGTCGACACGGCCGCGGACCTGCGAGCTGCACTCGCACTGGGCGTGGGCCGCCACACGTCGGCGGCGTCGGCGGGCTTGCTGATCCCGGGTCCTTGAAGCGCTCCCGAAAGGGCGCGGGGGCCGTATCGACGTGCGGCTCGGCCGGGTGGGCGCGACCAGCCACAACGTGCCCGCCCCCGACAGGCGTCCGGCGCCCCGGCGGCAGGCCGCCGCAGGCACTACGCTGGCCGCCATGCAAGCGACCGCGTACACCTACGACCCCGAGACCCGCAGCGGCCAGGTGCTCCTCGACGACGGCACCCCGGTGCCCTTCGACGCGGCGGCGTTCGACCGGGGCGGACTGCGGCTGCTGCGGCCGGGACAGCGGGTGCGGATCGAGACGGAGTCCGAGGGCGGCGCCCTGCGGATCACCCTCGTAACCCTCCAGACCCTCTGACCGTCCTTACACACACCGCGGGCCGGGCTCCCCTGGGGAGTCCGGCCCGGCGCGTGAATGCCCTGGCGGCCTTACGACGTCGCCTTGCGGGCGGTGGTCTTCTTGGCGGTGGTCTTGCGGGCCGTCGACTTCTTCGCCGGGGCCTTCTTGGCGGTGACCTTCTTCGCCGGAGCCTTCTGGGCCGTCGTCTTCTTGGCGGCGGTCTTCGTCGCGGCGGTCTTGGCGGTCGCCGTGGTCTTCTTGGCGGGAGCCTTCTTCGCCGTGGTCTTCTTCGCGGCGGCGGTGGTCTTCTTCGCCGCCGTCTTCTTCGCCGCGGTGCCCGCGGTCTTCTTCGCCGCGCCCGCCGTCTTCTTCGCGGCGGCCTTCTTGCCGACGGCCTTCGCGATGGTGGGCGGCGGGCCGGACAGGCTGCCCTTCGGCGCCTTCTTCACCGCGACCTCGCCCCCGCGGGGGAGCTTCTTCGAACCGCTCACCAGGTCCTTGAAGCCCTGACCGGCGCGGAAGCGGGGCACGGAGGTCTTCTTGACCCGAACCCGCTCGCCCGTCTGAGGGTTGCGCGCGTAGCGGGCGGGGCGGTCCACCTTCTCGAAGGACCCGAAGCCGGTGACAGAGACCCGCTCGCCCGCGACGACCGCGCGGACGATGGCGTCCAGAACATGATCGACAGCGTCAGCGGCCTGCTGGCGGCCGCCCAACTTGTCGGCAATCGCTTCTACGAGCTGCGCCTTGTTCACGTCTTCCCCTTCGGAGACATCGCCAGAACGAAAGTGTTCAAGCTTTTTCGCACGTTAGGCAGATATATACCGCAAATCAAACACGAAACGGGCTTATCACCCTTGTGCCGCAACGGACTCGGCTGTCCCGGACGGTTCAGCGGTCCTCTTCGGGGACCCGGCCCGCGTCGAGATCCGCCGTGAACCGATCGAGCCGCCTTGCCGCGTCGGCGAGATCGTGCTTGGCCGCGGCCGTAATGACCAGCAGCTTCCGGGTCAGCGCCATCCGTACGCCCTCCGGGACTTGCAGTGCGCGCACCCTTGCGTGCGCTTCCTTGAGCTGGTTCGCGACCGCCGTATAGAGCTGCAGTTGGCCGTCGTGTTCCATGCACAGATTGTGCCATCTGGGGCGAGTTGTCGCCTGCGCAGGGTGCAACTACCGCCTCAATTGGCCTTCCAGGCACTTGCGGAAGACGCGAACACAGCACTCACCTACCCGGACAACAGCCCTCGTAACGTGGGAAGTTGAGCGGACCTGGGCAGACCCGCAGGGCCGTTCGGGTGCAGACATGGCTGTACCCCCAATCGTGGCGATCGGGGGTACAGGCGGGGTGTTGAGGTGGCCGAAAGCCGACCTTCGCGGAGGCCGGCCGGCCTCGGATCAGACCTGGAGCGTCCGCGGCTTGTAGGCGGGCCGTCCGGCCTCGTAGGCGGCGATCTCGTCCTCGTTGCGGAGGGTGAGGGAGATGTCGTCCAGGCCGTTGAGCAGCCGCCAGCGGGAGTTCTCGTCCAGCTCGAAGGGGGCGGTGATGCCCGCGGCCCGCACCTCACGCGCCTCAAGGTCCACAGTGACCTCAGCCGTGGGATCCGCTTCGGTGAGCTCCCACAGCGCGTCGACGGTCTTCTGGTCCAGGACGACGGTGAGCAGGCCGTTCTTCAGCGAGTTGCCGCGGAAGATGTCGGCGAAGCGGGAGGAGATCACGGCCTTGAAGCCGTAGTTCTGCAGCGCCCAGACGGCGTGCTCGCGGGAGGAGCCGGTGCCGAAGTCGGGGCCGGCGACCAGGACGGTGGCGCCCTGGCGCTCGGGGCGGTTGAGGACGAACTCCGGGTCCTTGCGCCAGGCCTCGAACAGCCCGTCCTCGAAGCCGTCCCGGGTGACCTTCTTGAGCCAGTGAGCGGGGATGATCTGGTCGGTGTCGACGTTGCCGCGGCGCAGCGGGACGGCCCGGCCGGTGTGGGTGGTGAAGGCTTCCATGATTCTCAGACTCCAGCGGGGACGTCGGTCAGGTCGGCCGGGGACGCCAGGTGGCCCAGGACGGCGGTGGCGGCCGCGACCTGCGGTGACACCAGGTGGGTACGGCCGCCCTTGCCCTGCCGGCCCTCGAAGTTGCGGTTGGAGGTGGAGGCGGAGCGCTCGCCGGGGGCCAGCTGGTCGGGGTTCATGCCCAGGCACATCGAGCAGCCCGCGTGCCGCCATTCGGCGCCGGCCTCCTTGAAGACCACGTCCAGGCCCTCGGAGACGGCCTGGAGGCCCACCCGCGCCGAGCCGGGCACGACCAGCATCCGTACGCCGTCGGCGACTTTGCGGCCCCGCAGCAGGTCGGCGGCGGCGCGCAGGTCCTCGATGCGGCCGTTGGTGCACGAGCCTACGAAGACGGTGTCCACGGTGATGGACCGCAGCGGCTGCCCAGCCTCCAACCCCATGTATTCCAGGGCCTTTTCGGCGGCCAGGCGCTCCGAGGCGTCTTCGTACGAAGCCGGGTCGGGGACGTGCGCCGAAAGCGGCGCGCCCTGGCCGGGGTTGGTGCCCCAGGTCACGAACGGCGACAGCTCGGCGGCGTCGATGACGACCTCGGCGTCGAAGACGGCGTCCTCGTCGGTGCGCAGCGTCTCCCAGTACGCGACCGCCGCGTCCCAGTCGGCGCCCTCGGGGGCGTGCGGGCGGCCCTTGAGGTAGGCGAAGGTGGTCTCGTCGGGGGCGATCATGCCCGCGCGGGCGCCGGCCTCGATCGACATGTTGCAGATGGTCATCCGGGCCTCCATCGAGAGCTTCTCGATGGCGGAGCCGCGGTACTCCAGGATGTAGCCCTGACCGCCGCCGGTGCCGATCTTCGCGATGATGGCCAGGATCAGGTCCTTGGCGGTGACGCCCTCGGGCAGCTCGCCGTCGACCGTGATCGCCATGGTCTTCGGGCGGGCCAGCGGCAGCGTCTGCGTGGCCAGCACGTGCTCGACCTGCGAGGTGCCGATGCCGAACGCCAGCGCGCCGAACGCGCCGTGCGTGGAGGTGTGCGAGTCACCGCAGACCACGGTGGTGCCGGGCTGGGTCAGACCCAGCTGCGGGCCGACGACGTGGACGACGCCCTGCTCGACGTCGCCCAGCGGGTGCAGCCGCACCCCGAACTCGGCGCAGTTCTTGCGCAGCGTCTCCAGCTGGGCCCGCGAGACGGGGTCCGCGATGGGCTTGTCGATGTCGAGGGTCGGGGTGTTGTGGTCCTCGGTCGCGATGGTGAGGTCGAGGCGGCGCACCCGGCGGCCGTTCTTGCGGAGCCCGTCGAAGGCCTGCGGGCTGGTCACCTCGTGCAGCAGGTGCAGATCGATGTAGAGGAGGTCGGGCTCGCCCTCGGCGCGCCGGACGACGTGGTCGTCCCAGACCTTCTCCGCGAGTGTCCTACCCATCGCTTTCCCTCCGGCCGGCAAGCGTTCACCGACCCAACTAGAGATCTTGAGGAGCGGTGGCCTGCCCGTCTCGGGGCCCCTGAACGTCGTGATTCCGGGCGTCCACCGCCAGGCCCGTTTGTCTGCGGGCCGCTGTGTGATTCAAGGGTGGCGCGTTCCACGGAAAATTGAACTTGCGTTTCACAGAGTGAGACGCGAGTATCGTTGCATGGACAACAGTAGCGGCGTCGGCGTTCTGGACAAGGCGGCCCTCGTCCTGAGCGCTCTGGAGTCCGGTCCGGCCACCCTCGCGGGTCTGGTCGGCGCGACCGGACTGGCACGACCCACGGCCCACCGCCTGGCCGTGGCCCTGGAACACCACCGCATGGTGGCACGCGACATGCAGGGCCGGTTCATCCTCGGCCCGCGTCTCGCGGAGCTCGCGGCGGCGGCCGGCGAGGACCGCCTGCTCGCGACGGCGGGCCCCGTGCTCACCCACCTCCGTGATGTCACCGGCGAGAGCGCGCAGCTCTACCGCCGCCAGGGCGACATGCGGATCTGTGTGGCCGCTGCGGAACGCCTGTCCGGCCTGCGGGACACCGTCCCGGTCGGCTCCACGCTCACGATGAAGGCGGGCTCCTCGGCGCAGATCCTGCTCGCCTGGGAGGAGCCCGAGCGCCTGCACCGGGGCCTGCAGGGCGCCCGCTTCACGGCGACGGCCCTGTCGGGCGTACGGCGGCGCGGCTGGGCCCAGTCCATCGGCGAACGCGAGCCGGGCGTCGCGTCCGTCTCCGCGCCCGTGCGCGGGCCCTCCAACCGGGTGGTGGCCGCCGTCTCCGTCTCGGGTCCCATCGAGCGCCTGACCCGCCACCCGGGCCGCATGCACGCCCAGGCGGTCATCGACGCGGCGGGCCGCCTCTCGGAGGCCCTGCGCCGCTCGGGCTGAGGGCGGCGGAACCGCTCCGGCCGGGAAGGGGCCGCCTCAACGCCGCGGCGGCTTCCTCCCGACGGGAGCGGACGAAAGACCCTGGGTCGCGTCACCGCCCGACCGGTACGCGAACCGGTCCTTCGCGTACCGTCCCCGCTTCTCCAGCGGCACCTGCCCGTGTGCGGCGGCCAGTCCGAACGCCGGCATGTCCGCGTAGACCGCCTCGTAGGACCCCTCCGGCACGACGTACGCCTCGTGCCAGATCCCGACCTGCCCGCGCAGCTTCCCGGCCCGCTCCTTGCGGTTGATCCGTGCCCAGACCTCGTGGTGGAAGGCGTCCGGCGCGGTCGCGTAGGCGTACAGCTTGTCCTTGGACTCCCAGTACTGCACGACGTAGTACGTGCGCGGTGACGCGGTCAGCAGCACCTTGGAGAGCAGCCCGCGCGCGGGGTCCTTCTCCAGTTCCCGCAGCATGCGCAGCATCGCGAGCATCACCGGCAGCCACAGGTGGACGGCCCGGAAGCGGTTGACGCGCATGCCGATCAGCAGGACGACGACGTCGCCCTTCGCGTCGGCGGTCGTACGGGACACCATGACGGCCCCCTCGTCGGTGAGCGCCACTATCCAACGGCAGATGCTTGGATAGTGGCGGTATCCAAAGAGGAGCGCAAGAGATGCGGCTCGCCGAACTGAGCAGACGCAGCGGTGTGGCCACCGCGACGATCAAGTACTACCTGCGCGAAGGCCTGTTGCCGCCGGGCCGCCAGATCAACACGACGACGGCCGACTACGACGAGACGCACCTGCGCCGGCTGCGGCTGGTCCGCGCGATGATCCAGGTCGGCGGGCTCCCGGTGGCCACGGTCCGGGAGGTGCTGCGCAACGTCGACGACGACTCCCTGGGCCGCACGATCCGGCTGGGCGCGGCCCTGTGGGCGCTGCCGCAGGTGCCGGAGCCGGACGAGGACGACGAGTACGTCCGGGCCGCGCGACGGGAGGCGGACGAGCTGCTGGACCGGCTGGGCTGGTCGAACGCGAGGCTGCTGACGACGATCTCCCCCGCGTACCGCTCCCTGGTGGTGGCGGTCGCCGCGTTCCGCCGGCTCGGTTACGACTGGGACGGCGAACTGCTCGTCTCGTACGCCGAGTTGATGCACCGGACGGCCGGACTCGATCTGGACTTCGTGGAGACCCGTCCGTCGGAGGCGGAGAAGGCCGAGACGGCGGTCCTCGGCGCGGTGCTGACCGAACCGATCCTGCAGGCCCTGCGCCGGCTGGCCCAGGAGGAGGAGTCGGCCCGGCGGTACGGCTTCGAGTAGCGCCCGGCACGGCGAAGGCCCCCCACCGAAGTGGAGGGCCTTCCCTGTGCGTACCCCCGACCGGATTCGAACCGGCGCTACCGCCTTGAGAGGGCGGCGTGCTAGGCCGCTACACAACGGGGGCGTGGACCCTGCGTTTCCGCAGGTCCGAGCTGGTCTACCTGGACTCGAACCAAGACTAACTGAACCAGAATCAGTCGTGCTGCCAATTACACCATAGACCAATGATGGTTTAGACCAGTCAGTACCCCCGACCGGATTCGAACCGGCGCTACCGCCTTGAGAGGGCGGCGTGCTAGGCCGCTACACAACGGGGGCCCTAGCGATCCCGACGAGGCCGAGATCAGTACCCCCGACCGGATTCGAACCGGCGCTACTGCCTTGAGAGGGCAGCGTGCTAGGCCGCTACACAACGGGGGCTTTGCAGATAAGCTCTGCGAGCTGGCCTACCTGGACTCGAACCAAGACTAACTGAACCAGAATCAGTCGTGCTGCCAATTACACCATAGGCCACTGGAACTCAAGCCCCTACGGGGTTCTCGTTCTAGCTTGCTCCGCGGGGCTCCGGCCTTCCGGCCCGCTCCCCTCGGCGCAGGAAGAACATTACCCGAAGGTGGACGGGGCTCCAAAACGGGTATCCGCGCGGACGAGCGCCGGAAGTTCGGCGAGGGTCGAGATCCGGTGCGCCACGACCTCCCCGGCGGCCCGCGCATGGGCCGTCCCGCGGTCGATCCACACCGACAGCAACCCGGCCTCGGCGGCACCCCGCCCGTCGATCTCGGGGTGGTCGCCGACGTACGCCACCTCGTGCGGAGGCAGCCCCAGCGCCTCGCAGGAGGCCAGGAAGGCGCCCGGCCGGGGCTTGGAGACGCCCAGCTCGGCGGCGCACAGCACGGACTCGAACCGGTGGAGCAGGCCGAGCCTGCGCAGTTTGTGCTCCTGGACGGCGACGCTGGAGTTGGACAGCACCGCGTGCCGGTGGCTGGCCGCGAGGGCCTCCAGGGCGGGCAGGACGTCCGGGAAGACGCTCCAGGCGGCCTCGTAGTGCCCGACGTACCGCCCGAACCAGTCGTCGGCCTCCGCGTCGGTCAGGTCCTTGTCCAGGAAGACCCGGACCCGGTCGCGCCGCTGGTCCTGGAAGGTGGTCTCGCCGGCCGCGTAGCGCGCCCACTGCTGCTCGGTGATCTCCCGCCACCGGGCCAGCGCGGCCTCGGCGCTGCCGTGTCCGGCGAGCAGCCCCTCCACCGCGAGGTGGGCCCGCATGCCCTCCCGGTCGGCGGTGGTGTAGTCGAACAGGGTGTCGTCCACGTCCCAGACCACGGCTCTGATCGTCATACGACCGACGGTACCGCCGCGCCGGCCGGGGCGCCGGGGAACCGGACCGTTGCCCGCCGGGCGCCGTCAGGCCTGCTCGGAGACCGGGTCCGGGGCCACGAAGAAGTCCGTCACGAAGCAGGTGACCTCACCCGACGCCGAGCGGCCCGTCCAGGTGGGGTAGCAGCCGTCGCCCCAGCCGGAGGTGAACGCGGCCAGGGTGTGTCCGCCGTCCGCCGACCTGACCAGGTGCGGTCCCGCCGACCAGTCGCTGGTCTCGAACGCGTCCCACAGCGGCCCTTCCTCCTCCTGGGTCCCCGGGAACGCCTCCTCGGCCGAGGCGTCGTAGAAGCAGCCCGTGCCGGCGTCGACGCCGTACCCGTAGAACTCGTCGTCCCCCAGTCCGGCGGGGTCCTGGCCGGGGAGCAGGGCCAGTTCCCAGGTGACGGCCGGCTCGTCGCGGATGACGAGGCGGGCGGCGGCGACGCGCAGGTGGGGTGTGCCGGACGGGGGCTCGCCGGGCCGGGTGAGGGTCGCGACGGCCGCGTCGACGCGGTAGCGGCCGGGTTCGACGGTGGCCGTGAAGGGCTCGACGTCGCCGCTGCCGAGGTAGACGAACGGGTCGCTCGCGACGACCCGGCCGGTGGGCAGGTCCAGCTCGCCGCCGTCGGCCACGTGGATGACACCCGTGGTCCCGGACTCGTAGGCGAATGTGCTGCCCGGGGTGAACAGCCAGGTGTAGTCCCGCGGACTCATCGGCATGGCGGCGCCCTCCTCGATCCCGCTCGCTGCGCGAGCCGTGTGAGCCGGAACACTAGTGCGACCCGCTGACAGCAACGCCCGAGGGGCGGCAGCCGTACGGCCACCGCCCCTCGGAACGCGCGCGCCTACGCCGTCAGCCTGGCCAGCGCCGCGTCGACGCGGGCCAGGGTCTTCTCCTTGCCCAGGATCTGAAGGGACTCGAAGAGCGGCAGGCCGACGGTGCGGCCGGTGACGGCCACCCGGACCGGGGCCTGGGCCTTGCCGAGCTTGAGGCCGTGCGCCTCGCCCGCGGCCAGGACGGCCTCCTTGAGCGACTCGGCCGAGGTCCAGTCCGCCGCCTGAAGCTTCTCGCGGGCGGTGCGCAGCAGGGCGTCGGAGCCCTCCTTCATCGCCTTGGTCCACGAGGCCTCGTCGAAGACCGGCTCCGGCAGGAACAGGAAGTCGACGTTGTCGGTGATCTCGGACAGGACCTTCAGGCGGGTCTGGGCGTGCGGGGCGATCGCCTGCCACTTGGCCTCGTCGAAGTCCTCCGGCGCCCAGGGCGCGAACGGTGCCTTCAGCCAGGGACGGCAGCGCTCGGTGAACTCCTTCACGTCCAGCATGCGGATGTGGTCGGCGTTGATCGCCTCGCACTTCTTCAGGTCGAAGCGCGCCGGGTTGGGGTTCACATCGGCGATGTCGAAGGCCCGGACCATCTCCTCGACCGAGAAGATGTCCTGGTCGGCCGAGAGCGACCAGCCCAGCAGGGAGAGGTAGTTGAGCAGGCCCTCGGGCAGGAAGCCCCGCTCGCGGTAGAGGTTGAGGGACGACTGGGGGTCGCGCTTGGAGAGCTTCTTGTTGCCCTCGCCCATCACGTACGGCAGGTGGCCGAACCGCGGGATCTGCTGCGCGATGCCCAGCTCGATCAGTGCCTTGTACAGCGCGATCTGGCGCGGGGTGGAGGAGAGCAGGTCCTCGCCGCGCAGGACGTGGGTGATCTCCATCAGCGCGTCGTCGACCGGGTTCACCAGCGTGTACAGCGGGGCGCCGTTCGCGCGGACGATGCCGTAGTCGGGCACGTTCTCCGGGGTGAAGGTCAGCTCGCCGCGGACCAGGTCGGTGAAGGTGATCGTCTCGTCGGGCATCCGGAAGCGGACGATCGGGGTGCGGCCCTGGGCCTTGTACTCCTCGACCTGCTCGGCACTCAGGTCGCGGCAGTGGCCGTCGTAGCCGGAGGGCCGGCCGGCGGCGCGGGCGGCCTCGCGGCGGCTGTCCAGCTCCTCCTGGGAGCAGTAGCAGTGGTAGGCGTGGCCGCCGTCCAGCAGCTTCTGCGCGACGTCGGCGTAGACGTCCATGCGCTGCGACTGGCGGTACGGCGCGTGCGGGCCGCCGACCTCGGGGCCCTCGTCCCAGTCGAAGCCGAGCCAGCGCATCGCGTCGAGCAGCTGGTTGTACGACTCCTCGGAGTCGCGGGCCGCGTCGGTGTCCTCGATGCGGAAGACCAGGGTGCCCTGGTGGTGCCGGGCGAACGCCCAGTTGAACAGGGCGGTGCGGACCAGGCCCACGTGGGGGTTACCGGTGGGCGAGGGGCAGAAACGGACGCGTACGGAGCCGGGTGCGCTAGCCACGCTTGACAACCTTGTTGGTGAGAGTGCCGATGCCTTCGATGGTGACGGCGACCTCGTCGCCGACGCTCAGGGGGCCGACCCCCGCGGGGGTGCCGGTGAGGATGACGTCGCCGGGGAGCAGCGTCATGGCCTCGGAGATGTTGACGATCAGGTCCTCGATGGGGTGGATCATCTCGCTCGTGCGGCCGAGCTGGCGTTGTTCGCCGTTGACCGTGAGCTGGACGGTGAGGTCGTTCGCGGCGTCCACCGTGAGGTCGGTCTCCACCCAGGGGCCGAGCGGGCAGGAGGTGTCGAAGCCCTTGGCCCGGGCCCACTGCTTCTCCCGCTTCTGCACGTCGCGGGCGGTGACGTCGTTGGCGCAGGTGTAGCCGAAGACCACGTCCTTGACGCGGTCGCGCGGGACCTCGCGGCACAGGCGGCCGATGACGACGGCCAGCTCGGCCTCGTGGTGCAGTTCCCGCGAGAACGAGGGGTACTGGATGTCGTCGCCGGGGCCGATCACGGAGGTGGACGGCTTGAAGAAGGCGAAGGGTGCCTCGGGCACGTCGTTGCCCAGTTCGCGGGCGTGCTCGGCGTAGTTGCGGCCGAACGCCACGACCTTGTTGGGGAGCACCGGCGGGAGCAGCCTGACCTTGCTCAGCGGCACCTTCGTCCCGGACAGCTCGAAGTCCGCGAACGGGATGCCCTTGATGATGTCGAGGACGAGTTCGTCCTGCTTGTCGCCCTCGACCGCGCCGAAGGCTACGTTCCCGTCGATGGAGAACCTGGCGATGCGCACGGGATCCTTGCGCCCCTCACTGAGAACCGGCGTACTGACGCCTCAGGTTATCGGAGCTATGCGAAGTTGTTCGCTTCCGGGGGCATCGCCGCAGGTCAGAGGCGGGTCACCGGGGCGGGCGTGGCCGTGACCGCCGCGGCCCGTGCGCCGGGCCCGCAAACGGACGCGGCCGGAAGGGACCGTCGTGGTCCTTCCGGCCGCGCCCGGCGGAGCCGTCGGTCACTCGCCGGCCGGGGCGCCCGCGCCGGCCGGGATCTCCATCAGGACGGTGCGCCTGGGGTTGGCGGTCTGGGCGGGCAGGTCGACGGAGTGCTCCGGCAGCTCGGGCGTGTGGAGTTCGCCGGTGTCCTTCAGGTGCGCCAGCGTCGTGCGCCGCGGGTTGGCGATCTTGCGGAACATCATCGTCGTCTTCACCGTTGTCGTCCTGTGCCCTCTGGTCGAGTGGTTGGCAGAGTCGTCCCTCTTGTAAAGCGTCAGGCTAAACATCCGATTCCCCGACGAAGGCGCCAACTCCCTACGAGCCGCGTGTGAGTTTGCTCACGAAGTCGCGGGCAAACCGGTCAATTCCGACCCGCAACCCGCCCTGGAGAAACGGACATTGACCCACTGAAGCCACCATTCCGCTCCTGATCATGGCGACTGGGACAGAGGGCGCCGCGCGGTGACTCGCACGGGTACGTCCGTTATGCCCAAGATCCGGTTCCACTGCTGGTAACCCGGCACTCACTGGCCGTCACGGAGGTCACAGCTCGGCTCACTGCCCTTGTTGGAGATCCTGCACTGTGCTGGAATTCCACGGACCGCCGCGGGACGAACCGGCGCAGGGGGCGCGCACAGCGCCGAGCGGCGGCGAGACAGGGGGGAACCAGCGCCGGTCACTCAAGACCACCGGGGGGCGTATTCAGGGCGCTCTCCACAACGCCGACACCGTGTCCCTCCGTTCACGCGGAGGGGCGCCTGGTCCAGAGGTTGCGACGCTAGTGCAGGGACGTTTCAAGAGGGATGGCAGCGCTTCGGCGGAGCCGGAGCCGCACGGCGGGACTGGCCCCAGGGCCGTCAGCTCCTCGCCCCAGCACGCCCAGAACCCGGGCCCGGGCCAGGCCGCGGACGGCGGTGAGCGCGGCGGGCGTCCGGGCGCGTCGGCCTCGTCGGCCTCCGCGACCGCGACGCCCTCGGGCGACCCGGCGCCGCCGGTGAAGCCCGCCCAGGGCCCGACCGGCACCGGTTCGCGGCTCGCCCTGCGCAACTGGCGCATCTCCACCCGCCTGGTGTCGCTGCTCGCGCTGCCGGTGGTCGCGGCCACCTCGCTCGGCGCGCTGCGCATCGACCAGTCCGTCGAGGACATCCAGCAGCTCGACAACATGAAGCTGCTGACGGAGATGACCAAGCAGGCCACCGAGCTGGCCCACGCGCTCCAGGAGGAGCGCGACCAGTCCGCCGGTCCCCTGTCGCACGGCGGCCTGAAGGCGAACGACTACCAGATCAAGGCCTACCAGCAGAAGACCGACCGGGCCCGCGAGAACTTCCTCGACTCCTCCGAGCAGATCGACGCGGCCAGCAAGGACGGCAATCTCCAGGGCGTCCGCGACGCGCTGGTCGGCCTCGCCAACCAGCTGGACGACCTCGCCAAGATCCGCAAGTCGGCCTACGCGTCCAAGGACAACGCGACCCAGACCGTCGAGTCCTACCACCGGCTCATCACCCAGCTGATCGGCCTCTCCCAGGACATGGCCGAGGCGTCCAGCAACCCGGAGATGATCTCGCGCACCCGCGCCCTGGCGGCCTTCTCCACCGCCAAGGAGTACGCCTCCGTGCAGCGCGCGATGATCGCCGCCGCGCTGCCGGCGACCACCAGCACCAAGGGCGACCTCACCGAGAACGACCGCCTCTACGGCCAGTCGGCGTACGAGAGCGAGGGCTCCGAGCTGGCGATCTTCCGGAAGATCTACGCCAGCCAGAACGCCGAGGAACTGCTCAAGCCGATCGACGAGGGCAACCCGACGATCGAGTCCGCCGACACCTACGCCAAGCGCTCGTTCGAGTCCCCGGACGGTCTCCAGCAGCTCCCGGCGCGGTCCTACAAGGACTGGGTGGACGACAGCTCGACCAAGATCGAGCAGATGAAGAAGATCGAGCGCACGCTCCTGGAGGAGATGGAGCAGAAGGCGCGCGAGCTCAAGAGCGCCACCCAGCGTGACGCGATCATCTCCGGTGCGCTGATCCTGCTCGTGCTCGGTGTCTCGCTGGTCGGCGCGTTCGTCGTCGCCCGGTCCATGATCCGCTCGCTGCGCCGGCTCCAGGAGACCGCGACCAGGGTCGCCCAGGACCGCCTGCCCGAGCTGGTCAAGGAGCTGTCGGAGTCGGACCCGCAGGACGTCGACACCTCGGTCGAGTCGGTCGGTGTGCACTCCCGGGACGAGATCGGCCAGGTGGCCGCGGCCTTCGACCACGTGCACCGCGAGGCGGTCCGCCTCGCCGCCGAGCAGGCCCTGCTGCGGGGCAACGTCAACGCGATGTTCACCAACCTCTCGCGCCGCTCCCAGGGTCTGATCCAGCGCCAGCTCTCGCTCATCTCCGAGCTGGAGTCCCGCGAGGCCGACCCGGACCAGCTGTCCTCGCTCTTCAAGCTCGACCACCTCGCGACGCGTATGCGCCGTAACGGTGAGAACCTCCTCGTCCTCGCGGGTGAGGAGCCCGGCCGTCGCTGGACCCGCCCGGTCCCGCTGGTCGACGTGCTGCGCGCCGCCGCGTCCGAGGTGGAGCAGTACGAGCGCATCGAGCTGGCCGCCGTACCCACCACCGAGGTGGCCGGCCGGGTCGTCAACGACCTCGTGCACCTGCTCGCCGAGCTGCTGGAGAACGCGACCTCGTTCTCCTCGCCGCAGACCAAGGTCAAGGTCACCGGTCACGCGCTGCCCGACGGCCGCGTCCTGATCGAGATCCACGACACCGGTATCGGCCTCTCCCCCGAGGACCTCGCGGCGATCAACGAGCGGCTCGCGTCGCCGCCCACCGTGGACGTCTCCGTCTCCCGCCGCATGGGTCTGTTCGTGGTCGGCCGGCTGTCCCAGCGGCACGGCATCCGCATCCAGCTCCGCCCGTCCGACTCCGGCGGTACGACCGCGCTGGTCATGCTGCCCGTGGACGTCGCGCAGGGCGGCAAGAAGCCCGCTCCGGGCAAGCCCGGTGCCCCCGTCTCGACCGGTGGCCCCGCCGCCGCGCAGGCCGCCGCCGGTGCGGCCGCGGCCCGGCGGCAGACCGCCGGCAACGGCGGCGCCCCGGGCGGTGGCGGTCTGCTCGGTGCCGGTCAGGGCCCGCGTGGCCAGGTCGGCTCCGCCCAGGGTCCCCGGGCCGCGCTGCCCGGCACGGGCCAGGGCGGCCGTCCCGGTGCCCCCGGCGCCCGCGGTCCCCAGGGAGGCCGGCCGGCGCCGGCCGGTGCCGGTGCGGGCGGCTTCGGCGGCCAGGCGCCGGGCGCCCCGCAGGGCCTCCAGGCCGCGAACCCGGGCGGGCCGCAGCAGGACCTCTTCGGCGGTCGCGGCCGGAAGCGGTCCGGCGGCGCCCCCGACCAGGGCCGTCAGCCCCAGCTCCCGCCGCGCGGCGGCCCGCGCGCCGAACTGCCCGGCGGTGACCCGCAGTCCCGCACGCCGGACTGGGGCGACGCCCAGGCCCCGCTGTCGCGTGCCTCGCTGGACACCCCGCGCGGCCACGACGAGCAGCAGGACCCGGCGCAGACCGCGCACATGCCGCGCGTGGACGACCGCCAGGGCCCGGGCTCGACCGCGGAGATGCCTCGGATCGACGCCCAGGGACCGGCCGCGACCGGCGAGTTCCCGCGCGCCGAGCTGAACGGCGGCTCGCACACGGGCCAGTTCGCCCGTCCGGACTCCGCCCAGCAGAACGGCCAGTTCGGGCGTCCGGAAGACGCCCAGAACACGGGCCAGTTCGCGCGTCCCGACAGCTTCCAGCAGACCGGCCAGTTCGCGCGTCCCGACAACCTCCAGCAGACCGGCCAGTTCGCGCGGCCCGAGAACCCCCAGGACACCGGCCAGTTCGGGCTCCCCGACGACGGCCGGCAGCAGGGCCGTTTCGACGGCGGCGACCAGCAGGGCACCGGCTCGTACGTCCGCTCCGACGTGTTCGGCACGCCGGCGCCCGGGCGGCAGGACGACGGCGCTCAGCACACCGGTCAGTTCCCGGTCCAGCAGTCCCCGCAGGGGTACGACACCGGCTACGACGGAGGCTCCACCGGGCAGCACGCTCTGCCCGGCCGCCAGAACCCCGGTCACACCGGTCAGTTCGAGCGCCCGCAGCCGGCCCGCGCCGACTTCGGCGCCCCCCGTCCGCAGGCCCCGCAGCAGCGTCCGGTCCAGCAGGATCCCGGCAACCGGGGCGCCGCCCAGGCGCCGGGTGACGGATGGGCCCTGCCGCCGGCCAGCGGCCCGGGTGACGGCCGTACCCCGCTGTACGACACGCTGGAGACCAACTGGTTCCACGGTCAGCAGCAGGAGAACGCGCCCGCGCAGCGGCAGCCGCAGGCGCCCGCTGCGCAGCGTCCCGCGCCCGCCGGCAACAACGGCGGCGCCAACGCCAACGGTTCCTGGCGTACCTCGCCGAACGACGAACTCGTCCGGCAGGCCGAACGCGTCCGTCAGCCCGCGGCCGGCGGGGTCACCACCTCCGGCCTGCCGCGTCGCGTCCCCCGGGCGAACCTCGTCCCGGGCACGGCACAGCAGCAACAGCACCAAAGCGGTCCGCAGGTCTCGCGCGCGCCTGACGACGTGCGCGGACGGCTGACCAATCTCCGTCGGGGCATCGCTCAGGGCCGTCAGGCCGGCAGCGGCCAGACCGGCAGCTTCCCGAGCCCCACTCACCAGCAGGAGCGTTAGTTGAGTCCGATGAGCCAGGCGGCACAGAACCTGAACTGGTTGATCACCAACTTCGTGGACAACACCCCTGGGGTGTCCCACACCGTGGTGGTCTCCGCCGACGGCCTTCTGCTGGCGATGTCCGAAGGCTTCCCGCGGGACCGCGCCGACCAGCTGGCGGCCGTCGCGTCCGGTCTGACCTCGCTGACGGCCGGGGCGTCCCGGATCTTCGAGGGCGGCACCGTGGCACAGACGGTCGTCGAGATGGAACGCGGGTTCCTGTTCCTGATGTCCATCTCGGACGGGTCGTCCCTCGCGGTCCTGGCCCATCCCGAGGCGGACATCGGTCTCGTCGGCTACGAGATGGCACTGCTCGTCGACCGTGCAGGGGCGGTCCTCACCCCGGACCTGCGCGCCGAACTCCAGGGAAGTCTGCTTCACTGACCGCCCCCGGCACCACCCACCTCACGAAAACACCGTCCGGCCGCCACAATCCCCCCACCGGCCCCTTCAGACGGCTTGACTGACCGACTTGCTGTCCCGCCCGGAGGATTCATGACCCCGCCCACCGCCCATCATGATCCGTACGCGGAGCCGTACGGGGACGAGGGCGACCAGCCGCTGGTGAGGCCGTACGCCATGACCGGCGGCCGGACCAGGCCTCGCTACCAGCTCGCCATCGAGGCGCTGATCAGCACCACGGCCGACCCGGCAGCGCTCATGGGGCTGCTCCCGGAGCACCAGCGCATCTGCCACCTGTGCCGCGAGGTCAAGTCGGTCGCGGAGGTCTCCGCGCTGCTGGCCATGCCGCTCGGTGTGGCCCGGATCCTGGTGGCCGACCTCGCCGAGGCCGGCCTGGTCGCCATCCACCAGCCGGGTGGGGACGAGAACAACGGCGGCGCTCCGGACGTGACGCTGCTCGAAAGGGTGCTCAGTGGACTTCGCAAGCTCTGACGGTGGCCGGGCCACCACCTCCGCGAAGATCGTGGTGGCGGGCGGCTTCGGCGTGGGCAAGACCACGTTCGTCGGCGCCGTCTCGGAGATCAACCCGCTGCGCACAGAGGCCGTCATGACGTCCGCTTCGGCCGGCATCGACGACCTCACCCACACCGGGGACAAGACGACGACCACCGTCGCCATGGACTTCGGCCGCATCACCCTGGACCAGGACCTGATCCTGTACCTGTTCGGCACCCCCGGCCAGGACCGCTTCTGGTTCATGTGGGACGACCTGGTCCGCGGCGCCATCGGCGCCGTCGTCCTCGTCGACACCCGCCGCCTCGCCGACTGCTTCCCCGCGGTCGACTACTTCGAGAACTCGGGCCTGCCCTTCGTCATCGCCCTCAACGGCTTCGACGGCCAGCAGCCCTACACCCCGGACGAGGTCCGCGAGGCGCTCCAGATCGGCCCGGACACCCCGATCATCACCACGGACGCCCGCCACCGCGCGGACGCCAAGAGCGCGCTGATCACCCTGGTGGAACACGCCCTGATGGCACGGCTGAAGTAGCACCCAAGTACGACGGTCCGTACGGCAGTTGCCGTACGGGGTGCGGAGCCGACTGTGGCCTTTGACACGGTCGGCTCCGGTGTTCATAACAGTTCGGCAGAGGAATCGCCCGGCATCACCACGCGACGCGGTCGCGTGGTGCCGCTGCGCGCACGAACGCCCCGCCTTTTGGCGGGGCTCGCTCTTTATGACCGTTTTATCTGGCGCTTACAACCGCTCCGTCACCGGGTTCCCACTGTTTGGAAGTGCACTGGTCCACGTGCTGGAATGCCTGAACTGCCCAATGGTCGAAGACGTACTGCATACGTACCGAGTACGTACTGGTGGTCGATGGCGAACCGGGCTCTGAGAGACTGCGGCACGACGTAGGTGCCGACCGCCGAGAGGTTGTTGGTCGAGTGAGGCGAAGCAAGAACGGTCCCGAGCCGTCGGCGCGGGGCAACTTCACCCCGCCGCCGCGCGCTGCGGCGCCCACCCCCGTTCCCGCTGCGGAACCGGCGGCCACTCCCGCGCCCAGCGGCGGTCGCCTCTCCCCCCGGAACTGGCGGGTGCCGACCCGGCTGAACGCGATCCTGCTCATACCCGTGGCCGTCGGCCTCGTCATGGGCGGCTTCCAGGTGAAGAGCTCGATCGACACCTGGCAGCAGGCCCGCGACGCCGAGAACACCGCCCGTCTGGTGCGCGCCGCCCTCACCTACGCCGACGCGCTGGAGAGCGAGCGCGACGTCACCGCCGCACCGCTGCTGCTGAACAAGAAGGACGCCGGCAGCAAGGCGGTCGTCGACAACGCCCGCAAGGCCACGGACCAGGCCGCCGACGCCTTCGACGAGGCGACGAAGAGCATGCCCGCCACGTCGGGCCTCCAGCGCCGGCTGAAGCTGTTCCGCGAGGCCGAGCCCAAGCTGGCGCAGCTGCGGCAGGTCGCCTACACCTCCAAGGTGACCGGCGTACAGACCGAAGAGGGCTACGTCGAGGTCAGCCACCCCCTGATGGAGTTCGCCAACGAACTCGGTCTGGGCACCGGAAACATCACCTCCTACGGCCGTACCGTCTACGCCATCTCGCTGACCAAGGCGGCGCTGTCGCTGGAGCGTTCGATCGGCACCCACCTGCTGGTCAAGCCCGGCCCGGACGCCCCGAACCTCGCGACCCAGCGGGTCTCCCTGTCCTCGTACGCCTACCTGGAGCGCATCGCCCGGGAGGAGTACCTCGGCGGTGGCACCGAGGCCGACGCGCAGAAGCTGAGCGACGCGGAACAGAAGATCAAGACGGACGCCGCCGGCCTGGTGCAGAAGGCCAAGGCGAGCAACCCGCAGTACGTCGCCCCGCCGTCCGACCCGACCCGGATCGTCACCGCGGTCGCCACCATGAAGGACACCAGCACCGCCACCCGTGACCAGCTGGCCGCGGGCGGCATCACCGCCGACAACTGGTGGGCGGTCAACACGCTGAAGTACAAGGCGTACCGCCAGATCGAGTCGGACATGGCCGACAAGGCGGTGAGCGAGGCCTCGGCCATCGCCGGCGACGCCAAGACCTCGGCGTTCATCACCGGTGCCGTCGTCGTGATCGCCCTGCTGCTGGCCTTCATCCTGGCCGGTGCGGTGGCGCGCCAGATGAGCCGCTCGATGCGCCAGCTCCGCAACGCCGCCTTCGGCATCGCCGAGCAGCGGCTGCCGATGCTGGTCGACCAGCTCTCCCGCACCGACCCCGGCCGGGTCGACACCCGGGTCGCGCCGATCCCGATCACCACCAAGGACGAGATCGGCGAGGTCGCCCGCGCCTTCGACCAGGTCCACCGCGAGGCGGTCCGGCTGGCCTCCGAGCAGGCCCTGCTGCGGGGCAACATCAACGCGATCTTCACCAACCTCTCGCGCCGCAACCAGTCGCTGATCGAGGGCCAGCTGACCCTCATCACCGACCTGGAGAACAACGAGGCCGACCCGGACCAGCTGGAGAACCTCTTCAAGCTGGACCACCTGGCCACCCGTATGCGCCGCAACGGCGAGAACCTCCTGGTCCTCGCGGGCGAGGAGCCCGGCCGCCGCTGGGACCAGCCCGTGCCGCTCATCGACGTGCTGCGCGCCGCCTCCTCCGAGGTGGAGCAGTACGAGCGCATCGAGCTGTCGGGCGTGCCGGAGGCCGAGATCCACGGCCGCGCGGTCACCGACCTCGTGCACCTGCTGGCCGAGCTGCTGGAGAACGCCACCACGTTCTCCTCCCCGCAGACCAAGGTCCGCGTCACCGCGACCCGTCTCCCCGACGGCCGCGTGATGATCGAGATCCACGACAAGGGCATCGGTCTGACCGCCGAGGACTTCGCGGACATCAACCACAAGCTGGCCAACCCGCCGACCGTGGACGCCGCGATCTCGCAGCGCATGGGCCTGTTCGTGGTCGGCCGGCTGTCCGACCGGCACGGCATCCGGGTCCAGCTGCGCCCCTCGGGCGAGCAGGCCGGCACGACGTCCCTGGTCATGCTGCCGGACGCGATCACGCACGGCGGTGGCGGCGAGGCCCCGCTGGACCGCGAGGAGTTCACCGTCTCGCAGATCATCCCGGAGCAGCAGTTCCAGGGTGAGAGCTTCGCCCAGCAGCAGCCGATGCGCACCGCCGCCGAGCTGGGCTTCGACGACAGCCAGTACCCGCAGGTCCCCGACGACATCCGCGATCTGGACCCCGTGGGCCGCTCGCTGATGCGCGAGGAGCGCCGCGCCGCCCTGGAGGCCCAGAACCACGGCCAGCAGCCCGCCGAGCCGCAGCAGGAGGCCGCCGAGACCTCCGCCGGGTACACGGACCCCTTCACCGGGCAGCAGCAGGCGTACCAGGAACAGCAGCAGTCGTACGAGGCTCCGGCGTACGAGGAGCAGTCTCAGCAGTCGTACGGGGAGCAGCCGCAGCACGCGTCGTACGGGCAGCAGTACGAGCAGCCCTACGACGAGCAGTACTACGCGCCGAACGGCGAGGTGCCGCAGCACGACGGCTTCTCCGCGGGCGGCGGCTACCCGGAGTCCGCGGCAGCCTATGCGGAGCCTGCCCAGACGCCGTCCTACCAGGACGACTGGCCCCAGCAGGACGGCTACCAGAACGGCTATCCGGCCCAGTACGCTCCGGAAACGGAATCCTCGCAGGCCGCTGACGCGAGTGAGCGGAACCGCGTAGGCTTCGACCGTCCGGGAACGGCCTCTCCCGCCGCACAGGCGCTGACCGACGCCGGGCTGCCCCGCCGCGGTGGTGCCGCGAGCGGCGGCTCCCACGGCACCGGCTCCGCCAACGGCACGGCCCGCGTGCAGCAGGAAGCGCCGGCTCCCGCACCGGGGAACGCTCCGGGGACGGGCGGCCAGAGCGACTGGCGTTCGGCGAACGACGAGCGGTGGCAGCAGGCCGCACAGCTCCGGAAGCCCAAGGCAGGCGGGGTCACCGCCTCGGGCCTGCCGCGGCGGGTGCCCAAGGCCAATCTGGTCGAGGGTTCCGCCGAGACCACCCCCCAGGGAGGCCCACAGGTCTCCCGCGCCCCGGAGGACGTCCGGGGCAGGCTGAGCAACCTGCGCCGGGGCGTCCAGCGCGGACGCAGCGCAGGCAGTGAAACGAACGGCCAGGGCTTCGGTCCTGACAGCACCTACAACCAGGAGCGTTAGTGTGAGCCCGATGAGCCAGGCGGCACAGAACCTGAACTGGTTGATCACCAACTTCGTGGACAACACCCCGGGGGTGTCCCACACGGTGGTGGTCTCCGCCGACGGACTCCTTCTGGCGATGTCCGAAGGCTTTCCCCGCGACCGCGCCGACCAGCTCGCGGCCGTCGCCTCCGGTCTGACGTCTCTGACGGCAGGCGCCTCCCGGATCTTCGAGGGGGGCAGCGTGAATCAGACGGTTGTGGAGATGGAGCGGGGATTCCTCTTCATCATGTCCATCTCCGACGGTTCCTCGCTCGCGGTCCTGGCCCACCCGGAGGCGGACATCGGCCTCATCGGGTACGAGATGGCCCTTCTGGTGGACCGCGCGGGCACGGTCCTCACCCCGGATCTCCGTGCGGAACTCCAGGGAAGCCTTCTCAACTAATAATCGGACGGTGCGTATTCGCGTCCCGGGGCCGTAAGGTTTCGGGACGCGGTTCCCCAGGAATGGGTGCCCGGCGCAGTCGGAGGAGGAGAAAGTGGCAACACCCCCAGGCAGTTCGTCTTCGGGCAACTGGTCGTACGGCCCTGCACAGGGCCCGGGCGACGGCTCGGCGAACCCGTACGCCTACCCCTCCGCTCCCCGTCACCGGCAGCCGTACGCCCCCCAGGGTCCGGGCCCGTCGCCGTACGACCAGCCTCCGGCGCCGCGTATCCAGCCGGTCCAGCCGCAGCGCCGTCCCGAGCCGGCACCGGCCTCGGCGTCCAACAACCCCTTGGTGCGTCCGTACGCCATGACCGGCGGCCGGACCCGCCCGCGCTACCAGCTCGCCATCGAGGCGCTGGTGCACACCACCGCCGCTCCGCACCAGATGCAGGGTCAGCTGCCCGAGCATCAGCGGATCTGCAACCTCTGCCGGGAGATCAAGTCGGTGGCCGAGATCTCGGCCCTTCTCACGATCCCTCTCGGCGTGGCCAGGATCCTCGTCGCCGACTTGGCGGAGGCGGGCCTGGTCGCCATCCATCAGCCCGGCGGCGACGAGAACGCCGGTGGCCAGCCAGACGTGACACTGCTCGAAAGGGTGCTCAGTGGACTTCGCAAGCTCTAGCGGCGGTCCTTCCCGCTCCACCACCTCCGCGAAGATCGTGGTGGCGGGCGGCTTCGGCGTGGGCAAGACCACGTTCGTCGGCGCCGTCTCGGAGATCAACCCGCTGCGCACAGAGGCCGTCATGACGTCCGCTTCGGCCGGCATCGACGACCTCACCCACACCGGGGACAAGACCACCACCACGGTGGCCATGGACTTCGGCCGCATCACCCTGGACCAGGACCTGATCCTGTACCTGTTCGGCACCCCCGGCCAGGACCGCTTCTGGTTCATGTGGGACGACCTGGTCCGCGGCGCCATCGGCGCGATCGTCCTCGTCGACACCCGCCGCCTCGCCGACTGCTTCCCCGCGGTCGACTACTTCGAGAACAGCGGCCTGCCCTTCGTCATCGCCCTCAACGGCTTCGACGGCCAGCAGCCCTACACCCCGGACGAGGTCCGCGAGGCGCTCCAGATCGGCCCGGACACCCCGATCATCACCACGGACGCCCGCCACCGCGCGGACGCCAAGAGCGCGCTGATCACCCTGGTGGAACACGCCCTGATGGCCCGCCTGCGCTAGCGGTTCTCCGCGAGGGGCCCTTTCCGTCCGGAGAGGGCCCCTTTGCCGTACCCCGTGGTCCGTACGGCGACCCCTGGCGCGCGACCGGGAGCCGGACACACCGCAGCCCCGCCTCCCACAAGGGGCGGCGGGGCTGCGGTCGCGTGCCGGGGCTCAGTGCCAGCTGTGCGGGGCCCGGAAGCCGGGCTCGCGCTCCAGGCGGCGCCAGCCTGCCTTCGGGCGGGCGCGGTGGGTCGCGGTGGGCTCGGGGCGGGCGGCGGCGCGGGCCAGGAGGATCGCCGTGATGGCGGCGACTTCCTCGGGCTCGGCGTGGCCCTTCTCGACGCGGATGTCAGCAGTGCTCATGGGTGTCGGTCTCCCTGGGAGAGGTGTCCGCCGGGTTACTGCGGAGGGTTGCCGTGCTTGCGGGAGGGCAGGTCGGCGTGCTTGGTGTGCAGCATCGCCAGGGACTTGATCAGCACCTCACGGGTCTCGGCGGGGTCGATGACGTCGTCGACCAGGCCCCGCTCGGCCGCGTAGTAGGGGTGCATCAGCTCGGACTTGTACTCCTTGACCATCCGTGCCCGCATGGCCTCGGGGTCCTCGGCCTCGGCGATCTGCCGGCGGAAGATGACGTTGGCCGCGCCCTCCGCGCCCATCACGGCGATCTCGTTCGTCGGCCAGGCGTAGGTGAGGTCGGCGCCGATCGACTGGGAGTCCATGACGATGTAGGCACCTCCGTACGCCTTGCGCAGGATGAGCGAAATCCTCGGCACGGTCGCGTTGCAGTACGCGTACAGCAGCTTCGCGCCGTGCCGGATGATTCCGCCGTGCTCCTGGTCGACACCGGGGAGGAACCCGGGGACGTCCAGGAACGTGACGATCGGGATATTGAAAGCGTCACACATCTGGACAAAGCGCGCAGCTTTTTCGCTCGCCTCGATGTCCAGCACACCCGCCAGGACCTGCGGCTGGTTGGCGATGATGCCGACCACCTGGCCGTCCAGACGGGCGAGAGCGCAGATGATGTTGCGCGCCCAGCGCTCGTGGACCTCCAGGTACTCGCCGTCGTCGACGATCTCCTCGATGACCTTGGCCATGTCGTAGGGCCGGTTGCCGTCGGCCGGGACCAGGTCCAGCAGCACGTCGCCGCGGCGGTCCGCCGGGTCCGCGGAGTCGACCCGCGGCGGGTTCTCGCGGTTGTTCTGCGGGAGCAGCGACAGGAGGTAGCGCACCTCGGCGATGCACGTCTCCTCGTCGTCGTACGCGAAGTGGCAGACGCCGCTCGTCTCGGCGTGGACGTCCGCGCCGCCCAGGCCGTTCTGGGTGATCTCCTCGCCCGTGACGGCCTTGACCACGTCGGGGCCCGTGATGAACATCTGGGACGTGTCGCGGACCATGAAGACGAAGTCCGTCAGCGCCGGGGAGTACGCCGCGCCGCCCGCGCACGGGCCGAGCATCACGGAGATCTGCGGGATGACACCGCTCGCCTTGGTGTTGCGCTGGAAGATGCCGCCGTAGCCGGCGAGGGCGGAGACGCCCTCCTGGATGCGGGCGCCGGCGCCGTCGTTGAGCGACACCAGCGGGGCCCCGGCCGCGATGGCCATGTCCATGATCTTGTGGATCTTGGTGGCGTGGGCCTCGCCGAGGGCGCCGCCGAAGATCCGGAAGTCGTGGGCGTAGACGAAGACCGTACGGCCCTCCACCGTGCCCCAGCCGGTGATGACACCGTCGGAGTACGGCTTCTTGGCCTCCAGGCCGAAGCCGGTCGCCCGGTGCCGGCGCAGCTGCTCGACCTCCTGGAAGGACCCGGGGTCGAGGAGCAGCTCGATCCGCTCCCGCGCCGTCAGCTTGCCCTTGGCGTGCTGCGCCTCGGTCGCCTTCTCGCTCGGGCCCGCCAGGGCCCGGGCACGGATCTCGTGCAGTTCGGCGACCCGTCCGCGCGCGTCCGTCGGCTCACCGGTCGGCTCACCCGTCGTCTCTTCCAAAACGGTCATGTAGCGACCTTACGAAGGACCCGAAGAAAAGCGAGCCGTCGACTCCGTACAGTCTCCGGCCCGTTTTCCTGGTGCCAGTGAACAGAACCATGGCGGCATGCAGGCATTCCGACTGCTCAGGAGGGCGTCCCGTTGTAGGGAGACCACAAAGCCGTCAGCCGAGAGCCAGCTCACATTCATAGGTGGCACATGCCATCCCCGGAGTGACACGGAGCCTCAGACGGCGGTCAGCCGAAAGGACCTCGACGCCGTCGCCGGCCCGGGTCACCGCACGCACCGGACGGTTCCAGACCAGCTCCAGCGGGGCTCCGGTGCGGGGCGGCTCGCTCACACAGAGGGTGGCCGTCCGGCCCCGGCGTACGACGAGCACGCTCGCGCCGGCCGAGACGGTCAGGTCCCCCACCGTACCGGCCCGCCAGAAGGTGCACGCCACCAGGCCCAGCCGGGGGACGGCGACGGCCTGGTGGCCGGCGTCGTTGGCGAGGACGGACAGCCAGTGCCGGTCGGCGGCCCGGGCGGCGGTCTCGGCGCGGGAGGCGCCGGGCAGCAGGACGTAGGCGTAGCGGGCGGCCTCGGGGTCGGTGCCGTGGTCGAGCCAGAGGGTCTGCCATCGCCGGGTGCGCCGCTCGTCCGTGCTGGTGGTGTTGATGTCCGACCAGGCGCCGGTGCGGTCCTCGCGGAGGGTGCGCAGCTCGCCGCCGTGCGGCAGGACCCAGCCGCCGTGCTCCTCCAGGTGGGCCCAGTTCCGCCCGCGTACGAAGCCCTGGGTGCCGTTCTCGCCCAGGTTGCGGCTGTCCACCACCGTCTCCACGGGGACGCCGTCGGCGCAGGAGATCCCGGCGCCGAGGCAGACCACGGCGTCGTCGAGGAAGAACCAGGACGTGTGGGCCTGGAGGGTGGAGCCGAGGCCCCTGAGGTGCTGGCCGACCGCCGCGTACGTGCCGTCGGTGGTCCCGCCGACCCAGCGGACGTCCGGCTTGGGGGCGCCCCACTCGCCGCCGGCCCGGTCGGACAGCCGCTTCGTGGAGACGGTGGTGCCCGGCAGCCGGTACCAGTCGACGGTGGGCCAGTACCAGTCGGTGTACTGGTCGCTGCGGCCCCGGGGCCACCAGGAGAGCATGCCGGACCCGGTGTGCCAGCCGCGCGGGTTCTCGCCGTTGCCGCACTCGTAGTGGGCGATGCGGTCGCTGGCCATCGCGAGGGCGGCGGTGAAGCGGGGGGTGCGGTGGACGGCGCGGTCCATGGCCGGGAAGAGGCGGTGGCCGAGGGGTTCCGGGGCGGCGGGTCCGGGCGAGGCGGCGATGGCGTGCAGCCGCGCCAGGTCGGCGACACCGAACTGAGGCGACGTCAGCACGGGTACGACGGTGTCCCGTTCGATCCAGCCTTTGATCCGGCCGTGCCACCGCTCCCGCTCGGCCGCGCTCGCGCCGCCCGCGAGGAGGGCGATGGCGGCGATGAGGGCCTGCCCGTGGTAGTGGTCGCCGCGCAGCACGTGCTGGTCGTCACCGCGCAGGTAACCGCGGCTGATGGCACGGCCGTTGACGCAGTCCATCACCAGTCCGTCGTGGATCAGGGGCGCGTAGGCGTGCTCGACGCTGTCCAGGATGTTCTGCCGGGCGGGGTCGGTGACCTCCCACTCGGACCCGGCGAGCAGCGCGAACAGCCGGCCGAGGCCGTCGAGCAGGACCTGGCCGTACGTACCGGAGTAGGCGACCCAGGTGTGCTGGACGAAGGAGCCGTCGGCGTAGAGGCCGTCGCCCCGCGTCACGTACGGGAAGACGGGCGAGAGGGCGTCACGGGCCAGGGAGATCTTCTGCGGACTGCGGCCCAGGATGCCGCGCAGGGCGACCGAGCGGCACAGGTCGACGCGGTTGGCGCCGGTGGAGGTGCCCGAGTAGTCGGTGAGCACGGTGTCCGGGACGAAGTGGTCGACGGCCGCGCAGGCCGCCGCCACCCGGGCGGGGCCTGCCTGCTCGTACAGGGCGGCCGTGATGTCCGTCAGCAGCCGGGGGCTGCCGATCTGCCACTCCCACCAGTTGCCGTAGGGGGTGGTGGCGGGGCTGTAGACGGTGGCGGAGACGTGGTCGAGCCCGCGCAGTACGCCGGCGAGGAGACCGGGATCGCCGGTGGAACCGGTGCCGGCCTGGACGTACGCCTGGGCCATGGTCCACAGGCGGCCGTAGCTGAAGGTGATCCCGGAGGGCGGGTCGAAGGGGTGCCCGGGCCAGAGCGAGCCGGGAGCGGGGTCCATTCCGGCCTGGAACTCCCGCGCGTCCTGCCCGAGTCGGGCGAGCCGGGAGGCGTACGGCTCGGCGGCCGGGTCGTACCCGGCGCCCAGGGCGATGCCGAGCCAGCGGCGGCGCAGCGCGTCGTACGGATCGCCGGCCGCCCGCGCGCCCGGCGCCGGGACGGCGGCGAGGGCGGCGGCCAGCAGCAGTGCGCGTCGGGTCGTGCGCATGGGCCCGGTCACCGCCCTCTCCTGCCGGCTCCCGGCTCAGCAGCCGCCGCAGTTGTAGTAGAGGACGTCCCAGTGGCTGCCCTCGTCGGCGTAGATGTTGCCGGAGCCGGACTGGTACTGCGGGGCGCCGTCGCCGCGCAGGCCGATGTAGCCGAAGTTGTTCTTGATGTACGACGTCACGCAGGTGTTCTTGCCGTAGTCGAGCTTGTAGCCGTTCCAGTGGGAGTAGGTGCCGGAGGCGTGGCCGGTCTCGGTGCCGCCGGTGATGTTGAGGGCGCAGCCGCTGGCCCGCTTGAGGGTCTGGGCGCCCTGGGCGGTGGCGAGGTTGAGCTGCTCGAAGGAGGTACAGGTGGAGTTGTAGCGGTCGGAGCAGTTGCCCGAGGAGGACCAGGTGATGCCGACGTCGCGGAACATCTGGGTGGCGGTCGCGTGGCTGATCTTGGTGACGGCGAAGGCGTCGGTGGCGGTGCCGAGGACGGCGACGCCGGGGGCGACGACGAGGGCGAGCGCGGTGAGCAGCGAGCGGGTCGTGAGCGGCTTCATGGGGACCTTTCCTGCGGTGGGCCGTGCGTCCTGTGGGTCGGCTGTGCAGGTGGTGCAGCCAGATGGTGCCCGAGCGCCCGGCCGGTGCGCCAGAGGGCGGAATCGATTACTCGGAGCGTTCACGGAAACACGCTGCGGATGATGTTGAAAACCGAACCGAATGGGTCTACTGTCTGAGTCGCAGGTTGGTTTAACGTTCAACAAGGATCGCAAGGAGCACGCCATGGGAATCTTCAGCCGCAAGGACACCACCCCCGCCCCCGCCGCGCAGGCCACCGCCGGCCCCGACCTGACCGCGCTGACCGGCGACTACACGATCGACCCGTCCCACAGCACGATCGGTTTCGTCGCCCGGCACGCCATGGTCACCAACGTCAAGGGCGGCTTCCAGGACTTCACGGGCACGCTCCACCTCGACGGTGCCGACCCCACCAGGTCCACCGCCACGCTCGACGTCCAGATGGCCAGCATCGAGACCGGCAACGCCGACCGTGACGGCCACCTGAAGTCGTCCGACTTCTTCAAGATCGACGAGCACCCGGTCATGACGTTCCGCTCCACCAAGGCCGAGTCCCTGGGCGGCGACGACTACCGCATCACCGGCGAGCTGTCCCTGCTCGGCGTCACCAAGCCGCTCACCATCGACCTGGAGTTCAACGGCGCCGCGAAGGACCCGTTCGGCAACGAGCGCGTCGGCTTCGAGGGCAAGGCCGAGATCCTGCGCTCGGAGTGGGGCCTGACCTGGAACGCGGCGCTGGAGACGGGCGGCGTCCTGGTCTCCGACAAGATCAAGCTGGTCTTCGACATCTCGGCGATCAAGAACGCGTGAGCCTCCGGCAGCCGACGGGGGGAGGGCACGGGGCCCGTCGGCCACAGGTGACCGTCGGTCCGGTCGTTCGGTGAGTCCGTCACCGAAC
>NZ_JBEYXM010000014.1:0-198845 GCF_040704595.1 Streptomyces sp. NPDC046870
GTCACCTGGCCCGAGGTCGGCACCGCGGTGGGTGCCCAGTTCCTGTACGACTCCTGCGGCCACTGCGACTACTGCGTGCGCGGCGAGCAGATCCTGTGCCCGAGCAAGCGGATCACCGGTGTCGTCACCGACGGCGGCTACGCCGAGTACGCGGTGCTCGTTGCGACCCTCACTCCTTCTCCTGGTGTGCGCCGACCGGCCACAAGCTTCTCAGCCGCGAGTAGGGCTTGGTCACCTTCGATCCGGGCCGGTGTGGCGCCATGACCACTGCTGCCCGCATCGAGATCGTCCGAGCACACCCGGAGCGTGGGCGTATCGGTACCATCAGCACGCCATTTCAGCGCATGTCGCATTACAGCAGGGGTAATGACTATCACGCTGAGCGCGCTCACCCGCGAGCAGGTCGAGGCAGCTCTGGCCGGTGTGCCAGGGGTGACCTTTGTCGACCATGCCGTCGGAGGCCCAGCAGAACAGCGGGAACCCTTTGAGGGCGTGAAGCGCCTTGCGGGCTTCGATGATGTCCGGCTTCTCGCCGGTGACCTCGGCGGCTGACCGTCGCCCCTTACCGGCATGGCCCCTCGCCATCACGGCGGGGGCCACCCTCGTTGCGGCTGCCGGATGCTTCGTGGAGTCGCTACGAAGAGACCAAGACTGACGGCTCCGACTCGCCTGACCTGCAAAGCGCATCCCCGGGCTTACGTGCGCGAACTTCGGTCGCTGACCGGGCCATTGCTGCCCCAGCCAGGTCCGGAACTGGTGGTGGGCCGACCGCGGTGTCATCTGCCCCAGGAGCTGGCATTGGCTCGGGCGAGACCTGCTGGCGGCGCCTGACCGTCTGGAACGAGGCAGGTGTGTCGGACCAACCGCACCCGGTGGTGCCGAAAAAGTCGACCACACAGCGGGACCAGTTGGGTTTCCTGGCCGCGTTCAATGCAGGAAGTGCCGCGCCGAGCCGTTTCCCGCTCGGCCGAGCGGCTGGCGGGTGGGTACGAGACCTTGGCGGACAACACCACGCGTGTCCGAATCTGTGGGCCGGCCGTCCGTGGACGCGGTGGCCCCAAGGCCCGAACCACCCCAACACTTGAACAAGTCAAGTTGGCGTGACACGGATGGTCGTCGGCGTTCCACGAGCACTTCGGCAGGTCCGTCCTCGTCGAGACGATCGAGAGAGCACCGCCCGGTCGGCATGACGATAGACCGTCGGCTCGCGAGCTCCCGAGCGCGCCGGAGCCACGGTTCGGCCCACCCTGGCGGACCGGCTACGGAAGCAGTGAGGTGGTGTTGGATGGCCGGCACAGACCCAGCGGCACGACTGCGGGACGCATCCCTTCGCGTCACCGCGCAGCGCACCGCCGTGCTCCAGGTACTGGAGCAGCACCCGCACTCCGACGCCGGATTCGTCGCTCGCACCGTACGAGAGCAGATCGGGACGGTGTCGCTCCAGGCCGTCTATGACGTGCTGGCGGCACTGAGCGATGTCGGTATCGTGCGCAAGTTGCAGCCGGCCGGTTCACCCGCTCTCTTCGAGCTGCGCACCGGTGACAACCACCACCATGTCGTGTGCCGCACGTGCGGTGCCGTCGCGGACACCGACTGCGCCGTCGAAGGACAGCCCTGCCTGACACCGTCAGCCACCGACGGCTTCGTCGTGCAGGAAGCCGAAGTGCTCTTCTGGGGCGTGTGCCTTTCATGCGCCGACTCCACCGATTCATGCGCCGACTCCATCGATCCACAACGCGACCGGAACACACCGCCCACCAGTGTCAAGGAAACGAGATGGCCTTCGAGGAAAACACCAAACCGCTGACCACGGCGGCGGGAGCACCCGTAACGGACAACCAGAACAGCATGAGCGCCGGCGCCCGTGGCCCGCTGCTGCTGCAGGACCTGTGGCTCATCGAGAAGCTCGCCCACTTCGACCGCGAGGTCATCCCCGAGCGGCGCATGCACGCGAAGGGTTCCGGAGCGTTCGGCACGTTCCGGGTCACGCACGACATCTCTCGCTACACCAAGGCGGCGATCTTCAGCGAGGTCGGCAACGAGTGCGAGATGTTCGCCCGGTTCTCCACCGTCGCGGGCGAGCGGGGCGCCGCCGACGCGGAGCGCGACATCCGCGGTTTCGCGGTGCGCTTCTTCACGGAGGAAGGCAACTGGGACGTCGTCGGCAACAACACGCCGGTCTTCTTCCACCGCGACCCCCTCAAGTTCCCCGACCTCAACCGCGCGGTCAAGCGGGACCCTCGCACCAACCTCCGCGACCCCGAGAACAACTGGGGATTCTGGACCAACCTCCCTGAGGCGCTGCACCAGGTCACCATCGTCATGAGTGACCGCGGGATCCCCAAGTCCTACCGCCACATGCACGGTTTCGGCTCGCACACCTTCAGCCTGATCAACGCCGCCGGCGAACGGCACTGGGTCAAGTTCCACTTCCGTACCCAGCAGGGCATCGAGAACCTGACGGACGAGGAGGCGGCGAACGTCATCGCACAGGACCGCGAATCTCACCAGCGGGACCTGTACGAGGCCATCGAACGCGGCGATTTCCCGAAGTGGACCCTCTTCGTACAGGTCATGCCCGAGGCCGACGCGGCAACCTATCGATTCCACCCCTTCGACCTCACCAAGGTCTGGAGCAAGAAGGACTACCCGCTCATCGAGGTCGGGGAATTCGAGCTCAACCGCAACCCGGACAACTACTTCGCCGACGTCGAGCAGGCCGCCTTCACTCCGGCCAACCTCGTCCCCGGCATCTCCTACAGCCCGGACAAGATGCTGCAGGGCCGGCTGTTCTCCTACGGCGACGCCGCACGCTACCGGCTCGGCGTCAACCACCACCAGATCCCGGTCAACTACCCGCGTGGTGCCAGACTGGTCAACACGTACCACCGCGACGGGACGATGCGCGTCGACGGCAACCAAGGCAGCGTCCCGGGCGTCGAGCCCAACAACTTCGGCCGGTGGGCCGAGCAGCCGGGTTACGCCGACCCCGCCCTGGCCATCGGCTCCACAGCTGATCGCTTCGATTTCCGTGAGGACGACGACGACTACTTCACCCAGCCCGGTGACCTGTTCCGACTGATGACCGCGGAAGAGCAGCAGGCTCTGTTCGACAACACCGCACGCGCCATCAAGGGCGCGCGGAAGGCGACGGTGTTGCGGCACATCGAGAACTGCACCAAGGCGGATCCCGCCTACGGCGAAGGTGTGCGGAAGGCCTGCGAGGCCTTCGGCGCGCTCTGAGTCGTCACCGGACAGACACCAGTCCCGGCCGGCCTGCCCCTTGGCGACCCCGAGGGGCAGGCCGAAGGCGTCCGTGCGAGGCAGGCTTCGGTCACGGAACTGGTCCGGCCCAAGGGCACGGTACTCACCGAGTCGGTGGAAGGGATCAGGTCCACGACCTCCTCCGGGTCACTGGCGCTGCCTCGGCACGAACGGACAGGATGGTCCCATGAAGATGATCTCTTTCCCCCAGACCCAGATACGGGCATCGAACGTCGTCCTGGGGCTGATGCGCATCGCCGACCTCTCGGACGACGACATCCGCGCTCTCTACGGCAGCGCCCGGGACGCCGGGATCAACGCCTTCGACCACGCGGACATCTACGGCCCCACTCGCCACGCATGCGAAGCGAGGTTCGGGCAGGCCGTGAAACTCTCAGCCGCGGAGCGGGAGTCGATCGTCATCCAGAGCAAGGTCGGCATCAGGCCCGGCTTCTTCGACTTCTCCAAAGAGCACATCGTGCGTTCCGTCGACGAGTCGCTGGCGGCCCTGCGAACCGAGTACCTCGACGTGCTCCTGCTGCACCGTCCCGACACCCTCGTGGAGCCGGAGGAAGTGGCAGCAGCCTTCGACGAACTCCACTCGGCAGGGAAAGTCGTGAACTTCGGCGTGTCCAACCACACGCCGGGACAGATCGAACTGCTCAAGACGGCGGTGCGCCAGCCGCTCGTGGCCAACCAGGTGCAGCTGAGTATCACCCACTGCCCGATGATCGCCTCCGGAATCGCCGCCAACATGGCGGGTCTCGGCCAGTCGGTCGACCGCGACAACGGCTTGCTGGACTACTCGCGCCTCCGGGGGATGACCCTCCAGGCGTGGTCGCCGTTCCAGAAGGGGTTCTTCGACGGGGTCTTCATCGGCGACCTCGAGAACTACGCGGAACTGAACGCCGCTCTCGATGAGTTGGCCGCGAAGTACGAAGTGACTCCGACCGGGATCGCCGTCGCGTGGATCACTCGTCATCCAGCGAACATGCAGGTGGTGCTCGGGACGACCAACCCTGCTCGGGTGGCCGAGTCGGCTGCGGGCTCGGAGCTCCCGTTGACCCGCGAGGAGTGGTATCGCCTCTTCCGCGCGGCCGGCCACATCGTGCCCTAGGGTGTGCGGCGAAGTGGATCCTGGGGTGTCAGGATCCACTGGCACAGCGACTCCGGCGGCCCGCTCTACGACGGAAACAAGGCCATCGGCCTCACCTCCGGCGGCAGCGGTGACTGCACCTCGGGCGGCACCACGTTCTTCCAGCCGGTCACCGAGGCGCTGAGCGTCTACGGGGTCAGCCTGCTCTGAGCCGGTGCACAGGAGCACCGCGCCTCCCTGCCGTTCCGGGCGTGGTTGAGCTGGTGGACTCCTGACGCGGTTGCCGACCGGCGGCGGCACCCCCGTGCACCGCACTGGGCGCCGCCGCCTCGGACGCGCTCGTGCGCCGGTGACGCGCAGGCCGAGGCGAGGCTCGCCATGCCCGCCAGAACCACACGAGCACGATGCCGACGATGCCGGGCGGGGCGGTCAAGTGCACTGCCCGACCTCGACGAGCGCCGCCCTGAGCGACGTCCACGGCGCCGGCCGCGCCGGCCGTTCCGGGTGCGCGACGACCGGGGCCGGCCGGGAGCCGACGGCTGAGTTCCACGGCTGGGACCGCCTGCTCCTCATCTCCACCGAAGGTATCGGCGGGCCGCGCCGGCCCGCCCTGCCCGCCCTGCCCGCCCGGGGACATGCCCGGGTGGGCCGGGCCTCACGCCCCGGGCATCGGCAAGCGCACACGCACGGCGTCGAGCCGGTCCTGTGTGACCTCACGAGTCTGCCGGAGGTGGGAAGTTCGCGGGCGATCTGGTGCTCTCCGCCTGCGGACGCACAACGGGTGCGGCCGTGACTTGGCAGGGCAGTCCTCCAGGCGTGACCGTCAGCGATGCTCCAGGGGAACACCTGCCAGGACGGCCCTCCGATCGCTCGCGAGGTCCTGTCGGCTCAGGGGCGGCGTTCCGGCACATTGTCGTGGACCCGCTTGGGGTCGGTGACCGCCACCGGCTTCAGCACCTCCTCGACACGGGCCATGAGGTCGGCCTCCAGCACGACGCCGGACGCCTTGGCGTTCTCCACGACCTGCTCCGGCCGTGAGGCACCGATGATGGCCGCCGAGACGTTGGGGTTCTGCAGCACCCACGCGACGGCCAGTCGGGCGAGGGACAGCCCGGCCTCGGCGGCCAGCGGCTTCAGCTGCTGCACGGCCTCGAGCACCTCGTCGCGCATCCACCGCGCGATCATGTCGGCCCCGCCCTTGTCATCGGTGGCCCGCGAGCCCTCCGGGGGCCGGGCGCCGGGCTGGTACTTGCCCGTCAGCACTCCCTGCGAGATCGGCGAGTAGACCACCTGACCCATGCCGAGTTCCTCGCAAGCGGGCACGACCTCCGCCTCGATGACCCGCCACAGGGCGTTGTACATGGGCTGGTTGGACACCAGGGGGATGCGCAGCTCCCGCGCCAGCGCGTGGGCGCGCCGGATCTGCTCCGCGGGCCACTCGGAGACACCGATGTAGTGGGCCTTGCCGGAGTGCACGATGTCGGCGAACGCCTCCATCGTCTCCTCCAGCGGCGTGGCCACGTCGTACCGGTGCGCCTGGTACAGATCCACGTAGTCGGTCCGCAGCCGGCGCAGCGACCCCTCGATCGACTCCATGAGGTGCTTGCGTGACAGGCCCCGGTCGTTGCGCCCCGGACCGGTCGGCCAGTAGGCCTTCGTGAAGATCTCAAGCCCCTCGCGGCGCTCGCCCTTCAGTGCCTCCCCCAGGACCGATTCGGCGCGTGTCGCCGCATAGACGTCGGCTGTGTCGAAGGTGGTGATGCCCACCTCCAGCGCCGCATGGACGCAAGCGGTGGCCGCGTCCGCCTCCACCTGCGAGCCGTGGGTGAGCCAGTTGCCGTAGGCGATCTCGCTGATGACCAGGCCACTGCGGCCGAGGTGACGGTACTCCATGAGAGCAATCCTTCGGTGGTGCGTGTGCACCGTCGGCGCAGCCGGGTGCAGGAGGACTTGGCAGGTGTTCGTCGGGCCACTGCAGGCGCGTCAGAAGGAGCGCGCGCCCGCTGAGACGCACGAGTAACGGGTGCGGACTCTCGGGTGGCCGGGCGACGGTTCAGCTCCGACCTCCTCAGCGGTCTCGGCCTGGCGGCGGTCGGTGAACTGAACGACGCGTTGCACGGGTGGCTCCGGGAGGGTGCGGATGGGCGGTTGTGTCGACAACAACCCCAACTTATGTCTTGTCAACAAGCAAAACCTGGGTTGAGATGTAGCGCACCAGCCGTAAACCCCAACAGACACTCACATAGGTGCACCATGATCTGGCGCCGTGGCAGCTGCCGCACGGCGGGCTTGATGCTGGAGCGGACGGACCAGCTCCGCCCGTGGGCCGACTGGCGAATCGACACGGACCCGGGCGGGACCGCCGTAGTGGGTGGCGACCCCTTGGCGGTCATCGCCGTTCGCTGCGACGGGAGGTTGCCGCAGGCGCTGCCGGCCGCCACAGGGACGGCGACCGGCAGCGCCTGCGGGCCAGCGACGGTCACACGCCGGCAGCGGTCGTCAGGCCGTCAGGTCCCGGACGACCACGTTCATCGACCCGATCGAGGCCCGTGGGTGCCATCGCGCCCGTCCCGGCGGCTGCCACCCGCGCCCCGGCCGGACCTGGTGTCCGGGGCGGGTCCGGCTCGTCCGGGACGGCTATGCCTTCACGTCGAGGCGGGCGACAGCGCCGATCTCGACCAGCTGGTCCGGCAGCGCGAGATCTGAGACACCCATCACCGTGCTGGTGGGGCGGTGCCGGCCGAAGTACTCCGCGTGGAGGCGCGCGGTGACATCGAAGTTGTCCCGCAGATTCCTGACCAGCACCGTGGTCTCGACAATCTGGTCGCGCCCGGCCCCGAAGTGCCGCAGCACCACGTCGAGGTTGCCCAGTGCCGTCCTCACCTGGAGCTCGAAGTCGTCCACGCCGACGAAGTTGCCGTCCTGGTCGTGGGAAAGCTGTCCGGAGACGTACAGCGTGTCACCGACCCGCATCGCCTGGCTGTAGCCGTACAGGGATTCCCACGGCATACCGAAGCCGAACGCCTCCGCCCGGCCAGCGGCCTGGGCCTCCTGGGCGCCCAGTGCCCAGCCGACCGGTGCGGCGGCTCCTGCGACAGCGGCCGCTTTGGCTACCGATCTACGGGAGACGAGGGACATGGCTTTTCCTTTCGTTGCCTGTGCGCCGGCTCCGTCGAACCTTTCAGGCCTCGTTCCGATCGGGCATCGGTCATCTTGCTTAGAGGTGTTTCCTATCCGGCTCTGCGCGCCGGCGTCGGTGACGTCCGTGAGGCGGGCGAGGTGGTGTCAGTTGAAGCCGACGATCGTCCCCGAGCCGTTCGGGTAGGCGACGTAGGCGGTCGACGGGCGGTCGGTGGCCATGCCGCTCCAGCGGGTGGGAACGCGCGAGCTGGGACTTGAGGGCATCCGCGAGTTCGTCAACGTCAAGACCGTGTGGATCGGCCCCGCCACGGCGGACCGGCCCGCGCCGAACCGCACCCTGCGGTTCCTTCCCGCCCGCCGTGCTGCGCCCCGCCGAACTGCCGGCGTTCCAGCGCGGTGGCGGGGTCAGCACCACTCCCTGGTCACCCGGGCGGTCGGCGCGCAGGTCTTCCTGAACGGCATCACCCTGTTCGGACCCGGCACGGGGATCCCCCCGCACACCCACGACTGCGCGGAGAGCGTCGTCGTCCTCGAGGGTGACGCGGTGGTGGAGATCGACGGCACTGAGCACCGGCTGTCCCCGTACGACACCACGTACGTCGCCGCCGGTACACCGCACCGCTTCCGAAACGCCTCCACGACCGCCCCCCTGCGGACCCTGTGGACGTATGCCTCGGTGGACGCCACCCGGACCATCGTGGCGACGGGGGCCACCGCCCGCGTCGACGCCGAACACACGCGGCCCGCCGAACCGGAGACCGGGACGGGAGGTCAGCCGTGATCACGGAGGTCGCCCGGATCGACGTCCGGCCCGGCAGCGAGGAGGCGTTCGAGCAGGCGGTTGCCGAGGCCATCCCGGTGTTCCTCGACGCGGCCGGCCGCCGCGGCATCGCACTGCACCGCGTCGTGGAGCATCCGCGGCGCTACCGCCGCGTCGTGTGCTGGGAGAGCGTGGAGCACCACACCGTGACGTTCCGCGCCTCCGACGGTTTCCGCCAGTGGCGGGCCCTGGCAGGTCCCCACTTCGCGACGCCGCCCGAGGTGGAGCACACGTAAGCGTGGCGCGGTCGTCCGCGGCGGGAAGGGGCCAGGACACGCGCTTCAGCGAAGCAGCCGTGCGCACCGGCTGGAAGGTGGCTGCCGGATGCGGTGCCCATCGCGGTCGCCGCAGCGCCGACGACCTGGTGCACCGACTTCCACGGCGACGTCTCCGCCGTCGACGTGCCGGCTCCGATCCTGCGCGGAACGGCCGACAACCGGCCCGCGGGCCCCTGGCCGTCCGACCTGGCGCTGGTGCGGCCGGCCCAGGGTGAGCGGCTGCTCCGTGCCTGCGCTGCGGACCTGCGCAGCGCGGCTCTTCCCCGGCCTGTCGCGATCGGCCGGCCTCGTACCGCGACCGACCGGCCACCGCCGTGATCCACCGTCGGATGACTGATGGCCCGACCACCCGGCGGGCGCCACGATGGGAGCGGGCACGGGGCGCCGATCGCGGGCGAAAGGGAGCTCGGGGGAAGCACCCTTCCCGAAGGGGGCACGCCGAGCACGCCGGACGAGGCCACCGGCACCCTCAACGCCATGGCCTGCCGGCAGCGCCGACGGCCCTACGTCAGCAAACGCCCGACCGAAAGGAGACCACCATGACCGCAGTCGAGGTCCCGGCCGCCATCCGCACCTTCATCGACGCCACCAACCGCGGCGACAGCGAGGCCTTCGCCTCCGCCTTCACCGAGGACGCCCATCTCTACGACTACGGGCGCGAGTTCCGCGGACGCGACCACGTGCGCGACTGGGACCGAACCGACAACATCGGAGTCCAGGCCCACTTCGACCTGGTCGACGCGGTGGCTGGTCCCGACCGGGACACTTACGTCGTCACGCTCGCGGTCACCAGCAACCGGTACAACGGCACGGGACCGATGACCTTCCGTCTGCGCGACGGCCTGATCGCCGACCTCCGCATCGGCTGACCCCGCAGCGAGCGGTGCTGCACCGCGGCCACCGAGCAGAGCCGACAGGATCCACGGCCCCGTACGGGGCTGCTCGGCGTAGAGCGTCACTCCCAGCAGCGTCGGGCTGCTCGGAACGGGGAGGAATGGCCGTGCGGGCGACGGTCTGCCTGGCTCAGCCTCCGGGCGGCGGGTGGGCCGCCGCCCGCATCTCCGCGACCCGGCCGGTGCATTTCAGGAGCCGCGGTCGGTGCGATGTCCGGCCAGGCGTGGAGACTGCGCCGTGTCCGGGCGAGCGACCGATCACCCCGGGGGCGCGGGGGTGCTCAGCGCCCGTCCGATACCACGGGCCGCGGCCAGCAGCGCCGGGACCAGCTCCATGGGCCGGGCCTCATCGGCGGGGACGACGACACCGATCGCCGCGACGGGCCGGGCGTTCCTCCCCGGTACGGGGACGGCGATGCCTGTCGCCCGAGCGTCGACGAAGCCGTCGCACACGGCGTAACCCCGCTGACGGGCATGCGCCCACAGACTGCGCAGGTCGCTCGGCTCCGTCGGCGTTCGATCGCTCAGCCTCGTCAGCGGTCCGGCGAGGACCTCCTCCTGGACCCGGGCCTCGGCGTGCGCCAGCAGCACGGCGCCGGCCGCCGCCGCGTGGGCGGGTATCCGGCGCCCGGCGTGCAGGCGCAGTCCCGGGAGGGCCTCACGGGCCCTGAGCCACTCGAGCACGAGCACGTCGGTCCCGTCGAGCACGGTCAGCTGGGTGTGCTGCCGCGTCGCTGCGTGGATGTCCTCCAGGAAGGGCATGGCGGCCTCCCGGAGGTCCAGGGCCCGGGCGCCGAGAGAGGCGATCTCCCACAGATGCAGGCCCACGCGCACTCCGTGCCCTTCGGTGCGCTCCAGGAAGCCGACGTCCAGGAGCTGGGCGACCAGGCGGTGTGCCGTCGGTACGGGCAGGGCCGCCCGGCGGGCGATCTCGGCGACGGTCAGCACCCGGCTGTCATGACCGAACGCCACCAGGACGCGTGCGGCACGGACGAGCACCGACTCACCGGCCGGGGAACGCGCCATGTCCCGTCTCCGTTCGCCCGGCCCGGTCCACGGCCGCCGCCGGAGGCCCCGACGGAGTGCCCCCGGGCCGCCGGGATCCGTTCACGGCGGCGGGGCGCCGTACCCTACTGGCCCCTCGTGGCGCCGTACTACGCGGCGGCATCGGCGGACCGGGAAGGACGGATGTCGTAGGAGATGCGTCCGGCGGGCAGGTAGAAGAGGGCGATCAGTGCGCCTCCCCGGACCTCGGGGTAGTGGTGGCTGCCTGGGGCGGGCGCGGTCCAGCCCGGTCCTTGCCAGCCGTTCGGTCCCGCCAGTTCGGCGCCGGGGTCGATCGGGACGACGAGGTTCAGTTCACCGTAGGGGTGCGCGTGGTACTGGCCCCGGTAGCGCTCGACGCTGTCCATGTAGACGGCGGTGATGCTGAAGTAGTGCGTCTCCTCCGTCGGTTCGGCGATGAGGCTGCGGCGGTAGCGAGGACCGTCGACCTCGATGTTCGCCGCCCAGCCCTCCTCCAGCACACCGATCTTGATCAGGCGCGCCAGGTCCTGGTAGAGCTCGCTGTCCGGGCCGTAGGTGGTGTTCAGCCAGCTCTCCAGGTCCTTGCCGGCCGTGCGGTTCCTGACCTCGGCCAGGAACGGGATGCTGCGCTCGATCAGCGCCTTGCGGCTGTCCTCGCTCATGCGTGGAGTCCTCTCGTGTCGCCACTTGGTCTGATCCAGAACCATGCCTCGGCATTTCATTACAGTCAATACCTGTAACGAAAGCGGTACGGCAGGCGATCACCCCCGCACGCCCGGACTGCGGCCGCTCAGCAGCGCGACCCCGGAGGGCCCCCTCGGGCGGAACGGGCCTCGCCACCCACGCCGAGTGCCGGCCAGGCCGTGGCGACGACCCGTTCCGCGAAGTCGGCCGGGACCTCCCGGCCGGCCCGCAGGTGGTCGGCGAAGCAGCTGCCGAAACACAGGTGACGACCATGTTGAGGTGCACGTCCGCACGCACGGCACCGCGGCGCGTCAGCGCGAGCGTCACGAGGGGCCAACCGCTCCATGTCCAGCGGAGGGCAGGCCTCGCGCTGCTTGCGCGGCTCGTACCCCAACGCGTCGATGACGAGGTCGCTTGTTCCCCGGTACATGTCGGCCGCGTGACGTCGGCATCGACGACAATGCCACCGATCGTCATGCGGAGTAGACATCGGTGGCCAGCCGCTTGCGCGTGGCCCGGATGATCACTCCTCGATCAAGGCGACCAGAGCCGGGTTGCCCATTCATTCCCCCACCGCACCAGCACACTCCGGGACCCCGGTGCGCCGGCCGCAGCACAACTGCCGTCAGGCGCAGGGAGACAAGTCCGACTTTCTTTACAGCTCTTGACCGTAACAGAACTCACCTTTAGCGTGACGCGAACCACAGAGCGTGGTGACGCGACCGAAAGCGAGGAGTTCGCGATGGTGACTGCTCCGGAGCCGACCGACCACATCGTCCCGGTCCCCGACGCCGCCGGGGACCGGAACGCCCGAACCCGGACGATCCCCTTGACCGGGGACCACCTCGCGGCCGCCAGGGGCGAAACGACGGGCCACACGGCCGTGACCAGCCGCGCGGCCGTGACGGGCCACCCCGGCGTCCGGGGCGCGACGACGAGCGTGCCCTCCCCCGCACCGGCCGGTCACCTCGTGCCGTCCACGGCCTGACCATGGAAACGACCATGAACCACACCCCGGCCGCGGCGCCGGTCCCGGCCCCGCCCCGGGTCACGGTGGAGGACGCCCTCCGCAGCCGGCGCAGCGTGCGCGCGTTCCTGCCGACGCCCGTCCCCCGGTCCACAGTCGAGCGGCTCCTGACTCTGGCTGCCCGGTCCGCCAGCAACTCCAACTGCCAGCCCTGGCAGGTCCACGTCGTCACCGGGGCGGCGAAACGTTCACTCACCGCGGACCTCCTGCGGGCCCATGCCGACGGCGACGGGCGGGGACGGGACTACGACTACCAGCCCGAACAGGACGCATGGCGGGAGCCGTTCCGTTCACGCCGCCGCCGGTTCGGTGAGGGCCTGTACCGTGACACGCTGGGGATCGGCGCGGACGACATCGGCGCCCGGCTCGACCATCACCGGCGCAACTACGACTTCTTCGGTGCACCCGTCGGCATCATCCTCACGACGAGCCGTCATCCGCTGCAAAGCGCCCTCGTGGACGCGGGCCTGTTCCTCCAGGCCCTGATGCTCGCTTCTCGCGCCGACGGCCTGGACACCTGTCCCCAGGCATCGCTCATCGACTTCTCCCCGGTGCTGCGCCGACACCTGCTGATCCCCGACGACCAGCTGATCGTCTGCGGACTCGCCCTCGGGTACGCCGACCGCGCGCACCGCCTGAACCGGCTGCGCACCCCGCGCGAACCCGTCGGTTCCTTCGCGACCTTCCACGGCGACGAAGCCGAGTAGAGGCCTCTCGAGCCCGTCGGACGTCTTCCCCCGCGTCCCCGTCCCCCGTGGACGGCCACACACCGGCCCTCCGCAGACCGGCCGCGGGCCACGCGTCCCCGCACTCCGCGGCACGTTCCCCACGTCCCCGTGCTCCGCGGCAGGCACGCCGCCGTGCGGCGCGCGCCGTGGCTCCTGCCGTGCCCGCCCAGGAGTCTCGTACGCCTCCGGCCCTCATCCGCCTCCCCTCTTCCTTACGCCTCCTCTCTTCCTTACGCCTCCCCTCTTCGCGCAGTCCCCGCGCGAATGGCCGAGTAGGCCCTCGCCACACCTGAAAGGTGGGATCTCCGTGTCCTCGTAGGTTCCACGCGACGCCTCGGTGCGTCTCGACGTTCTGATCGACCAGCGGCCCGTCGGCAGGTTCCACTACCTGCTCCTGACCATGACCGGTTCGGTGATGTCGACGGCCTGGACACACAGGCGATGAGCTACGCCGCCCCGGTCGTCGCCCGGGACTGGCATCTGACCGCCTCCACCCTCGGCCCGGTCTTCTCGGCCTCGGTCGCCGGGCTCATGGCCGGTTATCTCCTCCTCGCACCGCTGGCCGGCAGAACGGGCCACCGCCGGCTCATCATCTGGTCCGTCGCGTGGTTCGGAGCCCTGACGCTGCTGTGCGCCGTGGCGGAGAGTGCCCCACAGCTGCTCGTCCTGCGCTTCCTGACCGGTACGGGCCTCGGGGCAGCGATCCCGAGCGCGGTGGCCCTGGCCAGTGAGTACGCGCCGGCGCGGCGGCGTTCGACGTTCGTCATGCACCTCTACTGCTGGCTGGCCGCCGGGTTCGTCGCAGCCGGGCTCATCTCCCAGGTGGTGATCCCCGCCTGGGGATGGCGGTCCGTGTTCGTCGTCGGCGGCGTCCTGCCCCTGCTGCTGCTCCTGGCGCTGCTGCGGGCCCTGCCCGACTCCCCGACCCACCTGCGCCTGCGCTCGGCGGACGACTCCCGGCTGCACGCCACGCTCCGCCGTCTCGCACCGGACCTCGGCCCGGACACACGGGTCCTCGCGCCCGAGCGCCGCGAGGCCGACGCGGTCACCACCGAGCGTGCGCCGCTGCTGGAACTGTTCCGGCGGCACAGGCTGCCCGGCACCGCCCTGCTGTGGCTGGCGTTCATGCTGAACCTCGCCGTGTTCTACTCCATGCAGAGTTGGCTTCCCAGCGTCCTCGCCCAGCTGGGCCACTCCCAGTCGACCGCCGTCGCCGCGACCGCGCTGACCACGGTCGGCGGGATCGTCGCGGCCACGTTCATCGGACCGTCGATGGACAAGCACGGCCCCTTCGGGACGCTGGGCGTCGTCTACCTGCTCGGGGCGGTGTTCGTGGTGCTGCTCGGCGCGGCCGTCGACGGTGGGGCGGGCGGCCTGCTCCTCACCGCGTTCCTCGCCGGGACCTGTGTCACGGGTGGTCAGATGAGCGTCATCGCGCTGGCGGCGGTGCTGTACCCGCCGAGAATGCGCACCACCGGCATCGGCTGGGCCCTCGGCGTGGGGCGCATCGGTGGAATCGCCGGCCCCCTGCTCGTCGGCGTCGCGTTGGACTCGGGAGTCGCCGTGCGCGTGGTCCTTCTCGCGATGGCCGGTGCCTTCCTGGTGGCCAGCCTGGTCGTCGTCGCCCTGAGCAAGGTCTCCCGCACCGTCCGGACCGCCGACGCCGCCTTGCCGGACAGCCTCGGTGGCGACCTGCCCACCAGCCGCGCGGCGGCCTAGAGGCCGGTTCGGTCGCAGCCGTTCACCCCTGCCGTCGCGGGTGAACGGCTGCGCCGCCCGCGCCGTGTCCGGCACGGGCCGGCACGATGTCCGGCAGGGAGGGTGCGCGGCGTCACCACGGCTGCTCGGGACCGGCGAGGTAGCGCGTGGCCCAGGCCGCGAGCACGGCGGACACGTAGGCGGCGTCGGGCCGGTCGGTGAGCAGATGGTCCGCGCCCGGGATCGCGACGAAGGACTTGGGGTGACGGGCGGCGTCGAAGATCTGCCGTGCGTTGTCCACCTCCACCGTCTCGTCGGTCGGGGAGTGCATGACCAGCAACGCCGTGTTCAGTCGGTGGATGCGTTCCCGCTGCGGCTGGGCGGCGAGATCCTCGAGGAGGCGCCGGCGGATGCGGAAGGTCCTGCCGCCCAGGTCGACTTCCGCCTCGCCGCGCCGCTCGATCGTCGCCCGGTCGTCCTCGAACCTGTGCACCACGTGCTGGGGCGACACCGGACTGCCGATGGTCGCCACCGCTCTGGTCTCAGGGATTCGGTGCGTCGCGGCGAGCACCGCCGCGCCGCCCAGCGAATGGCCGACCAACAGGGAGGGCGCCGCGAAGTGGTCACGCAGGTGGTTCGCCGCGTGCACCAGGTCGTCCACGTCGGAGCTGAACGTGCTGTCCGCGAAATCGCCACCGGACTCACCGAGTCCGGTGAAGTCGAAGCGCAGCGTCGCTATCCCGTACTCCGTCAGCGCCCGTGAGATCCTCGCTGCGGCGAACGTGTCCTTGCCGCAGGTGAAGCAGTGCGCGAACACGGCGTACGCCCGGGGCACCGCCTCGCGAAGCTCCAGTCGCGCCGCGGGCGGCGTGCCCTGGGATCCGGTGAACTGGACTCGCCTGCTGGTCGGGGGCATTGCGGTATTTCCTTCCTGTTTGCCGCATGTCAACGATGGCGGTGTCCCGTGACGACCGCACTGGTGCCGCATGGCATCCCGCGGAGGGATGCCACGGCGTGCTCGCCGCCCTGACTGAGCGCCACACGTGCCTGTTCGGGGCGTTTGTGAGACGGAATGCCGCGGCCGGCTCCTGTACGACGTCACCGACCGCGGTGTGCCGGACATGTGATCCGCGTGGGCCGACGGCCCGCCGCCGGGCTGTCCGCGACCACCAAAGGCACAGCGCACCGATGTCGCCACGAGCGACGTCCGACCGCGCGGGCGTCCGCCGCGCCGGCCCCGCGAGGCGGCGCGGCGGGCGCGTGTTCATCCCAGCGTTCCGTGCGCCAGCCAGAGGTTCACCTCGTGCGGGCGTCCCTTGCGGAACATCTCCGGGATCACCCGACCCCGCGCGGTGATCTCGGCGGCCAGCGTGGTCACCTCCGGGCGCCAGCCGTGGGACGGCAGCCACCGGTCGGGCGGGGTGGGCGGGCCGTCCTGGAAGAAGCTCAGGATCCGGGCGATGACCGCCTCCTCTGCCGCGTCGACCGTCGACACGTCCTCCGGGCGCGGAATGGACTCGTAGTACTCCAGCGCGAGGCGGCTGCCGGGGGCGCTGAATCGGGTCAGACCACCGAGAAGCCGCTCGGACTGCGGGCCGCTCAGGTACATGAACAGCCCCTCCACCAGCCACATGGTGGGAAGCGCGGGGTCGAACCCGACGCCGGTCAGCGCCGCCTCCCAGGGGCCGCGCAGGTCGGCGACGACCGTGCGGCGACGCGCGGTGGGCTCCAGGCGTGTGCGCGTCAGCACGCTCTCCTTGAAGCGCAGCACCGGTTCGGTGTCGACCTCGTAGACCGTGGTGTCCGCGGGCAGTTCCAGACGGTAGGCCCGCGCGTCCAACCCCGCTGCCATGACGACGAGTTGGCGGATGCCGGCGGCGCAGGCCGCGGTGACCCGGCTGTCGTAGTACCGGGTGCGCACGCCGAGGAACGTCGACAGCATGTACCAGGTCTCGGTCAACTCCCCCTGATCGTCCTTGGGTCCCGTCGGCAGGGCGCCGTCCGGCTCCGTGCGGATGGCGTGGCGGGCCAGGTCCACCACCGCCGTCGCCAGCGGGTCGTCGAACAGCCGGTCCCGCCGGGCCGACTCGATCGCCCGCATGTGGGCCGTCATCAGCCCGGTCCAGCCGACGTCCCCCGGCAGGATCACCTGCCCCTCGTCCGCCCGCCCTTGTGGCTGATGCGACGTCTCACGCTGCACGTGTACCTCTCCGTTCCGTTGACGGCCGGCCGCGACCGGCCCGGGGTGTCCTTCGTTCGTCTCGACGGCCCAGGACTCGGGGACCGGCACCCAGGACGAGCGGCGAGACCGTCTCGCCCCACCGCGCGAACCTGGCGGTGGATCCCTCCTCCGTTCCGTCGGCTCTCCCCACAGCCGTCGGCCATGCGCCGAGGTGGCGGGGGCGTTGTCGTGGCCGGGGGCCCGGCGGCTCGGGATCGCACGAGTGGAGCCGCTTGCCCGCCCCGACTCGGCGACGGCGTCGCCGAACTCCTCCCACGCGGGCTCCACGTCGACCTTCCCGGCCGTGCCGTACGGGAGGTCGACCGTGCCGGCGTCCGGCCGTCCAGTCGGATGCCGATGCGAGGAAGAGCCAAGTCCGTCGCCACGAGCTTCATGCCCCTTGGGCGAGTCATTGACCTGTCGTGCCGAGGTGGCCCAGGGAAAGCGCGGTGAAGGTATGGGCGGGGCTGGGCGAAGTTCTCGAAGTCCGCAGCCGCCCAGACGAGGTTCTCCCCCGCCCCTTTCAGGCGCAGCCACGCGTCGCCGTCGCCCGGCCGGACGATGCCCATCCACCGCTTCAGGTCGCTCAGCTCCTGCCCGGGTGTCTGCGGGAACAGGTGGTAAGCGATTCGGAGGGTCAGTTCGCCTCGGCGGGCGAGCTCGGTGACCGTCTCGTAGTTCTCCGGGAAGGACTGGAGGCCGCCAGCGGCGTCGATCGCCGAGGTCAGGCCGAACCGGTTGAGTTCGCGCAGGAAGTGGCGGGTGGAGAGCCCCTGGTCCGCGGCGTCGAGGACGGGCGCCTTCGCCAGAGTGGAGTAGAGGATCAGCCCGCTGGGCGCGGCGAGCAGCATGCCCGTGGGTTCGCCGTCCCCGCCCCGCACGATCCGGCCGCCGCGCGGGTCGGGCGTGTCGCGGGTCAGTCCGGCGGCCTTGACGGCGGCCCGGTTGAGGATCGCCGACTGGTACAGGTGCAGGACGAACACCGGGGTGTCGGGGGCGGCCTCGTTCAGCTCGGCGGGGGTGGGCATGCCGTTCGGCGAACTGCTCGGCCGTCCAGCCTCCAACCACCCGCACCCACTGGCCCTTCGGTGTGCGGCCGGCCTGCTCCCTCAGCATCTCCAGTGCCCGGCGCAGGGTGGGCACGCCGTCCCAGCGCGGCTCCAGCACGTAGTTGAGCCCGCCGCGGATCACGTGCAGATGAGCGTCGTTCAGCCCGGGGATCACGCGGCGGCCGAGGGCGTCGACGACCTGGGTGGAGCCTCCGACGAACGGGGCGATGTCGCGGTCGTCCCCGAGGGCCGTGATCCGGCCGTCGGTGATGGCCAATGCCTCGGCCTGCGGACGGTGCGGATCGCCGGTGTGTATCTCGCGTTGCGCACCACCAGATCGGCGGCGCCGTCCGCTGCGGCGAGTGGTTCGACGCCGCCGACGGGCACGCTTGTCACGCCTGTGCCTCCTTCGGATGGGAAAGGTCGATCGGTTCCGCGGTGCGGAGGAACCGCGTTGGCGCCACGCGGCGCTGTTCTTCCTTGACGAGCGGGACGCGTCGTGCGGGTCGGGCTCGGTGGTGAACTCGTATGCGAATGCGCCGTGTTCACCGGTGAACCGTCGCAGCCAGTGTGGGGAGGCGGGCGGCCGGGGGCATCAGTCGCGTGACTGGGGAAGCGCGAGTCGGTAGTGGCGCCCCGGTCGTCGCACCCGCCACGCGGTCAGCCGTTGTGCGGGCGGGGCATATGGCGTTTGACTGCCGTGACTCCGAGACGCGCGGGTGAGTACTGACCGGTGATCCGCGGTTCCGTGCTCAGCGCGGCTCGATCGCCCGCGGTCGCGCCGGACACCGCCCCGCCCGGGAAGGCGGCCTCCGCCCACATCCGGAAGCCGTGGAGCCAGGAGATGGTGTGTTCGACGACCCGGCGGGAGATGCCCAGGCCGGTGCCGTGTGACCGGCCTCGTTCGGCGATCGCGGGGCGGATGCGGCGCTGCCACAGCAGCCGCTGGTACTTGTCGTGGTCTTGGCCGCGGTCCGCCAACAGCATGTCCGGCCGTCGCTGCGGCCTGCCGACGACGCCGGCGACCGGCGGGACCTTGTCGACCGACGGCTCTCTCCGACGGCCCGCGCACTGCCACGACTGCGACGGCGTCCACTGCCCGCAGGACGAACTGGCACGCCGTGTGCCGACGGGTTGAGACTTCGAACGCCTCCCCCGATGGCACAGGCACCTCCTGCGTTGCGGGAGCGGCTGCTGGCCGACACCGACGACGCGGTGCGAACGGCTGCGCTGCTCGCCCACCACACCGACGTGCCCATGCCTCGCGGGATTTCGCCGCCCTGCCCGACCCGTGGCGGGCGCTCGAACGGTGCCGCTTCGCGCCCGAGCTGAAGGCGGAGCTGATCCGGGACGGGGAGGTGGAGGTACGTCGGGCGCTGGCCGCCAATCCGGGCCTGGGTGCGCACGGGGTCGCCGTACTGGCGGAGGACCCGCAGGGCGACAACCGCTCCGCGGTGGCGCTGTGCCCCGACCTCACCGAGGAGCAACGTGCCGCGGTCCGCAACGACTTCGACCTGACGCAGATGTCGCGCACACTGCCCTGGGTGGAGGACCTGCACGGCGACGCCGACGCGATGCGCCGCCTCGCCGCGTCGTCCCACCCGCTGGTCCGCCGCAGTGTGGCCCGGGTCCGGCGCCTCCCTCCGATGTCGTGGTGCCTTCTGTAGGCGACCGGCGCGGTCGCGGGTCGCCGGCGGTCGCCGCCGACACCCCTCCGACGACGCGGCTCGGCGCGGCCCGTCCGGGACCGGGCTGGGGCTGGGGCTGGCTGTGTCAGTGCTCGGGAAGACGTGTCCCAGGGCCGCGGCGGAGCCGAGCCGGGTGTCGGTACTCGTGCGATGAACGCGCTGAGCGTCCCGGAGCGTCGCCGTGTCCCGGGCCTGGGGCCGACGCTCCTGCTGGGCGAGTGAGGGACTGATCGCCGAATCCGCTAGCCAGGGCAAGCCGGACTTGTCTCTGGTCGGCGTGGACTCCACGACGGACTTCACGGGCTGGTCAGGCGTCGACCGAAAGGCCGCGCAGAACGCGGGACGGTGCCTGGCCTGGGCGGCCGGGAGGCCGGTACCCCCTCGCGTGTCTCGAATCGGGTGGTTGACGACCGGATCACGGCGGCTGGAATGGTGGCCTGTCGGCATCGTACGTAACCATGACCACCAACAAAACGAACACGGACCTGCCCAGCCTGCTCCTGGTACACGGCGCCTGGCACAGATCCGGCTGCTGGGACCGGCTTCGATCAGTCCTCGACACCGCCGGCTGGATCACCCACGTCGTCGACCTGCCCAGCGCCGGCGACGAGACCGCCGGCATCCACGAAGACGCCCGCGCAGTGCGGCGTGCGCTGGACGCGATCGAGGGCCCAGTGGTGGTGATCGCGCATTCCTATGGCGGCGTGCCCGTCAGCCAGGCCATCGCCGAGGCAACCGGTGTCACGCACGTCGTCTACCTGGCGGCCTACCAGCTCGACATCGGAGAGTCCCTCCTGGCTTACCACGGCGGGTCCGTACCCGACGAACCGCGGGGCTTCCAGCCGCTGCTCGGTGAGCCGACCACGACGTTGTACGGTGACCTGCCGCGGGCCGTGGCCGAGGCGGCAGCGGAGGAGCTGGTGTCGCAGAGCGTGAAGTCGTTCTGCGAACCGCTGACCCGCGCGGGATGGCACACGATCCCCTCCACCTATGTCATCTGTGAGGAGGACCGAGCTCTCCTCCCTCAGTTCCAGGAAGACATGTCCCGCCGCGCCGGAGCAGTGCTGCGCCTGCCCAGCCACCACTCGCCCTTCCTGTCCATGCCCGAAGAATGCGCCGACCTCCTCACCGAGATCGCACGCAGAGCAACCGCCTGACCGGGGGCGTTGTCCGCATCGGCCTGCCCCCTGCCCGGTGCGGGCGCAGTCGTTCGGGAACCCGAGCCCGGCTAACCGGCGAGACCTTCGCCCGGTGGCGGCCACCGGGGCCGGTCGGCCGTCGTTCGCCCGCCGAGACGTGTCCGGATTCGTGGCACATACGTCTGTTCGGACACTTCGCGCCACGGCGTCGTGCAGGGAGCGTGGAGGTAAGTCGGAAGCGACAGATGTTTCGACCTTTCCCTTTCTGAGGCATCTGCCTCAGCGGCATCGGGCTTGATGCTCTCGCGTGCCGGGTATCGCAGGCGCATGCAGGCATGGGGAGAGGCCGTGTGGGCGGGACCCGGTGGGAGAGTTTTCTGCGGGGCGTGGTGAAGCGGGCGCTGGCGGGAGATGAGCCGCAACAGTGGTGGATTCCGCGGCGCGTGCTGACCGTGGTGTCGGCCGATATCGACGGCACTGCCGGTGTCGGGGCGATCTGGCTCCTGTGGCGTCCGAAGTCGTCGCGGATGCGTGAGCACGTTGCGCTTGTGGAGTGGTTCGGCGAGCAGTGGCGGTACGTCGGGGGCGGTAGTGGCTCCGGAGACGATCCTGTCGACGTCGATGTGCTCGACGTTCGCAACGGAGCAGGCGTGCTCAGCCTCGCCCGCACCCTTGATCCTCCGCCCTCCATCACCGCGGCCCCGTGGATCAGTTGCGTCAAAGTGCGCCTCGGGCGGGATGTGAGTCACGTTCTCATCGGTGCTCGCCGGATCAAGGTTCCCCAGCAGCGCAGTCTCATCGCTGTTTGGACCTCTCCCCGTATCAGCCGCGGAGTCCGTCCCGCGATTGTGGCCTTGGGACGCAACGGCGTCGAACTCTCCCGGATGGGCCCCCATGACTCCCTGGACGCTCACACCTGGGCGCGATTGAGAGAGGAGTTATAGCCACCCTGCTTCCTGGTCTCTGTCGTGCTGGCTGTCCTGGCTGTTGCCTTGCCGGTCACCCGGCGAGGGTGAGGTTGTGCAGGCGAGCGACCCCGAGCATGGCGTGGTGGACGCCGGCGTCTTTGAGGCGGCAGTCTCGGAGGATCTTCCAGGTCTTCATGCGGGCGAAGGTGTGCTCGACCCGTGCACGGACCTTGCGGTGGGAGGAGTTGTGGTCCTCTTTCCAGGCCGGGAGGTTGCCCTGACCTGGTTCCCGTCGGTGCGGGATGATCAGGCCAGTGCCTCGGTAGCCGCCGTCGGCTATCACCGTGGTGCGGCCGACAGCTGCCTTGGCGCCGGACAGTTCCCAAGCCTTGCAGTCGTTGCGGTTGCCGGGGACTGGCTTGCCGACGGCGACGACGAGACGGGTGTCGGCGTCGATGACGACCTGGTGGTTCGTGGAGTACCGATAGTTCTTCGACGACACGGCAACCGTGTGATCACGAGTGGGGATCAGGGTGCCGTCCACGATCAGCACGGCTTCCTTGCGGAACCGCTTGCGTTGTCGCAGCGCGAGTAGCGGCCCGAGATGCTCGACGATCCGGACGGCAGCAGACTTTGACACCCCGAACGGCGGGGCGAGTTGCCGTAGCGTCAGGTTCGTCCGCCAGTACACGGTGACCAGCAGAACCCGGTCTTGCAGCGGCAGGCTCCACGGCCTGCCCTTGCAGGTCAGGGCCACACCTTCGCGGCGTAGCGCGGTGACCAACTTGCCGAACTGCTGTGGGCTCAATCCAGTGAACGGGGCTATCCAAGACGGCTCCGACGCCGTAATCACACCAGACACGGCAAGATCATGACACCCGACCAGCGGTTACGGGAAAGCCCTTAGGCTCAGCCTTCATGACCGACCACGCTGACGCGCACAAGCGCCCCTTCCTCGTTCTGCACGACTATGGAATGGGCGGTTCATGGTGGTGGGTCCGAGCGCGTTCCAAGCGGGAGGTCCTCGAAACGTTCGCCTGGGTTGAGGTGGTCACCGACCCGGACACTGTGACCCGGTTTCAGGATGAGGGTCTGGAGGAAGTCGACATCGACGGTCCTCGGATGCCTCCAGGTCTGGATGATCTGTGCGCCAAGCGTGACGCCCAACGTGAGTGTGAAGGCTTCGGTGCGCTTGCAGGGAGGGACGTCGTATTCCTGCGGCGCCGCTGGGACGAGGAGGGCGATGAACCGGTCGTGTATCTGATGGAGGTGGGGTCCGATGGGCGTCGGATTCGCCAAGTGGAGTTGGCCGAGGACGGAACCGCCGTGCGCAGCGGCCCTGACGATTGGCCGTACAACCCACCGATCGTGGACCCTTTCGACCCTGTGCTGCCGAGAGAAGAGATCAGCCGGAGCGAGTTCGAGGAACACTGGATGACAGCTCGCCAGGCAGATGCTGAATCGTAGGGGCAGACCCGGTCGGCTCACCTGCTTCGGAGTCGTTGTCTTCGATGGCGTCAGGGTTCTCGTAAAGAGCAGCTCAGCCTGTTGCGCACGCATGTTCTGCCATGGCAGCGAGGTGAGCAGGCGCTGCGGGGGCTGACCGCGGGGCGGATGAACTGGGCTCCGCAGCCGGGGCAGGGCAGGACCTGCTTCTGGTCCGGGAGGATGCCGTTGCTGAAGGGTGCGCTCTTCAAGAGATCGTCTCTGCGCCGACATCGGGCCGAGCACCATCAGGGAGCCGGGCCGGCCTCGACGTTCGGTCGGGGCGGGTGGCCGCAGTACTCACAGAGCAGGATGTCGGGCGGCGGCGGTGGTGTGCGTTCGAGGACGTCCCGGAGTTCGAAGAGGTCTCGTCCGGTCGCGGCGGCGGAGGCGGGGCCAGCTGAGGGCACCGGGGCCGTCATGGGAGGGTCGCAGAGGTCGCTTCAGCAGGGCCTGGGGCGAGTTGGAGTACTCGTCGCTCAGGAGTCGCCCTCGGCCGGTGACGAGGCCGCAGGCCCGGGCGAACTCAGAAGCGGGCCGCGAGCTGCGCGGCGAAGTCTTCGAGCCAGGCGGGCGGATGGGAGAGTTGGTCGCGGAGGTGTTCGCCGCGGATGAAGGGGCGGCCGGGGTTCCGTTGCCAGCAGGCCGAGCACAGGCTTGGTCCGGCATGCCGCCTCGGCTGGCCGCACTCGCGGCAGATCTGGGGCGACTGTCTCGGCGGGCCCGGACGGGAGCACGACCCGCACCAGCCGGTGTCCTCGCGCAGATAGCCTGGCCTTGCCGCAGCGCGGGCAGGGCTGCTGGGCGGCGAGTCGCTCGGCCTTGCCGCAGCAGTCCCGGCAGAGCCGGTTGCCGGCCGTTGTACGCCGCCCCAGCCAGCCTCTGACGGTGACCGACATGTATCAGCAGCGTCGACCTGGTGGCTCCTGCATGAGCCACCAGGTCGGGGGACCCATCTCGGTCTAAACGCCTGTCAGCGACCCGTGAGCCAGGCCACCAAGTCGTAGACAGCGTGGCAGTAGGGGTCGTGGACGTCCTTCCGCATTCGCTCCAACTCCCCTGTCTCCAAGAGGACCGGAAGCACGGCCTGCGCTCCTGTCACTCCAACGACGACAGAGCCGTCTTCGTCTCGAAGGGGAAGGTCGACACCGATTGGAGGGGCGTCCTGTGATGTGGGGGTGTCCAGGTAGAGGCGACACGTTCCGTGGTCGAGGAGCAGGAAGCCGCGCAGGCGCAGCTCCGCAGGCTCATCAGGTTCTGCTGGAACGGAGAAGGCTGCGGCTGCGGCCCGCAGTGCATCCGAGAGATGGAACCGGGGATGGTCGACGAATCCGTGAACAGCAGCGGAGGCGTCGACTACCGGGATTCCGAAGGCATCGCGCGGTGCCTCCTCGATCTCGCCGCGGGAGAAGTCGGCCAAAGCGCTTCGCAGGGCCGCCTCGAGGTCCCCTGCGGAAATGATCGCTCCGTGTGTGTCCGTGAGTGGCACGTCAAAGGCAACTGACGTGTCCAGCTGCTGACCGTCCCACAAAACGATACGGCCGACACCGCGTCGCTCCGGGTCATTCATGACCCCCCGCACAAGCCGGACGCTCCGCCCACACGCGAACGCTGTGACACTGCCCAACAGTTCATGTGCCAGCTGCGCCTGCAGACCGGATGGGCCTGTCTGGTCCCACATCATCGATTGATCCGTCACACTCGGTTCAACGCGTCAGGGCACTTGTTGACACCCTGGCAGTAAGCCGTGATCACGCCGATCTTGTCGTCATGGTCGGCGAGCTTGCACTTGTGATCAGCGGTCTCCCAGTGGTATTGCGCGACGACCTTCACACGAGCGGGAATGATGCCGAGACGGTCGTACAACACCGCGCCGTACAGCTTGCGGGTCTTCGTGCTCCCTCTCTCGGGGTGCTCACTCACCGCCACCTTGATGACCTTGCTGCTGTGAGACTTGAATCGATGGCATGGTCTGTTACCGACAGTCCCGAGGTGTTCCGGTCCGCGGCGGGGTCATTCGTTTCCGCACGTCCCGACCTGCACACCATGCTGCTGTCCGGGCTCGACTCAGTCGAGCGTCTGCAGTCCAGGGATACAACGCCGCCCACGTGCCTAGGATGGTGGCGTGACGCGGACGGGGCCCCGACGACGGCCGCATTCGTATGGACGCCCCCCATCTGCTGACCGCGAGTAGCCTTTCCCGGGCCGCGGCGACGGGCCTGACCCGGTTGCTGTCCACCGACGCCCACCCGTGCACCGGGCTGCTGGCCGACGAAGCGTCGGTCCGCGCCTTCTCCGAGGCCTGGGAAGCAACGACGGGCACGGCCCCCAGCGACGGACCGCGTCTTCGCCTCCACCGCCTCGAACAGCTCGTGCCGCCCGGCGTCGCCCCGCCGGGTGCACCGCGGGTGGCGACCTGGGACGACCGGCCTCTTCTCCACGACTGGTGCACCCGCTTCGTAGCGGAAGCCGGCTCGCTCGGAGCCGATCTCGACAGGTTCGTCGATGAGCGAATCACCCAGGGCGGCTGGCGGTTGTGGATGGTCGCGGGCGAACCGGTGGCCATCGCAGCGATAACCACCGTCGTGGCCGCCACCGCCCGCGTCACGCCGGTGTACGTGTCGCGCCACCACCGCGGACGAGGCTACGGTGCCGCCGTGACCGCAGCCGTTTCCCAGGCCGCGCGGGACGCCGGCGCGGAGCACGTCCTGCTCTTCACCGACCTTTCGAACCCGACCAGCAACCGCCTGTACCAGCGCATCGGCTACCGGCCTGTCTCGGACTACCGCATCGTGGCGCTCTGACGGCTCCTGAGTGGCACGCAAGGCCGCGCCGCGGCCGCCCCGCAGGCCCGGCGGCAGACCGGCGAGCGGCGCTGATGCCGCTCGACGCCGTGATCGAGGTCTACCGGATGCAGATGTGGTTGCAGGAGGAGAACGGCGAGGACGAGGACGCCCTGGTGCTGTGGAAGCCATCGTGGATACCGTTCTGCTCCTCCAGCCCCGACGACACCGTCTACGGCCTCTACCTGAACGGCGAGAGCGGGGAGGTATGCAAGTGGACCAGGTTCGGGGAGCGCGAGCGGGAGTACGAGTCGCTGCCCGCCTACCTGGAACTCATGGCGGTCAGCCTGGAAGCCCCCTTGGCGGCGGCCGGCCCGGAGAAGCCCGGCATGATGGGCGGCGCCCTGGTGTGGGGACCCCCTTCTGACGGGGAGCACAGTGACCAGTGGGTGCGCCACCTCGGTCAGGCGCCGCCGCGCCATCCCGCGAAGACTCTCGGCGCAATCCGGGATGCTCTGCCCAGCGATGAGGGTGCGGAATTCGACCAGCAGCGCGACGCCCTCGACCTGTCCGACCCCGAGGCCGTCGCCGCCTTCCGGGACTACTGGTGGGAGCGTGCCGTGCAGGCCCAAGAGGAACTGGAGGACGACGTTGCCGCCGCGCTGGGCGGGAACATCATGGTCCAGCCCGGCCGCAAGCTGGCGCCGGAGTACGAAGCCACGCTGCCGCCCGCCATCCGCCACCTCCCACCGTCCATGGACGACATCCGCGCCGCCCTACGCCACGAGAGCGTCCGCGCACGGTTCGACCGGGAGTTCATGGACGCGATCCCGCCGCACTACCCGGCGCTGCTGCTGCGGTGGTGGGACATCGCCCGCCTGATGGCCGACCCCCGCGGCGACCGCGCCGTACGCGCTGTTGTCAACGACCGCCGCACCTCCGGCTAAGGGCTGCCCACCTTCGTGAGGAGTACGCCGGTCCATCACAAACAGCGCGGAATCTTCCGGCCACTCTTCCCCTGGTGCTCATGTGCCGTGCCGCATCGGGGAGCAGACCGCATCGAGAGCATCCGGAATACCGAACACCCAGAACGGGGCAGAGGCGTACATCTGCCGTGTCCGCATTCCGCCCTTCAGTCTGTGGGACGGATGGGGACTCTGCCGTTCTCCTTGCCGGACGGGGCCGCCGCCCGCAGGAGCGTCCCGCCGTCCCGGGCGGTCATGACCCGTAGCCCGATACTGATCCACGCGAAGGAGCAGACAGCATGCGGAAGTTCGCGGTCGCCGGCCTCATGGCCGCCGTCAGCACGGCAAGCCTCGTCACCGCCACCCCCGCCAGCGCGGCGCCCACCAGCGTCTACGTGAGCACCACGGGAAGCAATTCGGCCTCCGGCACGAAGAGCCAGCCGGTGCGCACCATCGGGGAGGCGTTGAAACGCGTCAGGAACAACAGGAACCTGACCACGGTGCGGATCTTCGGGGGCACCTACCGGCCCGGGGCGGGCTTCTCGCTGGGCAAGGCGTACAAGCAGAAGTCGATCACCTTCACGCGGGTGGGCGGCAGCAGCGCGCCGGTGATCAAGGGGACCAACGGGGCAAGACACCTCGACTACTTCCTCAAGGTCGCAGCCGACGGGCCGCGCATTCACATGAAGCGGCTGATCATCCAGTACTACCGGACCGGCGGCGTGCTGTTGAAGAACGACCGGAACACCTTCACCGGCACTCAGTTCAGTTTCATCGGTAACGCCTACGCCGGCACGGGAGACGGATACGCCGGGATCCACATGAACGCAGGCTCGTCGTACAACATCGTGGACAACGTCTCCTTCCTCTACCTGAAGAACGTCGCCAACGAATGCCCCGGCTGCATGCACGGCGTCTACATCGCCGAACGAAGCCACCACAACACCGTGAAGAACAGCACCTTCCAGGGCATCACCGGTGACCCGGTGCGCCTGCGGCGCAGTAGCAGCGACAACCTCATCGACCACAACCAGTTCCGCCGGTCAGGAACGAACGCCATGGTCTCGTACTGGGTGCACGCCTCGGACGGGAGCTTCGCCTGCGGCGCCCGGAACTCGGTCACGAACAACACCTACAGCACCCTGTCCGACGAGACGAAACCCGGCATCATCGTCACGAGTGGCGCAGACGAAGGCATGACCTCTTGCCCCGCCGCGATCCCCACGGTGACCGGGAACACGCAGGCCTGACCCCGAAGAGCCGCGCCGCCGGACGCAAGCAGTCCGGCCACCTCCGCCGACGCCACGGTGATCCGTCTCACCCGCCCTCAGAGATACTCCGTCCATGTCCCCGGACGGCCTGGGGGTGGGCCGGCCCGGAACGATTGCACAGCCAGTTCGCCGAGGACGGCCCGTTCCGCATCGGGCCGACCGACGCCGTCCGCAGGGTGTACGCATGAGCACTGTGCATCGTGAAGCGCATCCTGGGCGACATTCGGCCACTGTCGGCTGGGGCCCCCGCTTTGACGAGGTCCGCTACACCAGCGCGGGCGGCGAGGAGTTGTCTTCAAATGTCACGCCCGCGTCAGTAGCGATGCGAGGGTGACGGCTGTTTGAACGGCTGTTTGGCAGGACTCGGCGGCCTTGTCGAAGGCCGGCGGGCGCCCGCCGCGATGGCCGCGCCGGAGCCGGTGGATCTGGTCGGACCGTTCCGGGATGGTGTGGCCGACGCCCCGCCGCCTGAGCCAGGTCCGGATCGCTTTGGAGCCGTAGCCCTTGTCGCCGACGACGAGTCGGGCCGCAGGCGCGGCCGTCCCGGTCCGAGGCGGGGCACCCGTATCGCGTCCATGACAGCGGTGAACTGGGTGCAGTCGTTGGTGTTCCCGCCCGTGACGGTGAAGGCGAGCGGACGCCCCAGGGAGTCGCACGCCAGGTGAATCTTGCTGGTCAGGCCACCTCGGGAGCGTCCGAGTCCCGGGTGACGGAGCCCTCTTTTCGGGCCCCGGCAGCATGTTGGTGGGCACGGACGATGGTGGAGTCGACAGACACGAGCCAGTCGATGTCCCCGGCTGCGTCCGCGCTCGCCTGGGCAGCCTGGAGCATCCGCTCGAACGTGCCGTCCAGGGGCCACCGGCGGAACCGGGTGTGCAGTGTGGCCCACGGGCCGTACCGCTCGGGCACGTCCGGCCAAGCGGCCCGGTACGGAACTTCCACACGATCCCGTTGAGCACCGTGCGGTCGTCCAGCCGCTTCCTGCCCCGCGGCGACTCGGGCAGCAGCGACCGGACGAACTCCACCCGGCGCCCGAAGAGAACCGCCACAACCGTGGCCGCAGAGGCGGCCGGGCCACCCGCCTTCGACCACGACACCCACCGCCGCCGTAACGCCGTCGAGCGCTGCTTCAACCGCCTCGAAGGCTTCCGCGGCATCGCGACCCGCACCCATACCTCAGGGCGGATCGCCTCGCACAACCGCTGGGCGATCCGCCGCCTGACCGGCAGCGGATCCCAGGGCGACTGGTCGGACGGCGCCGTGCGAGGCCGGGCGGCCCAACGGTTGTCATCGTCGACGATCCGCGGACCACCCATGTCGCGTGTGGACCACCAGCGATCGGTGCGGAACGTCCGCCTGGTGCTGATGACCGAGGGGGCGGGTCGCCGTGTCCGGAGCCCCCACACACGGTGCGCGCCACCACGGCGCGTCATGCTCGCCGCGCACCACCGCGATGCCGGCGGCGCGTCGGCGCGAAGGGCTGAAGGGGATCGTCGGTCCGGGGCAGGGCAACCATCGCGAGGCCGCCGTCCTCGAATCAGCCGGCTGCCCACTGCGCCCGCGGATCGGGCAGCAGCCGGCTGGAGCCGCGGGGTAGCGGTGGCGGGTGGCTGCGTGCCTCGGTCCCGGGTGGCGAGGGCCCGCTCGATCCGCACCCGCTGGCGTCTCGAAATTTCGGATACTCTTCGTAAATCCAGGGTGGGGCGCGGGTACCGGAGGGGCGACCGGCTGTGCCCACGCCGTCCGGGAGCGGCGCCGGTCCGCTGCCTGTAGGCCTCGTCCGCGGTGACCCAGGCGGCGGGCAGACCCACACCGAGACGCCGGCGGACGATGTTCCGGGCCAGTTCGCCTTGGGTGGCAAAGCCGCGTTCGTCGGGGATCTTCGCCGCCCGGCAGCGGTCACGGTCGGAGGGTCCAGGCTTTGGGCAGGTAGAGCTCCCGGTCCACCAGGGCCCGGCCCGAGCCGGTGGCGTAGGCGGCGAACACGCCGATCTGGCAGTTGTCGATCTTTCCTGAGGTGCCGGTGTACTGCCGGCCGACTCCGGCCGAGGTGGTGCCCTTCTCGTCGAACCCGGTGTCGTCGATGATCAGCACGCCATCGGGGCAAAGGGACTCACCGGCGTAAGCACGGATGTCGTCGCGCAGGGCGTCGGCGTTTCGGTGGCCTTCTTGCCGGTGGTGGCCCACTCGCGGGCCTCAGTCTCGGTGCAGACCGCACCTGGGTCTCGCGGGCGGAGCCGCCGATGACGACCTGGGCGCGGCCGTGGTACATCGCCTGCCAGATGCTCCACCGCGGCTGGACAGGTCGTCGGCAGCGGCGGGATCCAGCTCCGGCTCCCCGACCAGCCCTCATCTCCGCACCGCACATCACGCAGTGCAACCAGGCGACTGCCCGCGGACTGGCACCCTCCGGCCTCTGGACAGGCGGGTGCCTGCATCGCTCCTTGATCGAGCGGTAAGGTCATACGTATGCCAACCGAGTCGCAGCCCGCAACCCGCCTGTTCCCGCGACGCCTGCCCGCCGGCCGCCTGGGTGTTGCCGTCGTTTCCGAGCTCGTCGACCTGATCGTGACGGGCCAGTTGCAGGAAGGCGAGTTGCTGCCCCCCGAGGGTCCGCTGAGCGAGCACTTCGGCGTGAGTCGCACGGTCCTGCGTGAATCGGTGAAGCGACTGGAGGAGAAGGGTCTGGTGATCGTTTCTCAGGGTCGCGGGACTCAGGTGCGGGCGCCGGGCTACTGGAACATGCTCGATCCGGTGGTGCTGTCCGCGTTGATCGACAACGACGAGACGCTCGGCGTCCTCGACGAACTGACGGTCGTGCGGGCGAGCCTCGAGTCGGCGATGGCGGGCGCTGTTGCCGGATCTCGCAGCGCAGACGGGCTGAGGAGGCTGGAGAACGCGCTGACCACGATGCGTGAGAGCGCGTCCGAGACGGACTCCTTCCGGCAAGCGGATGTGGTGTTCCACTACGCACTCATGGAGATCTCCGGCAACCGGCTGGCGGAGAACATCGCCAAGCAACTGTACAAGCGCGCCGTGGAGTCCAGCCGCTACCAGGGGATCGACCCTCCTGACGCGTTCGAGCTGACGCTGAAGGAGCACGCTGCGATCGTTGATGCCATCTCACGGCAGGACGTCGCCGCGGCCCAGAAGGCGATGCATGATCACATCCACGTCTCGTGGGAGCGCCGTCGGCTGCCCGACCACGCGCCGCGGGCGCGCGGCCGGGCGCGCGGTCAGGAAAGCGAGTAGACGTCTGCGGCGTTGCCGCCGAACACCCGCGCCCGTTCCACCGTGGAGAGCCCGTCGAGCAGGGCCTCCACAGCGGTCTTCCAGGGCGCTGCTCCCCCGCCGAGCTCGGCCAGCGGCCAGTCGGAGCCGTACAGAAGACGCTCAGGGCCGAAGGATTCCACGGCTACGGTCACCGAGGCGGCAAGGTCGGCCGCACGCCATGACCCGGGAGCGAGGCCCGAGGTGAGTCCCGAGACCTTCGCGACGACGTTCGGTCGCCGTGCGAGTTCGCGCAGCCGCGACGCCCATCCACTCCTGTCCTGTCCCGGTTCGGGCGGGCCGCCCAGATGATCCAGCACGAAGCGGAGTCCGCTGTGGCGCGTGGCCAGGTGGATCGCCTGGGGAAGCTGCCACTCGCGCACGACGAGGTCGAAGCAGAGGTCCTCACGCTCGAGCACGGTGAGACCCGCGCTGACCTCCTCGCGCATCATCCACTGCGGGTCCGGGTCGATGTGCGCCAGATGCCGCACCCCGACGACGGGAACGGCGGCGTTCGTGCGGATCCGGTCGAGCTGGGGTCCCACCTCCGCCGCGAGATCGACCCAGGCGACGAGACCGGCGACGACCGGTGAGTCCAGCCCGGCGAGCCGGATGCTCTCTTCGAGGCTGTTGCTCGACTGCACGACCACGGCACGGTCGAGTCCGGTCGAAGCCAGCATCCCGCTCAGATCGGAGGCGTCGAAGTCGCGGGCGATCGGGGCCATGGTCTCCGCGTCGATCCAGTCCTGCGGGTCCACGGAGCGGTCCCACAGGTGTACATGGGCGTCGACACCGGCACTCATGCGAGGTGCCAGACTTCGTCGATGGGCTGCCAGAGTGCCCCGGGGACACGCTCCTCGGCGATTCTCACCTGACAGGGGTCGGTGTGCGTCCACCATTCCTGCGTGGCCGGGTCCTCGGCGATCCGACGCATGTCCGCCTCGTGGTCCTCTCCTATGTACTCGTAATAGGCGAAAAGGATGTCTCCGAAGATGAAGATGCTGTAGTTGCGCACGTTGCATTCGGTGAGCTTGCGCTCGACGCTCGGCCACACGGCGCGGTGCAGCGCCAGGTACTCCTCGCGCTTCTCGGGGCGCACACCCACCACCAGGGCCCTGCGCTCAGGTCGAAGGGTCACGACGGCCTCCTCCGGCGTGCGACGGGGCGTCCATCCGGTCCGGCTCGGCCACCAGCCGCAGGGCAGCGCGTTCGGGTCGGATGTGCGGTCCGGTTGCCGCGGGCTGGGGCGCGGTGGCGCCGACCGGTGACATCTGGGACTCGTCGACCACGATCCCGATCCCTGGACGGTCGCCCAGGACGATACCTCCGTCTTCGAACTGCTGGTCCACGTCGAGACCGGTCGGAAAGCGAAGATCCTGGACTTCGTAGGTCAGGAGGTTCGGCACGGCGGCGGCCGCGTGGGCCACCGGGTTGGCGTTGTACGCGACGGGGCTCACCGGCAGGTCGTGGGCGTGGGCGAGTGTCGCGACACGGAGGAAGTGGGTGATGCCCCACACGTTGCCGATCTGGACGATGTCGACGGCGTTGGCGTCCAGCAGGGGGCGGTACTGCTCCAGGCCGGTCAGGTTCTCGCCGCTTGCGATCGCCGCGCGCACCTTTCCGCGCAGCGAGGCCATTCCGGCCGCGTCCCACCGGCGTAGCGGTTCCTCCACCCAGGTGAGGTCCATGCGTTCCTCGATGGCGGCGACGTACCGGGTGGCCTGGGCGTGGTTCCACGACTCGTTGGCGTCGAACATGAGCGCCGGTCGGCGCGAGTTACGGCTGAGCACGTCGCGCATGATCTCCAGTCGAGGCAGATCGCGGTCGAGGTCGCGGCCGCCTTTGAGCTTGCCGGCCCTGAAGCCGCGATCCGCGAACCGACCGTAGAGTTCGGCGAGTTGTTCGTCGGGAAGGCCGTATTCGAGTCCGGAGGCGTACCCGGGAACGAAGCGCGAGCGGGCCCCGAGGGTCCGCCACAGCGGCTCGTCGGCGGCCTTGGCCTTGATGTCCCAGAGAGCCATGTCGACGGCCCCGATGGTGCCGAAGGTGGATCCCGAGTGACCGGCTTTGAACACCCAGGCGAGCATCCGGTCGTAGAGCGCCACGACCGACCGCGGGTCGTCGCCCTCGATCGCGGGAAAGACACGCGCGATGTCGGCATGGGACCCGAGGCCGACCCCCTCGATCCCGGTGTCGGTCTCGATGATGAGGACGGGGACCGGCGTCGCATGGCTGGACTGGACCCCGTTGACGTCCCCGGTGATCCTGCCCCAGTCATGGACGGTGCTCAGGCTGCGGTACCCAGTGATCTTCATCGGCCGTGGTTCTCCTTGCATGCGCTGGTGGTCATTCCTTGGTTCCTCCGGCTGTCATGCCCGCGACCAGGAATCGCTGGGAGAACAGGAAGACGATCAGGACGGGCAGGATCGACACGATCGTCCCCAGCGCCAAGGTGGGCAGCTGAACGGAGTCGGATCCCGCGGAGCTGGGGTTGAAGGCCGGGGTGGCGGCCAGGAGTGAGGTGAGCCCGACCTGGATCGGGTAGCCGTCGCTGGAGGGGAGCATCACGAACGGGAGGAAGAAGTTGTTCCAGTTCTGCACGAAGCTGAAGAACGCCACCAGCGCGACGATCGGGGCGGCCAGCGGAAGGGCGACGCGGGTGAAGACCTGCAAGCCGGTGCAGCCGTCGATGCGGGCGGCGGCGAGGATGTCCCGGGGGATGCTCGTCGAGAAGTAGATATAGGTGAGGTAGACGCCGAACGGGAAGAACGACATCGGCAGGATCACCGACAGCGGGCTGCCGATCAGACCGACACTGTTCAGCTCGAGGAAGATGGGCAGCACCAAGGCGGTACTGGGGATCAGCATGACGACGAGTGTCAGCACGAGCAGCGCCTGCCGGAACTTGAACTCCGTGAGGGCGAGTCCGTAGCCGGCGGGGATGCTGACGAGGAGCGTGATCACCAGAGCGCCGATCGCGTACAGCGCGGAGTTCCCGAGCCACGTCGTCACCGCGCCGTCCTGGAAGTCGAACAGCTGATGCCAGTTCGCGGCGAAGGCCGACCAGGACCCGGGAGAGAACGGGTGGTCGACGACGAGCGCCCTGGAAGACTTCGTGACGGCGAGGAGCAGCCAGACGATCGGGACGGCGAAGAACAGAATGAAGACGACGAGCAGGACGCCGATGATGGAGCGCCCGCTCCAGCCGCTCAGGCTCGACCGACGCCGTTCGGTGGAGAGTGCTGCCATGGTCATTCCTTCTCGAAGAGGCCGCCACGGGTCACGAACACCCAGGACAGCAGAAGTGCGACGACCAGCAGGATCAACGAGATCGCGGCCGCGCCGTTGAAGTCGTTCTGCTGGAACGCGTACTGATAGGCCAGTTGGTTGAGCGAGTAGTCGTTGGGCACCACCGCGTTACTGGCCTGGCTGAGCAGCTGTGGCTCGACGAACAGCTGAGTGCCGGCCGCGAGCGACATGACGCCCATGTACGCGACCCACTTGCGCAGCATCGGAACCTGGATCCGCAACGCGATCTGGACGGCGTTCGCACCGTCGATACGGGCGGCCTCGATCACCTCGGTGCTGATGTTGTTGAGGGCGCCGTACATGATGATGATCCACCCGCCGGCTCCGGTCCAGAACGCGATGATGGCGAAGATGGCCGGAAGATGGCCAGGCTGGATCACCTGCACGAAGCTGTCGAACCCCATCGCACTGAGCAGACCGCTGACCGGGCTCGCGGTCGGATCGAGGACGAAGAGCCACAACAGGACGCTGGACGCGCCCGCGAGCGCGCCGGGCAGGTAGTAGACGAAGCGAAGGGTCGTGCTCACCCACCGGACGCCGATGGCATGGACCATCAACGCCAGGCCGACGACGAAGACGACCAGCCCGAGAAGCCAGAAGACGAGATAGACGGTCACGTGCAGCACAGCCGGCCAGAACCGGAAGTCGTCGATGACCTTGGTGAAGTTGTCGAACCCCGCGAATCCACCGTCGGCGTTGGTGAAGGCCAGCAGTACCGCGTAGAGCGAGGGAACGATCCCGAAGGCGATCGTGAGCAACGCGTAGGGCGAGACGAAGACATAGCCGATCGGACTGTGGGCGACGGTGCGGCCGGACGGCCTGCCGCCCTCCCGGCGTGACCGCCGACCCTCTGCGGCGTCGGCGGTCGCCCGGTCACTCGATGGAGCGAGGGTCATCTCACTTCACCACGTATCCGTTGACCTTGGCTTGGTTCTCGATCGCCGTCTGCCACGTCGGAAGCAGGCCCGCGATCGACTTGCCGCCGGTGATACCGGGGGTGATCGTCTTCGCCCAGATCGCCTCCTGGCTGAACGTGGGGTACCCCCAACCATCCCAGACACGCGACGCAGCGGTCACCACCGGCTGCAGCGAGGTGGCGTAGTACTTGCTCGCCTCCTGCTTGGCGATCCACTTCTCGGCGGCGGGGGCGTACGCCGGGTAACCCGGCGCGGCATCGACCTGGTACTCGTCGGCAGTGGTGACGAACTGCACGAATTTCTGGGCGGCCTTCAGGTTCTTCGAATGGCTGGAGATGAACCAGGTTCCGCCGCCCACGTTCCCCGTCACAGCCTCGCTCTCGCCCTTCCACGTCAACGGCGCGGCAACGCCGAGCTGTCCGGCCGGAACGTCGAGCGATTCAGGGTTGTGGAAGATCGCACCGGCGTACCACGCCGGCCCCGGCATCATCAGCACCTTGCCGGAGTACTTCTTCAAGAACTCGGGGGTGAACACGCTGACCACCGGTACGGTCCCCTTGTCGCGGAGGGTGTCCAGCATCGAGGCCGCACGCTTGCATTCGGCCGAACCGGTGTTCACGGTGACGGACTTGGGTCCGGTCACGTCATTGGCCTGGCACTTGCTCGCCCACATGTAGACCTCGGGCGTCCAGGCATCGCCGGCCGTCCCGATGACGTAGCCGGGGTGCTCCTCGGCGACCTTCTCCCCGAGCGCCTGGTACTCCTCCCACGTGGTCGGGAGGGTGTAGCCGAACTTCTCCAGCAGGGGCTTGTTGTACCAGAGCACCGTCTGGGCGAGGTCGTTGCGCAGGCAGTACACGCGGCCGTCCACCGTGCAGGGATCGAGCGAGCCCTTGGTGAAATTGCCGAGCGTCTCCTTCGGGACCAGGCCCTTGTCCAGCACAGCCGCGAACGCCTGCTTGCCGCCGCTCTTCTGGCTGGCCCACGCCGCATCGTTGTTCTGGCTGGAGAAGACGACATCCGGCCAGCCACTGCCGGCGCGATCGAAGAGCTGCATCTTCGTCCGGAAGGAGTTGGACCCGTTGGCCGACCCGTCATAGGTGACGACCTTGATCCTCATGTCAGGGTTCGCCGCCTGGAACGCCTTCGCGGCAGCCTGCCGGTCCGCGTCCACCCAGACGGTGATCGTCGAGGATGCCTCCTGCTTGGCCTCGGGAAAGCCGTACTTCCCGTTCGCCGAGCTTCCTCCGCTGCCGCAACCAGCGAGGGCGAGGAGGGCCGTTGCTACGCCCGTCACGGCGACGGTCGACGCCCTGCCGCGTGAACGCGCCCCTGTGTGGATTCCGACCATGAGATGTCCCTTGTCCTGCCGACTTCGTTGACGACTCCGCGCCGAGGACTGTAGAGCATACGTATGATGTTTGTCACGAGCTCGATACGTCTTCCTGCGAGCTGCTGTGGTCGGTGCGGTCCTCGTGATCGCCGTCGGCTGCGGGCAGGGAGGCAGGGCCTCTCGGCAACTCGGGGGCTGCCGAGGTCGACCCGCGATCAGGAGGCGTCCCAATTTCGCCCCGCCCGCCTGGGATCAAGCCGCTCATGACGGACGCGAGGTGAGCCGTGGCCGGTCGCCGTCGATGGCGCCGGCGGTCAGAGAGCCGGGGTGAGTGGCCGGACACGGGTGTCCACGGTCGGTACCCACTCCCCGGCGGGCGGAGCACCCTCCAGCAGGGACGGGTGGCTCCCGCATGTCCGCGGCACCCGACTGCGGGAGGCACGCCGTGAATTGGCGCCACGCCTGCGGGAGCGGTGGCCAGCGGAACGCACTGCGCGCCCTGTGCGGCGGCACGGTCACAGCCGTCGGTCTCCCCGCCCTCGCCCGTCGCAGGTCGGCTCCCCGGCCCACCTCGCTCGGGACGCCCCGCACACGGCAGTGGTCATGGAGCGCGTGACACCGGCCGAGCACCGACGCCCTGCGCGAGCCGCCCCCCATGGCCCGGAACGCGCCGCGCGACCCTGTCGACACCTGCTTTGCCCGCTGTACGGAACACCGAACGGGTGCGGCAGCGATGGCGCTGGTGATCCCCCGGGGCGGGTGGCGACGCGGCCATGCGGTGGCCGTCTGCTCGCGCTCATCCGGCGCGCCGGCGCACACAAGGTCCTCGGCGCCCCGCCTCGTGGTACACCGGCGCCGAGTGGGCGCCGACGCCCTCCACGGTCCGGAGGCCGCCGACGCTTCGGAGCCGGTGGAACCGCACCCCCGTGGCGTCAGGGCCTCATCGGCCGAGCCAGCCACCGTCGACCGGCAGGATCGCGCCGGAGACGTAGCGCGCGGCGTCGGACGCCAGGAAGACCGCGGCACCGGCGATGTCCTCCGCTGTTCCCCACCGCCCTGCCGGGATCCGTTCGAGGATCGCGCGGGACCGGTCGGGGTCGTTCCGAAGGGCCTGGGTGTTGTCGGTCGCGATGTAGCCCGGGGCGATGCCGTTGACGGTCACGCCGCGTCCGGCCCACTCGTTCGACAGCGCCCGGACCAGTCCCGCCACGCCGGACTTGGCGGCCGCATAGCCCGGTACGTTGATCCCACCCTGGAACGAGAGCAGGGAGGCGGTGAAGACGATGCGCCCGTACTGTGCCTCCAGCATCCGCCGCCCGAGAACCTGGCTGAGTACGAAGGTGCTCGTGAGATCGACTTCGAGCACTTCGTCGAACCATTCCAGGGGATGCTCGGCCGCGGGGGCGCGGCGGATGGTCCCGGCGTTGTTGACCAGGATGTCCACCGGCCGCTCGCCTGCGGCGAGTTCCTCGGCGAAGCGGGTCACCTGCCGCCGGTCCGCGAAGTCGACGCGGTGTCCGGAGAACTCACGGCCGAGCCGGCGTACGCGGTCGCCGATCGCCGATGAGGCCGGATCGAGGGTGGCGGAGAGTCCGACGATGTCGGCGCCTGCGGCGGCCAGAGCCTCGGCGACGGCGAATCCGATTCCACGCTTGACCCCCGTCACGACGGCCAGGCGCCCGGTCAGGTCGTACGGGTTCATGACGCGCTCACCTCGACGAGCAGCTTCATCGCCCGCCCGGTCTCGAGGAGGCCGAAGGCCGATTCGACCTCTCTCAGGGGCACGACGCCCGTAATGAGCTGCTCGGCCGGGATGGCTCCCTCGGCCAAGAGCTCGATGGCGCGCTCGAAGTCCTGGCGTTGGTAGACCCGTGCACCGAGCAACGTCAGTTCCCGCCAGAACACGCGGTGCAGGTCGATCGGCCGCGGTTGCGAGTGGATGGCCACCACCACGAGCGTGCCGCGGACCTTCGCCAGGCTGGTGGCGCCGAGCACGGCGGCGGCCGAACCGGAGACTTCGAACACGACGTCCGCTCCGGCGCCGTCCGTCCACTCCTCCACCCAGGCGACCTGGTCGACCGACGACGCGTCCAGCGTCGTCAGCCCCATCTTCTCGGCGGCGGCCCGCCGGGTCGCGTCGACCTCGGCGACCACGACCTCGACGCCGAGCGCGACGGCAACGATGGCAATCAGCACGCCGATCGGGCCCGCACCGATGACGACCGCCTTGTCGCCTGCGGCGAGTCCGGATCGTCGTACGTCGTGAACGGCCACCGCGACGGGCTCCACGAGCGCGGCGTTGCGCAGCGAGATGTCCGAGGGCAGCCGCACGAGTGTCGACGCCGGCACATTCCAGTACTCCTGAAGGGCTCCCGGGCTGTCGATGCCTATGAAGTCCAGGTTCTGGCAGATGTGCTCGTTCCCCGCACGGCAGGCCGGGCAGGTGCCGTCCCAGGCCAGTGGCATGACGGTCACCGCATCGCCGACCGACCAGCCCTCCACGCCGGCGCCGAGGGCGACGATCGTGCCGGACATCTCGTGTCCGATCGTCGCCGGCCTGCTGACCCGACCGTCCATGTCCCCGTGGAACACGTGAAGGTCCGTGCCGCAGATTCCGACGTAGGCAACGGCGATGCGCACCTCCCCCGCACTCGGCTCGACCGGTTCCTGCTCCTCGACCGTCATTTTGCGGACGCCCGCGTAGCTTGCCGCCAACATACCGATCGACTCCCTCTCGCCATGTCGCAGGCCGCACCGGCCCACAGGGGTGGCGCAGCCTGAGCTGAAACATAATACGTATGCTGTCATGGTAGAACTCGACCTCATGACCAGCAAGCAACCGCCGCGCGACCACGCGCCCACGGAGAAAGCGCTGCCCGTCCGGAGCCTGCGCACCGGGCACCGGCTCACGGAACTGGGTCTGGGCACAGCCCAGTTCGGCAATCTGTTCACCGAGACGACCGACGACGAGTCGTGTCGAGCCGTCAGAACCGCAGCCGAGGAGGGGATCCGCTACCTCGACACAGCGCCGCATTACGGCCTCGGGCTGTCCGAACGGCGCCTGGGGGAGGCCCTGCGTGCGACCCCTCGACAAGGTGTGGTCATCTCCTCGAAGGTCGGGCGTCTGCTCGTCGACAGCCCGGACACGGCTGACCGGCTCGACGACGACGGGTTCGTCGTGCCGGCGACGATGAGACGGGTCTGGGACTTCAGCCGCGACGGGATCCTTCGTTCCGTCGAGGAGTCGCTTGCGCGGCTCGGGACCGACCGGCTCGACATCGCCTACCTGCACGATCCGGACGACCACTGGGGGCCGGCATCGTCGAGCGGGATCACCGCACTGACCGAGCTTCGGGACCAGGGCGTCGTCGGTGCCATCGGTGCCGGCATGAACCAGGCGGCCATGCTGACCGAGTTCGTGAGGCGGACCGACGTCGATGTGGTCATGGTCGCCGGGCGGTTCACTCTTCTCGATCAATCGGCCCTGGACGACCTGCTGCCCGCCGCCCGAGCGCGCGGCGTCGGCGTCGTCGCCGCGGCGGTCTACAACTCCGGGCTGTTGAGCACTACGGCCGTGGACGGCTCGGCGTACTACGACTACGGGGCAGCGCCGCGGTCCGTCGTCGATCGCGCCGCCCGCATCGCAGCCGTCTGCGAGCGGCACGGCGTCGAGCTTCCCGCCGCCGCCATCCACTACCCGCTGCGCCATCCCGCGGTCACCTCGGTGGTGACGGGAATGCGCACCGCTGAGCACGTGCGCAGCAATGTCGCGCGGTATCGGGCGGTGATACCGGAGGCGCTGTGGGAGGAACTGCACTTCACAGGACTCGTTCCGGACCCCGCCCGCACGAGCTAGGACTCCAGGGCCTCAAGCAAACATCGTACGAATCTTGTCGCAAACATCATACGTATGCTAACCCTGTGGCGGGCCTCAAGGCCCCAGTCACAGGAAGCGATCGAACATGACATCGACGTCAGACTCGACACGCTCGGTGAGCGCTCGATGGAGGCGCAGGGCGGGACTCCTCGCGACGCTCGGCACCTGCGCCGTCATCGCATCAGCGCTCATTCCCCTCCAGGCGCAAGCCGCGCCCCGGACGGTGTTCTTCGCGGCGCCGGACGGGAAGGACTCCGGACACTGCAGCCCGTCGCAGCCGTGCTCACTCGAGCGCGCTCAGCACGTCGCCCGCCCGGCGGCCAAGCGGGGTGACGTGAGCGTTCAGCTTGCCGACGGCACCTATCGACTTTCCGAGCCCCTCCGGTTCGGACCCGGCGACGGCGGCGGGAACCACACCATCCACTGGACCGCCGCCCCGGACGCCCACCCCGTCATCACCGGCGCCAAGAAGGTCACCGGGTGGTCCAAGTCCCAGGCAGGCGCGGGCATCTGGGAGGCGGACACCCCCCGCGGCCTCGACACCCGCCAGCTCTACGTGAACGGCGTGATCGCACCTCGCGCCGCCATCCGGCTGGCCAACACGGACGTCACTCCCACCGCAACCGGACTCACCATCAAGAACCCGGCACTGAACTACCTCGCCGCGCTCCCCGGTCAAGAGCGCATCGAGTTCGAGTCCCTCGGCGACTTCACGAACCGCTACTCGCCGGTTCAGAGCATCAGCGGCAGCGAGATCACGATGGCGCAACCGGCGTGGGACAACAACACGTGGGGCTGGGACACCGTCCAGAACTCGTTCCTGGCCGGACCGAGCTGGTATCTCGACAACTCGCTGAGGTTCCTCACCCAGGTCGGCCAGTGGTACGTGGATCCGGGTGCCGGGAAGCTCTACTACAAGCCGGCGGACGGGGTCGACCCCAACCGGCTCGACATCGAGCTTCCCCGCCTGGAGACACTGATCAGCATCGGCGGGACGTATGACAGGCCGGTGACCGGTCTTGCCTTCGACGGCATCCAGTTCTCCGGGACCTCCTGGCTCGGCCCCACGACCGACGGGTACGCGGACCAGCAGAACGGCCTCTTCATCAAGGGCGCCTACAAGTACCGCCCCGCCGACGCCTTCACCAGCTGCTCGCGCGGCTGCGAGATGTTCGAACGAGCGCGCACCAGCTGGTACCAGGAGCCCGCCGCCGTGCAGGTCTCCGCCGCCAGCCGCGTCTCGTTCACCGGCAACACGTTCACCAACCTGGGCCAGTCTGCCCTGGGCATCGGAAATGACGCCAACGCCACGCGGACCGGCGTCGGACTGGGCGCCAGCGACATCGACGTCGTCGGCAACCGATTCACGGAGAACAGTGGTCACGGCATAGCGGTCGGCGGCGTACTGCCCGACGCGCACCACCCCGGCGACCCGAGAATGACCAACCGGGACATCCTGATCGCCGACAACACGATCAACCGCGTGGCGGTGGACTACAAGGACAACAGCGGCATCCTCAGCACTTACGTCACGGACGCCCGCATCCTGCACAACGAGGTCTCCAACGTCCCCTACGACGGCATCGACACCGGCTACGGCTGGGGCATCAACGACGCCGGAGGGTCGAACGACTACGTCGACCGTGGCTACTACAAGTGGAACACGCTGTACACGACTCCGACCACGCTCAAGAACAACCGCATCGAGGGCAACCTCGTGCACAACACGAAGGCACGTTTCGCCGACGGCGGATCGATCTACAACCTCTCCGCCAGCCCGGGAACCGTGGTCGCCAAGAACTACCTGTTCAACATCTCAGGAGTCGGCCTCTACCTCGACGAGGGCTCGCGCTCGATGACGTATGAGAACAACGTGGTCCAGGGCGGATCCTTCCTCTTCACCAACGCATACAGCCTCCGCAACAACACCAGCGACAACGTCATCCAGAACAACTGGTACAACTCGGGTGGAGCCTCGACGCCGAACGCCGCGGCGCACAACAACAAGCTGATCAACAACGTCAAGGTCTCCGGGGACAACTGGCCCGCGGGCGCACGAGAGGTCATCTGCCAGGCGGGTGTCGCGCCGCAGTTCCGGACGTCGCTCAACGCGAACCAGTTCGGCTTCAGCGGATGCGAGGTCGACGCACCGGTGGCAGCCGGGTTCACCACCGCCGGTGGTTCGGCTGTCAGCCCCTACTTCGGCCAGAGCGGGGGCAGATTCGGGATCGCGGCGGCCGGCGCCGACGTATGGGGTGCGGGCGGTCAGCGTGACGACCAGTTCGGTTCGGTCTACCGGGCCGGTGCCTTGGGGACCGGCTCGAGCGTCTCCACGCGAGTCGTCTCGGTCAACGACGCCAGCCCGTGGGCCAAGTCCGGTGTCATGGTCCGCAACGACATGACCAAGGCGGGGGGATCCGCCGGGTACGCCGTCGTCGCGGTGACCGCTCGCAACGGCGTCGTGTTCCAGTGGGACACCGACGGCGACGGGTATCTGGACGCCGATGCCCGCGCCGCTGTCGACGTCTTCCGCCCCATCTGGGTGAAACTCACCCGGTCCGGAACCTCGTTCGGCGCCTCGTACTCCTACGACGGCGCAAACTTCGTCGCGATCGGACAGCCCGTGACATTGACCTCGGCCGCAGCCAAGCAGGACGCCGGCATCTTCTCCACGTCCCATGACGTGAGCCAGGCAGCGATCAACCAGTTCGACGCGGTCGCCGTCACACCGTGACCACGCCGTAGGTGCCGATCACTCAGGCCGCGACAGGTGCGGCCGACCGTCCGTGCGGGACGGGCGTACGCTCGCCCCGCACGGCCCTCTGTTCCTACAGCCGGCGCGGTGTTCACGGGCACTGGGCAAGCCCTTCGAGGACTCGGCACCTCACTGCGGTTCTGTGCGGATCAACACGCGGGATGGGCGGCCGGTGATACCTGTAAGGCGTGGATGATGCGATGTCGGGTTCGACAGCCCTCCTGAGCGAAGCCTTTCCTGTGGATGTCCGTCGCTGCCCTTTGGGCTAGCCGGCCCTTCACGCCTGGGAAAAGGACCACGGTGTGGTGTTGCCGGAGCTGTATCGCACCTTCGTGGCCGGAGAGCCGGGCTGTGGGGGAAGCGGAGTACTGGATGAGCCGGGCCCCTTCGATGCCACCGCACCGCGCCTGTTCGAAGCGCCCTCCCCGTTGAAGGAGGAATGGCAGTGGGAGTACGACTACTAAGAGTTGCCCCGTAACTGTGTTTGTGGGACAGCCGCAGCCTCGTCAGGTGCTGAGGTTCCTCCACAGGTGCCGCTCGTCCAGAGTCCCGAACCGCACGTCTCCATGTGCAAGGTCGACAAGGATGGGCCAGCAGTCCAACAGCTGCTCTCTCGCATCACGCGAGGCGAGGTACTGCACGGAGTTGTAGGGCACGATCAGGAGCCCGTTGCTCTCGCGGACTCGCTGAGTGTCGATGGCGAGAGGCGGCTCGTCATCGCGCTGGCTGCGTGCGAGAAACGCCACCGCGAGCTGCAAGGCTTCGTCCTGCTCCATCATCCGTCTCCAGTCCGCCGGCTCGACGAAGGCACACTAACCGGCCTGGAATGATCTCCGTGTGGCTGGCGTGATCACGGCGTCGGAACCTTCATGGATTGCCCCGTTCACGGGGTTGAGCCCGAGGCAGTTCGGGAAGCTGGTGACGCTTCTGCGGCGCCAGGGTGCGGATGCCGTTCGCAAGGGTTTGTAGACCCTCGCGTTGATCACCCGGCGGTCCTCCACCCGAGGCCGGCCTCTGCCGGCACTGGGTATCAAGGAAGCCAGTAACTCCCACTGGGCATCGGTGAGTTCATGACGACGGATCACAGCCCCATGATCCACCGTCAAACGATCATTTGAAGACGGACCCTAGTGAGCGGGTCTTGGAGCAGTCGTGAGGACGCTCGGGGCCCCGGAGTCTTCCGTGTGGCGCAGTGGTGCTCCGGGGGCTGTTATGTCAGTAGGGCTCGGTATTGAGCCGTCCCGAGTGGAACGGTTCGACCTGGTGGGGCGGGCCGGCGAAGCCGGCGGCCGCAAGCACCTCGCCGAGTGCCGGAAGTGCCGCGACCCGAGATACGAGCGCCGGGTCCACCTCGACGCGGGCCCGGTCGCCGAGGTCGCGGACCCGGAGGTCGGTCACCTGCAGTCCGGCCTCGGCCAGGAGGGTCCGGACGGCCGCCTCGGCGCGGTCGACGCGGGCCAGGCGGTAAGGGGTGACCTCGATGCCGTAACGAACCCGGCTGGCGAGGCACGGTGTCGCCGGTTTGTTCCATGTGGGCAGCGACCAGTGCCGGCTGAGACGGCGTACCTCCGCTTTGGTCAGCCCCGCGTCGAGGAGCGGGGTGCGGATGCCGCGTTCCCGGCCGGCGCGGATGCCCGGCCGGTAGGGGTCCGCGGCGTCGTCCGCGTTGGTGCCGGTGGCCACCGTCTCGAAGCCGTGCTCGTGGGCCAGCGCCGCGATGGTGTCCAGCACCTCGGACTTGCAGAAATAGCAGCGGTCAGGGCCGTTGGCCCGGTAGCCGGGGAGTGCCGACTCGTGGGTGCGCGGGCTGAGATGGGTGACCCCGAGGTCGTCGGCCAGCCGTCGGGCGGCAAGAAGCTCTCCGTCGGCCAGGCTCTCCGACACGGCCGTGACCGCGAGGACCTGGTCGGGCCCGAGCACCCGTGCGGCCGCGGCGAGGACCAGCGCGGAGTCGGCGCCGCCGGAATAGGCGACGGCTACGGGGCCGCCGAGCGCGCGCACACGGTCCGTGAGCCGGTGCTCCAAGTTGGCGTCACTGGGCACGTTCTTCCTCCTGGCTCGTCGTCATCGTTCCCGCTCGGCTCAGACGCAGTGCGCGCACGGCGACGACGCGCAGGGACAGACCCAGTGCGGCGGCCGCGGCCACCACGTCGTCGTGCTCCGGCTTGGCCGCGTACGGACCGTGTTTGACACGTATGGGGTGCCCGTCCACCTCCACCGTCTCGAAGGCGCGCGGCAGCGTGGTGCGGGTGGCGCCGACGCGCCGGATGCCGAGGGCACCGGTCTCGGTCAGCACCAGATCGCGCAGCCGTCGTTCCTGGTGCGGGCTGGTGAGGACGTGCAGGACCTGCGCGGGTCTGCCCTTCTTCATCACCGCCGGGGTCGTCCAGGCGTCGAGGGCGCCGGCGTCCAGCGCCCTGGTGATGACGTGCCCGAGGAGTTCGCCGGTGACGTCGTCGAGGTTGGTCTCCAGCACGACCACGTCCTCGTCCGGTGCGCTGAGGAGAGGGGAACCGAGGCTGACAGAGACGACGTTGGGCCGGTCGGGCAGGCGGCGGGTGCCCAACCCGTAGCCGGTGGCGTCCAGGGTCATGGGCGGGGGCGGGCCGTAGCGTGCTCCGGCGGCGTGCAGCAGCGCGGCGCCGGTGGGTGTCACCGTTTCGCCCGGTAGGTCGCTGCCCGTGACGGCGGCTCCCGCCAGAAGGGCGAGGGTAGCCGGCGCGGGGCAGGGCAGGACGCCGTGCGCGGCATCGACGCGGCCCCGGCCGAGCGGCAGGGGCGCGCTGACCAAGTCGGTGACGCCCAGGGCGTGGAGGGCCGCGGCGCTGCCGACGATGTCGACGAGGGTGTCGTGGCCGCCAAGTTCGTGCAGGTGGACGTCGGCCGGGTCGGCGTCGTGCAGCCGCCCCTCCGCCTCGGCGATCGCGGTCACGGCGGCTATGGCGAGGGCCGCGACGGGCCGGGGGGCCGCCCGGGCGGCCATCTCCAGCACTTCGGCGGCCCGCCGCTCGGTGTGGGGGTCGGTGACCTTCACCTGGATCCTGGTGGCGGCCAGTCCGTGGTCGGTGACGCGCTCGGCGGTCAGGTTCCAGCCGGTCAGACCGGTGGCGGCGACGGCGGACCGGATCCGGTCCAGCGGTGCCCCTGCGTCGATCAGGGCGGCCAGCAGCATGTCTCCGGCCAGCCCGGTGAACGGGTTGACCCAGCAGATCACTCGGCGCCTCCACGGTCTGCCGCCGGCCGGGCCTGGGCGATGCGGTGGACCGCCATGGCCGCGGAGAATCCGGAGTCGATGTTGACCACGGTCACCCCGGCGGCGCAGGAGGCGTGCATGGCGAGCAGCGCGGTGACGCCTTCCAGCGAGGCGCCGTACCCGGTGGAGACCGGCACCGCGACGACCGGGGCGCGGACCAGACCGCCGACGACGCTGGCGAGGGCGCCTTCCATGCCGGCCACCACGATCACCGCGTCGGCCTTCTGCAGCCGGTCGCGCACCTGGAGGACGCGGTCGAGTCCCGCCACGCCCACGTCGTGGACGGCCGTCGTGTCCAGCCCGATGGCCGATGCCACGGCGGCGGCCTCGGCGGCCACCGGGCCGTCGGAGGTGCCGGCGGCCGCCACCACGACGGAGAACTCCCCGGTGGCGGCCGGCCGCCAGGTCAGCAGCCGGGCCTTCTCGTCGTACGTTCCGCCTTCCACCTGCCCCAGGACCGCCGCCGCCGTTTCGGGGGCGACGCGGGTAGTGAGGACGGGACCGGTGTTGTGACGCAGGAGGCCGGTGACGATTCCGGCGATCTGCTCCACGGTCTTGCCGGGGCCGTAGACCACTTCCGGCAGGCCCTGGCGGGCCTCACGGCCGAGGTCGAGCCGGGCGTATCCCAGGTCCAGCACCTCGTTCACGGCCGCCCCCGTCCGATGTAGGGAATGGTCTGCGGGCCTTCCGGCAGGACGCACACGCGGGCGTCCGGGCCCGCGGCGGCCAGCGCCTCCGCGACGGTGGCGGTGATGTCGTGGGTCTGCCGCAGATGGGCCGTGGCCAGCTCCTCGTCGCTGAGGAAGGAGGTGTGCATGATGACGCGGCTGCCGGACTGGATGCGGGCCTGGATCTGTACCTGCCACTGGTCCGGAACCGTTTCGGTGCGCGCGCCGATGTCGGCGAACAGAGCCTGCGGGGACGGCGCGGAGGCCAGCACCCGGCGGTAGGAGCCGTGGTCGGGGAAGCCGTCGCGGCACTCGGCCGCGCACACGATCGTCCCTCCGGGCCGGACCACCTGGTAGGCCGCCGACATCCCCTTGACCGCCTGGTACAGGTTCTGGTCCAGCGGGAAGCCGGAGTTGGTGGTGACGACGACGTCGAACGGCGCCTCGACGGGGCGCATCGCCAAGCGCTTGGCCGTGGCGGTCGCGACCGCGTGCATGGGCAGCAGGTCGCCGCCGAACGCGGCCACGATGTCCTTGTCCCGGTTGAGCACCACGTCCAGCGCGAAGGTGACACCGGTGGCCTCGGCGATGGCGCGCACGTCGTCGTGGACCGGGTTGCCTTGGGTGATGCCCCAGGTGGCGCGCGGGTCTCCGATGCGCGCCGCGTCGTGCAGCACGAGCACGGTCTCCAGCGCGGCGAGCCCGGGGGCGACAAGCTTCGGGCCGCCGGAGAAGCCGGCGAAGAAGTGGGGTTCGACGAAGCCGGTGGTGATGCGGACGTCCGCCTCCCACCACGCGCGGTTGAGCCACACCGGGACGCCGTTGCCGTAGGTGCCGATCCACGCCAGTTGGTCGGTGTCGCGGGCGTCGTGGTTGACGATCCGTACCCCGTCGACGATCTCGTCGCCGAACATCGTCCGCAGCTCGGACTCGTCGTTGCCGCGATGCGTGCCGGTCGCGACGAGGATCACCACGTCCTCCCGGCGGACGACGCCCTCCAGTTCGTCCAGGACGGCCGGGATCATCAAGTGGCGGGGCTGCGGGCGGGTGCCGTCGCAGGCCGAGATGGCCACCGTCTGTCCCGGGCTGACCCGCTCGCGCAGCGGCGGTCCGGCGACCGGGTCACGCAGCGCGGCGCGCAGGACGGCCATCTGGTCCGCGGCTCCCTCGTGATGGACGGGTTCGACGACCGTCGCCGTGCGCGGATCGACCTCGATGTCGAGCCCCGACTGCCCGTAGGCCAGGCGTACTTTCACCGGACCACCCCCACTGAGCCGTCGTCCGCGGATCGTCCCGGCTGGTCGCTCTGGTCCAGTCCGTAGGCGCGTTCCGCCGTCGTGGCGAAGACCTGGGAGCGCTCGGCCGAGGTGAGGCCTGCGGTCAGTGCCTCCGCCGCGCCGACGACCTCCGCGTAGGAGGCGGCCGGCAGGCAGACCGGCCAGTCCGAGCCGAACATCACCCGCTGCGGGCCGAAGGCGTCGAGGACCACGTCGGCGTAGGGGCGCAGGGCGGCCACGCTCCGGTCGTCGGGGTCGGCCTCGGTGACCATGCCAGACAGCTTGCAGAACACTTGGGGCTGGGCTGCCAGTTCACGGATCAGCGACGCCCAGGGCTGGAGTGCGCCCGTGGCGATGGGCGGCTTGGCCAGATGGTCGAGGACGAACGTGAGTTCCGGCAGCTCCCGGACGGTGCTGATGACGGCGGGCAGTTGGTGCGGGAGGACGAGCAGGTCGTAGGCGAGGTTCGCCTGCGCGACCGTGCGCAGGCCCCGGCGCACGTCCGGTCGGCTCAGCCAACCGGGGTCCGGTTCGCTCTGCACCAGGTGCCGCAGGCCGACCAGACGGTCGCCGCCGGGCGCCGCCCGCAGGGCGTGCAAGGTGTCGGCGAGGCCGTCCGAGGTGAGGTCCGCCCAGCCCACGACGCCGGCGACCAGGTCGTCGGCCGCGGCCAGGGACAGGAACTCCACGGTCTCGTCGAGGTCGGGCAGGACCTGGACCAGGACCGTACGGTCGATGCCCGCCGTCAGGGCCGCCGGCGCCAGGTCCGCCAGGGTGAAGTCCCTGCGCAGCGAGGCCATGCCGGGCGCGTCGAGCCATGGGTGCGCGCGGCGCCGCGGGCCGGGGCCCGAGGCGAATCCGGGGGCCGAGGCGGGCCGCCAGACGTGGTGGTGTGCGTCGATCCTGCTCATGATCCCTCTCGTTCGCATTCGAGGACGTCGAGCTCCGTCCACAGCTCTTCGGGGATCGTCGCGTCGGCGTGTGCGACGTTGACGGTGATCTCCTGCGCACTGCGCGCCCCGACGACGACGCCGGTCACGGCGGGGTGCCGCAGCGGGAACCGCAGCGCCGCGGCGGCCAGCGCCACGCCGTGGGCGGCGCAGCGCTCGCTGAGGGCGAGGGCGTGGCGCCGCACCGCTTCGGGGGCCGGCGCGTAGTCGTAGGTGGCGTCGGATGCGAGGTTCGCCAGGATGCCGCTGTTGAAGACCCCGCCGACCAGGACGCCCACCTCGCGTTCGGCGCACGCGGGCAGCAGTTCGTCGGCCGCGCTGCGGTCCAGCAGGGAGTAGCGGCCGGCCACGAGGACGCAGTCGAGGTCCGTCTCGGTGACGAAGCGGGTGAGCATCGCCGTCTGGTTCATCCCGACGCCGATCGCCCGGACCGCTCCCTCGGCGCGCAGCCGGGCCAGTGCCGGGTAGGCGCCGGTGAGGGCCTCCTTCCAGTGGTCGTCCGGGTCGTGGATGAGCACGATGTCGAAGGCGTCGAGGCCGGAACGCTCCAGGCTCTCGGTGAGGGAGCGGTGGACGCCGTCGGCACTGTAGTCGCGGATCCTGACCAGGCCGGGGTCGCCGTGGAAGTCCTCGTCGCCTGGTGCGGATGCGCCCGGCACGAGCAGCCGGCCGACCTTGGTGGACACCGTGCAGTCCGCGCGCGCGTGGCCGAGGCCGGTCAGGAAGGCGCCGAGCCGTCGTTCGGCGAGCCCGGCACCGTAGTGCGGGGCGGTGTCGAAGTAGCGGATCCCTGCCGCCCAGGCCGCCTCCAGCGTGCCGGTGGCCTCCCGGCCGCCGACCGCGGAGAACAGACCGCCCAGCGGTGCGGTGCCCAGCCCGATGCGGCTGACGGTGACGCGGGAGCGGCCGAGGGGGACCCGCTCGGCATACCAGGGGTGCGCCGCGGCGGACATCAGGCCTGCCCGACGACGTGCCGCTGACGGCCGAGCCGGTCGATCTCGGCCTCGACCACGTCGCCGGCCCGTAGGTAGGGGAAGTCGTTGGCGCCGAAGGCCACGCCCGCCGGGGTTCCGGTGTTGATCACGTCGCCGGGGTCCAGCACCATGAACTGGCTCAGGTACCAGACAACGTGGTGCACCCCGAAGATCATGTTCTTTGTGTGCCCGTGCTGACGCGGCTCGCCGTTGACCCACAGCCGCAGCGCCAGCTCCTGGGGGTCCCCGGTCTCGTCGGGGGTCACCAGCCATGGGCCGAGGGGGTTGAAGGTCTCACAGGACTTGCCCTTGTCCCACTGTCCGCCGCGTTCGTGCTGGAAGGAGCGCTCGCTGACGTCGTCGGCGATGGCGTAGCCCGCGACGACGTCGGCGGCGGCGGCCGGGGAGTCCAGGTAGCGGGCGGTGCGGCCGATGACGACCGCGAGTTCGATCTCGTAGTCCGTCCGGGTGCTGGTGCGCGGTATGAGGACGGTGTCGTCGGGTCCGACCACCGTGTTGGACGCCTTCATGAAGATCACCGGCTCCGCCGGGGGCGGGGTCGCGGTCTCCTCGGCATGATCGGCGTAGTTCAGCCCGATGCACACGACCTTGCCCGGGCGGGCCACGGGTGCTCCGGTGCGCTGCCCGCTGATGTCGATGCGTGCCAGGGCTCCCCCGGCCAGCGCGGCGCGGGCGCGCTCCACGCCGTCACCGGCCAGGAAGGCGCCGTCGATGTCGGCGGTCAGCGGGGTCAGGTCGTAGGCGAGGCCATCGGTGTCGAGGACGGCGGGGCGTTCCGAGCCCGCGCGGCCCACGCGCAGAAACCTCATCGAAGTGCTCCTCACTGAGCGAACGTGCCTGCCCGTGGCCCACGGCTGTCGGGGCCGGGCACGGGACTGGTGACGTGTGATGGACGAGGGTGGGTCGTAAGCCGCCTGGTGTTCACGGCCGGTCCGGGACGGCGCTGTTCGGCTCCAGGTGCTCTCGCAGCCACTGTTCGGTGGTGCTGACGTGCAGGAGCGCGGCGGCCTGCGCCAGGCCGGCGTCGCCGGCGGCAAGTGCCTGGAAGATCGCCTCGTGCTCGGCGACGGTGCGGGCGGCGGCGTTGTCGTCGACCAGACCGCGCCAGACGCGTGCGCGCACCGTCCGGCTGGAGATCCCCTCCAGCAGGGTGGCGAGGGTGGCGTTGCCGGTGGCGGCCACCACTGCCCGGTGGAACGCCGCGTCGTGTTCGTTGAGCCGCTCGACGTCCTCCCGGGCCGCCCGCATTGCCTCCAAGTGCCGCTCCACCTCGTCCAGTTCACCGGCCGAGATGCGGGTGGCGGCCAGTCCGGTGGCGACCGGTTCGAACAGCCGGCGCACCTCGGTCAGCTCCAGCAGGGTGTCGCCGCGGAGTAGTTCGACCGCCGATCCGATGCTGCTCAGGAGCAGCTCCGGTTCGAGGCTGGTCACGTAGGTGCCGTCGCCCCGGCGGATCTCCAGCACGCGTGCGACCACCAGAGCCTTGACCGCCTCCCGCGTCAGGTTGCGCGACAGCCCCAGCTCCGCGGCCAACTGCTGCTCGGGCGGCAGTTTGGCGCCCGGCGGCAGCTCGCCGGACTGGATGAGGTCCCTGATGCGGTCGATGGCCTTGTCGGTCAGTGACATGCGGCTGCTCCCTGCTCGTTGCCCAGGCGGCGGCAGCGTAGCAATACATCCCATCACTCAGGAAGAGATGGGATGACCCGAAGGCATCCACACACATACCTTCACTGCAAACATGCAGGTGAAAGGCGACCACATACATAAGTCCTCCCGAGGTATGGACACCAAGGCGGGGCGACTCTATAAATCCATCCCATGTCCAGCGTCTGCCGTAGCAGAGCGGACATCTCGTTGACACACGACGATGGGTGGTCGCCATGGAGCCGACACGACACCGGACCCTGCGAACCGAAGGTGCCGGGCCCGATGAGTGAGCTCATCAGCGCGGTCGAGGCCGTGGACGTGCGGTTCCCGACCTCGCGGGACCTCGATGGCTCCGATGCCATGAACCCCGAACCCGACTACTCGGCGGCGTACGTGACGATCCGCACGAGCGCCGGGGGCCGGGGACACGGACTCGCCTTCACCGTGGGACGCGGCAACGACGTCGAGGTCGCCGCCGTACGCGCCCTGGCCCCGCTGATCGTGGGGCTCCCGGTGGCGGAGGTGCTGGCCGATCTCGGCGCCTTCTCGCGGCGGTTGACCGGCGACAGCCAACTGCGCTGGCTCGGCCCGGAGAAGGGGGTCATCCACATGGCCGCCGCGGCGATCGTCAACGCCGTCTGGGACCTGTACGGACGCCGCACCGGTAAGCCGGTCTGGCGGCTGCTGGCCGAACTCTCCCCCGAACAGCTGGTCGACCTGGTCGACTTCCGCTACCTCCAGGACGCCCTCACCCGCGACGAGGCCCTGGACATCCTGCGCCGCGCCGAGCCCGGCCGCGCCGAGCGCACCGCGCACCTGCTGGAGCACGGTTACCCCGCGTACACCACGACCCCCGGCTGGCTCGGCTACGACGACGAGAAGCTGGTGCGGCTGTCCAAGGAGGCGGTCGCCGACGGGTTCGGGCAGATCAAGCTGAAGGTCGGCGCCGACCGCGAGGCAGACCAACGCCGCATGCGGCTGGCCCGCGCGGCGGTCGGCCCGGACATCAGGATCGCCGTCGACGCCAACCAGGCATGGGGAGTCCAGCAGGCCATCGACTGGACGGCGTCGCTCGCCCCTTACGACCCGTACTGGATCGAGGAGCCCACCTCGCCGGACGACATCCTCGGCCACGCCGCCATCCGCCGGGCCGTGGCGCCGGTCAAGGTGGCCACCGGTGAACACACCCACAACCAGGTGATGTTCAAACAGCTCCTCCAGGCAGGAGCCCTCGACATCCTGCAGCTCGATGCCAGCCGCACCGCCGGCGTCACCGAGAACGTCGCCATCCTGCTGCTGGCCGCCAAGTTCGGCGTCCCGGTCTGCCCGCACGCCGGCGGGGTCGGGCTGTGCGAGATGGCGCAGCACATGGCGATGTTCGACTACGTGGCCGTCAGCGGCACCACCGAGAACCGCGTCATCGAGTACGTCGACCACCTGCACGAGCACTTCACCGACCCGGTCCGTATCCGCGACGGCCGCTATCTCGCCCCGTCCGCCCCCGGCATCAGCGCCGAACTCCATCCGCGGTCCTTGGCGGACCACCGCTACCCCGACGGCCCGGTGTGGAGCGAGGAGGCCGAGGGATGAGCGCTCCCGACTGTGCGGGACTGACGGCCCTCGTCACCGGCGGCGCCTCCGGCATCGGACTGGCCACCGCACGCCTGCTGGCCGCCCGCGGGGCCCGTGTCGCCTGCCTCGACCTCGAACCCGACGGCCTGCCCGAGCCCTTGACCGGAATCCAGGCGGACGTGGCCGACGACGCGGGCGTGCGGGAGGCGGTCACCGAGGCCGCGCGCGTCCTCGGCGGTATCGACATCCTGGTCAACAACGCCGGCATCGGCGCCCAGGGCACCATCGAGGAGAACGCCGACGACGAGTGGCACCGGGTGTTCGACGTCAACGTCCTCGGCATGGTCCGGGTGACCCGGGCCGCCCTCCCCCATCTGCGCCGCTCCGCCAGCGCGGCCATCGTCAACACCTGCTCCATCGCCGCCACCGCCGGGCTCCCCGACCGGGTGCTGTACTCCGCGACGAAGGGCGCCGTGCTGGCCCTGACCCGGGCGACCGCGGCCGACCTCGTGCACTGCGGGATCCGTGTCAACTGCGTCAACCCCGGCACCGCCGACACTCCCTGGATCGGCCGCCTCCTGGACCGCGCCGCGGACCCCGCGGCCGAACGCGCCGCTCTCAACGCCCGTCAGCCGATGGGCCGTCTCGTCTCCGCCGACGAGGTCGCCGCGGCCATCGCCTACCTCGCAAGCCCCCTGTCCGGCTCCACCACCGGCACCGACCTCCCCGTCGACGGCGGTATGCAGGGCCTGCGGATCCGTCCGCGTACCTGACTCCGCTCCTTCCCTTCCTCTCGCGACCGGCACCCGCACACCGCACGACCGGTCGCGCACGCAGCCCGTCCGCGCGACCCCGTCAGCAAGGAGAGCGTGCAATGCAGCTCAGGTTCACCAGGTACGCCTGTCTCGGCGCCCTCGCCGCCCTGTCCGTCCCCGCACTCACCGCCTGCGGGGGTTCGGGATCCGCGTCGGCCTCGGGCCAGGGCGGTGGTTCCACCGTGGTCGGGGTCGACTACCCGCGCTCCGACACCGACTTCTGGAACTCGTACATCAAGTACACCCCACAGTTCGCGAAGGAGCTCAAGCTCGACCTGAAGACCACCAACTCGCAGAACGACGTCGCCAAACTCACCGCCGACGTCCAGACGTTCATCAGCCAGGGCGTCAAGGGCGTCGCGATGGCACCTCAGGACACCGCCGCCATCGCACCCACCCTGGCGCAGCTGGAGGCGAAGAAGATCCCGGTCGTCTCCGTGGACACCCGCCCCGACACCGGCAACGTGTACATGGTCGTGCGCGCGGACAACCGCGCCTACGGCGAGAAGGCCTGCCAGTACCTCGGGAGCAAGCTGGGCGGCAAGGGCAAGGTCGTCATGCTCCAGGGCGATCTCGCCTCCGTCAACGGCCGTGACCGCACGGAGGCGTTCAACGACTGCATGAAGAAGAACTATCCGGACATCAGGGTCTTCGGCGAAGCCGCCAACTGGGACGGCGCGGTCGCGGCGCAGAAACTCCAGACCGACCTGACCGCCCACCCCGACATCAAGGGCGTCTACATGCAGTCCAGCTTCGCGCTCTCCGGCACCCTGCAGGTGCTCAAGCAGAAGGGCCTGCTGGTCGGACCCGAGGACAAGAAGCACGTGTTCGTGGTCTCCAACGACGGCATCCCCGAGGAGCTCAAGGACATAGCCGCAGGCAGGATCGACGCCACCGTCTCCCAGCCGGCCGACCTCTACGCCAAGTACGCCCTCTACTACCTCAAGGCGGCGATCGACGGCAAGACGTTCAAGCCCGGCAAGACCGATCACGACAGCACAATCATCCAGGTCCGCGAGGGCCTTCTGGAGGACCAGCTCTCCGCGCCCCTGGTGACGGCGGACGGCGGCACCTACGGCGGGGTCCCCAGCCTCAAGAGCGACGACAGCACCCTGTGGGGCAACAACCTCAGCTGACCGGAAGGCGATTCGCAGACATGTCTACGGCTGCGCCCGTCGCCCAGGCGGCGGCGATAACGAAGCGGTTCGGTTCCACGGTGGCGCTGTACGACGCCCGGATCACGATCGCACCCGGGCAGACCCACGCACTCGTCGGGCGCAACGGCGCGGGCAAGTCCACGCTGGTCTCCATCCTCACCGGACTGCACGCACCGGACGAGGGCACGGTCACCTTCAACGGCGAACCGGCGCCCCGGCTGGCGGACCGGGACGGCTGGCGGCAGCGAGTGGCCTGCGTGTACCAGAAGTCCACCGTCATCCCCGAGCTGACAGTCGCCGAGAACCTCTTCCTCAACCGGCACGACCGCGGTCGCGGCGGCCTGATCAGCTGGCGGACGGTGCGCGCCAGGGCACGCGAACTGCTGCGGACCTGGTCGATCGACGTGGACGTGCGCACTCCGGCGGGAGAACTCGACGTCGAACAGCGCCAGTTCCTGGAGATCGCCCGGGCCCTGTCCTTCGGGGCCCGCTTCATCATCCTCGACGAACCCACCGCGCAGCTGGACGGAGCCGCGATCAACCGGCTGTTCGCCCGGATCCGGGACCTTCAGCGGCAGGGCGTGACCTTCCTGTTCATCAGCCATCACCTCCAGGAGGTCTACGAGATCTGCGACACGGTGACGGTGTTCCGCGACGCCCGGCACATCCTGACCGCCCCGGTGGCCGAACTGCCCCGCGCCGAACTGGTCGCCGCCATGACCGGCGAGGGCGCCACCGAGGCCGCCAGGGCCCGCCGCCACCCGACGGACAGCAGATCCCCCGATGTGCTCGTCGTGGAGGACGCGACGCTCGACGGGATCTACGAGGACGTGTCCGTCCGTATCCGCGGCGGGGAGATCGTCGGTCTCGCGGGCGCGGCGAGCAGCGGCCGCATCGAAGTGGCGGAGACTGTCGTCGGACTGCACGCCGCCGACACCGGCACGGTGCGGATCGCCGGGATGCGTCCACGCCCCGGCAGCGTGCCCGCGGCCCTGAAGGCCGGCGCCGGCTTCGTCCCGCAGGACCGCCACCACCAAGGCTACGTACCGGAGATGTCCATCGCGGACAACGGCACCCTCACTATCCCCGAACGGCTCGGTCCGCCCGGCTTCATCGACGGACGCCGCCGGGACACCTACGCCCGTTCCATGATCGAGAACCTTGCGATCAAGACGCCAGGGCCGGAACTGCCCGTCTCCGGGCTCTCCGGGGGCAACCAGCAGAAGGTCGTCATGGCCCGCGCCCTGGCCAGCGATCCGAAGGTGCTGGTCCTGATCAATCCGACCGCCGGCGTCGACGTGCGGTCCAAGGAGTTCCTCCTCGGCAAGGTCGAGGAGATCGCCGAGTCCGGCACCGGGGTGCTGATCGCCTCCGACGAACTCGACGACCTGCGCATGTGCGACCGGGTCCTGGTGATGTTCCAGGGCCGAGTAGTGGCCGAGAAGGCCCGGGGCTGGCACGACCACGAGCTCGTGGCCGCAATGGAAGGAGTGGACCTCGATGTCTGAGAACGCGACTGCGGCCACCGCGAAGAGTCCTGACGACGGCCCGCCGGACCTCCTGAGCGACCAGCCGGCCACCAGCAGAGCGGGCGGGCGGAGGCTGGCCTTCGCACGGCTACGGGACCTGGCACTCATCCCCGCGATCATCGTCATGGCGATCGTCGGCCAGCTGGTCAATCCGGTGTTCCTGCAGCCCGACAACCTGATCAACGTGCTGCAGACCATGTCCGAGATCGCCCTGCTGGTCCTCGCCCAGACCCTGGTGCTCATCGTCAAGAAGATGGACCTCTCCCTGGAGTCCACCGTGGGGCTCGCCCCCGGCGTCGCGGCCTGGCTCACCGTCCCGGCGGGCGCGGCACACGGCGTCGGACTGCTGCCCGGCGCCTGGTCCGTCCCCGTCACCCTGACGGTCGGTCTCCTCATCGGCGCGGTGAACGCGCTGTTCATCATCCGGTTCGGGCTCAACGGCTTCATCGTGACGCTCGGCATGCTGATCGTGCTGCGCGGCATCCTGACCGGCATCTCCGGCGGCCAGACCTTCTTCCGACTGCCCCAGTCGATGCTCTACCTCGGCACCGCCCAGTGGCTGGGCATGCCCGCCTCGGTGTGGATCTGCCTGATCCTCTTCGCCATCGGCATCGTCGTGCTCGGCTTCACCAGCTTCGGCCGCTCCCTCTACGCGATCGGCGGCAACGTCGACGCGGCCAAGGCGGCCGGCATCCGCACCGACCGCGTGCTGTGGATCGTCATCGTCACCGCGAGCGTCCTCGCCGCGCTGAGCGGCCTGCTGCTCTCGGGACGCCTGGCCTCGGTGGCCTCCGCCCAGGGCAACGGCTACATCTTCACCGTGTTCGCCGCCGCCGTCATCGGCGGCATCAGCCTCAACGGCGGCAAGGGAACGGTCTTCGGCGCGTTCACCGGCATCCTGCTGCTGTTCCTGATCCAGAACGTCCTCACCCTCGGCGGTGTCCCCGCCCAGTGGATCGGCGCCCTCAACGGCGCGATCATCCTCGTCGCCCTGGCGCTGTCCCGCATCACCGGAGGCAAGGCGCAGGACTAGACACCGCCCGCTGTTTGCCCAGCGGCCCGCACCACTCCCGAATGACCCGCCCAACCCGCACTCGAAAGGCAGGCATTCTCATGGAACGAAGAGACTTTCTCGTCACCTCCGCAGCGACCTCGGCCGCACTGGCCGTCGGTCTCCCGGCCGCCTCGGCGGCCGCGGCCCCACAGTCCGCGGTGGAGGCGGAGGACGCCGCCGCGCCGGACGCCTCGCGCCTGGCCCTGTGGTACGGCAAGCCCGCAGGTCAGTGGCTGGAGGCCCTGCCCCTCGGCAACGGCCGCCTCGGCGCCATGGTGTTCGGCGGAGTCGACACCGACCGGCTCCAGCTCAACGAGGACACACTGTGGGCGGGAGGCCCCTACGAACCGGCCAACCCGCAGGGTCTAACGAACCTCCCCGAGATCCGGCGCCGGATCTTCGCCGGCCAGTGGGGCTCGGCCCAAGACCTGATCAACTCGACCTTCCTGGGCAACCCGGTCGGGGAGTTGATGTACCAGACGGTCGGCGATCTGCGCCTGGCGTTCCCCGGCACGGGCGAGGTCGGCTCCTACCGACGGGAGTTGGACCTCGACACCGCCGTGGCCACCACGACGTACACCCGCGGCGGGGTGGCCTACCGCCGCGAGGCGTTCGCCAGCCATGCCGACCAGCTGATCGTGGTGCGGCTGACCGCCGACACCCCCGGCGCCCTCTCGCTCACCGCCGCTTTCGACAGCCCCCAGCAGACCCAGAAGTCCTCCCCCGACCGGATCACCGCCGCGCTGGAGGGCACCGGGCAGACCCGCGAGGGCGTCACCGGCCGGGTCCGCTTCCGCGCGCTGGTCCGTGCCCGCGCCGAAGGCGGCACCGTGCGCAGCGAGAACGGCACCCTCACCGTGACCGCCGCCGACGCGGTGACCCTGCTGGTGTCCGTGGGCACCAACTACAACGACTACCGCGACGTCTCCGGCGACCACCGAGCCCGCGCCGAGCGCCCGCTGAACGCCGCCGCCGACACCCCCTACGGGCAACTGCGCGCCCGCCATGTGCGCGACCACCGCACCCTCTTCCGGCGCGTCACGCTAGACCTCGGCGTCACGGACGCCGCCAACGCACCGACCGACCAGCGGGTGGCCGCCTTCGCCCAGTCCGACGATCCTCATCTGGTGGCCCTGCACTACCAGTTCGGCCGCTACCTCCTCATCGCCTCCTCCCGCCCCGGCACCCAGCCCGCCAACCTGCAGGGCATCTGGAACGACCAACTCTCCCCGCCCTGGGACTCCAAGTACACGATCAACATCAACACGGAGATGAACTACTGGCCGGCCTCCACCACCAACCTTCTGGAGTGCTGGGAGCCGATCTTCGCCCTGCTCGACGACCTCGCCCAGGCGGGACAGAGGACCGCACGGGTGCAGTACGGCGCGAACGGCTGGGTCGCCCACCACAACACCGACGCCTGGCGCGGCACCGCGCCCGTCGACGGCGCGTTCTGGGGCATGTGGCCCACCGGTGGCGCCTGGCTGGCTACCTCGGTCTGGGAGCACTACCGCTTCACCGGTGACCGCGAAGCACTGCTCCGACGCCTGCCGGTCGTCGAGGGCGCCGTCCGCTTCTTCCTCGACGCCCTCGTCACGGACCCCACCAGCGGGTATCTGGTGACCTGCCCGTCCGTTTCGCCGGAGAACGCCCACCACGCCGGCGTGTCCGCATGCGCCGGTCCCACCATGGACAACCAGATCCTGCGCGACCTGTTCGACGGTTACCTCGCCGCCTGTGACGCGCTCGGCATCACCAGCCCGTACGCCGCCCAGGTGCGCCAGGCCCGCGGCCAGCTTCCGCCCATGAAGATCGGCACGCTGGGGCAGTTGCAGGAATGGCAGCAGGACTGGGACGCCGGCGCGCCCGAGCAACAGCACCGCCATGTATCCCACCTGTACGGTCTCCATCCGAGCAACCAGATCTCCAAGCGTGGCACCCCCGAACTGTTCCGGGCCGCACTGAAGACGCTGGAGATGCGCGGGGACGCCGGTACCGGCTGGTCCCTCGCCTGGAAGATTAATTTCTGGGCGCGCGCGGAAGACGGATCGCGCTCCTACAAACTCCTCACCGACCTCCTCACTCCCGACCGCACCGCTCCGAACCTGTTCGACCTGCACCCGCCGTTCCAGATCGACGGCAACTTCGGCGCCACCGCGGGAGTGACCGAATGGCTGGTGCAGTCCCACACCGACGAGGTCCACCTCCTGCCGGCGCTGCCCCCGCAGCTTCCGCAGGGCCAGGTCACCGGCCTCCTCGCCCGCGGCGCCCTCACCGTCGACGTCTCCTGGAGCGACGGCGCGCTGACCCACGCCCGCCTTGCGGCGCGCCGGACGGGCGCGGTCCGGCTGCGCACCGCGGCACCGGTCGCGGTGCACGCCGAGGGCGGTGCCCGCACCGATGTGAAGCGCCCCGAGAGCGCCGTCGTAGTGTTCGACGCCCAAGCGGGTGAGAAGTACGTGATCACGCCGCTGTGACGTGCCATCGGGACCGGGCAGGCCACCCGGCCCCGATCACGCGCCGTACGGCCCCCGGATCCTGTCCGGGGGCGCGTCGCCGCCCGAGCCCGTACCCCACTTTCCCTGCCAGGATCGCCGGATACGTTCCGTATCGCGACTGCGATCTTGGGCATGTGGAACGGCCCTCGCCAGAGGCAGGCCTCGACATGGAGGTTGGGCGTCGTGATCTGGCTGTGGGTGGATTCGGTGGCCAGGTGAGCGCCTTTCAGCACTGATGGGCGGACTGGGAAGGTCGGGCGCGAGCGCGCGAGCCCACTGGTTCGCGGGGCGCTGCGTACGGACCTCGGGTATGTGGCCCGCGGGTATGTGGCCCGCCGACATGCGGTCCTACGGCATAGCGGCGAAGGTGTCCGGGCTAGCCGCGGGGACCGAGGCGCTCGCCCATGTTCAGTTCCAGGTCGTAGATGGCCTCGGGGCTCGCCTTCGCCGACAGTTGCAGGCGCTGCTGGACGAAGTCCCGGGCGAGCAGCCCGGCGAAGCGCTGGTGGGTGGCCGCCAGATCGTCGGGGCTGTGCAGTGGGGCCTCCTCGTTGACGATCTCCTTGACGGCGCGGAGGGCGTCGGTGTCGAAGGAGGCGATCCGCCGCGCGAACCGGTCGACGACCGCGTCCAGTTCGGCGTCGGGGACGGCACGGTTGACCCAGCCGTACAGCGCGGCCGTGTCGGCGTCGTAGTCCTCACCGGAGGTGATGATCTCCAGGGCCCGGGACCGCCCGGTGAGCTGCACCAGGCGCTGGATGCCGCCGCAGCCGGGGATGATCCCCGTACCGATCTCCAGCTGGCTGAGCACGGCCTTCTCCCGGCTGGCGAACCGCACGTCGAGCGTGGTCAGGAACTCGTTGCCGATGCCACGCGCACGGCCTCGCAGGGAACCCACCGTGATGAAGGGGGCGTTGCCGAGGCGGCCGATGATGTCGAACCAGGCCGGCATGCCCTCCCGTCGACTGGCCATGACATTACGGCCGTCGGCGTGTCGGGGGCGGTGCCGGACGCCCATGGTGCCCGATAGGGCACACATCTCTCACTGCACCGTCCGAGGTGTCAGTCATTCCTCGCCCGCCGGCAGTCGTTCGACGGAAGCGGGCGGCTCCCTTCCGCGCTGGACTGTCCTCATATGTCGACCCCGGCGCGGACGCGGGACCTCGCGCTTCGCTGCCCCTGCGCCCGATACAGGACCTCACCGTGACACCTGATGCACTGACAGCCCCTTCCACCGGTACGGCCGGACCCGCGGGCCATCGGATCCGCACCCGTTCGGGCCGGATGACCGTGACCCCGGCGAGCCGAGGCAGCGGACCTCGTGGCGGTGAACCATGCACGGCCGCTGTTCCCCGCATACGCTCTTCAGCCGTTACCAGACGGGGCGTTCCGCCCTGCGGCAGCACGAGTGGGCCCGTCTGACCCGGCAGGGTGTGAGCTGGGTGACGAGCCCGGTGAACCGTCCCGACGTGGTCCTCGCCACCACCCACCTGGTGCACGACGGTGCCGAAGGCCGCGGTGAGCTGGCCTTACTCGTGGAGGACGGCTGGTAGGACGTGGGGCACGGCGCTGGCGTGTTGGACGCTGTCCCAGGCGCCGTTCTTCGGCGTCCGGGAGGCGGCGGTCGTGACAACGCCTGACAACCGTCGCATGACCGCCAACTGCACCCCGCTCGGCGCACACGTCGAGCCCCCGGAAATGCTGGGGGGTGCGCAGGACGGCAGGGAGGACGACGAGGTCGTCCACCTCGTGCTGGTCGTTCCCGAGAAGGCCACGCCCCGGCATGTGTGCGGCACATGCGGCCGCGCTCCGGCCTGACGGGGTTCGGCCGGTGCGGCCTCCGCCGTCCCTCGCCCCACGCGGCACACTCGGTGTGTCATGAGCCGGGCCGTCCTCTGCGCGAGGGCACCAGCACGGTCGCGAAGCTTCCGCTGCAACGGAAGAACGGCTGGACGCCGGCAGAGTAAGCTGGCCATGCGGGCCCGGGCAGGAGCCGACGGCGGAGGTGACAGACACTTCGGGCGGGATGTCTCCGTCTCCGCCCAGCACGCTCACCACCACGCGTGCGGCCTGTCAGGGACGTACACGCGAATGTCCCGCACACGACGGCTGCCGTGTGCGGGACCGGTTTGCTCGCTGCGGGGATCAGCTGGTCGTCAGGGCGGTGTCGTCCACGACGAAGCTGGTCTGGAGGGAGGAGTCCTCCACACCGCTGAACTTCAGGGTGACCGTCTGGCCCGCGAAGGCGGACAGGTCGAAGGTCTTCAGCGAGTACCCGGTGGAGGCGTTGACGTTCGAGTACGTCGCCAGGGTGGTCGTGTTGGCGGACACCGTCAGCTTGTCGTACGCGGTGGTGCCAGTCTCGGCGGTGTCGGTGTGCAGGTAGAAGGAGAAGCTGGCGTGGCAGCCGGCCGGGATGGTCACCGACTGGGTCACGGTGTCGGTGTGGCTGGTGCCGTACCCGTCGAGCCAGGCCTTGTACGAGCCGCCGTGCGCGGCCTCACCGGTGTCGTTGGTGATGACGCCGGTGGTGGCGGTCCAGACGGTGTTGCCCGACTCGAAGCCCGCGTTGCCGAGCAGTTGCGCGGAGGTGCAGGTGCCGCCACCACCGGTACCGGCGGTGAAGGCCGCGATGCCGTTGGGGGTGCCCCAGCCGGTCGGGCCGTCGTAGCCGGTGCGGGCGGTGCAGAAGTACGAGGTGGAGCAGGAGCCGTTGTTGCCCGTGGTCACGTCGTAGAGGTTGGCGGTGTGGCTGTAGGGGTACTTCGCCGGGTAGTCGGTCGCGCCCGGGGTGCCCGCGAGGGCGTAGACGCCGGCGATGAGCGGGGCGGAGGCGCTGGTGCCGCCGTAGACCGCCCAGCCGGAGCCGCCGAAGGTGTCGTAGACCGCGACGCCGGTGGCCGGGTCGGCGACGGCGGAGACGTCGGCCTCCATGCGCTTGGCGCAGCCGGTGTCCGTCTGCCAGGTCGGCTTCGGGTCGTAGGCGGAGCAGCCGGAGCCGGTGCCCTCGGTGGAGTTGGTGTGCCAGACGGACTCGGTCCAGCCGCGGGAGTTGGAGGCGGTGGTGAGCGCGGTACCGCCGACGGCGGTCACGTACTGGGAGGTCGCCGGGTATTCGGCACCGTAGGCGGAGTCGCCGGCGGAAACGGTGATCGCGACGCCTGGGTGCTTGAAGTACTGGGTGTCCTCGGTGGTCTGGCCTGAGGACTCCGAGCCGCCCCAGCTGTTGGAGACGAACTTGGCGCCGAGCGCGACGGCCTCGTTCTCGGCTATGCCGAGGTCGGTGTCGTTGGCGGAGTTGGCCTCGACCAGGATGATGTTGCAGTTGGGGCAGGCCGCGCTGACCATGTCGAGGTCGAGGGCCTCCTCGCCGGCCCAGCCGGTGTCGTTGGCGGGCAGCGAAGTGGTCGAACCGGTCTGGCTGACCTGCTTGAAGCAGCCGTTGGCCTTGGTGCAGGAGGACAGGCCGTAGGTGGATCGGTACGTTCCCAGGTCCGCTTCGGCGTTGGGGTCGTTGTACGCGTCGACGATGGCGACCGTCATACCGGTGCCGCCAGTGGAGGGCAGGTTGTAGGCGCTGTGCAGGTTGGCCGGGGACAGGCCGGAGGGGGTGGCGGCGGCGAGCGCGGTGGCCAGTCGCTGCTTGATGTCGGTCCGGCGCTGGGCGAAGCAGGACGCGTGGCCCGGCTCGGCGGTGGCGCACAGGTGAGCCGTGGGGACCTTCTGACCGGCCTTGCCGGTGGAGTGGAAGGTCTGCCGTTCGGGAGCGGTCAGGGCCTTGGCGTTCTGTGCGGCCCGGGTGACGTGGGCCGTGGCGGCGGTGCCGGACTGGGCCCCGGCGGTCGGCGCCGCAGCGAGGCCGGCGACGCAGAGGGCGAGGGAGGGGAGGGCGACGGACAGGAGTCTTCGCAGACTCCGGCTGCGCCGGCTGGGGCGTGACTCACGCATGGGGTACTGCCTCCGTGGGGAAGTGGGCGTCGCGGTCGGAGTGGGGGCAGGCCCGTGACGCGCGTAGCGGCGGCGACCGCGCAGTCATGAGCATGACACTTACTGGCCGGGGAGATCTGATGATGACATGACAGTGTGCGCGAGGAACGTAGCTTTGACGCACGCGTGTTCGGCAGTATGGGAGGGAATTCTTTGCCCCTCCATAGGATGTGATTGCCCTCTCATAGGAGCGGGCTGACACATGCTTGATCCACACGGGGGGGGACGACGCCCCTCGCTCCCACCCTCTCCCGTCTGCGCGGCGGCGCGTACCGCGCCCGGCCGGTCCTGGCCACCGTGCACATGGCCTCGCGCAGGTCGCCGACTCAGCATCGGTAACGTCATGGCCCAGCAGGCCCATGTCGTCCCCTACACAGAGCTGGTCCCGCCACTCCACTTGCACCCCAACACCGGGCAGATGCCCTCCAGCACGACCAACGGCCTGCTCACCGGCATGACCCCGGACGCCGCCCGCGCCCTGGTCGCGGCGTCCGCCGCCCCCGACCCGGTCCTGGTCCAGTTGCGTGCGCTCGGCGGCGCGGCCCACGACCCGGCCCCCTCTGCTATGGCGTTCACACACCACCATCAGAACACCCTCGTCATCGCCTCGGCGTTCCCGCCGGACGAACGCGCCACGCTGACCGCGGCCTGGACGCCCCTCGCCCCACACACCGACGGCGCCTTCGTGAACTTCGAGAGGTCTCCTGACAAGACGACGTTCGCACGCGCCTGCCAACTTGAAGCCGCGGGTCAGAAGGCTGGCGTGGACCGGCTCTCGGGGTGCTCACGCTGGTCGTGGGTGCCTGTCTGCGCAGTAGGTCCTCTGTCAGCGATCGGCTCCGAGGTTTGTCAGGACGAGCAGGGCGTCTCGGAGGCGGTCGACGGGCGAAGTGCCCGTGGGGCTGACAGGGCCCGGCTGGCGACAGCCGAGCGGCGTAGATCAGCCCAGCGATGCAGTTGCCGCACGCAAGTCTTCCAGGGCTGCCAGTGCGTGTGGCGCGAGCCCTTCGATGCCGTCACGATCGCTTTCGGACCACTGGGCGTATCCCCGTTTGAACGCGAGGACTCCCAGCTCGGCCGCGAGTTGCGCGGTCGGCTCGGGGACGCCGCGGGCGATGAGCGCGGCTGTCATGGCGGCCGCGAGGCCGACGCTCTTGAGGGCGTCGCGCTCTTGTAGCTCGGTGCTGGCTGCCACGGCTGCTTTGAGGCGGGGGCCGAGTTCGCGGTTCACCGGTCCCATAGCGCTCGATGCGCGCTCGAGACCTGCTGCTACCGCCTGGAGCGGGCTGGCGCTCGCGGGGGCCTCGGTGATGCCGTCGGCGAGCAGCCTGCTGAGCGTCTCCTGACCGGCGACCAGTAGCTCGCGCTTGTCGGAGAAGTATCGGAAGAAGGTGCTCTTGGTGACGCCGGCGCGCTCGGCGATCTGCGTCACCGTGGTGGCGTCGTACCCCTGCTCGGTGAACAGGTCGACGGCCGCGACGACGAGTCGCTGGGCCGCTCCCGGTTGCCATCTAGCCATGAGACCAGGATAGGTGATGGGACACCTGTCCCGTCACCGTGTAGTGTCAGTGATGGGACAAGAGTCCCATCACTTTCAGGGAGAGCTCATGCATGTCTTCGTCACCGGCGGTACCGGCACCATCGGCTCCGCCGTCGTCGCCGAACTGCTCGGCAACGGCCACACCGTTCTCGCACTGGCTCGTTCGGACGGCTCCGCGCAGGCCCTTGAGCGCGCTGGTGCCAAGGTGCTGAGAGGAGACCTGGCCGACCTCGACGCTCTGCGGTCCGGCGCGGCGCAGTGCGACGGCGTGATCAGTCTGGCGTTCGGACGCGACTACAGCAGTCCGGACGCACTCGCCCAGGCCATCGCCGAGGAGAGCGCCGCTCTCACCGTGCTGGGGCAGGAACTCATCGGAAGCGACCGCCCGATCGTCGCGGTCTCCGGCACGCCCTGGGTGCCGGGGCGGGCCTCCACCGAGACCGATCCGCTGCCGACCGACGGACCGGTGGGCGGCCGAGGCCGTTCGGTCAACGCGCTGCTTGACCTCGCCTCGCGTGGTGTGCGCAGCACGGCTGTCCGTATGCCGCGCACGGTCCACAACGAGGGCAAGGGGGGATTCGCCGGCCTGTTGACCGATCAGGCGCGCCGCACCGGGGTGGCCGGCTATCCGGGCGACGGCACCCAGCGCTGGCCGGCCGTGCACGCGCTCGACGCAGCCGTCCTGTTCCGTCTGGTCCTTGAGTCGGCACCGGCCGGGACAGCCTGGCACGCCGTCGGCGACGAGGGCGACGCGGTGCGGGACATCGCCACAGTCATCGGCCGGCGACTGGGCCTGCCGGTCGAGGAGGTTCCGCAGGACAGCTTCGGCCCGTTCGGCCCGATATTTGCCATGGACCAGCCGGCGTCCAGCGCCCACACCCGCGATGCCCTCGGGTGGCAGCCGACCCACCCCAGCCTCCTCGAGGACCTGGAGAACATTCAGCCCTGACGCACCCCGGTTCCTGGGGACCGTCTGTGCTCGGCTCAATGCGTTATTGGCAAAGCGCTGGAATGCCCGGTGCCGGGATGCCGGGCGACGGCGAGTTGTTCGTAGGAGCAGACCCACCTGAGTGACCCGGCCACATCACAAGTTCAACCTCAGTCATGCAGGGCGACCGCGAGTGCCTCGGCCAGGGTCACGGGCGGGCGGCCGATCAGGCGGCGCAAGTCGCCAGAATCGGTGTACATCTCGCCGCGGTTCATGCCGCGGTCAGCGTCGGCGAGGACCTCCGCCAGCTCGGCGGGTAGGCCCGCGGCGGCCAGTCCCTTGGCGAAGTCGGTCTCCGGGAGGTCAGCGTAGGTAACCTGCTTCCCGGCCGCAGCGGAGATCGCGGCGGCGAGCTCAGTCAGGGTGAAGGATTCGTCGCCGCCGAGCTCGTACACGGCGCCGGTGTGGCCTTCGGCGGTGAGGACGACCGCTGCGGCCTCGGCGTAGTCGGCGCGGGACGCGGCGCTGATCCGCCCCTCGCCTGCGGCGCCGACGACGGCGCCGTTCTGCAGGATCTGCGGCAGTTGGCTGGTGTAGTTCTCCAAGTACCAGCTGTTGCGCAGCAGCACGCTGGGGATTCCGCGGTCCCGCAGATACCTCTCCGTCTCGCCGTGCGTGGCGCCGATGATGGTGGTGGCCGTGTCCGCGTGCGTCGTGCTCGTGTACGCCACCAGCGACACGCCTGCGGACGCTGCGGCGTCGATCACGCGGCGGTGGTTGGCGACCCGCTCGCCCACGGGGACCGAGGCCGAGATCAGCAGCAGCCTGTCCGCCCCCGCGAATGCCTCGGCCAGGCTGTCGGTGTCCGCGAAGTCGGCGCGGCGTACCGTGATGCCTCGGTCGGCCAGGTCCTTGATCCTGGTGATGTCTCGGCCGGTCGCGATGATGTCCGCGGCCGGGATCCCGCGCCGCAGCAGTGCCTCTACGGTGAGCCTGCCCAGCTGGCCGGTGGCTCCGGTGACGACGATCGGCATGGTGGTCATTCCTTCCTTCCGCGCGTGCCTCGCACGCCTGCCGCGGTCTGTCCGCCGCGGGATGGAACACAGAATGACCTGGACACTCTCTGCTGGGGAGTAGCCACTTATTGGTATGGTACTTACCGGAGCGAAAGCATTGAGGTGAGCCGTATGGCTGCTGTCGACAACGTGACCGGGCCCATACCGTCATTCGATCCGTACGAGCGCGGCTGCCCGTCGCGGGACCTGCTTGACCAGATCGGCAGCAAGTGGGCGGTCCTCGTGCTGGGCGAACTCGGCCGGAACGGAACCTCCCGGTTCGGCCAGCTCCGGCAGGCACTGGCGGGCGTGAGCGAGAAGATGCTCACCCAGACGCTGCGCACCCTCGAACGCGACGGGCTGGTCAGCCGGACCGTCTACCCAGAGGTGCCGCCGCACGTGGAGTATGAGCTGACCGCGCTCGGCCAGACGCTGCGGGAACCGCTGAAGGCGCTCACGGAGTGGTCCGTGCTGCACATCGAAGAAGTCATCACCGCCCGCGAAGAGTATGACGACCGCACTGAGCACAGCAGGTAATCAGCGGCGGCCGGCGGTCTGGTCATAGACGGCTGCCTCGCCGAGACGGGCCCGACAATCAGACTCACCTGAGCAACCCGGCGACATCGCGAGTTCAACCTCAGTAACAGTCAGCTGTTCGACTTCATACACACATCGAGCGCGGCTCTATGGAATCTGCGCTGGCAGGTGCAGGGCTACGTCAGCGTGTCCCCTCAGGCCACCAAGCAGGACCTATCCGACCGCTTCACCCGCGGGTCGGGGATTCCCGCCAGTAACCTCCGCGGCACCTGCATCGACACAGCTTGGGAAGAGGCACTGGCAACCGCCCGCGCTACCAGGTCCTCCGACATGCAAAGGGCGTTCCACCCTGTCTACGCCGCCCGGCAGAAGTACAGCCTGAGCCACCTCGACGCGCTCCTTGTCCTGTACCGGTATCACAAGGAGGTACGCAACGCCGTGATGCACGGCGGCGGGAAGGCCAACCCCATTACGGAGCAGGCCTGGAAGCACGCGGCGACGTTGACCGCGGCCGACATCGGCAGTCGCACCTCACCACTGACGAGCAAGGTCACCGATGGGCAGATGGTCACCTCAGACCTGCGTGAAGCGATACAGCTCTCGGACGTGCTCCTGCGCCTGGTTCGCACAACTGACGCCGAACTGTGCGTCACCGGCATCGCCGAGCAGGAGTTCGTGACTGGATGGACCGGTGGCACTGCAGTGCCCCACGACGCTGACACGCGGTGGGGGCGAGCGGTACCCGCGCCGCCACGCCCCACAGGACGACCTGGTTGTCGTAGCCGGCCGTGGCCACGTACGCGCCGCCGAAGGCCGCGACGCCGCTGATCGGCCCGTCATGGCGTATCACGCCGACTCCTCCAGTCGGATGGTGTGCGAGGTGCGGGCGACCTTCGCCGTCAGGTAGCCGGTGTCGTGCGGATTGACGAAGACGCCCGTGACGAGGGTCCGCCGCACCACTTGCGGGGATTGTTGGCGAGCAGGCCGATCCCTTCGTGGCCCGCAACGAGCAGCATCTACGCGGCCACCGCGCGGTCACACATGTCCTCACCCAGTCCCAGGGCCCGGTCAGCCTCGTAGTCGTCCAGCCCGTGGTCCTGCAACCCGTCCACGTCCAGCTTGATATACAGGCCGATACCCGCCCTTCCCGACACAGGCACAGCAGCAACCGGCCAGCGGTGTCGATCACGCGCAGGGCCCCGCGCAGCTAGGCACTGTCCGGGCGATCATGTGCGGAGCCAGATGACCAGGGCGGCTGCGGTGACTGTGCCAAGGAAGACATAACCGCGCTTGTCATAGCGGGTGGCGACTGCCCGGGAGTTCTTCAGCCTGTTGACGGCCCGCTCGACGGTGTTGCGCTTTTTGTAGCGGTCCTTGTCGAAGCCGGGCGGTCGTCCACCTCGTGATCCTTTGCGCAGGCGAGCTGCCTTACTGTCGGTCTTCTCCGGGATCGTGTGCCGGATTCCTCGTTGTCGCAGGTATTGGCGGCAGGGACCGTTGCTGTAAGCCTTATCCGCCGCGACGCTGTCGGGCTTCTTGCGGGGCCTGCCCGCTCCGAGGCGGGGCACCCTGATCTTCTCCAGCACCGATGTGAACTGGGTGCAGTCCGCCCGTTGTCCTGCAGTGACGATCAGGGACAGCGGGCGGCAGAGGCCGTCGGCACTAAGATGGATCTTGTTGGTGAAGCCGCCGCGCGAGCGACCCAGGCCCTCATTTCGTTCGCCACCGCCGCCGGCCGACCCACCAGACTTCGCCATGGACTTTCGATCTGGTGTTCTGTCTCCTTGGCCCCTTTTGGCCCGGCGCGCCTCACCGGTGGTTCGGTTCGGGCGCCGGCCGCGTGCTGGTGGGCGCGCACGATAGTGGAGTCCACCGACACGTCCCAGTCAATCTCGCCCACCGCGTCGGCCATGGCCTGCACGTGCTGCAGCAAGCGTTCCCAAGTGCCGTCCGCCGACCATAACCGGTGGCGCTCATAGATCGTCTTCCACGGCCCGAACCGCTCGGGCAGATCTCGCCATGGCACCCCGGTCCGCACCCGGTGAAGGACCCCGTCGATCACCTGTCGGTGATCTCGCCAGCGCCCGCACCGCCTGTTGCTCACCGGCAGGTGCGGCCTGAGCCGTTCCCACTCGGCATCCGTGAGACCACCGCGTTCATGCTGCCCCATAGGGCATGCCCTCCCCTACCGTCGCGCCAGCCAGGTCGCGATCTCGTCCACCACCGCGGGGGCAACATGTCCTGGCCGCGCGTACTCGGCTGGCGTGGGTTGGCCGCTGCCGGGAAAGAAGAGGTGGTTGGCCTCCTCGTGGATCCTGATTGTCACCTCAGGCCGGTGCGCCAGGGCACGCTGCCAGCCTGTCAGGTCGTCGGCGACGGTCACTTGGTAGTCCCGTCCGCCCTGAAGGATCAGCATCGGGCGGACCAGTTGGGCTGCCGTGGCCACCGGGTCGTAGGCGCGCAGATCGAGCCAGTAGGCGGCGGAGAGGCCAAGCGGCAACAGGATTGACGGCGTGTCAGGCGTAAGTTCCGGGTCCGCCACCGACGCGGCCTGCTGGACCATGGCTGACACCGCCTCCTCCGCGCTCGGACCGGGGGCGAGCTCCGCGAGATAGCGGGCCACCCGGACGGCCGCCTCATGCATCGGCTGCGTGTCTGCGGCGAGCAGCACCAGGCCCGCGATCGATGGGTCGGCGGCGGCGATCCGGGGCGCCACCTTGCCGCCCATGCTGTGCCCGAGCAGGTGGATCCGCTCCGGTGCCACCTCGGGCTGCTGCCGGAGCAGCCGGACGGCGGCGAGTGCCTGGGGCAGGTACTCGTCAGCCATGGTGAAGTCCGTTGGCAGACCGCCCGGGTGCGCGAAGGTCACCTTGTCGAAGCGCAGCACGGCCACCTGTCGGGAGGCGAGCCCCCAGGCGAGGTCCTTCAGCGGCTTGTTCGGGCCGCTGCTTTCGTCCCGGTCGAACGCCCCGCCACCGCTGAGCAGCACCACGGCGGGCCACGGCCCTGGGCCTACGGGCAGGCTGAGCGTACCGGGGACTGCAAGCGGCCCGGTACCGAGCAGGACGTCCTGCTCGGTGAACCGGTCAGCATCCGCGTAGTGCGGCGGCTGCCACTCAGCGCCACCGTGCGGATCGAGTCTCAATCCGTGCAACAGACCGTCGTCGCCCACCGACGTGACCACGGTGAATCTGCCGTTGGCGCAGGTCACCGGGATGCGTACGCGCACCAGGTCGGCCTCGCCAGCCTCGGTCACCGGCTCCTCAATCACTTCGACCCCGCCCAGGCCGACAGCCTCAGCCGTCCACGCGAGCCGCAGAGCCTCGGCAGAGACCGCAGCCCTCAGTGGGGGAGCGAACAGCCCCACGATTTCGCCGAACCGCTCCGCCTGCAGCAGCGCGGCGAGGCCTCGCGCTGCCTCCAGTACCCCACCCTCATTTGTTCTCATGTTTGAGAAAGGTAGCAGCCGTGAGAAAGTTAGGCATGAACTCCCTGGAACTGCTCGCCCACCCCATCCGGCTGCGGATCGTGCATGCGATGGGCGGTGGAAGGCTGCTAACTACCACTCAGCTCTGCGCACGCATCCCAGATGCCTCCAAAGCCACCGTCTACCGGCACATCGATCTGCTGGTGGGCGGCGGGGTCCTGGAGGTGGCTGAGGAGCATAGGGTGCGCGGCGCGGTGGAACGACACTACCGGCTGCGACAGGACCGGGCTGTGATCGGCTCTGAGGTGGTCCGCACGCTCACCGCCGAGGACCACCGACAGGCATTCGCCACCGCAATGACCGCCCTGCTGGCCGAGTTCACCGCCTATCTCGACCACGACAGAGCTGATCCTGTGACCGATCGGGTCGGTTACCGGCAGCATGCACTCTGGCTCAGCCCGGCGGAACTGGAGGAACTGATCGGCGAGCTGCGCGCGGCCATCGCTCCGAAACTTGCCAACCAGCCGAGCCCCGAACGAGCGCAATACCTGCTCAGCCCCATCCACTTCCCACTGGAAGCCCCTCAGGCGGAACCCGAGCGGCCCTCGACAGGAACCGAGCAGGAGACAGACACATGATCGGCCGGACAGCTCCTAGTGCCGCATCAGGCAACGTTCATTCTGTTCGACCACGGTTCGTAGCCTGGCATTGGCTCCCGCGTGAGTTTTGACCTGTCACATGACGTGGAGCTCATGGTGCGCTCCGGGGTCGTGCAGGTCGCCTTCCACCCGAAGCTGTCCGGTCGTCCTCAACCGAGTGGTAAGCAAGCGGAAGTGACGTCGAACCTCCAGTTGGAGGTTCAGAGACGTGTGACCAGCCCCCATATACCCAGCGCAACCAGTCCCGATAGGGCCAGGACTGCGATGTAGCAGCCACAGGAATTCAGTTTCTGATCAATGGGGTCTTTTCCGCGTGCCAGGCTGTACTTCTTCCGCAACGGCGGAACGAGTTCGATGACCGCAAACGGCAATGCCGCGAGGGCCAATGGTGCAGCAATGACAAGGATCATCACATAGGGGACCGGGCTTCTCTCAACGTACATGTGTGCGAGCACGCCTGGAGACTACTGCGCCTCACCAGGCGGCATCTGCCCTTTGATGATGTGAAGCGCTGCCGCGTGGCCGCTCGGGTGGTCCGGGCCGTCAAGCTGTGCGGGTGGCAGAGCGAGTACGCGTCCGCGACACCCAGGTCGGCGAGTGGGCCGCGGCCAACAACGTCGAATTCGCCTACACCCCGACCAACTCGCCTTGGACGGCACCGACCATGCCACCCACAAGGAGCAGGGCAGCATGATCCGCCGCTACGTCATCTGGCGGAACAAGCACGCCGCCGACGAACGCCTACGCAAAGTGGTCGACAGGACGAACGTTGCCTGATGCGGCACTAGCGGACGCAGTCGCAGCAGGCGGAGCCGAACACGTCGCCGGTCAGGCACTCGGAGTACATCCGCACCAGCGGCACGCCGCCCTGGACGCTCCCCAGGCACAGCGTCAGGTACTCACACCCGTCCACCACTTCCCGGAAGGTCGCGACCTGAGCGGTGATCGGCTCTGCCGTCACCGGGCAAAGGGAGATACGCACACTCTGGCGCACCTCCACCCCCAGCGACGGGTCACCGGCACCGTGATCCAACTGGAGGCCGGCCGCTGCCGACCGAAACAAGCGACGTCGTGCACCAGGGCGAGGACCTCGGCCTGTGGGTGCGCTTGGTCCGGCTCGGCTGGGACAACCTCACCACCGGGCAGCAGGACGTGTTCGGCTCGCTGCGCGGAGGGGGCGGCATGGCGTGCAACTCGGCGCGACACCCGATGACTTGATCAAGGCCAGGTCGGATCGTGGCCGTTCCTTTAGGGTGGGGCTGAGATCATGAGGGCCGCGTACAGCTCCTGAGCCGAACCGTCCGGGACCGGTGGGTCGTGCCTGCGACCGGCGGCTTGCTCCTACCGCGTCATCGCCTCACGAGCGGTGGGTCGACGACCCGCGCATCAGGCCCCGGTGCCCTCGTCCGCACCGCCGACTCTTCCCTGGAGCTCATATGCGAAGACCTCGCCCCGCATCCGGTGTGTCCGTGGCCGTTCTCGTCGTGGCAGGGGTGGTGAGCGGCTGGGGAACCGGTGAGGCGGCGGCTGAGCCGAGCCCGGCCGGGACGCTGTATGTGAATCACGACGGGGTGTGCAGCGACACGGCGACGGGGTCGGCGAGCATGCCTTTTTGCACTGTGCAGGCAGCGGCGGACGCGGTGGTACCGGGGCAGACGGTTCGTGTTGAGTCACCAAACGGCCTTCCCTACGTCGAGTCCGTGACCCTGACCCGGTCCGGCACCAAGGACGCCCCCATCACGTTCACCGGGGCCGCCCTCGTCCCCGGCGGCTCGCCGGCCGTCCTCACGCCGAGGGGGTCCACACCGGCGCTGACGCTCGATGCGGTGCACGACGTGCGTATCCAGTCGATGGGGATCGGCTACGCGAGCGCGGAGGCGGTGGCGGTGACGGGCTCCACGGGCGTCACTCTCGACCGGCTGTCGTTCCGTCGCCCGGTGCCGTCGGCCGGCGGCACCGGTACCGCGGTCCGCGTGGACGGCGCCTCCTCGAACGTGACCGTGTCGCGAAACAGGGTTCCGGACGGGTACGCCTACGGCGTGCAGGCGCAGTCGGGAGCCTCGCAGGTCACCGTGACCACCAACGTGGTGACCGATCCGCGGCGGGGCGGAATCGTGCTGACGGGAACCTCCGGCGCCGCCGTGACGAGCAACACGGTCATCACTCCGTGCGCCACCGGGATCTCGCTGGAAGGCGCGAGCCGGGGAACCGTGGAGAACAACGTGGTCGCCTCTGTCGCAGCGAAGCAGACCGACAGTTGCCCAGCGCCCACGGCTCCGCTCTACTCTGTGTCCGCCGCATCCGCTGACCAGGTCACCGGCGACTACAACGTGGCGGCGAACGGTGTCGGTACCTCCGCCCGGCCCCGGCCCGAGTACGCGTGGGCCGGCACCCCCTACACCACGGCCGTGTCGCTGCACGACGCGACCGGGCAGGGCGCGCACGACATCGACGGGCTCAACGTGCCCACCGCCACGGCGCCGGCAGAACACTCCGCGCTCATCGACTCCGCCGACGCCGACGCACCGGGTGAGCTCACCACCGACGTCGACGGCTCCCCGCTCGTCGACGACCCCCTCGTCCACGACACCGGCACCGGCCCGGCGGCCCACCCCGACCGGGGCGCCGTCGAACGGCAGGACTCCATCACCGTCCCCGGCGACGACATGCCGTCGCCGTCACGGGGCGTCGCGCCGTTCGTCACCTCGGTGAGAACCGACGACGCCACCACTTCGTGGGGGAAGCCCATCGCGACGTACTCGGTCGACTTCGGGGACGGCAGCGCCCCGGTCACCCAGGCACCGGGCACCCCGATCACGCACACCTACACCACGCCGGGCGTGTACGCCCCGGTCATCACGGTGACCGACGTCGACGGGTCGAGCCGTACCGTCCGGTCCGCTGCCGTCGACGCGGGTACGGCCACACCACCGGCCGCCTCGCTTTCCGGCGCCCTGGTCACCACTGCCGACGGGCAGGTGGACGCCGGGGACGCGTTGTTCACCGTCGCGCAACCGGCGGACGCGTGGGAAGTCGCCTCCCGGGTCATGACGTTCGGTGACGGTGACCACGAGAGCCTGGCCGACGGCCCGCAGAAGATCGAGCACCAGTATCCGGCAACGGGCTCGTACACGGCCACGCTGACCCAGACCGACCTGCTCGGCCGCACCACCACCGCCAAGGTGACCATGCACGCCGCGGACGCCTTCCTGCCCATCACCGCGCAGCACGACGCCGAGAGGACGATCCCCGCCCACGGCGTGCTGAAGCTCTCCGCGGCCACCGTGCACGCCGACTCCGCCGGCGTCGACGCGGCGCGCCTGCAGGTCGTCACCAGCGGTGCCAAGGCGAGGGGCACCCTCACCCTCTACACCGACGGCACCACCCGGCCGGGCACCTCCACCGTCGGCTTCGAGCCGGGCCGGACGGTCTCCAACGAGGCGACGGTGAAGGTGACTCCCACCGGTGCGATCGACCTCTACAACAGCAGCTCCGGCCCGGTCACCGTCAACGTCGCCACGCTCGGCCTCCAGTCGCACACGCAGTTCGGCCGTACCTACCACCCCGCCACGCCGATCCGTCTGCTCGACACCCGCGGCGCCACCGGCGGCCACACCGGGGCGGTCCCCGGCGGCCACTCGGTCACCCTGACCGTCTCGGGCGCCCACGGCGTCCCGGCCGACGCGAACGCCGTGGTGCTCAACGTGGTGGCCACCGCCACCAAGGGCTCCGGCAGCCTCACCGCCTCCCCCGCCGGCACCGTCAACTCCGGTGTGAGCGGCCCGTACTGGACCACAGGGCAGACCGCCGGCGCGCAGATTGTCGTCCCCATGGTTCCGCTGATCAACGGCAAGGTCGTACTCCGCAACAACAGCAAGTCCTCGGCGCACCTCGTCGCGGACGTGGTCGGCTGGTACGGCCCCACCGCGAGCGGGACGACGTTCCAGCCGGTCAGCCCGGTCCGGATCCTCAACACCCGTACGGGCAGCGGCGGGAGGACCACCAAGCTCGGCGCGCACGCCACGCTCAGGCTCAAGGTCACCGGCGCCCACGGGGTACCGGCGAGCGCGGTGAACGCGGTCGACCTCAATCTCACCGTGCCCTCGCCGACCGGCAGCGGCTACCTCGTCGCCTACGCCGACGGCACCACCCGACCGGACGTGCACTCGGCCGACTACACCAGCGGACACCCCGCGGCCGGCGCCGCGCTGGTCAAGGTGGGCGCGAACGGCGAGATCGACCTCTACAACGCCGGCTCCACCGCCGTCGACGTCGACATCGACCTCCTCGGCGACTACGGCCTCAACACCGTGAGCTGACCGCACAACGGGCCGTCCCATCCACCCGCGGGTGCCCCGGAGAACTCCCGGGGCACCCGATCTCTCACGTCCCCCGGCCGTTCGGGAGGACCGGGAACGCCCCCCGAGGTACAACCCCCGCGCACAACCGGCGTCGCCCGCGGCCTGGGCGACTTCCTCCGGCTGCCGACCAACGGCTCCGGGGTGGTGACGGTGACCAATGCCTTCCTGCCCGCCCTATGCCGGTCCCCGCAGCCGCGCATCGTCAACATCCGCCGCTCCCGGCGACGACCTGGCCCTGCTGCCGGACGACGGCCCCACCGGTGGCTTCTTCTCCTGGGACGGAACGCCCGTGCCCAGGTGAGCGGCGCGGAGATCCCAGGCGACGGCACTGACTCGCGCGCCCCGCCGCATGCAGAAACCCCTCCTCGATCCGACGGTGCCTCAGGTGCGCTCTTCTCCGGGAAGCCGGAGGACGGCTCGCAGCCTCGACCGCTCAGCGGTTGAAGGTCAGGCGCGGTGCCGCTTTGCGGGCCAGGGTGTGGGCCTGGTCGGGCCACCAGGTACCGGCGGGCGGGTCGACGATGCCGTACTCGGGGTCGATGGTGCCGCCGGTGTTGCGCGTGCAGCTGCCGTCGGACTCACCGGGGATCTTGATCCACAGGTAGGCGTCGACGAGGGGTACGCCGGTGTCGGCGGTGGGGCGCGGGCCGAGACCGCGGCCGGGTGCGTTGCACCAGGCTTCCGGATCCCCGGTGTACTTGCCCGGCTCCGGGGTCCAGGCGCCCAGACCGTTGCGGCTGGTGTCGATCACGAAGTGCTGCAGCCGGTCGGCCGGCGGGGTGCCCACGTTCTGGTCGTACCAGGCGTCGGTCCACCGCCAGGTGGCGGGATCGGTGGAGGAGACCGCGTTGCCGGGGGTGCCGTCGTTGGGGGCGGCCGCCGAGTAGTACTGGTCGGCGCAGCGCTCGGCGTGGCCGCGCGCCTCCTCGGGTCCTTCGGTGGCGAACCACATGCACTTGGCGATCCAGGTGCCGTATCTGGTGTTGTGGTCGGTGGGATGGGTGTTGGACACGTTCAGGGCGAAGCCGTCACTGTGGCGGACCCCGGCGTCCAGCAGCCGCTGGGCCATCTCGCCGACGGGCCGCCATTGGACGTTCCCCGCGTCCAGGTAGACCGCGGTGCGCGGCTTGGCCTTCAGGGTCTTCACGGCGTAGGCGAGGTCGGCGATGCGGGCGGCGGTGAGTTCGCCCGTCGGGTCGGTGGTGGGTCCGCAGTCCTTGGGGAGGAGGGCCGTGCCGTCGGGTTCGAGGACGACCACCGCCTTGCTGGAGCCGATGCCGGCGGCGAAGGCATCGATCCATTGCCGGTAGGCGGCGGAGGATGCGGCTCCGCCACTGGAGTACTGCGTGCAGTCCCGGCCCGGGACGTTGTAGGCGACCAGGACCGGGGTCCGGCCCACGGCGCGGGCTCGGTGGACGAGCTTACCGACCTTGCCGCGCACCTCGTCGGGCGTGCCCTCGGTGAACCACGCGGCCTGCGGCCAGCTGGCGAGCTTGGCCATGTTCACGGCGTTCTCGGTGTCGCCGTTTCCGAGGTCGGCGAGGGCCTGCCGCGCGGCCTTGCTGTGCGGGTCCACGTAGAACTTCGTGGCCGGGGTGATCACGTCCTGCGTGGGTGTGGCCTGCGCCTGCGTCGCGGTCAGAGCGGCGCCTGCGGTGAGGGCCGCGACGACGACGGCCGCGCGGCGCCGAAGGCTGCGTGGATTCATGGTTGCTTCCTGGTCGGTGAGGTGGTGGTGGCGGATGCCCGCCGGCCGGGCGGAACGCCGATCCGTCTGTGCGGGCGGCGGGAGTCCCGGATCAGTAGCCGTAGATCATCTTGTAGGCGACCTCGGGGAGGAACTGTCCGGCCGTGGAGCCGGCTCCGACGCCGCAGTTGCCGTCGGACTCGCCAGGGGTCTTGATCCACAGCAGCATCTCGGCGCCTCCGCCCGTCCGGGTGGGGGTGCCGATGCGGCGGCCCGCGGGGTTGCACCACTGGCCGTTGGAGCCGTTGCCGTTGCGGCTGGTGTCCACGACGAAGGGCTTGGTGTAGCCGTAGCGGGCACTGAGCTCGCTGTTGACGGCGTTGCCGAAGGCGGTGTTCTCGGCGGTCGTGAAGTAGTTGGAGACGTTGAGCGAGAAGCCGTGGGCCTGACGGAGGCCGGCTTCGTGCAGGCGCTTGGCCATGGTCGCCGGACTGACCCAACCCGGGTTGCCGGCGTCCATGTAGACCCAGGTGTTGGGGGCCTGGCGGCTGAACTGGGCGAGGGCGTTGGTGAGCATCGCCTCTCGTTCGTCGATCTGAGCCTGGGTCATACAGCCGTAGTCCCCGAGGGAGTCCGGTTCGAGGATGACGACCGCCGGGCGGCCTGCGATTCCGCCGGCGAACTGGGCGATCCAGTTCGCGTAGGCGGACGGTGAGGCGGCCCCGCCCGCGGAGTGCCCGCCGCAGTAGTCACGGTTGTAGATGTTGTAGGCGACGAGGACGGGCAGCTTGTCGGAGTAGTCCGCCGCTCCGACGTACGCCCCCGTGGCCGTGCCGATGGTGCCGCTCCAGGAGCCGAACCAGCGGGCCATCGGGGTGTTGGCGACGGAGGCGTTGATCGCGGGCGCCCGGCCGTCGCCGGGGTTGGCGGCCACCCACCGCTTGGCGCTGGAGTCCGGGTCGACGTAGAACCCGCTGGTCATGGTGGTCGGGTCGGCCGCGTGGGCGGACGGTGCGAGGGCGAGCGCGGACGGCAGGGCGAAGAGGGCTGCCACCAGTAGTCGCATGCTGCGGCGCATGGCTGTACCTCGATTTCCTGAGCGGGATTCGAGTGCATTGGGAGCGCTCCCATTGGAAGCGGTCCCAATCGTGGAGTGGGCTGATTAAGCTGTCAATACTCGGCGCATGACTGGCCTTGACCGCAATGAAGGAGTAGTGACTGGAAGCGGTCCCAGCCGATCGCTCCGCGCGCTGCTGACCTGTGAGAGACTCCCGGCTCATGGCAGAAGATGCGCCGCGGCGGCAGCCGACGCTCGACGAGGTGGCCGAACGCGCCGGCGTTTCCCGTTCCGTGGCCTCCCGCGCCCTCAACAACGCTCCGCACGTCAGCCGCGCCAAACGTGAAGCCGTCGAACGGGCCGTCCGGCAGCTCGGTTACGTCCCCAACCCGACCGCCCGCGCCCTGGCCACCCGGCAGACGGGAGCGGCCGCCCTGGTCGTCTCCGGGGAAGATCCGTCGATCTTCGCCGATCCCTTCTTCGCCCAGGTCATCGTGGGGGCGTCAGCCGCTCTCGAGGAGGCGGGCCTGCATCTGATGCTGTGCCTGGCCGCTTCCGACCGCGGTCGCAAGCGGGTTGCGGAACTCCTTCGCTCCAGGGGCGCCGACGGCGCCATGCTGATGGCGCTGCGCGAGGACGACCCGTTGACCCCAGTGGCCGAGAAGGCGCAGATGCCCGTCGTGTTCGGCGGACGCCCGGTCGGTACGACTCCCCGGTGGTACGTCGATGTCGACAACGTCGGCGGGGCGCGCAAGGCGACCGAGCATCTGCTCTCCCGCGGCCTGACCCGTGTGGCCGCGATCTGCGGGCGGCTGGACACCGAGGCCGGGCGCGCCCGGTACCGCGGCTACCGGGACGCCATGCTCGCCGCGGGCCTCGATCCGTTGCCGCCGCAGGAGGGGGACTTCACCGAGCACAGCGGAGCCGCCGCCATGGCCGCGCTGCTGGCGAACCGCCCTGAGGTGGAGGGGGTGTTCGCAGCCGGCGACAACATGGCGGTGGGAGCGCTGCGCACGCTGCGGCAGGCCGGCCGGCAGGTCCCCGCCGACGTCGCCGTGGTCGGATTCGACGACCTGAGCGTCTCCCGGAACGCCGATCCGCCGCTCACCACCGTCCATCAGCCCATAGAGGCTCTGGGGCGGGAGATGGCGCGCATGCTGGTCGCCCTCGTCAACGGGCAGGACCCCACTGCGCTGATCCTGCCGACCCATCTGGTCGTCCGTTCCAGTGCCTGACGGCTGTGGCGGGGCCCCGGCTGTCAGCAGGTGGTCGGGTCCTGCGATCGGTGGACCGGGTCAGGGTGTGGACAGCTCGAACCGCGTGACGCGGACAGCGCCGCCGAGTGCCTGCGTGGCGTGGTTGAAGAGGGCGAATCGGTAGCCCATGAAGAACCGCCAGTCGTTGCCCATGGAGAAGGCGGGTCCGAGGCGGGTGAAGGTGGTGCCGTCGGTGCTGTAGGAGAAGGTGCCGGGGCGTGGTGCGCCGGGGCGGATGTCCGCGGTCGCGCGCAGCCAGACGCGGCCACCGGAGACGGGCGCGCTCGCGACCTCGGAGCCGGTGCCGGTGGTGTTCCAGTTCGTGTCCATGGTCAGCCCGGTGACCATCACCACCCGTGTCACGCCGCCGTCGCGTTTGAGACCGATCCACGCGGAGGCGTCCCGCAGCAGTGCGAGTCCGGCGCGGTCGCCGTCCCGCATGGCGGAGTGGTCGATCTGCACGGTGGCCGTGGAGGTCGGACCCTGGATGCGGTGCGTGAGGGTGTTGCGGGCCCAGTACAGGTCGTTGGTGACGGTGGCGGTCCGCAGGGTCAGCCCGTTGCCGACCGACCACTTGGTGTTGTCCGGGTTGTGGTTCCATTCCCATCTCGGCTTGAGGGTCGTACCGTCGAAGGTGTCGACACCGGTCATGGGGGTGACCTGACGGGGCGGAGGGGGCACGACGGGGCTGGGATACGAGGTGCCCCATGCGCCGTCGACGAGTTGTACGACAGGCCAGCCGTCCGAGGTCCAGGTGACGGGGGCCAGCGCGGGCACCCGGCCGCCGGGATAGGCGTCCACGAAGGCCAGGTAGTACCAGGCGCCGCTCTGCGTCTGCACCAGCCCGCCCTGGTGCGGGACGCCGCCGCCGGGGATCGGCCCGCGCAGGTCGAGGAGGACCTGTCGCATCGTGTAGGGGCCGAAGGGGCCGCTGGACGACTTCAGGACGTACTGACCGTTCGCGGGGCGGGTCAGGAAGATGTAGTACTGCCCGTTGATCTTGTAGAAGCGTGAGCCTTCGAGGGTGCCGACGCTCGACGGCGTCGTGAACACCTGCTGTGCGCGGACCTGGTCACGGCCGTCGGGCGAGAGCTGGGCCACGCTGATGGCGGTGTTCCCGTACGCCACGTACAGGGAGTCGTCCGTGTCGACGAGCAGTCCCGCGTCGTAGTAGGGCGTGCCGATCGTCGTCAGCCTGTTCCACGGCCCCTCGACGGCGGTGGCGGTGTAGACGTACGTCCGGGTGAAGTCGATCTGGCCGAGCCAGTAGAAGGTTCTGTTGCTCGGCCGGTAGGCCAGTGACGAGGCCCAGATTCCTCTGACATAGCCGCGGGCGCCGTTCAGGTCGTACTTGGCACCGAAGTCGAGCACGGGCACCGAGTGGCCGGCGATCTCCCAGTGCACCAGGTCGTACGAGCGCAGGACGGGCGCGCCCGGTGAGTAGTGCATCGTCGAGGCGGAGGCGTAGTACGTGTCGCCGACCCGGATGACGTCGATGTCCGCGAAGTCCTGCCAGATCACCGGGTTCGTGTACGTGGAGGCGGCCGCGAGGGCGGCTCCACGGGGCAGGAGGGCGCCGGCGGCCAGGCCGCCGGCGGCCGTCAGCGCACGCCGACGGGATAATGGTTGTTGGGGCCATGACATATCCATGTGCGGCGCCCTCCTCGGCTTCCGTTTGGGTGGAACGGCTCTATGTGTTCGCGATATCGAACATCGGTCGATTTATCGAGCATGCTGGATGATAGGAGACCGATTGCCCCCGTCAAGACCTCCTGCAGTTTCGACACGTCGATCGACACATTCGGCATCGGACGGACCGCACTGCCACCGGCCTTTTCACCATTGACCCAGGTAGTGGCCCCTGCGACGGCCATCGGCCCGAAGCGCGGTTGGCTTGTTCCGTCGACGTTGACATGCTCAGGCTCCGCTCTAGTATCCGTGGGAGCCTCGGATTTCCGAATGCCGATCGAAATTTCGAACTGTCCGTTCCTCGCCGTGCCGAAGGAGCCCCACGTGCTCAGACGATCAGGCGGACGACTGCTCCGCCTCCTCGCGGCCGCCGCACTGACCATCACCGCGACCGTGACGGTCTCGGCCCACTCCACTGCCTCGGCCGCGCCGGGCAGCCCCGCGCTCACACCACCGCTGGGGTGGAACAGCTGGAACAGCTTCGGATGCGGAATCACCGAGGCACAGGTGCGCCAGGCCGCCGACGCGATGGTCTCCTCGGGCATGCGGGACGCCGGCTACCGGTACGTCGTGGTCGACGACTGCTGGTTCGACCCGCAGCGTGACACGGCGGGCAACCTGCGGGCCGATCCGGCCAAGTTCCCGAGCGGGATGAAGGCGCTCGGGGACTACATCCACGGCAAGGGCCTGAAGTTCGGGATCTACCAGGTGCCGGGCGAACGCACCTGCGCGCAGACCAGCGGCGCCTATCCGGGCTCGACCGGAAGCAGGGGGCACGAGGCCCAGGACGCCGCCACGTTCGCCTCCTGGGGCGTCGACTACCTCAAGTACGACTGGTGTTCCCCCAGCGGCACCCGCGACGAGCAGGTCGCGCGGTTCACGCTGATGCGTGACGCCCTGCGCGCCACCGGCCGGCCGATCGTCTACTCCATCAACCCCAACAGCTTCCACGCCATCACCGGCTCGACCTACAACTGGGGCGAGGTCGCCGATCTGTGGCGGACGACCGAGGACCTGCTCGACATCTGGCAGAACGGCAACACCAACAGCTACCCGATGGGGGTCGGCAACGTCCTGGACGTCACCGCGCCGCTGGCGGCGCAGTCGGGTCCGGGACACTGGAACGACCCGGACATGCTGGTCGTCGGCCGTCCCGGCCTGACACTGACCGAGTCCCGCTCCCACTTCGCCCTCTGGGCACTGCTGAGCGCCCCGCTCATGGCCGGCAACGACATCCGCACCATGTCCGCGGACGTGAGCGCGATCCTGCGCAACCCGCGCCTGATTGCGGTGAACCAGGATCCGCTGGGCGCGGGCGGGCGCAGGGTGCGCGACGACGGCGCCACCGAGGTGTTCGCCGAACCCCTGTCGGACGGCTCCGTCGCGGTGGGTCTGTTCAACCGGGGAGGCGGCACCGCTACGGTCACCACGACGGCCGCGCAAGTCGGCCTCTCCGGCGGCCCGTTCACCCTCACCGACCTGTGGACCGGCGGCACGTCGAGCACGTCCGGGCAGATCTCGGCGAGCGTCCCCGCCCACGGCGTGGCCGTGTTCCGGGTGACCGGCGGCAGCCCCCTGGCCGCCACCACCTCACGTCTGCGGGGCAACGCGTCCGGCCGCTGCGCGGACGTGGACAACGCCTCCACCGCCGCCGGTGCCACGGTACTGCTCTGGGACTGCCACACGGCTGCCAACCAGCTGTGGACCACATGGGCCGGCGGGGAGATCCGCGTGTACGGCGACAAGTGCCTGGACGCGTACAACCAGGGCACCGCCAACGGCACCCGCGTCATCACGTGGCCCTGCAACGGCCAGGACAACCAGAAGTGGACCCTCGGCCCGGACGGGTCGATCCGCAACGTCCACGCGGGCCTGTGCCTCGACGCCGACGGGGCCGGCACCGCCGACGGAACGCCGCTGGTCCTGTGGACCTGCAACGGCCAGGCCGGCCAGAAGTGGACCCGCGCCTGAGCAACCACCGCCCGCCGGTGCGGCCGGCTTCGCCCGCACCGGCGTTCCCGACATCACGTGCCGGGCCGCCGAGACCGCCACGGCCCCGGCAGTGGGGGACGGACACCCGCGCTGCCTCGCCCCCGCACCTCGGCCCCTCGTTCCATGCCGTGCCGGTCCACAACCGAAGGCGAGTCGCATGATGACAAGGACAAGATCTCTCTTATGGCCCGCCATGGTCGCGGTGCTGGTCGTCCTGAGCATGGGCGGCACAGCACTGGGCCAGAGCGAGGGCACCCCGCGCGGGGCCACCCGGACCGCTGCCGCACCGGCCGGCAGCGCCGTGAGTTCCGGTTGCGGCAAGGCCCCCACGCTGACGAGCGGGACGCACACGATCCAGACCAACGGCAAGAGCCGCGCGTTCATCCTGCGGGTCCCCGACGGCTACGACCGGAACCGCCCCTACCGGCTGGTCTTCGGGTTCCACTGGCTGGGCGGCACCGCGACCGACGTCGCCACCGGCCGCACCGTGGAGACGGGCACCTGGGCCTACTACGGGCTCCAGCGGCTGGCGAACGACAGCGCCGTCTTCGTCGCACCCCAGGGTCTGAACAACGGCTGGGCCAACGCCGGTGGAGAGGACGTCACCTTCGTCGACGACCTGCTCAGGCGGATCGAGGCGGACCTGTGTGTCGACACCGCCCAGCGCTTCGCCCTCGGCTTCAGCTACGGCGCCGCGATGTCGTACGCCCTGGCGTGTTCGCGCGCGACGGTCTTCCGCGCGGTCGCGGTCCAGAGCGGCGGGCTGCTCAGCGGATGCAACGGCGGTACCCAGCCCATCGCCTACCTCGGAGTGCACGGCCTCAGGGACGACGTCCTCGGCATCTCCGGTGGACGGGCGCTGCGGGACAGGTTCGTCACGAACAACGGCTGCACGCCCCAGAACCCGCCGGAGCCCACGCCGGGCAGCCTGACCCACCGGGTCACCGCATACTCGGGCTGCTCGGCCGGGCATCCGGTCGTCTGGGCCGCGTTCGACGAAGGGCACATCGCGGCTCCCCAGGACGGGGCTCCGGGTGACAGCGGTTCCAGGACCTGGCTGCCGGCGGAGGTGTGGAGGTTCTTCACCCAATTCCAGACCTCCGAGCCGCCACCGGGGACCGCGACCTGCCGGGTCACCGGCACCGTCAGCGCGTGGAACACCGGGCTCACCTCGGCCATCACCATCACCAACACCGGCACCACGGCGGTCGACGGCTGGTCCCTCGGGTTCACCCTTCCCGACGGCCAGACCATCACCTCCGGCTGGAACGCGGACTACTCCCCCGTCTCCGGCCGGGTGACCGCCAGGAACGTGGCTCACAACGCCATCATCGCCCCCGGTGCCTCCGTCGACATCGGCTTCCAGGCCGTCCACGAGGGCAACACCGCGCCGCCCGGCGCCTACACCCTCAACGGCGCAGCCTGCACGGGGTCCTGACCCCCGCCCAGGCGGCGGACGAGGTGCGCGCCGGGCTCGGAGGCATTGCCGCCGATGCGGGGCGAGAGCGCCTCTGCGAGCAGCAGCATGTTCGCGGGCCGGGGCAGCACGTATCCACCTTGCGCGTCTCGGTGGATGTGCCCCGGCTGACGCGCGCCGCGACGACGTCACCCACCTGGTCCCGCTCCCCCAGGCCGTACCGCCCGTGCGGGGGCAAGCGGGGGCGGTGCTCAGCGCATCGACCACGGTCGTCTGCGGGGCGATCATGACCCTCTGGACGTGGCGCCGCTGCTCAGGTGTGCCCTCTCATGACGTTGGTTTCCTCGGGTCAGGTTCGGCGGGCACAGGACGTGAGGCGATCGGCGAGCGCGATGACGAGGTCGCGCAGTTCGTCGGGGCGCTCGATGACGAACGGCCGGTCGAGTGAGGCGAGTACCGGAGGCAACCAGTCGAGCCGCTCCGCCCGCAGCTCGACGCGCAGCCAGCGCTCGGTCGCCCGGTCCTCGCCGGCGGCGGGCTCGTGCTCCTCCAGGCTCGCGACGCTGACGGGAAGGTGGGCGCGGATCTGTTCAACTGTCCCGCGGATCCGCAAGGTCACCTCATGCCGGTACCCGGCCGTGGCGAACCCTGACAACACACGCTGTGCGGGAGCGGGACCCACGGGCGCTTCGAACGAGCCGGGCAGGGTCCGCGCGTCTGCGATCCGATCGAGCCGGAAGGTTCGGTCCTCGCCGATCCGGGCGTCCTTCCCCGTGACGTACCACCGGCCCGCGTGGGCGACGATCCCGTACGCGTGCAGTGTGCGTTCGCTGGGCCGTCCGTCACGGTCGGTGTAGCGGATCGAGACCGGCCGGCGGTGGCGCACCGCATCGGCGATGGTGAGCAGGACCCCGGCGTCCGGGGTGTCGAACTCGCCGGGCTGATCCGTGAAGGCGAGAGCTTCCAGGAGTGTGTCGAGCCGACGGGCGATGTGCTTGGGCAGCACCCGCCGGATCTTCGCCGACGCCGTCTCGTTCGCCGTGCGCTCCGTCGTCGTCAGCCCTGCCCTGCGACCGGCCACCAGGCCGAGCAGCACGGCCAGCGCCTCGTCGTCGCTGAGCATGAGCGGAGGCAGGCGGTACCCGGGAGCCAGCCGGTACCCGCCGTAGCGGCCGCGCACCGACTCCACGGGCACGTCCAGGTCGATCAGCTGGTCCACGTACCGCCGCACAGTGCGTCCTTCTACGCCGAGACGGTCCGCGAGCTCCGCCACAGTTCGGATGCCGCCCGACTGCAGCAGCTCCAGGAGTGTCAGCACGCGGCCGGTGGGTCGAGGCATGTTCGCAGCCTAACGCGAATACAGGACCGATTCTGTCCACTATTTCTCCTAGCCTGCGACGTGTACGCCACCAGCACAGCCAAGGAGATTCCCATGGATTTCGTCTCGGTCCGCATCATCACCGGCGACGTAGCGCGCCTCGTCGCGTTCTACGAGCACGTCACAGGAGGGCAGGCAAGGTGGGCCAACGAGGACTTCGCCGAACTCAAGACCGCGGGCGCCACGCTCGCGATCGGCAGCACCCGCACCGTCCCGCTGTTCGCCCCGGGCTCTGCCCGCCCGGCGGACAACCACAGCGTGATCACCGAGTTCCTCGTAGACGACGTGGACCGCGTCTACAACAACCTGACCGGCTTCGTCACCGACTTCGTCACCCAGCCCACCACGATGCCCTGGGGCAACCGTTCGCTGCTGTTCCGTGACCCCGACGGCAACCTCGTCAACTTCTTCACCCCCGTCACCCCAGCGGCCATCGAGAAGTTCGCACGCTGACGCCAAGCACAGCCGCTCACGTGGGAGCACCTGAGATCGCGAGGCTCCTGGTGAACGCGGCCGCCGAGTGCAGGAACGCCACTTGCAGGGGACATCGGAACGCACAGCTGACCCTCGGCTCCTCCCGCCCCACCATCAGCCGAGGCGTTGGACGATGAGAAGGCCGTCACCGCGGTCCCCTTCCGCCGCCGGGCCGTTGCCTTCGTCGCCGCCCACGGCATCACACCGATCTGCCGCTGTCTCACCGACAACGGCCCGTGCCACCGGTCCACGCCCTGGGCTGACGCGCTCGCCGGAACTGGTGAATTCCTACGACCACGAGCGGCCGCACGCCGTGCTCGGCGGCCGGCCGCCCATCAGCCGAACGCCGGGAGCGACTACCGGATCGTCTTCGGCAGGGCGGTGCCGGTAAGGCAGCCGTCGAGGACGTCGTGTCGGTACTGGAGCTGCCGTGGACCGCGTCGGACGGCGGTGATCAGTCGTCGGGATCGGCGAGGGCGCGGTTGGCTGTGGTGGTGCGCCGTGGTGTCGTTCGCCTGCCCGGCCGCGCTCCACCTCGCTGCCATCCTCATCTGGGCACGGTGCTGACCAGAGAGACAGACCCCAGTCCCCGCTGGTCTGGTGGTCGGTGATGGCCGGCCCGCCCGTCGGCGGCGTAGGGGCGTAGCTGAACTCCGCTTGCGGGCGCTGCCGGGCGCGGCATCCTGGAAGAGGGGCAGGAGGCGCCCATGAGTTCCCGGTCAAGGATCCGGTGCGGCCTCGCCGCAGCTCTGTTCGCTCTGGTGGGTCCGCTGGCGCAACCGTCCGCCGCGGCGTCGACCGAGCCGCCCCCATCGCCCCGCTCTTCCGTCAGCGTCACCGGCAGGCCGTACGGCGTCGCGATATCGCCGGACGGCGGCCACGCGTATGTCACCAGCGGCTGGTTCGGCAAGCTGTGGGTGATCGATACGCACACGCAGCAGCGAACCTCCCGCATCGAAGCCGGTGAGTCGCAGGACGTCGCGATCAGCCCCGACGGGCGCCGGGCCTACGTCACCAGTCCCTCGAAGGCGTCTCCCACGGTGAGTGTGATCGACACGGCCACGAACATGAAAATCGACGATGTCCCCGTCGGCGACGGTCCGTTCGGCCTGGCGGTCAGTCCCGACGGCCGCCGTGTCTACGTCGCCGACGCCTACTCCGACTCCCTGTCCGTGATCGACACGGCGAGCGACAAGGTCGTCGACGAGATCAAGGTCGGCAGCACCCCGGTCGACGTGGTGATCTCCCCCGACGGCCGCCGGGTGTACGTCGCCAACTCCGGCTACGGGACCCCCACCTCCCTGTCCGTGATCGACACGGCCACGGACAAGGTCGTCGGCCGGCCCGGCCGCCTCGGCAACTTCACGTACGGCCTGGCGGTGACACCCGACGGACGCCGGCTGTACGTCACGGACCTGCTGGGCAGCGTTTCCGTCGTCGACACGGCGACCGGCAAGGCGACCGGCGGCCCCGTCACCGTCGGCTCGTACCCGAAGGACGTCGTGGTGAGCCCCGACGGCCACCGTGCTTACGTAACCAACGAACACTCGGACAGCCTGTCCGTGATCGACACGAGCACGAACAAGGTGACCGACACCGTCCGCGTCGGCGGGCCCACCCGTATCGCGCTGACGCCGGACGGCCGTCACGCCTGGATCACACAGAACTGCTGCGGATCGGTGCGGGTGATCGATTTCTGAGGGGGCGGTTCGTGATGTTCTGTTTCCGAGTGAGGCTGGGACGGGTCTGCTGGTCACGGTGCTCGGCCGGCTGCTGCGCTTCCTGGTGAAGCTGCCGGTGTCGGCTTCGGTGAGAATGCCGAGCCTGACCTTCAGTGTGGCGCGGGTGCCGTCGATGTTTTCCGGCAGCAGTTCGGTAGTCCGTGTGCTCGGACGGGTCCGGCAGGGCAGGGAGTAGACGCGGAAGGCGGACGAGGCCGGGTGGTATGCGTAGTCGCGGACCAGACATCGGTGCAGTCTGCCCCGCCCCCACCGCTTCGGCTGCGGAACGAACCCCCTTTCCTGCGGGTTGCGCGCGGCGGTCTCGACGTCCGATGAGGCCGTGCAGAACCGTCTTCGCGTACCGCCCCTGTAGGGAGCCCAGTTCTCATCGGCCTCTCCCGGGCGGTGACCGAACCGGCTGCGGCCGTTCGGTAGCGGGGGCTCAGCTGTTGACCGTGGATTGGCGGACGACGATCGACGTCGGAAGTTCAGTGACCGGGCCGGGGGCCTCCGTGTCCGTCAGGCGGGCGAGGAGCATGCGTGCCGCCACCTCGCCCATCTCCCGCATCGGCTGTCGGATGGTCGTGAGCGGGGGCTGGGTCAGGCGGGCCATCGGGATGTCGTCGAAACCGACGATGGCGACGTCCTCCGGTACCCGCATGCCCGTGGTGCGCAGGGCAGCCATGGCACCCACGGCCGCGAGATCGTTGTGGGCGAAGACGGCGTCGAAGTCGAGGCCCTGTTCCAGCAGGTGACGTACCGCCTCTCGTCCGCCCGCCTCGGTGAAGTCACTCTCGACGATGAGCGCGGGTTCGAGCGGGTGGCCGCTCTCGTCGAAAGCCGTGCGGAAGCCGTCGAGTCGGTCGCGTACGCAGCCGAAACGTAGCGGTCCCGTCAGGACGAGCGGTCTACGCCGTCCCACGGCCAGCAGATGTCGGGCAGCCGCGGCACCCCCCTCGTGGTTCGCGGCGGTGACGTGAGGGAACTCGGGATGACGGCCGCGGTCGTCGATCAGAACGACCGGGAGCCCTCTGCGGTGGAGGGCTGTCAGCATCGCCAGGGTGTTCTCCGGCTCCACGACCAGCAGTCCGTCGAAAGCTCCTGCGAAGACCTGCCTGGTGAACCGTTCGACCGAGTCCGCGCCTCGATTACAGGTGAACAGCAACAGCCCGAAATCGGCCGCCTCTACTGTATCGACGACACCTTGGACGACTTCGCCCATCCACGGCCAGGTCAGCGACGGCACGAGCATGCCGACGGTACGGCTCTGCCCGCGGGCCAGACCCACCGCGCCCGAACTGGGCACGTACCCCAGTTGGTCGATGACCTCGCGGACGCGGGCGGCGGTCGAACGATCCACCTCACCCCGGGTGTTGAGGACCCGGGACACGGTCGTCTTGCTCACGCCGGCCGCTCGGGCCACGTCCGCGATGGTGATACGCACCGCACACCTCCACCGCGCGGGACACGCCGTGACCGGCAGCAGGACCACCCCGTGTGCGCCGAGTGAAACAGCGGCGTCTCCGCGATGTCAACACCCTGGCGTCGCGAACCAGGCCTGGACGGCGCCCGGCCGCGACGGGCGTCCGGAGGCCATGACCCGTGGGGCGACGGACCCGTCAACTACTGAAGGCGGTGAGACTCGTTGACTCCCGGATTGCGCGAAGTATTGACGGCAGCATGACACGTCGCTTCACTCACGGTAAGGGCCGGGACCGGTTCCGGAACCGGTCCCGGAACAGAGCACCCCCACCGCTTCCCTAGGAGGAATGCCGTGCTCAACCGTTCCCCCTCCCCGCCCACAGGGCGTTCTCGCGCACGAAGCGCCTGCTTGACTGCCCTGGCGGCACTCGGACTCATACTCGCCACCTGGTACGGCGGCTCCGCCTCCACCGCCGGCGAACCGCAGATCACGAAGATCAAGGCCGCTCCCCAGGGCGCCCAAGTGGTCCGTGTCGCAGAGTTCCTCGCGGAGTGCCCGTACAGTCACCGGCTCCCGGACGACCCGATCGTCTTTCCCGGTCTACCTGGCGCTTCCCACATGCACAGCTTCTTCGGCAGCCATGTGACGAACGCGCACACCGACGTGACCCAACTGCTGGGCTCCGCCTCCACCTGCAACCCGGCTATCGACTCGTCGTCGTACTGGGTCCCGACGATGTACCGCAACGACCAGCCCGTCGAGCCCACCGGCACCACCTTCTACTACCTCGGCGAGGGGGTACGGGACGACGTCATCCAGCGCATCCGGCCCTTCCCGCAGGGCCTGCGGATCGTGGCCGGCAACGCCAAGGCCACAGGCGTCGACGACCCCACGTCGGTGGCCCGCTGGTCCTGCCTGCACCACGGCGAGGTCAACCCGTCCAAGGACTTCGTCACCTGCCCCGCGGGCTCGATGCTGGAGTCCTACCTCGACTTCCCGCAGTGCTGGAACGGCAAGGACCTCGACTCCGCCGACCACAAGAGCCACATGGCCTACCCGGTCGGCGGCGCGTGCCCGGCCAGCCACCCGGTGCCCGTGCCCAAGCTCCGCCAGGTCCTGCGCTATCCCGTCTCCGGAAGCACCCAGGGCCTGCGACTGGCCTCCGGCCCCGGGTACACCATGCACGGTGACTTCTTCAACGCCTGGCCCGAGAACGAGCTCGCCCGCAGGGTCACCAACTGCATCAACGCGATCGTCAAGTGCGGAGCGGACGGCAATCCGTCCTGACCGCTGACCGCTGACGCACCGAACGTCCCACAGTGATGAGGTCAGGGAGCAGACATGGCAGATGCCGCGGCCGGCGCACCGAGGGCGACTTTGCTCGCCGCGGCTCTGCTGTGCGCTCTCACCGTGCCGGGGTGTGCCGGTGCGCCACAACCGTCCGTCCCGCCCGCGAGCGCGACGACGACCGCCCCACCACATGCCTCGGCTCACGGACCCGGGCAGAACCACAGCGGCACCACCACCGCGAACGGCGGCCTGAACGCCACGGACATCGGCTGGATCCAGCTGATGATCGCCATGGACGATCAAGCACACCACATCCTCAGGTTGGCACGGGGCCGGACCGCCAACAAGGGCCTGCTGGACTGGGCGGACGACACCGCCGAGAGCCACCGCGCCGAACTCGGCACGCTGCGAGCCTTGTTGGCCAAAGCCGGGATACCCGATGACAACCCCCACGCGGGTCACGAGATGCCCGGCATGGTCAGCACACGCGAGCTGCGGGCGTTGGAGGCCGCCCGAGGCTCGCAGTTCGACCGCCTTCTACGGTCCGCGCTAGGTGAGCACCTCAAGCAGAAACGGATGCTCGCGACGAGTGTGCGGAAGGCAGACGCCGATCCGGAGGTGAAGAGGGTCGCGCTGAGTGTGGGCACCTCCGCGTCCGACGCCCAGCGTCGCATGTCTTCCGCTCCCGGCGAGTGATCAGCCCACTTTGTCGTCGTCGGTCCGCTCCACTCCAGTCACGGACACCAGGGTGTGCGGACGCAGGAGCGGCATCGATGCTGATACTCAGGTTCCGGTGGTCGTGGCTCGGGCACCGACTGACGCCCTGCTGGGCTGTCTTCCTACTGTTCCCGGCCCACGGGGTGTCACGATGTGCTGACACACAGCTACCACAGTGGCTCATCGGGAGGTTGGCAGCCGTGCAGGGGAGGTCACAAGCAGCTGTTGAGCCATCCCTGCACTCTTCTGACCGAGCTGCGGTGATGGCGGCGGTGCGGGCCGACGGGGACCGGGTCGGGTGCGCCCCAGCGCAACCATACGGCGGCCGGGGAGGGCCGGCTCGGGCCTCAACGGTCCGTGGCTTCGACATCAGCCAGCCGGCCACCCCCTCTTTGCGTGTTTCGGGACCTACCATGAGCTTCGTAGATGTTTTCGAACGTCGATCGTCTGCACTGCGATGATCAGGCCCTTCCATGGAGACCGACGCACTTCGCAGGGGTAGGCGGCGACGGCACAGCCCTTTCGAGGCTTGTCTCGGGCCGGAGCGGGGCCGGTTCGGGGGTACGGAGTTCGCCCTCCCCGTGGAGACCGGGATGAGAGTGGTCGTTGATCTTTCCCGATGTGAAGGGTACGCACAGTGCGCCTTCCTGGCTCCGGAGGCGTTCCGGATGCACGGTGAGGAGGCGCTGATGTACGACTCGAACCCCGACGACGCTCAGCGCGACCTTGTGCTGCGCGCCGCGGCAGCCTGTCCGGTCCAGGCGATTCTGGTCGACCGGCTGGAAGAGCGGAACGCTCCGGTGGAGGCGTCGGCGCCGTGACCAGTGCCGGCACTCTGCGGGCGTTCAAGCGCCATGGCCGCATCGTGGTCGTCGGGGCGTCACTGGCGGGACTGCGGGCTGCGGAGGCACTGCGCGCCGAGGGCTTCACAGGATCGTTGACCATGATCGGTGACGAGTCGGGCGAGCCCTACGACCGGCCTCCCCTGTCCAAGCAGGTACTGACCGGGTGGGTGCCGGCCGGGGCCACCACGTTGCCCCGCCGTCGCAGCGTCGATGCGGAGTGGCTGCTGGGCGTGCCTGCCAGCGGGCTGGACCTCGCGACGAACCACGTACGACTCGCCGACGGGCGCGACGTTCCCTTCGACCGGGTACTGATCGCTACCGGCGTACGGGCCCGGCCGTGGTTCACCGAGTCCGAGGCGGCTCTGGACAGGGTGTTCGTGGTGCGTACGCGCGAGCATGCCGAGAGCCTGCATCGGGCCCTCGCCGCAAGGCCTTCCCGCGTTCTGATCATCGGGGCAGGATTCACCGGCTCCGAGATCGCCTCCGTCTGCCGGGAGCGGGAACTGCCGGTGACGGTCGCAGAACTCGCGGCGGCCCCGCTGGCCGGGGCGCTGGGTGCCGTGATCGGTGAGGTTGCGGCGGACTTGCAGCGCGCTCGTGGCGTCGATCTGCGGTGCGGTGTCAAGGTCACCCGGCTTGAGGGTGACGCTCAGGGTCGGTTCCGCCGCGCTCACTTCGACGACGGAAGCACGGTCGACGCCGAGGTGGTGGTAGTGGCGCTGGGGAGCATCCGCAACACCGAGTGGCTACGAGGGTCGGGGCTGGCGGCGGGCGTGTGGGGAGTCGCCTGCGACACGGGCTGCTGCGCCCTCGATGTCGATGGCCGAGCCGCCGCCGACGTCTTCGCCGCGGGGGACGTGGCGCGCTGCCCGCATCCCCTCTACGAAGACCGGCTCGTTTCGATGGAGCACTGGGCCAACGCGGTGGAGCAGGCCGAGGTCGCGGCGCACAACATGGTCAGCGCCGAGGCGGACCGCCGGCCCCATCTGTCGATCCCGGTGTTCTGGTCGATCCAGTTCGGCGTCAACATCAAGTCCGTCGGCGTGCCGACCTTCGCCGACGAGGTGGTCGTCACCCAGGGATCGCCGGACTGCCACCGTTTCGTCGCCGCATATGGTTATCGGGGCCGCGTCACGGCTGCGGTGAGCTTCGACAACGCGAAGTGGCTGCGCCACTACCGACGGTTGATCGAGACGGCCGCGCCTTTCCCGCCACGCTGCCCCACGCCGGACCGGCCGGCCGGCCTGAAACCGGTACCCGTCGACCTGCCCGGTCCCAGCCTGCTCGCTCAGGGCGCCACCGCCGTCGTCACCGGCCGGACCCGGGTCAGCACCGCGTAACGGCCGTACACCAGCATCGGCAGGAAGAGGGCCGGATGACCACGACCGGGACGTCCGACACACTGCGGCGGATCTTCGACTACTCCACTCGGGCCGACCCGTACCCGCTGTACGCCGAGTTGCGCCAGACCCCGGTGGCTGTGCAGGAGGACGGCAGCTACGTCGTCAGCACCTATCGCGAGATCACCGACCTACTGCACGACCCGCGCCTGAGTTCCGACGTGCGCAACCTGTCGCGTCCTCTGCCCGCACTCGAGGAAGGCGTCACGACGGCGTTCATCAAGAGGGACCCGCCCGAGCACGATCGCCTGCGGCGTATGGCGATGCGCCACTTCGGCCCCCCGCACACCCCGGGGTTGGTGGCGGGCATGGATGGCGACCTGACCTCCATCGTCAACAGTCTGATCGACGACTTCGCGGGCAAGGAGCGGATCGACGTCGTCGACGATTTCGCCTGCCGGTTCCCCGTGACCGTGACCTGCCACTTGCTCGGTGTTCCACGCGAGGACGAACCGCGGTTCCACCTCTGGGTGAACGACATCATGAACTCGGTCGACTACAACCCCGAGACGGACCCGAAGGAGAAGCTGGACAAAGGCGTACAGGCCCGCAAGGACTTGCGCCGGCACCTCGGCGGGCTCGTGCAACAGCGCCACGGCCGGCCCGGCCACGGTCTGCTGGCCCGGCTGGCCAACGATGACGGGCCCGACGGCCGGATGACCGACGAAGAGATCGCCGCCACAGCCAAACTGCTGCTCATCGCCGGCCACGAGACCGTCGTCAACCTCATCGCCAACGGCATGCTGACACTGCTGCGCCACCCGCAGGTGCTGCAGCGACTGCGCCAGGAACCCGAGCTCGTCGTGCCACTGGTCGAGGAACTGCTGCGCTACGAGCCCTCCGTGCACATCATTCCCTGGCGGGCGGCCTACAGCGACATCACCGTAGCCGGCACCGTCATCCCCAAGGGCGCCCGGATCATGCTCATGCTGGCCTCGGGCAGCCGCGATCCTAAGCGCTTCCACGATCCCGACCACTTCGACCCGGATCGGCGTGACAACCAGCACCTGGGGTTCGGCAGCGGCATCCACTCGTGCTTCGGCGCCGCGCTGGCCCGGCGGGAAACCCAGATCGCGCTGACCGAGCTGGTACGCCGACTCCACCGCCCCAGGCTGGTCGCCGATCCACCGCCGTACCGGCCCAGCCCCATTCTGCGCGGGCCGATCCATCTGGGCGTCGAGCAAGGTGGCGATTGACGGGGCAGCCGAGACCAGTGGCAGGTCGCGCCGTGGTGTGCTCCGCAGTGCGCTCTCCCCTCATCGAACGGCTCCCGGGAGGGTGGTTGGTGCCTCGGTCATGGGGCCCGTGAATGGATGCGTACGCCGACAGCGACTGAGTCTGATCGCGTTCCGGCAGTGGGCCGCCGCCCAGGTGTCCTGGCGGGCGACGGTCCACGCGGCGGGAAGGTCGAGGTCGAGCACGGTGATGCTCGGCAGCGCCGGCCAGGTGTTCCGCGGTGCCGGGCCGGGCACGGTCGGCTTCCACGAGCGCGCACGCCGGGGGGTACAGCTGCTGGTGAAGTCTGCGGGACACCCGCATCCCGCGCGTGAGGTTTTCGACACGGTCAACGTGGCGCACCCCGAACGGGTGACGTCCGTCCAAGTCGTGCGCAGCACCTCCCAACTCCTCGCCAAGAAGGGCCGCATCGAAAGGTCACGCCAGCACAAGGCCGTGAGGTACACCGTGCACCCCGGCCAGGACAGCGCCACTGCTTCAGGCGAGACCGCGGACGCCAAGGCGGTCGTTCCTTGGAACCGGCGGTGCCGGCCCGGGCTGGACGGACAGAGGGCCCCCGGGCGGGCGGCGGCCCGACGGAAGTCGCTCGGACGGGACTTGGTGCGGACGCTGGTTCGTTTTGACCGATCCTCTTTGAGCGACCGCATTCATCATTGAATCGCGCGCGAAATGTAAGATCCTGCCGACTTGCGATCAGGATTGCGGAGTGCTGCCCTGGAATATGCAGGGGGTAAAGGGCTGAATGATGCGGGCTTGAATGAGTGGCGTTCAGCCGAAGCGAGGGGGACGACACGTCGTGTGACGACGGGATGCCCCGCGCTGCGACCCGCTATCGGAGGTTCACGATGACACAGGTATCTTCTGCCCGCATTCCACTACGCCAGATCATGGCCGTGCTCCTGACGGTCGCACTGACGCTCTCCCTCTCGGTGGTGCTCACCGTCACCTCGGCGAAAGAAGCAGCTGCCTTGTGCTCCGCCAACCGGTTCAACGGAACGTGGCGCTCATCCGACGCGAGGCTCAAGCGCATCGACCTATGGCAGGGAGAGGACTGTCACCTGTATGCCAGGGCCTGGTCCGTCTGCGAGAACGACTCGTCGCATATCTGCAGCTGGGGCAACAGGAGAACGGGAGACAGTCCCGAGCCGAACTTCCAGTTCGTCGGATACAACTGGAGCAACGCCGATGAGGTGCTGCAACTGCGGATGCAGGACAGGTCTCACATCTCGGTGTGGGACAGCACCGACTACCACAGCGGTAAGAATGTCAGCTTCACGGTCTCGATGTACAAGAGCTCCTGAGCCCTCAACCGCGGCGGTGCGCACCTTCGTTCGCGGCTACCGTGCCGGCTCGACGAGCGAACGGAAGCACCGAGCGTTTTCAGCGTGGCCACTGCTCGGGTGATGCCGGTCAGGTCGAGGTGAGGGCCGCCTCTCCCCCCGGGTGGGCTGTGCACCGGGGGGTGAGAGGTTCCGGCGTCCGTGGTCTGGGCTCAGAGGTTGCAGATGAGATTGCTGCGCAGGGTGTACCCGGCGGCAATGAGGTAGCCGGTGTCCAGGCGATACCCCGCGCCGATCACCCACACGTTGTCGTTGAAGTTGTCCACGCGGAACCGGTCGCCGGAGCGCATGGTTCCGACAGTCTGGCCTCCAGGTGTGCTGCGGATGGTGGCGTCGATGGGTACGACGGAGCAGACGACGGAGGCTCGGGCTGATGCTTTTGACTCACGTGCGTCAGCAGCTATGGCGGGACCGGCCATGCTGAGCAGAAGCCCTCCGGCAACGGCCGCTGCCGCGAGGCTTCGTTTGACTGGGAACATCTTCCACTCCTGTCTTGGGTACGGCACCCGGACGAGGGTGCCGAGTGGAAGTCATCCAACTGCTTCTGGACCCGACGAGAGAGGCCTGCAGGACGTGATGCCTTGTTCGGGACCGATGTTGGCCGACAATCCACTCTGCCCGGCCCCGCTCGCGCGGGGTCGGAGCAGGTCCGGAGGTTGTGGGGAGTACAGGCGCCGGCGCCCGCGTTGCACGGCCGGGTGACTGTCGGGAACAGCGCGGACTGCGCGGCTGACGTAGGGGACTTCAGCCCGGCCTCGCAGAACTATGAGGGCGCCGCGCTGAGCCCCCAGCGCAAGCACACGTCCCGCGCCGAGCAGACCGACTTAATGTCCGGGCGTGGTCCCACTGGAGGCTGGTGTTGAGCAGGCCCGAGGCGAGTTCCTGTCTCGAAGATCACCATCACGGAGTCCGGCCAGCCGACGCCCGGTGCGATGGGGCCCTCACAGGGACCCGCACAGCCGACGGGCGTCGAGGAGCGCGGCGTGGACGTTGCGGTGGGCCACCGCGTCACCGATGCGGAACAGCTGGTAGGTACCGCCCTCATGGGTCACCCGGTCCTGTGGCCGGCCCTCGGCCAGCGCGGTCACGTCGGTCTCGCCGAGGTTGCGGGAGCACGCCCGCAGCTGGTGGTAGAGGTCGTCGGCCGGGATGGTGCCGTGTTCGACGACGACCTGGTCGACGGTCCGCTCGCACACCGCGTCGGTGTAGGCGTTGGCCAGCGTGGCCACCAGCGCGCCGCCCTCGCGGCGGACCGCGCGCAGGAGATGGTCCGGGGTCAGCACCGTGCCGTGTGCGTACAGGGCACGCAGGTAGTCCGGGTAGAGGGTACCGGTCACATCGGCGCCGACCGTGCGGTCGGGGGTGACGAGCTCCACGTGCGCGCCGGCGGTGGTCAGGTGCTCAGCCGCGGTCAGTGCCTGCTCACCGCCGTGGTCGTCGAAGATCAGTACCCGGTGGCCGGGCCGGGGCCTGCGGCCGAGTACGTCCCAGGTCGAGTCGACCAGTTCCTCCCCGTTCTGGACCACGGCGGTGTTGGGGAGCCCGCCGGTGGCGACCACCACGACGTCGGGCCGCAGGGCGAGGACGTCGGCGGGTTCCGCGAGACAGCCGCGTCGGACGGTCACTCCCAGGTGCTCCACCTCCTTGGCCAGCCAGTGGACGATGCCGGCCTTTTCGGCGTGCCGTGGGGTGCGCGCGGCGAGGATCACCTGCCCGCCGAGCCGGTCGGCGGCTTCCAGCAGCGTGACCTGGTGACCGCGTGCCGCGCAGACGCGGGCGGCCTCCAGTCCCGCCGGACCGCCGCCGACCACGACCACCCGTTTGGCGGCCGGTGCGGGGCCGACGAGCTGTGGGATCACCTCTTCCCGGCCGGTGGCGGGGTTGTGCAGGCAGAAGGTCTCCACGCGGGAGGCGCAGTAGGTGGCGCCGACGCAGGGGCGGATACGCTCCTCCTGTCCGGCGAGGAGTTTGGCCACGATGTGCGGGTCGGCGATGTGCGCCCGGGTCATGCCGACCATGTCGGCGTGACCGCCGTCGATGGCGTGCCGGGCGGTGGGCAGGTCGGCGATCCGGCCGGCGTGGAAGATCGGGATGCCGCCGGCCGCCTCGCGGATCGCGGCCGCCACCGGGAGGTGGGCGCCCAGCGGCCGGCCGAAGACGGGGATGACCTCGGCCAGTTCGCGGTCGGTGTTGCCGGAGCCGTAGACGACGGACAGGAAGTCGAGCTTGCCGGTACCGGCCATGGCCGTCGCGATGTCGGCGCAGTCGGCGGCTGTGAGGCCGTCGGCCACGCCCTCGTCGCCGGGGACACGCATGCCGACGACGAAGTCGTCGCCGACCTGTCTGCGGACCTCTTCGAGCACCATGTGACCGAAGCGCAGCCGGTTCCGCAGGGTTCCGCCGAACTCGTCCGTGCGGTGGTTGGTCCGCGGCGACCAGAACTGGTCGATCAGGTGGCCGGCCATGGCCGCGATCTCGATGCCGTCCAGGCCGCCCTCGCGTGCCCTTCGCGCGGCCGTGCCGTAAGCCGTGATGATCCGGTCGATGTCGAAGCGCTCGATCTGTTTGGGGAAGCTGCGGTGGGCCCGCTCGCGCACCGGGGACGGGGCGAGGGCGGGCAGCCACTGGTCGATGTCCCACTTGGAGCGCCGGCCCAGGTGGGTGAGCTGGATCATGATGGCGGTCCCGTGCCGGTGCACCCGGCCGGCGATGGAGCGGTAGAACGGCAGAATGGCGTCGTCCCCGGCGTTGATCTGGTCGAAGACGTTGGCGGAGTCCGCCGCGACGTTGCTCGAACCCCCGATGATCGTCAGGGCGATGCCGCCCTTGGCCTTCTCCTCGTGGTACAGCTCGTACCGCAGGCCCGGCACGCCGCCGTCAAGGTAGCCGGACGGCGCGTGTCCGGTGCTGTAGATCCGGTTCTTGAGGGTCAGGTTGTTGATCCGCAGGGGTTGCAGGACGGGGTCGTTGACGCGCACGGGGCTGGACTCCTTCGCCGGATCGGTGGGGGCAACGGGTGTGGGGTCAGGGCAGGCGTACGGCCTGGCCGGTGTGGGCGCTGGTACGGGCGGCGTCCAGCACGGTGGCGGTCTCGACCGCGTCCCATGGATCGACGGGCACCGCACCGGTGCCGCGGACCGCCGCGGCGAAGGCGGGGTAGAACAGGTCCCACGCGCCACGGGCGGACGGCACGGGCTCGGCGTGCGCTCCGCGCAGCACCTGTCCCCAGTGGTCCTCGGGCTCGGTACCCCAGCGGTCGCCCTCCGATGCCGGGCGGACGCCCGCGACCAGCAGCGCCTCCTGCCCGTCCATCCGGTCCACGACGTAGGTGCCCGAGGTGCCGGTGGCCCGGACGCGCGGGCCCGGAGCACCCTGGCGCCAGCTTCCCCACAGGTGTGACTGCACGCCGCTGTGGTGCGTCAGCGTGATGAAGACGTCGTCGTCGAGGCCGCCTGCGTCGTCGCGGTGGTGCGTCTGCGCGTACACCCGCTGAACGGGCCCGGACAGCACGAGGGCCTGGTCGACCAGATGACTGCCGAAGTCGAGCAGGGTGCCGCCGCCCGCGGCGGGCGGGCCCGGCTCGGGCTCGAAGCGTTCGAAACGCGACTCGAACCGGATCAGCGTGCCCAGCCTCCGGTCGTCGACCAACTGCCGCAGCGTGCGGAAGTCCGAGTCCCACCGCCGGTTCTGATAAACCGTCAGCGGAACACCGAGCCGGTCCGCCAGCCGTACGGTCTCCCGCGCCGACTCCGCGTCGAGCGCGAACGGCTTGTCGCAGACCACCGCCAGGCCCAGCTTCAGCGCCTGCCGCGCCAGTGTCACGTGGGTGGCCGCCGGAGTGGAGATCGCGACCGCCTCGGCGCCGGCCCGGACCAGTTCGTCGAGCGAGGCGTACGTCGGCCGGCCCAGGTCGCGGGCGACCTGGGCGCGGCGCTCGGGCGAAGTGGTGACCACCCCGAGGAACGCGCAGTCCCGCGCGGAGTCGATCAGCGGCGCGTGGAAGTACCGGCCGCCGAAGCCGTAACCGACCAGGCCGATGCGTACAGGCGTGGTCATGCGTTGTCCTTCCTGTGCCGGGGCGGTGGTCAGCGGAAGCGGCCGGGCCTGAACGCGGCCAGCAGCGGGCTGCGCTCGCCGGTGGTGATCTCGTCGGCGAGCAGTTCGCCGGCGATGAGGGCGAGGGTCGCCCCGCTGTGCGTGAACGCGACGAACAGGCCCGGGACCTCGTCGAGTTCGCCGAGGACCGGCTCGCCGTCGCCGGGGATCGGCTTGCGGCCCACGCCGTAGGAGTCCAGCTCCAGCCGTGGATCGCCGGCCAGCACCGCCGTCGCCTCGCGCAGCAATTGCTCGACGGTGGAGTCCTTGACCTCGTAGCTGCCGTCCCCGTGGTCGACCACCTCGGCCGCCGAGGCATCGGAGTCCATCACCAGCGCTCCGCCCGTGGCGGGCCGCAGCGCCACGCGCGGCGTGTTCAGCGTGGCGCGCAGGGCCGTGTCGACCGGCTTGGTGCGTACCAGCAGCGCCAGCGGCGTCGCGTCCGGGATCCGGACCCCGTAGGGGCGCACCATGCGCGGTACGTCGGCGCCCGTCGCCAGCAGGACCGCGTCGACGTCGATCCGCTCCCCCGTGCCCGTGCGCACCGCGACCGCCCGGCCGCCTTCGACGACCACGTCGGCGGCGCCGCCACCGGCGCGGATCACACCGCCGGCCTCGGTGAACGCACCGGCGAGGTGCCGGACGAGCGCGACCAGATCCACCCAGCCCTCACCGGGGTTGAGGATGGCGCCCTCCTCGGGGACCGCGGCCGGGTTCACGCCGGGCGCCCACCGCGGGACCTCGTCCCGGGTCAGCCACACGGCGTCGTAGCCGTTGCGCCGCATGTGCTCGAACGCCGCGCGGTGCGCATCCTCACCCGGCGCCGCCCAGGTCAGTCCGCCGTCGAACCTCAGGAAGCCGGAGGACGGCACGCGGGTGGCGAAGGTGCGGTAGCGGTCGATGCCCAGGACCCGCAGGTGGTGGTAGGCCTCGGAGCGCATGCCGCCGAAGGAGTTGAGCCAGGACAGCGAGCGGCCCGACGCACCGTCGGCCAGTTCGGACTCGGTGACCAGGACGACCTGGGCTCCGCGGAGGGCGAGCCGCGTCGCGGTCGCCACCCCGATGACACCGCCGCCCAGGACGGCGACGCGAGGGCGGGAAAGGGAAGTACGCATGGAAAGACCTCTCGGTGTTCATGAGAAGGGCATGGACGAGACGCCCGGGGCACGGCGCTTGCTCGTGGGCCGGGTACGGTGCCCCGCGGGTGTTCCGGCCGACGACGCGGGTGCGGTGGATCAGCCGGGAGTCGTGGTACGGGGATCAGCCGGGGTCGGAGTGGCTTCAGCCGGAGTGTTCGCGCACGCCGTGGCTGTGCTCGGCGGTGCTGGAGCGGACGACGAGTTCGGTCGGCAGCACGATCCGCTCGGCCGGGCGGTCGTCGCCCTTGATCCGCTCGAAGAGGCGCACCGCGGCGGCGCGGCCCATGTCCAGCGGTGACTGGGCCACCACGGTGAGCGGCGGATCGACGAGCGTGGTCCAGTCCAGGTCGTCGAAGCCGACCAGGGAGACGTCCGCGGGGATCGCCAGTCCACGCCGGCGTGCCGCCATGAACAGGCCCTGCGTGGTGACGTTGTCGGTGGCGAAGACGGCCGTGGGCGGCTGCGGCTGCGTCAGCAGGGCCTCCGCTCTCCGCTCGGCCTGTGCCGCGTCGCTGAGCGGCGTGTACTGGATCAGCTCGGCCGAGGAGGTCGCCCGGTGGTCGTCGACGGCCGCCAGGTAGCCCCGGATACGGTCGATGGACGGGCGGGCGGCGCCCCGGACCGTCAGCCGCCCGGTGCCGGTCCGCGTCACCAGTTCCGGGCCCTCCGCGGGGTCGACGCACGCGAGCAGGCCGACCCGGCGGTGGCCGAGGCCGAGCAGGTGCGCGACCGCCTGATACGCCGCCGCCTCGTTGTCGATCACCACGCTGTCGGCTTCGAGCGCACCGGTGTGCCGGTCGAGCAGGACGATCGGCACGCCCAGTTCCTTCGCCCGCTCCAGGTGGGCGACGTCGGTGACCGAGGTCGGCGCCACGACGATGCCCTCGACCTGCTTGTCCAGCAGGACACTGACCGCGGCGCGCTCCACCTCCAGCCGGTCGTCGCTGTTGGCGAGGATCGGCTCGTAGCCCTGTTCGCGGGCCACGTCGCAGATGCCGCGCATCGCGGTGGCGAAGTAGGGGTTGGAGATGTCGGCGCCGACGAAGCCGATGCTGCGCGTGCCACCGGAGCGCATGCTGCGCGCCACGGCGTTGGGTGAGTATCCGAGCCGTTGTGCGGCCGCCTGCACCTGTTCGCGCAGGTCGTCCCTGACCCGACCGTAGTTGCCCAGCGCGCGGCCGGCCGTGGCCACCGAGACACCCGCCTCGCGGGCCACGTCGGCCACCGTCGGGCGCCTGCGCCCCGGTGCGGCTCCTGTGCCGGCCGGCATCACAGCACCTGCGACAGGAAGGTCTTCAGCCGCGGCGAGGAGGGCGCGTCGAAGATCTGCTCGGGCGGCCCGGACTCCACCACGACTCCCGCGTCCATGAACACCACCGTATCGGCGACCTTCCGGGCGAACCCCATCTCGTGGGTCACCACGACCATGGTCATGCCGCCCCGGGCCAAGTCTGCCATCAATTGGAGGATACCCTTGACCAGTTCGGGGTCGAGCGCGCTGGTGACCTCGTCGAAGAGCATCACCTGCGGCTCCATGGCCAGGGCCCGCGCGATGGCGACCCGCTGCTGCTGACCGCCGGACAGCTGGGTCGGACGGTGTCCCGCGCGGTCGGCCAGGCCCACGTCCCGCAGCCGCTGCCGGGCGATGGCCTCCGCCTGTTCCCGCGGCATCTTCTTCACGTGCCGCAGCGCGAGCATGATGTTCTGCGCCGCGGTCTTGTGCGGGAACAGGTTGAAGTGCTGGAAGACCATGCCGACCCGCTGGCGCAGCACGTTGATGTCCATGGTCGAGGTGTCCTCGCCGCCCAGCAGGATCCGGCCCGCCGAGCGGGTCTCCAGCCCGTTCAGGCAGCGCAGCAGCGTCGACTTGCCCGAACCGGACGGGCCGATGACGCACACCACCTCGCCGGCCGGGGCGAGGAGGTCCGCGCCGCGCAGGACCTCGACAGGCCCGAACCTCATCCGCACGTCGCGGGCTTCGAGCGAGGTCCCCTCGTAGCGGTGCGAGTGGGAGGGGACCGCCACATCCGGCGTCGTCATACCAGCGCCTCTTTCGGGTCCACGAGGGACGGTTCGTCGGCCGCGGGGGCCGGGCGGGAGCCTTCGCGCAGCCGCCGGTCGATGGAGTTGACCAGGTGGGTCAGCGGTACGGTCAGCAGCAGGTAGCACAGTCCCGTGGCCAGCAGCGGGGAGAGGTTGCCGGTCGTCATGGCGTCGTCCTGGCCGATGCGGAACAGCTCCCGCTGGCTGGTGACCAGGCCCAGGAAGTACACCAGGCTGGAGTCCTTGATGATGGCGATGAACTGGTTGACCATGGCCGGCAGGACCCTGCGCACGCCCTGCGGGACCACCACCAGGCGCAGCGCCTGGCCGTGGGTGAGCCCGAGGGCCCGGCACGCCTCCCCCTGGCCCTTGTCCACGCTCTGGATGCCCGAGCGGAAGATCTCGCCGATGTACGCGCCCGACATCAGGCTCATCGCCAGGATGGCCACCGGGTACGGCGAGGTCAGCCAGCTGACCTGCGCGGAGAACACTCCCTCGCCGACGATGAGGATGGTCAGGGCCGCAGGAAGGCCCCGGAAGAGGTCGGTGTAGATCCGGGCGGGCATACGCAGCCACCAGCGGTGCGACAGGCCCATGACCGCCAGGACCATGCCGATGACGCTGCCCAGCAGCGCGGAGGCCACCGCGAGGACCAGGGTGTTGCGCAGCCCGTAGGTGAGCAGGTCCGGCAGCACCTGGCCGATCAATTGCCAGTCGAAGAAGTTGTGCAGGAACGCGTTCATGGCTACCCCTTGGGGGTGTAGGGGGGCATCTGGCTGGCGGTGGGCACCGGGTCCTGCGGGAAATACTTCTTGTACAGCTTCAGCCAGGTGCCGTCGTCGACCAGCTGCCGCAGCGCGCCGTCGAGTTCGCCGGTCAGCTCGGTGTTGCCCTTGCGTACCGCCCAGCCGGCGGGGAAGTCGGTGGCCGGGAGGGTGATGGGCTGCTTCAGGTGCAGGTCCGGGTACTTCTTGACGATGCCGAGGTTGGGTCCGAAGTCGTTGAAGAATCCGGCGACCCGGTTGTTCTTCAGCGCCAGGTCGGCCGAGTTGTCGTCGGGGAACCGGACGATGTCCGCGCCCGGCAGGAACGTGCCGGCGTTGGCGTCCTCGATGGACCCCTGCAGTACGGCGATGCGCTTGCCCTTGACGCTCGCGACGGAGGAGGTGATCCCGCTGTCCGGCTTGGTCAGGACGCCGAAGTAGCCGGCGAGATAGCCGTCGGAGAAGTCGACCATCTTCTTGCGCGGCGCGGTGATGCCGATCGCGGCGGCGGCCACGTCGAACTGCCGGTTGCTGACCGCCGGCAGCAGCGCCGAGAAGTCCAGGGACACGATCTGCGGCTCCAGCTTGAGCTCGCGCGCGGCTGCCGAGATGAGATCGACCTCGAAGCCGGTCAGCTTGCCGTTCTCCTCGTAGGCGTAGGGCTTCATGTTGTTCGAGGTACCGATCTTCAGTACGCCCGCTCGGCCGACCCCATGTGCCTGCCCTCCGGAGCCCGCCCCCGTGGGCGTTCCTCCGGAACCGCAGCCGGTCACCGCGAGCAGCAGCAGGGCCACCGCGGCGACCCCTCTCTTCGCTGGACGGGCCTTCCCCATAACTCCTCCATGCATGCCGAGACACTCGCGCGTGTGCTTGAGGTCCGGATCCGACTGACCGACCCGGACGAGAGGACAGGTGGGACAGATGCCGACGGGGCCGAAGCGATGACACGTGCGGCATGTCCCTCCGCCGCGAGAGAACGTTCTCTCGTTGCGGAGTGAGAGAACGTTCTCACCGGCTGTCGTGAGCGTCAATACCTTCGGCCGGAAACCTGGGAACAGGGGGCGCCGCGCCAGCCGCCCGCGACCGGTGCCGCGATGGCCGAAGGGCGGCTCGCTCGACCACTGCGGGCGGCAGGAATCGGTTCCGCCGCCGCGGGCCGGTACCTCGTCGAGACGTGTGCGGACCCGATCACCTTGCCAGGGTGGGCCTGCTGTGCCGTGCCCCTCTGCCGGTCAGTACCGCGATCACAGTCATGGGTCCGGTGTGATTGCGTGCAAGTCATCGACGGCATCGGTGGCGAGGGCGCGGTGCTGACCGGTGACGAGCGGATCGCCTTCTTCAAGAACCCGGTGACCGGCTGGGGTGCAGCGGCGGTGTTCGGCCACTGCGGGGCGGACGGGAGGACTGCCGGATCGGCACCTCCCTCGCCTACGGCTCCCGGCGGGGGCGGGCGTTGATCGACCGGGTGTTGTATCTGCCGTAGGACCGGACGGACGACCGGGAGCGGTGACGGGCGCCTGGCATCCCGGACGAGGTGCCGTTCGCCACGAAGAGCGAGCGCGTGCAGGCATGCTCCATTGCGCTCTGGGCGCTGAGGTGCCGTTCGCGTGGGTGACCGCGGACGAGGCGTGGGGGCAGGTCATGCGGCTGCGGTACTGGCTGGAGCAACGAAGCGTCGCGCACGTGGCGGCGGCGAAGGCCAAGGTCAACGACACCGTCGTCGCCCCCTCCCCCAGACCCGGGCCCTGCACGCCCGCCTGCGGTGGCACAACGAGAATGCCCGGCAACCCGACGTCCTCGCCGCGCAGCGCAAGGAGCGGGCTCGCATCCGCAGCCGCAAGGGCCTGCGCTGGGGCGGACGACCAGCGAAAGTCGCGTGACCTCGATCAGGGCACCGGCGACACTGGCGCCATGACCGATGATCGTGAGGCTCTGAGGGCGGGCTGGAATCAGATCCGTGACCACCTCGACGCCGCCCGCGCCCACCTCACACGTCTGCCGGACATCGATCTCTCAACAACGCTGCAGTTCCTGGAGCACAACGAGCTGGGACTCGCCTTCGACTGCCTGGTCGATCTCGGTGACGCCCTCGACCTGCCCCTCAGTTTCTGGCAGCACTTGGACCAGGCGGCTCGTGAGATGCGGCTTCACAGCGATGCGCTGCACAGGCCCCACCTCACGGCTGCCGACTTCTGCCGCCGTCACCTCGCTGCTGCCTCCGAGCAGGAATGATCCGCCAATCCGGCGAACCTTCCCGGTCAGAGCACTGGCTACTCATTGGGCGACGGCTCTTTTCACGCGGTACTTCCAATGCGAAAGAGAGCGCACAACAGTCTCGGCGCCGATGGGGTTGGCACTGTGCACGTAGACAGTGCCGACCTGGAACGGGTTTCCATGAAAGGCGGCCTCCTCCAGGAGGGTCACCACCGGCAGGATGCTGTCATCCCCGCCGAGGTCGTGGTCGAGCCAGAGCTCGTCGATGAAGATGTCCCGGTGCTCTTGGAGGAGTTGGACTCCTTCACGGCTGGTGCGGGCGAGCCGTGTCGCTTGGGGCAGCGCTCTGAGGTCGTCAATGGCGAGGATGACCGGTGTTGGTTCGGGAGGGGGCTGCTGCACTCGACCATCATGCCCCGAGTGCGGCGGGCAGGTGCCGGCAGCGGGCGGCGGTGTGCCAGTCGTGTGTGGGGTGCGGGTGCGGGTGCGGGTGCGTGACGGCCGGGATGTCGAGGCCGGTGTCGCGCACGCGGTTGTCGAAGCGGATGGGGTGCCGAAACAGCAGGCGAACAGCCCGAGGTGGTCGGTGGTGCGCGGGATGCGGCGGCGGAAGGTGAGCGCAGCGGCGAGCATGGGGCGGGCACAGGGCGGGATGGCGTACATGTGTCGCAGGGCGGGACGCATGCCGATGTGGATCCGCGCGTCGCGGTCGCTGGCCAGGCGGGTGGAATGCTCGTCGACGCCGGCCATCTGGGTCGTGGCCGGCAGGGACTGATCCGTGTGCCGGCCCCGCTCGCTGAGGTCGTCCCGGACGTCGAGTGGGAGGTGCTGGCTGAGGCATCCTCTCTGGGCTCCGCGTACGTGGGCGAGGGTGTGCTGGGGACTGGGGGCTGGGGCTTGAGACGGTGAGGCGGGCCAGGAACAGGCGCGACCCTTCCACGTCCGGCCAGTCACCGCTGTCTTCGCCGACGCCCGTCCTGGCCCCGCGGGGACAGCGCTCTTGGTGTCCTTGGTTCGCGGCTGTTGGTGCGGGTCGGCGGGCGAGCCAGGTGCGGGCGGCGTAGCCCGCCTGTCACCAGCCGCCTGTGTGGGCGAAGTCGGCCTTGTTCAGGCGGCACTTGCACTCCTCGCGGAAGGCGGCCACGTCTCCTCGGGGCAGGGTGGGCAGCCGTCGTGCATAACGGTGCCGACCGCTTTCCTGCTCATGCCGCAGGCGACGTGGTTCTTGCCGGTCGCTGGGATGGGTCTGTCTGTCCAGTCGTCGGCGGGGCGTTCGCCGCTTCGACCGTTCCGCGTCCTAGCCGGTCTGCAGTACGACGTGCCCCAGCGCGAGTAGGGCCTACGTCTGTGTCTCGGCTCCCGGCCGGTGCCCCCCTCTGCGGGGTTCCCGCAGTACAGAAGGGGGCTGGCCACACCATCGACCGACCCGTTGCCTGGATGGTGCGGCAAGTTCCGGCCGACGAGGCTGATCGCGCACGGATCACCAAGCAAAAGGAAACCCTCTGTGTCCAGCTTCGCGCCGCCGCGCCGCCGTACCGCCCGCACCGCCCGTACCGCTGCAGTCGGCGCTCTCGTCGCCGCGGGCTGCGTCACTGTCATGGCCGCCAGCGCCGGAGCCATCGTCAACGGGTCGGACTCCACCGCCAGTTACCCTTTCATGGCGGTCATCCCGGAGTCGGCCCCGGACCAGGGTCTGATCGACGGAAACTGTGGGGCGTCGCTGATCGATCGGCAGTGGGTGCTGACGGCGGCCCACTGCATAGAGGGCGAGGGGCTCGAGCTGGACGGCATCGTGCGTGTCGGCAACGACCACCGCAAGTCCGGCGGCACCGTCCGGAAGATCGACCGGACCTTCGTCCATCCCGGCTATGTGAACGGTGACAACAAGGCCGCCAACAAGAACGACATCGCGCTGATACGCCTGGACCGCCCGGTCGCCCAGCAGCCCATCAAGATCGCCGAGCAGGCAGGGCCGCCCGGCACCCCGACCCGGCTCCTGGGCTTCGGCACCACCGTCGACACCGAGTTCAAGTTCCCGGACCGACTGCAGGAGCTGAACACCCGCAGGGGCGCCGAGTCCGAGTGCGCGCCCGGCTACGCGGACCGGACCCGGCTGTGCACGATCACCACCGTGCCGAAGGCCATGGCGTGTTTCGGGGACTCCGGAGGACCGCAGGTCCAAAAAGGCCGGGACGGCCGCTGGGAGCTGATCGGCGTCACCTCGGGGCCCGGTGCTCCGAACGTGCCGTGCTCGCACGGCCCCGGCCTCTACACCAGCGCGCCTGCCTACGCGGGCTGGATCGACAAGACCATGAGGACTAACAGTGCTCCGTCAACCGCGGCCAAGGGCTCCGACCTCGCCGAGGCGGGCACGAACGACAACACCCCGGTGATCGTCGGCGTGGCTGCCGCGCTGATCGCCGCCGGTGGCGGCACCGCTCTCGCAGTACGCCGCCGCAAGGCCCGCCACGCGCTCTGAGCGATACCCCGAGGATCGCCGCGCACCCGGCCCCCTTCCCCGGACGAGGGCCGGGTGCGTGGTGCCGAGCGAACCCGTCTGATGAAGCCGTCGTCCGGCCTGACTTGCCCTACGCTTTCTTCGTGATCCATCTCATCGCCCGTCGCGTGCGTCCCGACCAACGCGAGCGAGTGGTCGCCTGGTTGCGCGAGGTAGATGGTCCGCGTCGTGCTGAAGCCTTGGAGTCGCTCGCCGCTGAGGGAGTCGATCACGAGACCGCGATGATCATCGACACGAGCGACGGTCCGATCATCGTGTACGCGATGCAGACAGGTGATCTGTCGCGTTCGCGCGCGGTGGCCGACGAATCTCCCCGTTCGGTCGATGCCGAGCATCGCTCAGTGATGCGGGACGCGGACGACGGGGCCGCGGATGCCGAGATCGTGCTCGATCTGCGGGCGGACCAGATGGAGGAGACAGTGCTCGCCGGGCATGATCCCCAGGCCACGCGGGTCGAACCCGACCGTGACCGAGTGACCTCCCTCTAGCTGAGCGCATAGAGCTCGGAGACGGTGTCGGCACTCGTGTGAGGAGACGAAGCCTCGACCGTCCATGGTGAGCGAGTTGACCGCATCGGCACTGTGGCAGAGTCGTCCTCATGCGGATACCCAGACCGAGATACGTTGCTGCGGGACTTCTCCTGGGCACTGCCCTGACCCTGACCGCCTGCGGCAAGGAGCACTCAGGCCCGACGGCGGCCGGCCCCGCCCCGAGCCTCAGCGGCCCCGTCTCCCCCTCACGCAGCGGCTCCCCCGCCGGCCCTGCTCGGGGCAACGTGGAACCCGGCTCCCATGACGGAGCCCCGCATTACCACGAGAACAACGGCTTCAAGATCCCCAAAGAGATGTCGCCTGCCAGTGAGGAGGCTGCGCGCGCGGAAGCTGCCCGCATGGAGCCCGTCCTCAAGCGGCTCTGGACGGCCAGGACATGGGATGCCGAGAGTGTGCGCACGGCGCTGCTCAAGCTCGGCTACCGAAACGAGGGTCCGGACAGCGAGCGGGGGCGCGGAACACTCTTCGTGCGGGCCCACGACCCCGACAGCAACCCAGGCACCAGCATCGCCCTCAACGTCCGTCACGACGCCTGTGTGACCGCGTTCGTGCAGACGACCAACTACCAAGTCACAGTCAACGGCCGGTTCCTGGAAACCGGCTGTTTCGAGCCGTCCGGCGGCCACTGAGCACCGAGCTTCTGGGTTCACGAGCAGAGTCCGGGCCGGGCCGCCAGCGCCTCGTGCGAGGTACGGGCGACGTACAGTCCGGCCGAGCGCCGCCCAGTCGACAGCGCACCAGTCGGCCAGTCCGCGCTGCCTCGGCAGATGAGGAGCTGTTTGAGGCGGCCGCGCCGGACGGTGCCTGACACTTCCCCACCGCCGGACCGGCGGTGGCCCGCGGTCGGGCGCTGCAACCGTCGTCCTCGGCGAGCGGACCGGCCGGTGTCGCCCGTCCGGACGACACCGGGATGCAGTACCCGCACACTTCCGTACGGTCGTTTGCAGGGCTGGAACACCCCCCGACCTGCCCATGAGGAGGCGCGCCATGCGTCGCATCAGCTCGACACTCACCATATTCGCGGCCGCCGGGATGCTCGTGCTCACCGTTCCCGGATCGGCCTTCGCCACGAACGGATTCCTCCGCATCGACGGAGTCGTCCACAACCACCCGCTCGGCTGCTACGAGGTCGCCCAGCTGTCCACCGTGCTCAACTTCACGGACGTTCCCGTCCGCGTCCACAACGTCCCGGGGTGCCAGGGCAACGTCGTCCAGATCATTCCCCCGGGGCTGGCAACGCAGGTGCCCGGGACGCACAGCATCCTCGTCAAAGACCCGTTCAGCCCACTGAGATGACTCGCGCAGCCGTGCGCGGACACCGACGCGGCGAGAACGGCGGAGCCGCGTTCATGGCCTGGCGGCCACGGCGGGGGTCCAGCCCAGACGACTGCCGACCGCGTCGAGGTAGGAGTCTGCCGGGCTTCCGGGATCGGTGAGGCTCGGCCGCCGGATCCACGCGGGGCCCCCTTCCGGTGTGTGGCACCGGCACCGATCGGGTCCACCGGCACCAGCCCGGCGGCACGCCGCGCAGTATGGGCCGAAGGGCCCACGGCCGGGGCCCGGCGGCCCGTGGCGCCGGCTTCCGAGGGGGCGCACGCTGGGATCGACAGCCCAGGAAGGGAGCCGGTGCGATGACCTCCGCAACCACGATGAGCACGGCGCTTGAGCCCGTGCACCGCGAACGGCTGATGCGCCTCGCCCGCGAGGTCTCCTTCGAGGCCGGGACCCGCATGTTCGAGGAGGGCCGGCATGCCGACCGCTTCTGGATCGTACGCACCGGAACCGTCGCCCTCGATCTGCACGTGCCCGGCCGCCGCCCGGCCGTGGTCGAGTCGCTCGGGCACGGCGAACTGGTCGGCTGGTCGTGGCACTTCCCGCCGTACTTCTGGCACCTGGGTGCCGAGGCGATGACTCCGGTACGGGCCTGGGAGTTCGACGCCGAGGCGGTGCGCGCGATGTGCGCCGCGGATCCCGCGTTCGGACGGGCGCTGGCGGTGTGGGTGGGATGTGTGGTCGCCCAGAGGCTGCACGCCACCCGGGTCCGGCTGCTCGACCTGTACGCCCCTTACGGCAGCGGAGACCTGGTGTGACCGCGCACCCGCTCCGTCCGGCCGAACGGCCGAGGGAGGAGAACGTGGAAAGCAGCCCGCACCGGGTGAGTGACGTGATGACGCGGGCCGTCGTCGCGGTGGGCCGGAAGGCCCTGTTCAAGGACGTCGTCGAACGCATGGAGCAGTGGAAGGTCAGTGCCCTGCCCGTGCTGGAGGGCGACGGGCGGGTGATCGGAGTGGTGTCCGAGGCCGATCTGCTGCCGAAGGAGGAGTTCCGGGACAGCGATCCGGACCGGTTCACCCAACTGCGTCGGCTGCCCGATCTGGCGAAGGCCGGGGCGGTGCGCGCGGAGGAGCTGATGAGTGCCCCGGCCGTCACTGTCCATTCAGACGCCACGCTTCCCGAGGCGGCACGGATCATGGCCTTGCGGCACGTGAAACGGCTGCCCGTGGTGAATGCCGAGGGCGTCCTCGAAGGCGTGGTCAGTCGGGGGGACCTGTTGAAGGTGTTCCTGCGTCCCGACAACGATCTGGCGGACGAGATCCGCCGGGACATCATCGACGTTCTCTTCCCGGCGCCGGTCGAACCGGTGCACATCATCGTCAGCGACGGCGTCGCGACCCTGACGGGCCGCGTCGGGGACGCCGCACGGATACCGCTGGCCGCGCGCCTGGTCCGGGGCGTGGAAGGGGTCGTGGGTGTCGACTGCCGGCTTACCGCCGCCGGCTCCGACATCGGGTAGCGCCCTTCACTGGGACCATCAGGCGCGGGCTGTCGGCCGGGAGTCCGGCAGGTCGGGGTCGAGATCCGGATGGCGTGGCGGGCCTGTGAGGGCGCAGCGCACGTCCACCACGCCCGGCACGGCGCGCGCGAGGCGGGTGGCGAGCGGTATCACGGCCGGCTCGCGCACTCGGCCGGTGAGAGTCACGACACCGTCCCGCACCTGGATCCGGACGGTTTCGGCGTGCGTGCCGAAGAGCGGCGTGACGACCTCGCACCGTACTTCTTCGGCGATGTCCGCGTCGTCCCGGAGGAAGACCTTCAGCAGGTCGGACCGGCTGACGATGCCCTGGAGGATGCCGTCGTGCCCGACGACCGGCAGCCGCTTGACCCTGGTGTGGGCCATGATGCGTGCGGCGTGGGTGAGAGGGGCGTCGGGTGCCACGGTGACGGCCGGAGCGGTCATCAGGCCCATCGGGTCTTGATCGATTGAGAGGCAACTGAGAGCTTGCTGTGCCAGGCTGACGGGCCCCTTACCCTCTCAGGAGCACGTGAATGAGTCTGATCAACGGTCTGCCCAGCCATGTCCTGCTGGTCCATGTGGTTGTCGTGCTGATACCCCTGACCGCTCTGGCCTTGGTCGCGGCCGCGCTGTGGCCGCGCGCCGGGCGGCGGCTGGGTCCTCTGCTGCCGCTGCTCGCCCTCGTCGCCCTGGTCAGCGTGCCGCTGACCACGCACGCCGGCGAGTGGTTGGAACGGCACGTGGACGACGACGCCCTGGTACGCCGGCACGCCGAGCTGGGCGACGGCCTGCTGCCCTGGGCCCTGGGCTTGTTCGTGCTGGCGGCGGTCGTGTGGTGGACGGGCCGGCGCGCTCCTGCGGAACCGGGACAGGGCGGCGGCACGCGCTGGTCCGCGCTGCCCGTGCGGATCGTCGTGGGCGTGCTCTCGCTGGCTGTTGCGGCGGGAGCGGTGGTGGACGTCTACCGGATCGGCGACTCCGGGGCGAAGGCAGCCTGGCACGACGCCTACTCCAAGACGGTGAAGGGGACAGAGGGCGGGTCCTGAACCGGCATCGGCCGGCCACGCGCCGAGGAAGTGGAGCCGGGCAGGCCGAGCGGGACGTGCTGGCCTTCGCCAGGCGCCGGCTGGGGCCGGCCGTCGCGCCCCGGGAGATCGCCTTCGACCAGTACCTGCCGCACACCGGCAGCGGCAGCGGCAGCGGCAGCGGCAAGGTCATGCGCCGTCTGCTGCGGGCGCGTGAACTCGGCCTGCCGGGGGGCGACACCTCGACATGGGAGAAGGACACCTCGTCCCCGGAGCGGACGGAGCACTCCGCATGAGCACCACCCGTACCCCACCCGCGCCTCGGACCGCCTCCCGGCCGAGCCGGGCCATGCGCGAGGCCCTTCGCGAAGCGCTGCGCACTGACGAGCGTGTGTCCCAGCAGGGTCAGAAGCCGATGTCGATCGTGGTGACCGCAGGGCAGCGCGGGGACTCGCCGCCGTTCGAAACCGTGCCGGAGAAGGTCCGCGTGCCCCGCATCGGACCGGGCCGACCGCGCGTCCGCCCTGATCGGGTGCGTGCCGACAAGGCGTACGCCTCCCGCAAGAACCGTGCCTACCTGCGCCGACGCGGGATCCGCTGCACCGTCCCGGATAAGGCCGACCAGGCCCGCAACCACCAAAGGCTCGGCTCCCGCGGCGGCCGACCGCCACGCTTCGACCCGGCCGACTACCGCGAGCGTCATGCGGTCGAGTGCGGGATCAAACGGTCAAGAGGCACCGCGTTGGCGCCACGCGCTACGACAAGCTCACGGTCCGCCACGAGGCGACCGTCCTCATGGCGGCCATCAACGAATGGATGTGACCAGCGCGTTCGCGATAGACCTAGCTCCGGAAGCTCAGCCGGTCGATCCGGGCGAGCACCTGGTCCACATGCGGACGTACTTGGGCCCGCAGCGTCTCGCTCCAGCTTTCCTCGGAGTAGCGACAGTTGAGATAGAGATGCCTGGCGTGCTCCAGTACGGGGCGGTGTTCGGGCGGTAGCTGGGCGAGGGCCCAGTCGGCAGCAGCGTCCTTCGACCTGATTTGGCCGGTGGCGAGCGTGGTCCAGATGCGTGCGAGGGTCAGCAGCACGTTGCGGGTGTCGGCATCCAGGTCGTCGAGCAGGTCGGGAATGCCCGCCACGCCGGCCCGGATCAGATCGGAGTGCGGGACGGGATCGAGGACCTGTGCGGGCCGCGGGCCGGTCAGTGGGCGGTCTCCGGTCAGCACCATGGTGATCAGCAGGGCCAGGTCAGGCATCGGTTCGGGCCGGGGAACCTTGCCGGCCTCGTATTCAGGGCGCAACCACTCGCCGTAAAGGAAGTCGCAGGTCGGAGGGTATCGCCATGGCCGAACCTCGGACTGGACAACCACGATGAGCTCAACCGGGCGGACCTTGTTCCGAGAGCCGGAGGTTGCGAGCAGTCCGCCGAGGAGATCCCGGCGCTGCCGCTCGTTCATCGAGAGCCGGGAGAGGACGAGCACGTCCACGTCGCTGGCCGGCATGAGGCCACCGACGACGGAAGATCCGTGAAGGTAGGCGCCGATGACATCCTTGCCCAGCACACGGCCGACCAGGGCCACACTCTCCTGAAGCTGATTCATCGCGCCAGTGTCTCCCGCTGTCCGGTCCGACGACACGGCGTCGTGGGCCTCTCGGTCTGCCGTCACGCGACCACGCTGGTCGCATCCGTCAACGAGTGGCTGTGACCGGCACTTTCGCAACAGACCCCAGGGCCTGTCTGACCGTTCCCGTCTGCCAGCGACGCCATGAATGCCCCCCAAGCTCTTCGAGCAGGGGGTAGCCCCAGTCGCCGACCAGCCCCGGACCCGAGTACGTCCAGTACGAAGACCCGGAGCCGGCATGCCGAGAGCACGCACGTGACGCCGCGCGGCCGCCCGATGGGGAGGGGCGGACGGACCCCATCACGGACCCTACGGCCTGGCCATCCCGTTCGGCACCGGCGTGGCCTGGTGGTAGTAGAGCCGGAACTCCCCGGCAGCGTCACGGCGCCAGATCGATGAACGGCGGGCGTACCGGTCCTCGATGCGGGTCTCGTAGGTGAGGTGGACGATCCCGGGGGCGAGCACCGTGCCCTCGAAGTGCTCTGCGGTGATGGGGGTGCTGTTCTCGGCGCCGCCGTGAAGCGTGGGCAGGGACGAACTGGAGGACCCGGCACCTGTGGCGACGCGGCAGGCGCTTGGCCGGTCCCGCGGAGGGCTCACCACCTGGGGCCACCTCGCCTGCGATGGCCGGGGCCGCCCGGTCGGCGGAGGCGAAGCCGGCGTGATCGGCCGGGGATCGCGGGAATTACCGGCGGGCGTCGTCCCGCACGGCCGTCGGTGAGACATGCGTCTGCGCAGCTCAGAAGCTGGGACGTCCCACGAAGTCGCCACCTGGCGAAAGCTCGTGTCCCGGTAGCCGGCTCGGCGCGCATGGTGGCTCTCGTCAGCAGACGGACCTCGACAGAGGGGGAAACGATGTTGAAGGGAATGCGGACGAGGGCGGGCATGGTCCTCGGCACGCTCGGTCTGGCCACCGCGGCCACGCTGATCACCGCGGGACCGGCGTTGGCGAGCGGATCGGTGTGCGCGACGACCTGTGCCTCGGAGGTGAACTTCACGTCCGACGGCGAGTACTTCACCGTGCACGACTACGCCTCGGACGGAAAGTCGGCCGTCGGGGACCTGCAGTACTACTACAACGGTTCCTGGCACGACGAGGGCTGGGTCTGGAACTCCAACGGCTACAGCGGCAGCCCGGTGACGAAGAACTACTCGATCGGTGAGGGCGTCGAAGTCGCCTACATAGCCTGTTTCGGGCACGCGAGTACCGGCGAGATCTTCGACTGCGGAGACTGGCACTACGACACGGCCTGATCTCCGCAGGTCCCCTCGCGGTCCCCTCCTTCGGCTGGCCGAAGGAGGGGACCGCGTCGCTGGGCCGTGTCCACCCGCCGTGGAGCGGAGAGGTGGATCGAGCGGACACCTTCGCCCGGCTGAAGGGCCCCGTCGGCACCCGGCCGTCGCCCGAGCGGCCGGCCTGGGACGCGACTGCATCGTCCCCGTCCCAGAGCCTGCCGAGTCCGTCCCCACGGGATTCCGTGGGGACGGACTGCTGTCCGCCCCCGAGCAGGGCTGCCCGATGCCGGCCATGGGCTCAAGGCCGCCCCGGTGCCGCCCCCGCGGCCGGTGCGGCGGATACGGCCTCCTCCGAGCTGCGGCCAGCCGACGTCGCGCCCACGGTGTTCGCGCCCGACCCATCCAGGCTGTCTCCGGTGCAGGCCGCCGTCCAGCCGTCTCACCCCCTCTCGGAAGGAGTCGGCGCGTTGCCTGGAGCACACCTTCACGGCGGCACGTGTCCGTTCGGCTCGCTCAGCCGGAGTGTTCGGGATCCCGGCGGGGCGGGGCGGTGGGGGGCCTGGGCGGCGACGGCTCGGGGGGCTCGAGCAGGTGCCGTTGCCCACCCGGCCGAGTGCAGCCGTGGCGGCCGGAGGTCAGTTGCGTGCAGGCCTTCGCCCGGGAGGGGTCGGACGCGGGGATCATGGCGGTGTACACGTCGGTGTCGTAGTGCACCCGCTCCCGCAGGGACCTACCGCGCGCCGGGACCACCTCCGCCACGTCGCCGGGACCACCCCAGCTGATGCGGCCCCAGGCGGCCCGGCACGCGTCGCTGTAGCGCAGTTCGACGTACACCCGGCCGACCCGGGCCAGGGCGGAGGTCCAGGCGTCACCCGAACACCCGGTGTCCTTCGGGTCGAGGCCGGCGCAGCCGTCCGCGAAACACTGCGTGTCCACATCGGTTTCCGCGCCGGTCGTCGATGCGAATCGCCGGTGTGGGCCGGTGTCGTGACCGCCTGTGGCCGGGATGGCCGCCGCTCCGGCGGCCACCACGGCCGCGACGACGAGGAGACCAGCCAGCCGTGCGCCCGGTGACATCCGGCGCGCGGGCCGGGCGGGCGGCTCCACCGCCTCAGCGGCCGACTGTCCGCCGGGATGTGGTTCCGGGCCGGGCGAGCGCGGCCGGTTCCACGCCTGCTCCGCCAGTTCCCACAGGGCTGTCAGGGGTGCGACGTCGCGGCCCGCCAGCCGGCCCAGCGCCTCGACGGCTTCCCGGGGCGGCAGCTTCCTGCCGTTGAGGTACCGTTCCCAGGCCGACTTGCTGTACGGCGTTCGCCCGGCCAGCGCCGCGAGGCTCTGTCCGCTGTCGTCCTTCATCTCCCGCAGTCGGTCCACCAAAGCCCACACGTCAGGTTCCAGCTCGTGCGGTAGCTCCCGCCACTTCCCCATCGCCCGTCCCGCCCTGTCCGCCGCGCACTGCACGCCCAACCGACGGTACGGTCAGCGGTTCTTGCCGCAGAAGTGCACGGCTTGCCATTTCCCGCCACCGGGTAGGGGCGGGACATGAGGGTCGCCGGAGGACCGCATCCGCTGCGCGTGGCGCTCGTCCTGGCCGTCTCGGCCCTCCTGGCGTCCGTACCGGCGAGTGCCGCCGACCGGCCGACGGCGTCGTACGTCACCGGCCGCGGCGCCCTCGGCGACGACTGGCGGGACGAGGGACTGCTCGATGCCCGCGGGCATCCGCGCAGTGATCTCGTCGGCCTGTGGCAGTCCGTGCTGTGGGCGGACGGTTATCTTCCCCGGGCTGCTGTCACCTGCCGCTACGACGCCCTTACCCGTGAGGCCACGCGCGTCTGGCAGAGCAATCACGGCCTGGTCGCAGACGGGGTCGCCGGAGCCCAGACCTTCGGCTTCGCGGGCGCGAGGCTGATGTACCGGCAGCCGTGGACGGTGTACGTCGGCGAGCGGTACGCCCTGCCTCTGCGCCGTACCGGCGCGGGTGTCTACGAGGTGTACGACGAAGGGCATTTCCTCCCGCTGCGTACCGACACGGCTACGTTGCACGTCTGCCGGGACGGTCATTGATCCACGACCCAGGAGGTGCGGGCGCCGACACCGAGTTGGCGGCCGGGCAGGTTCACGCTTCCCCTGGCCCGGCCGGGCGTCGTGCCCAGCATCCCGGTGCGCGCGTCACCGGCGGGCGCGCTCGTCGCCCGGCTGTCGGTGGAGACGGTGAGCCGTGAGGTGCCGGCGCCGGGCACGACCTCGGCCCATACGGCGCGGCAGAGCGGGCTGTACCAGAGCGTGAGCGTGTGGTGCTCGGCGCTGAGCGCGTGCACCGGCACACTGCCCCGGTCGCAGCCGAGCCGGTAGGGGTCCCGGCCCCGGCAGCCGTCACCGAGACAGGGCACGCCGGGTGCTGTCCCGGTCGCGGCGGGCAGCGGCCAGGGCCACTCGGGCTCACCGGACGGCGCCCCCTGAGGGGCCGGGTCACGGGACGCCGTGCGACCAGCGCCGTCCCAGGGACTCAGCAGGGCCAGCGACGAGGCCAGCAGCAGTGCCGTCCCCAGCAGACCGCCGAGCACGGTCGTCCGGGATCGCCGACGAGGGGCCGCGCCGACCGGTGCGGCCTGCTCACCCCGGTCCGGAAGCCGCGCCGGTCCCGGTACCGGTTGCCGGGCCGCGGCCACCTCCCACAGCGCCCGCAGCCGGCCGTCCTCCTGTGCGGCGAGACGCCCGAGGGCGTCCACGGCCTCCCACGGCGGCATCGTCCGGCCGGACAGATAGCGGTACCACGAGGTCGTGCTGTAGCCCGTCTTCCGGGCGAGCTGGGCGAAGGTCCAGCCGTGGCGGCCCTTGAGCCGCCGCAGCTCCTCCACCAGCCGCCGGTGCGCGTCTGGAAGGTCCCCGGGCGTGGGCCCTCGCAGTGTCACGTCCGGCGTCCGGCGGGGCCGGGCAGCCGGAATCCGCCCCGTCGCGCGGACGCACCGGAGCGCACTCTTAGCAGCCCGCCTTGCCGTCGATGTAGACCGTGCTGACGGTGTCCGGCTGGAGCACCCGCTGCTGGTACGGTGCCAGGCAGACGCCGTACGCGCGTCCGTCGCCCGCAGTGGTCATGTGCAGGATCGCCCTCTCCTCGCTGAGGCCGCTGTAGACCGCGTAGGCGCCGTAGGCGTCCGGTCCCAGCTCCTGCGGGAACCGTGTCACCCCCCGGTAGGAACCCGTCGGCCGCCCCTGTGCCCAGTCGTCCGCGGTCTTGTAGAAGCAGACGTCCAGCTCGGCGCAGCCGATGCCGGCCCGCGCCGCGGACGGTGGCGCTCCCACCGCCACAGCGGCGGCCGCGAACAAGCCGGCCAAGGCCGTTGTCATCATCCTCTTCCCACGTCCCATGGCCTCCAGGCCAACACACAGGGTGCGGGAGGCAGAAGAAGTTTTTCGGTCCGCCGTCCCAGCCGTCCCGCGAAATCACCGTTCTGCCCGGTACGGTCGCAGGCCACTCGGGTAGGACGGTCCTGGATCACCTCACTTGACGACGGACCGCGGCACCGCCGTGCCACCGGCTCCCAGACTCGCTGACGCGTCACCCCGGCTCCTCGTGACCAACTCCGCAGGAGGAAGCATGCCTTCTCCGCGCAGGGGCAGCGCTCTGGTGGTCGGCGCGACCGTCCTCCAGCAGAAGATCCGCGGCATCGCCGCCGAGGCTTTGCCGGCCCCGACACCTGGCGCTGCCCGTGGGCCGGCGCCCACAACCGGGGTCGCGCCAGGCGCCGGACGCGTGAGCCGCACGCCGCCCGCCCCACCGGGCAGGCGGACGGCCGGTGGCGTCACAGGCGGAGGCGAACGGCCGCCCGGGAGTCGTCGGCCGTTTCGCCGGCAGGGGACAGCCTCCGGGCAGATGTTCGCCGCGAGACCGAGCGCCTCACGCGATGGGGTAGGGTGGATCTTGAGCCCGCCGCCGCAAGCGGTCAGAGCTCAACGCGTCGGTGGTCCAAGGAAAGACGCCCCGCTTCCTGCGGGGAAATGCAGGTGCAAGGCCTGCCCGGCGCTCCAACGGGAAAGCCCCGCCCCTGATGAACCGTCAGGGGTGGGGCTTTCGCATGAGACGACCCGGGCGAATCGCGCTGGACATCCAGCCGGCCGCCTCGGTCGACGCGCCCTCAGAGGGCGACTCGCGCGTGCATGTCCGTTTCGGCTTGGCGATGGGCGAGGCGGCCTGTCGGAGGACGATGAGGCCGGGCCACGTTCATGGCTGTGGGCGCAGGCGACCCGGCTGATCGCCGTTCCCGGTCTAGGTAGAGGCCGACGCGATGCCTTGAATCGGAACACACCGCAGGTAGGGGCTGGGGCACAATCGTGACTCATGTCCGCGTCGCAAGATCCCGCCACTCTGTATCCCGACATCGCGGCCGAAGGCAGCCTTGCCGCTGCGCTTCAGGCGGTGGCCGACAGAGACGGCCTCCCAGTGCCGTTCACCGTCTCCGAAGCCGCCCCCCTGCGAGTTGCCTCGGTCACGAGCGCGGCTTCGCGCCGGACTGTTCTGACCATCAGCGCCTGGGCCGTCGAACGTCGTTGGTCGATCCGCGGGTGCGAGTCATTCCAGGACATGGCGCTCGTCAAAGGAGATACAGACGAGCTGGCCCCGATCGTTCGGGCCGCGCATGCCTGGCACATCGGCGAGGAGTTGACTGCCATCCGGGAAGTCGCTCCGTTCGTGCACCTCACGGGCCGCTTCGAGGTGACCGACAACGATCCGGCGCTACTGACCGAATCAGAGTGGCAGCACCTGCTCACCGAGGCCGGCGAGGTGGACTGGCCCGCGTACCACGCCCTCATCGAGGCGGCGTACGCGGAGCCGGCGCTGCGAAGGCTCTACCCCTTCACCAGTCACTGGACCCTGCGGTTCTCCACCACCACTCGTCCGCGCCTCACCGTTGTCCGGCTTTGCCTGGCCGCCCATGGGCAGGCGCCGTACACCGTCAGTGACAACATGATGGGTGAGGGCCGTGCCGAGGCGGCGACGGCGGCGGAGGCCGTGTCGATCGCTGCCAGCCGTCTGCCTTCCGGTCTCGGACCTGTCACGCTCGGAGCGGAGTGAACAAGCCGGGCTCGGGGTCGACGGGGACCCCAGGGCTGACCGGACACTTGAGCTTGTGCCGGTCGCGTTCGATGTTCTTCGGGGGGATGCCGAGTCGAGGGCCCGGCACAGGTCGCGGCCCGCAGTGGCTTCCGGTGGGAACAGGGCCGGTGCGCGCGCCTCTGTCATGAAGCCGGCCCTCTCGGTGTTGAGCACTGCCACGCCGCACGGGCCGAATCCGACCGGGAGCTCCTCGAACGGCACCGTGGCGTCGGCGTCGGCCATGTCGACGTCCCTGATGTTCAGCACCGTCACCGAATGGGCCGGCCACGGGTGGTCGTCACTGGGTGCGGAAAAACGAGGTGTTCCGCGCGAACGCCGAGATGTAGCGGGTGTCGTCCGCGTCGCCGATGGCGATGCCGCGCGGGCCCGGGACCGGTCGGGATCGACCGGGTGTCCCGGGTCGATGACCGCAACGGTGCTGTTGCGTTCCCCGTAGTGCGGGGCACGGTGGATTGGTCCGCCGGCTTTTCTCACCTGATCAGGTGTAGGACCAATCCGCCTCGCGGGCTGGACCGGATTCCCCCCGTGAGGGACGAAGAGAAGGATCAGCGAGTACGGCCAGGGTGGCCGCGTCTGGCGCTGGGTGCACTGAGCGGGGTGCTGTCCGGCTTCGCGTCGCTGGCAGTGGCCGAACTGGTCGCGGCAGCGGTGCGTCCGCAGTCCGGTCCGGTCATCGCGGTGGGCGAGGCGTCCATCGACGCGACGCCCGCTGCGGTCAAGGACTGGGCGATCCGCCACTTCGGCACCGACGACAAGCTCGTGCTGCAGCTCGGCATCCTCGTCGTGCTGACCCTGCTGGCACTGGCGCTCGGTGCGTTGGCGGTGCTGGACCGGCGGGTCGGAGCCGCCGGGATCCTTCTCTTCGGAGCCATCGGGGCGGCGGCCGCCGTCAGCCGCCCCGACTCCGGCGGCCTCGCCGACGCACTCCCGTCCGTCGTCGGGGCCCTCGCCGGGGCACTGCTGCTCCTGTACGTGCTGGTGGGCCGCCTGACCGCGGTGAGGCCGCCGGCATCATCTACATCCGACCCCGCGACCAAGGGAACGGAAGACGGCTTGTCTGCGCTCCCAGGCTGGGACCGGCGGGGATTCGTCCTCGCGGCCGCGTCCGCGGCAGCGGCCTCTGCCGCGGTGGGCGCGGTCGGCCGGTCCCTGAACGCCTCGCGCGGCCAGGACGCGATCGCCTCCCGTGAAAAGGTCGCGCTGCCTCCTCCCGGGTCACCGGCGCATCCGATCCCGAAGAGGGCCGGGCTCCGCATCCCCGGGATCAGCCCCTTCGTCACCCCCAACCCGGATTTCTACCGGGTGGACACCGCGCTGGTGGTACCCAAAGTGGACGCCTCCGCCTGGCGGTTGCGGATCCACGGCAAGGGCGTACAACGTCCCGGGACCTACTCCTTCGACGACTTGCTCCGCAGGGAGCTGATCGAGCGGGACATCACCCTGACCTGTGTCTCCAACGAAGTCGGTGGCCCGTATGTGGGCAACGCCCGCTGGATCGGCGTACGGCTGGCCGACCTGCTCGCCGAATGCGGCGTCGAGCCTCCGTCCCGGGGCGGACCAGCGGATCAGCTGGTGTCCAGGTCAGTGGACGGCATGACGATCGGCAGCCCGGTCGAGGACGTCATGGACGGCCGCGACGCCATACTCGCCCTCGGCATGAACGGCGAGCCGCTGCCCTTCGACCACGGCTTCCCGGTCCGCATGATCATTCCGAGCCTATACGGATTCGTCTCGGCCTGCAAGTGGATCAAGGACATCGAGCTCACCACGTTCGACGCCTACGATCCCTACTGGACCAAGCGCGGCTGGGCTCGCAGGGCCCCGATCAAGACCGGCTCGCGGATCGACAGCCCCAAGCCGTTCGCCCGTCCCCACGCCGGCACGGTGATGATCGCCGGGGTCGCCTGGGCCCAGCACCGGGGCATCGACAAGGTCGAGGTCCGCATCGACGACGGCCCTTGGCAGGAAGCCAGTCTGGCCGCCGAGGACACGCGCGACACCTGGCGCCAATGGTCGCTTCCCTGGCGGGCCACCAAGGGCGGCCACACCCTCACCGTCCGCGCCACCGACCGCACCGGCACGGTGCAGACCGGCGAACGCACCCGCACCATCCCCGACGGCGCCAGCGGATGGCACTCCGTCGTCGTGACCGTCGACTGACACCACCACAGGGGCCCCGTGCCCTCCCCCTGAACCACCTCTCCGCAACACCCCGAACGCAGCCGTACCGCGCTGCATCGTCGAACAGGAGATCATGATGCACACCCGTATCCGCCGTACCGCCGGACTCCTCGCCGCGGCCGCCGTGCTCCCCCTGGCCCTGACCGCCTGCTCCAGCGGCGGCAACGACTCGGGCACGTCCGACTCCTCGAACAGGGCGTCGGCGCCGGCCACCGGAAGCAGCGACGACATGGGGGGCGCCACGGACTCCGCAAGCAGCACGGACCAGCCGTTCGGCCCCGCCTGTTCCGCCGTACCGAAGAACGGCGCCGGCTCCTTCGACGGCATGGCCAAGGACCCGGTCGCCACCGCCGCCTCCCACAACCCTGCCCTGTCCACCCTGGTGACCGCCGTGAAGAAGGCCGGGCTGGTCGACACCCTCAACAACGCCCAGGACATCACCGTGTTCGCGCCGACCAACGACGCCTTCGACAAGATCCCGAAGGCCACTCTGGACAAGGTCCTGAACGACAAGGCCCAGCTGACGAAGATCCTCACCTACCACGTCGTCGGCAAGAAGCTCACCCCCAAGGACCTGGAGAACGGCTCCTTCGACACGCTGGAGAAGTCGAAGGTCACGACCTCCGGATCGGACGAGTCCTACCTGGTCAACGACTCCGCCAAGGTCGTCTGCGGCAACGTCAGGACCGCCAACGCCAACGTCTACATCATCGACACCGTCCTGATGCCCGAAAGCTGACGCCATCGGGAGCCGCGGACGCGTGCCCCGACCGGTCGCCTCGACAGGAGCGACTCGGAGGGGGCGCGCTTCCTCCCACCGGGGCATCCGCCAGCCGCCCGACCGGCAGGGCCTGGCGGGTGCCCGCCACCAGAGGGCGGTCGGCAGACCTCAGGGCCGCGCTTCGAGGACGGCGGTTGGCGCACTGACCGTACTCGCCGCTCATGCCGCCGCCCTGATTCGCCCCCGGTTGCAGCGGCTGAGCGCGGCCTGTCGGCACAACGACACTCCCCCGTCACCCTGCCCAGGAGGAAGGCGTTCGACAAGCGCCTGCCCAACGCCGAACCCAAGCTCCGCTCGCTGTTCGCGATCCTCCAGGCCCAGCACGGAACGGGGTGCTGGTCGTCGTCGGCCAGCCGGCCTCGATCGGCGCCCTACCGCTGACAGTGGCGAGGGACGTGGGCTGCCCGATCGTCTGCCTGCCCGGGCTGACGATGCGGCGGATCGCCGGCCTCTGCCCCGGCGAAGCCGAGACGCGTTCATCATCGCCGACGCCGCTCGCGCGATGCCCCACACGCTGCGCCCGATCGACGGCGAGGACGAGACCATCGCCGAGCTGGGGATGATCGAGACCGGCGGCGGCCCGCTGGTCGACCCGGTGCCGCTGGCGCGGTCCGACCGGCGCCGACCGCACGCCCACCACAATCCGCTGGAGCCCTACCGGTGCGAGGGGAGGTTGCGCTACAACCCGAAGGTCCCCAAGCCGCGCCAGCGGGAGATGCCGGACGAGCGGTGGAACGAGCTGTTCAGGGCCCTGCGCTCGAACCGGGACCGGGCGATCCCGGCGCTGGCCGTCAGCAACAGCGCCCGCGCCTCGGAGCTGCTGGGTGTGCGGAGTCGATCTCGACTGGGGCGACCAGCTCGTAAAGGTACCGACAACGTACCGCCGCCCCAACCGGATGCGGGAAGACCCGGGCCTCACATTCGGCGCGGTACGGCTCCGTCCTGCCAGCGGTAGAGGTCGCGCAGCAGGGAAATCTCGGCGCCGTGATGGATCAGCTCCCTGTTGACGTGCAGGACCCTGTTCTCGAGGGGAAACCGCTCGGGACCCACCGTGGGCGGATTCTCCAGGTCGACGTCCGAGAGTTCGCGGACCCCCGCGTTCCATCTCCCATACATCTCATCGAGCTGCTTCAGCGCCTGGTCGGCGGTCCCCGCGTAGGCGAATGTCTCGGAGTTGACCTCCTGACCGCCGAAGTACCATCCGACCCGATAACCCAGGCACGAGACGATGATGTGTGCTAGGCGCCAGGCAATCGTGGTCACCGGCGCCGGCTCGGGGCCAGGGGACGCGAAGTCCATCGTCCATTCCCCCGAACCCTCCGACATCGGAGCGGCCGACGTGCCACGTGGGCGGACACTCCAGCAGCCGCGCACAGGCTCCCAGAAGTACTCCTCATCGGTAAGACCGTCCAGCCGCGGCCGTAGGTTCTTGTGCCAGTACCAGTCCAGCTGGTCCGCGAGCCGCTCGCTTCTTGTCATTTCCGCACACTACATACAACGAAGACCTGGCTGTGACCCACGCGGAGGCCGTCGTCGGCCCGCAATCGCCTGCCCGCCCCGGGTGGAACGCGTGCGCGGCCCCGGCAACCGCTCCTCCTCCGGTCGCCGCGGCGAGGACAGCCGCGTGGGGAGCACCGCCGGACGGGCGGTGCTCCCCACGCACACGTCACGCAGGCACGCGGAGCAGGGCGACCGGTGACGAGGTCGGCTGCTTCGATCCGCCGGCCGGCTCCACCGTGACGCCGATTCCGGAGGCGCCGTCGACCGCTCCCCGCATCAGCACGGCCTGGCTGCCTCGGTCGGGGTCCATCAGGCCGGCCGAGCGCATCTTCCCTCCGTCGGCGAACCACAGCTGGTACACCTTGCCCCGCGGAGGGGCCGTCATCCCGGAGGCGACGAAGACGGCCTGGTCCCGGCTGGCTGAGACCACCAGCGTGCCCGCGCCGCCCGCCACCTTCGCCGAACGCGACTTGGCATCAGGCGCGGCCAGCACGTGGGCCAGGTCCTCGACGCGCCGCTGCGCCTGGGCCGCCTCGTGCGAAGCGTCCTGCGCGCGTTCGTACTGCCACACGGCGGTGCCCCCGAACGCGGCAGCGGCGGCCACACTGGCGGCCAGCACCCACCGGGCCAGGCCCCGTCCCCGCTGTGCGCCACGGCGTACCCGCTCCAGCGGCGCGGCACCGGGCGGCACCTGCCGCACGGTCGTGATGCGCCGCAACACCTCCTCCCGCATCACGGGGCGCGCGCGCACCGTGGAAGCCAGAGCCAGGCGCCCGGCGGTGGCCGCGAACTCGGCGACCTCCTGCCGACACGTGTCGCACCCGGCCAAATGACGCTCGAAGGCGGCATTCTCCTCACCGTGCAGCGCGTGCACGGCGTAGGCGCCGGTCAGCGCGTGCAGATCGGTCGTGGTCATGCGGTCACCCCCAGGCAGTCGCGGAGCCGGATGAGCCCGTCACGCAGCCGGGTCTTCACCGTGCCCAACGGCAGCGACAGTGCTTCGGCCACCTCCCGGTAGGTCAGGCCGCGGTAGTAGGCGAGGGTGACCGACTGGCGCTGGAGTTCGGTCAGGGTGCGCATGCAGCGCCTCACCTGCTCCTGCTCCAACCGGGTCTCGACCTGCTCGGTCACCTCGTCGTAAGCAGGCTGATGGTCGAGCAGCGCGGCCTTGGTGTCACGGGCCGCCGCAGCCTCCACGGAGCGGACCCGGTCCACCGCCCGCCGGTGAGCGAGGGTGAGGATCCAGTTGATGGCCGTGCCCCGCTCGGGCCGGTAGCGCGGAGCCGTGCGCCAGACCTCCACCAGCACCTCCTGCGCCACCTCCTCCGACTGCGCCTGATCACGCAGAACGGCCCGGGCGACCCCGAGAACGGAGCCGGCCACGGCGTCGTACACCGCGGCGAAAGCCTCCCGATCACCCAGCGCCACCTCGTGGACCAGCTGTTGCAGATCAGGTCGGGCAGTTGGATCACTGCCGATGTACACCGGTTCCTTCACAATGGCTCTCCCCTGGGCACGGCGGGGCGGAACAGCCCTGTGTAATCCGGGGCCACGCGAGCCGCGGATTGGTCGCCTGCCGGCCTGCGATCCCCGGCGTCGGCATCCGGTCATGCACCACTGGCGCCGGCCTTGACGGGTGCAGCGGACGACTGGCCGCATCCTGGTCCGACGGACTCGTGCAGCGCTGAGCGCGGCGACGCACGGCGTGTGCCTCCGGCAGCGGGACCGCGTTCTGCTCTTCCAGCGTCGCTGGGCTCAGTCGCATCAGCCGGGACTGCGGCATGCTCCGCGTCGGCACGCCGGGAAGCCGCCTGTCGCGGGCCTGACCGGGGCGTGCGCCGGCCCGCGCGGTGCCGTGTCGCCGGGCGGGAGTGTCCGGGGTGACCAGACCAAAGCCTTCTTGCTCAGTGCACCGGGTGTCCGCCCGCGCACGTGTCCATCCCCTCGCCGACCCACTTGTGGCAGGAGGGGCAGAAGCGCACCTTGCTCAGGGAGGCCACCGCCTGCCCGAGCAGGCCGCGTGTGCTCCTGCGTGTGGCCTTCAGGGACACGGACAGTTTCCGCACCAGCAGGCCGGTGACGTCCGGCACCGGTTTCTCCTTTCCGGCAATGAGCGACAGCTCATGCTCAGCAGTTACCTCGTCTTCCCCGGATTTCCGTTCACACGCCTGCGCGAAGCGGGGGACAGGCGGTTCACGGCGGGCTCGGCCTCCCTGCCGGCGTTCCGCCGGGCCGGCTGCGGGTACCCGGGCGGGCGCGGAGATCGGGGCGGCGCCGCACGTGTCGCTGTCCGGCTCCGGCATACGCACGGGAGCGGCCATGTCGAGGACCATCAAGGACCAGACCGTCGAGCAGCTCGGTGGAGGCGGCAGCATCCTGGTGCGGCAACGCCGTGAGCACGAGGAGATGGACCGGCTGATGAACCGGTACCTGACCCTCGACGACGTTCACCAGCGGGAACGTGTGCTGAAGCAAGTGGTCCAACTGGTCTTCAGCCACGCGTTCGCGGAAGAGACGGTGCTGTGGCCCACCGTACGAGCCTCGGTCCCGGACGGCGAGGAGCTGACGGCCCGGGTCGAGGAAGAGCACCAGCAGATCAACGATCTCGTCGCGGACATCGAACGCCTTCCTGCCGGCGATCCGGGGCGCGAGGACAAAGTGCAGCGGGCCTTCGCGCTGATACGGCAGGACATCCGGGACGAGGAAGACCTCCTGCTCCCCCGGTTGCAGGACGCGATGAACACCGCCCGGCTACGCACACTCGGCACCACGTGGGCGGCGGTACGGCAGACCGCCCCGACACATCCGCACCCCGTGATCCCCCGGAGGCCTCCCGGGAACGCGTTGCTGGGCGTACCGCTGAGCGTCTACGACCGGGTGCGAGACGCCCTCGGGATCGGCAGCGCCGGCTCGCGACGAGGAAGGTGATCGAGGCCGTGCCGGACTGCTCGCTGTCACCCTCGTGGCCGCGGAGGCATGCCTCCTCGCCTGGGTCGGAGCCGCGGCCAGGCGGGTGCGGCCGCTCGACCGTGCCCCGTTCGGGCCGGTCCACTGGTGGCTCCTTCGCCGGGCGCCTTAACTTCTGATCATGGGCATGTGTGGAGTCCGGCGGACAGGCCGCGCGACGTTGCTGGTCGGCTTGCTGTGCGCCCTCCTGGTCGCAGGCGTCGGCGTTCGAGCCGACGCGGCCCCCCATGTGAGGCTGCTCGTCCTGGGTGACAGCATTGCCGGCGGCAGCTCCCAGGGCGGCAGAGGAGCGCATGGCTGGCCCTCGCTGGTCGCTGGACAACTGGGACTGACGCTGAGTCTCGACGCCGAGGGCGGCACCGGCTACACCACTGGTGGCCGGCAAGAAGGCGGACGGCCGTACACGCAGCGGATCAAGCAGGCCATCGCCGCGAAGCCGGACGTGGTCGTGGTCGAGGGGTCCCGCAACGACTCCAGCCCGACGAGAACCCGAGCCGCCGCGGTGGACACCCTGCGCCGTCTGCGTGCAGGGCTGCCCCACGCGCGCATCCTGGTCATCGGGCCGATCTACGCGCTTCGGCGACCGATCGCCTCACACCCGATGGACGAGGCGGTCTCGGCCGCGGCGGAGAAACTCCACCTGCCCTACCTGTCCGCGGTGCGCCGCGGCTGGTTCACCGGATCCGCCCACCGGTTCATCGGAGGCGACGGTATCCACCCTACGAACGCCGGCCACGTCTACCTCGCCGAGCGGATCCGGCCCGAAGTGGCACGGCTGTTGCACACGAGCGGGATTCCCGGCCGCGGGACGGATGGCCATCGGTGACCTGTCCGGCGTGTCCGGGCAGGGGTGCCGTCGGCCATGTGGACCTCACACCGAACGGCCCCGTGCGGGGCCGTTCGGTGTGAGGGGACGTCGCAGGAGGCTCAGGGGTGATCGGGCTGCTGTGCCGGAGGCACTCCCCCGCCCTCTCCTCCGCCCTTCGCACCCTTGTCCGTGCCGTGCGGGTGACCACTCGCGCCACCGTCCGCCTGGCCCGCCTTCAACTGGCGGCTGTCCTCCGGGGTGGCCGCCCCCTTGTCGTTACGCCGTATCTCAGGCTGCTGCGGATTCGGCATGGTCCCGACCTCCTGCTGCATTGGGTGGTGGTTGCTTCCGGCAGCCGCCGGGTTCCCAGGAAGACCCGGGCGACGCATGCGTTCAGAGGATGGGCTGGCCGCCGGTGACCGCGATCCGGGCGCCGGAGACGTACGAACCCTCGTCCGAGGCGAGCAGCACGTAGACCGGGGCGACCTCGGCCGGCTGGCCCGGGCGGTTGAGCGGAACCTGAGAGCCGAAGTTCTCCACCTGCTCGGGCGGCATCGTCGCGGGGATCAATGGTGTCCAGATCGGTCCCGGAGCCACGCTGTTGACGCGGATCCCGCGCTCGCCCAGCAGTTGTGCCATGGCCCCGACCATGTTGGCGATGCCGGCCTTGGTCACGTCGTAGGGCAGCAGTGTGGGCACCGGCATGTCGGAGTTGACGGAGGTGGTGGCGATGATCGACGCCCCGGGCCGCATGTGGGGCACCGCCGCCTTGCACAGGTGGAACATCGCGCTGAGGTTGACCGCCAGGGTGTGGTCCCACTCGTCGTCGGGGATCTCCTCCAGCGACTCGTGGGTCATCTGGAACGCCGCGTTGCTCACCAGGACGTCGATCCGGCCGAACGACTCCACCGCCCGCCCGACCACCTCGCGGCAGTACGCCGGATCTGCCAGGTCCCCCGGCAGCAGGACCACCTTGCGTCCGGCCTGCTCCACCCAGTGCGCGGTGTCGCGGGCGTCCTGCTCTTCCTCGGGCAGGTAGGAGAGAAGGAGATCCGCACCCTCCCGGGCGTAGGCGATGGCCACGGCCTTGCCGATACCACTGTCGCCGCCCGTGATCACCGCCGTCTTCCCGGCCAGCCGGCCCGACCCCCGGTAACTGTGCTCCCCGTGGTCGGGCCTGGGCCGCATAGCGGCTTCCGTGCCGGGCGGCTGCTGTTGCTGTGCGGGCTGTGACATCGCGCATCACTCCTTACGTGGGGAAACAAGGCACCATGAGGGTTCCCTGACGGCTGACGGCTACCTCGGCGCGGTCGGTGATCGCCGGCGTCACCGGCCGGTCCGTGCGTCGTCGCTCAGCACGGGGGCACTGCGGATGAGGCGCAGGGTCGTGGTCAGCAGGAGCCCGCCGACGATGTTGCCCAGGACCGCCCAGGCCAGCCACCGCAGCCAGTCGAGGTAACCGTAGGACGTCGTGCCGGTGTGCAGGCCGGCGAACGCGACGAGGGAGTCCAGCACCGAGTGCCACAGCCCGAACCCGGCCAGGACGAACGCGGTGGCGATCGATGCGATGATCTTCGCGGTCATGGACTCACTGCCATGGTGCATACGGGTCATGAGCGTGATGACGCCGCCGCCCAGCACCGCGAGACAGAAGGTGCCCAGTGTGTACCCGCCGTCGACGAACTTCGCGCCCGAGGCGGCTGCGGTGCGGTGCAGGTCCGGGTAGGCCTGCATGACCAGCCACATGGACACCCATCCACCGACCAGGTTCATCACCAGGACCGTGCCCCACATCCTTGCCAGGTCCAGCCAGGTGGCCGCACCCGCGATGACGGTGGCGACGGGCACCAGGAACCCCTCCGTGAACAGTTCGCTGTGTCCGAGCAGCAAGGCGATGAGCCCCACGGAGAAGGCCAGTCCGGCCAGGAGCTCGCTGCCGGTCTCGTGCCGCACGAACAGCAGCGCCATGACGCCGACACCGACGTCGATGCCACCCAGCAGCGAGGTGGCCACCAACGACGTCCACGTGCGGTGCAACCGTGGCCGGCCCTCGGCCACGATCCGTTCCGCCGCCTCGGCGACCCTCCGCTCGCCGGGCCCCTGCATGATCTGGTCATCCGGCTCCATCGCGCTCCTCCGGTCTGGCGCCCCCGCGGGAACGCGCCCTCCGCCTTCCTCGGTGGCGAGCGGCTCGCCCGCCGCTCAGCCGCGCAGCCGCCCGCAGAGGTCCCCGAGCGGGTAGGCGAGTGTCTCGGCGCGCTGTGCCTGGACCTCGGCCTTCTCGTCGCAGTCGTGCCGGTGGTCCTCGGGCCGGCCGGTGCCGTTGAACAGCACGGGCGCGTGGGTGGCTTCGGCCGGCAGGGCGGCCGACGCGCCACCGCCGTTGCGTATGCGCGGTGCCGGGCGCTGCACGGTGCGGCTCATGGCGGCCTCGTACGTGAGCGGCGCCGGGTGGGCTTTCCCGAGGTCGAGGAGCGCGACACCGACGGCTTGCAGACCGTGTTCCCGCAGGCGGGCCTGGAGCCGACGCGCCGACCAGGTCACGTCCCGCTCGTGTGCCGGGTCGGCGGACACCGAGGGGATGCGCACCCGGGCGGCCGGATCGTCCCGCAGTGAGCCGACGCGGTCGTGCGGACAGCCGCGCACAGCGGGGTCGGGGTCCTGCATCACGTGCTTCCCTCCTGGCCGGCGGGTGGGGCGCTGCGGGCCGGTACCGGCGGGAACAGCGCCGAGAGGTGGTCCCTCAGCGCCTTGCGGAGGTCGCCCAGACCCTCGCCCGTGCGGGCGGAGACGGCGACCGCGCCCGGGTGGAGGCGGCGCAACGTGGCCATCCGCTCGGGTTCGGCGAGGTCCGCCTTGTTCAGCACCAGAAGTTCCGGCACGTCCTGCGCACCGATCTCCCGCAGCACCCCGCGCACGGTGTCGATGTGCCGGCCGGCCTGCGGGGAGGAGGCGTCGACGACGTGCAGGGCCAGATCGGCCCGCGCGACCTCCTCCAGGGTCGACCGGAAGGCGTCGACCAGCTGGTGCGGAAGGCGGCGGACGAAACCGACCGTGTCGGTGAGGGTGTAGGCCAGTCCGTCGACGGTGCGGACCTGGCGCACGAGCGGATCCAGGGTCGCGAACAGGACGTCGGCGACCTCGGCGTCCGCGCCCGCCAGGCGGTTCAGCAGGGCCGACTTGCCGGCATTGGTGTAACCGGTGATCGCCACGGACGGCACGCGGGCGCGCACCCGGCGCCCGCGGGTCACCTCGCGGCGGCGCGCCGTACGACGCACCTGCTCACGCAGGGTCCGCATCCGCCGGCGCAGATGGCGCCGCCGGATCTCCAGACGCATCTCACCACGACCGCGCACGCCGATACCCGCACCGCCGGCCACCCGGCCGCCGCCGATCCGGGACATCTCCCGACCGTGGCCACGCAGCCTGGGCAGTTCGTAGGCGAGCTGGGCCAGCTCCACCTGTGCCTTGCCTTCCGAGCTGTGGGCGTGCTCGCCGAAGATGTCCAGGATCAACCCGGTCCGGTCGACCACCCGCGTCCCGACCCCGTCCTCCAGACCTCGCACCTGGGCCGGGGTGAGCTCGCCGTCGGCGATCACCAGGTCGGCCTGCCGGGCTTCGGTCAGCTCCGCCAGCTCGCGCACCTTGCCCGAACCCAGGTACGTCGCCGGGTCCGGACGCTCCCGCACCTGCACCACCCGGTCCGCGACCTCGATCTCGTCTGTCGCGGCCAGACGCTCCAGCTCGTCCAGGGAGTCCGCCGACGCGGAGTCCGGGCTGTCGCGGTCCGCGAGTGCGACCAGCACCGCCCGCCACCTGTGTGATCCCGCGTCCGCACGGGTCGTCGTTCCGGGCTGCCCGCCTGTCAACCACGTGCCTGGCATGATCGTCTCCGCTCCTGCCGAGGTCGTTGCACTCCCCGCCGGGGCCCGGTGCCCCGCCGAGCAGGGGCCGGCCGCTCTGGCCGCGGCAGGGGCCACGCGGCCGGGGAGGACGACAGGGTTCCCAAGTACCCCGCGACAGCCGTGCATGCTTCCGCACCGGCGCTCGGCCGTCGGCGGCCGTTCCGTCGTGCCGGGGCCAGGAGGCGGGGGGTTCGTGCGCGCCTCCGCGACCGGGTGGCCAGGCGATCCCGCGGAGCCACGGTCAACGGTGCCGGGCGGCCTCGGCGATGGGTGCCGGACCGCCTTGGCCATGCGGGCGGGAACACGGCTCACGAAGTCAGGGCCGGCCGGTTATCGGGCCGTCACCCGCAGGGTTTCGGCACCGGGGTCGGCGGCGTCCGGGATGAGCATGCCGGCGGCCACACCACTGGTCAGGTAGTCGACGACCTCACGGGTGATGATCTCGCCCGGGGCGACGACGGGGACGCCGGGCGGGTAGGGGCTGATCGTCTCGGCCGCGACGCGTCCGACGGCCTCCCGGGCCGGGACGTGCTCGGCGTTCGCGAAGAACGCGTCCCGGGGCAGCATGGCCTGCTCGAGCTGCAGCGCGCGGGGCTCGGGCAGCCGGACGGAGGGCCGCGTCCCGATGGTGTCCGCGTGCTCGACGAGGCGGTGCAGGGAGTCGATGAGGAGGTTCTCGGTCCGGTCGTTGTCGGCGTGGGTGATCTGTGCGCTGATCCGGCAGGTGTCGGAGGAACCGATGTCGACCTGGCAGTGGGCGCGCAGCCACTCGGTGGCCTGCATGCCGCTGATGCCGAGCTCCCGCACGTCGACAGTGATCTTCAGCGGATCCAGTTCCGTCGTCAGGCCCTGTTCGACGACCTCCTGGCCCATCAGGCGCAGGCCGGGCATCGCGGTGACGGCCTTGCGGATGCGCGCCGTGCGGTGCAGCGCCGCGTCCAGCAGGTCGTGGCCCTGCTGGACCATGTGGCGGCGCCATCCGTCGAGGGTGGCGTACACGAGGGACGAGGAGCTGGTGGTGCCGAGCAGGTCCTCGCGCTGTTTGAGCACCTCGGGTGAGACCCGGTCGCCCTGGAGGTGGAAGACGGAGCTCTGCTCGACGGCGCCGCCCATCTTGTGGACGCTGGTGACGACGAGGTCCGCGTCGGCGTCCATGCCCCAGGCCGGCAGGTCGGGGTGGAAGGGCAGGTGGGCTCCCCATGCCTCGTCGACGATCAGGGGGATGCCGTGGTCGTGGCAGACGGCGGCGATGCCGCGGATGTCGGCGCACGAGCCCCAGTCCGTGGGCGTGATCAGCAGCATGCCCTTGACGTCCGGGTGTTCCCGCAGCGCGCGGCGTACGTCGTCGGGCTCCGGTGGATGCGCCAGGTGCCGCTCGGTGTCGAACTTCGGGTGCACCCAGACCGGGTGGACGCCGTTGACGATCACTCCGGCGATCACGGACTTGTGGGCGTTGCGCGAGATGAGGAGCTTCTCGCCCGGTCCGGCCACCGCCAGCATCGCGGTCTTCACCGACAGGGAACTGCCGCAGGTCGAGAAGAAGGCCTGCTCCGCTCCGACCGCGTCCGCCATCAGTTCCTCCGCCTGGGTGAGCACCCCTTGCGACTCGCGGCGGTCGTCGAGCCCGTTCAGGGACAGCACGTCGGAGGCGAAGACGCCCTCCCCCACGATGTCGAGGACGCGGGGATCGGCTCCCAGGCCCTGTTTGTGGCCAGGAGGCCCGTACACCACATCGCCGCGGCGCCGGAACTCCTGCAGTGCCTCCAGCACAGGGACACGAGAGTGATCCATCACTGTCCTCCTCGGACTCCTCACAGGTGTCACGGCGGCGTGGTCCAGCCCGGCCGGACCGCGTACCGATCTCGGGCGGACCGGGTTGCACGGAGACGGGGGCCGAAACTGGTTGAGGGCCGGCGCCCGCGTCACGGGTCAGGTGCGCTCCGGTGGTCCTCGTCGGTCGGCAGTCGGTGTCCTCCTGTGAGCGCGGTCGGCGCGACATTCACCGCGTCGCCGACGCGCCGGCCGCCGTTCCCGGACGGACGAGTGTGTTCCTCGCCCGGCGGGCGGCGGCCCGCGGCCGGACGGCGGGCGCGGTGGCGGGGCTTGCCGGGCCCCCGCACGTCGCGCGGCTACTCCTCGGGCATGTCCTCCGGACGTATCCCGGCCTCTTCCAGGGCCTCGGCCATGTCGCGGCTGCTCGCCCCGCGTGCCGCCGATTCGGTGGTGTCCCGTTCGTCGCGCTGATCGACGACTTCATCGGTCTTCGTGGTCTTGGGCTTGTTCTCTTCGGGCACGGTCATGATGTCTTGTTCCTCCGCACGCTGTCGGTCTCCGCGGCCGGACACCGGATCGTCCCCGGCTCGCACGGAGCGCCGGGTAGCCCGCCGCCTGAGCACGCAAACCGGCGCGACCGCCGGCCGGCAGCCGGACGTTCAGGACGCTCATCGCGGCGCACACCGCGACCGCGCATCCCGCCGCCACGGCCCGGTCGGCCACCGCCCCATCCGCGATCGGCAGGCCGTGAACCACGGCGGAGAAGCTGCGGGTGCTGCGCGGACAGCGCACTCACTGATCGCGACGCTCGGCCTGGCCGGACTGGTCAACGCCGGCATGCTCACCCTCGCCGCAGCGGCCCTGCGTCCTGCCGGTGGCCGAAGCGGCCAGGGTGAGCAGAGTCTCGACGGCTTCCACGACGGCCTGGGTATCGCGCTCGGCCCGCGAGCAGGTCATCACGCGAGGCTTCCTGCGACGCCGGGTACCGCTGATCGTGCGCCGGCTGCTGACGATGACCCCGCCCCTGGCCGTCCTCGGGCCGGCGTGGCCACCACGCAGGCACTCGTGCTGAGCCGGATCGGCATACCCTGCGCCCCCGCGCCGCTGGTGGTGACGGGCAGTCTGCCGAGGCTGGAGTGGAGGTGGCTCACGTGGGGCACGCCCGGCGCCCGCCGGCAGGGTGAGGCCCCGGCTCCGCAAGCACGTCGGGCGTCTGGGCGTCTGGGCGTCGACGGCAACCCGGCCGACGGCGGACTCGGCGGACACCGAGCCGTGCCGGAACGGTCCGCGCGCATCACACGCCCGTCCCCGTCTGCGGCCGGTCCCAGGGGGTAGGCGGGTGTGGTGACACCTCCTTCCACTCCTTCCACGCCTTCAACTGCTGAGACGGACGGCTCACCGCACAGCGCTGCCCCCGCGCTCAAGAAGGCGCTGACGACCCCCCTGCTGTACTTCTTCATCCTCGGCGACGTGCTGGGCGCCGGTGTCTACGTCCTCGTCGGCCAGATCGCCGCGGAGTCGGGCGGCGCCGTGTGGCTGCCCCTGCTCCTCGCGCTGCTGCTGTCGCTTCTGACGGCCGCCTCGTACGCCGAACTCGCCACGAAGTACCCGAGGGCGGGCGGCGCCTCCCACTACGCGACCCTCGCCTACGGGCCGTTCACCGGCTTCCTCGCCGGGTTCTGCATGCTCGCCGCGGGCATCGTCTCCGTCGCCGCGCTGGCGCGGGGTTTCGCCGGCGACTACCTGGCCGTCTTCGTCAGCCTTCCGGTCGTGCTGGTGGCGGCCGTCTTCCTGTGCGCCCTGGCCCTGCTGAACGCCCGTGGCATCAGCGAGTCCACGCGCGCCAACGTGGCGGCGACCGTCGTCGAGGTCGGCGGTCTGCTGCTCGTCGTCGGGCTCGGGGTCTGGCTGTTCCTGCGCGGCGACGGCGACCCCGGCAGGCTCAGCCACCTCGGCACCGCGCACTCGGGAGCCGCCGCCGGTGTGCTGGGCGGAACGGTGCTCGCGTACTACTCCTTCGTCGGCTTCGAGACCTCCGTCAACGTCGCCGAGGAGACCCGCGACCCGCGCCGGTCCTATCCGCGGGCCCTCTTCGGCGCCCTGGTGACGGCCGGAGCCGTGTACGTCCTGGTGGGTGTCGTCGCCTCGGCCGCCGTCCCCACCGCGACGCTGGCCCGCTCCAGCGGTCCGCTGCTGGAGGTGGTGAAGGAGGCGGGCGGAGTACCGCCGAAGGTGTTCGGCGCCATCGCCCTCGTCGCCGTGGCCAACGGCGCGCTGCTCACCGGCATCATGAGCTCCCGCCTGGCCTTCGGCATGGCGCGCGACGGGCTCCTGCCCCGCTTCCTGACCCGGGTGCTCCCCGGCCGCCGTACGCCGTGGGCCTCTATCGCGGCCACGACCGTGCTGTCCTTCCTGCTGGCGCTCACCGGTGACGTGGCAAGCCTCGCCTCCACCCTGGTGCTGCTGCTCCTCGTGGTGTTCTTCATCGTCAACACCGCGGTGCTCGTCCAGCGGCGCGACCGCTCCGACCGCCCGCACTTCCGGGCGTACACCGCCGTCCCCGTCCTGGGGGCGGCCTCCTGCGTGGCGCTCGCCACGCAGATCGAGGCCGAGGTCTGGGCGCGCGGGCTGGCCGTCATCGCGGTCGGTGTGGTCCTGGGGGCCGTCGCCGCCCGGCACCGCCGCCGGGCCTCCTCCTGAGCGACGCCGGGGGCCTGCGGCCCGGGTTCTCTCCCCGTGGCCCCAGGTGACCCAGAGTCGGCACAGCGGGGCCCGCTCGGCGAGGATCAGTGTCCCAGGGGCATCAGCCGTCACTCCTCGCGGTCCTCAGGCGCCGGTCCCGGGTCTCCTCTTCCGTCACGGGGGCGGTGAGGTGTTCCAGCACGTTCGTCAGGCGCAGCAGGCGCTCCAGGACCTCGGGCCGGTGGTCCAGGTGCAGCGTGGCGCCGGCGGCCTCGGTACGGCGACGGACCATCAGCAACGCGGTCAGGCCCGAGGAGTCGATCCACGTCAGATCGCGGAAGTCGAGACGTACGTCGCTCAGCCCGGCCTCGTCGGTTGTCAGCTGCCGGACGACCATGTCGGTCAGGCCGTCGCTCGTGTCGTAGTCGAGTTCGCCGCCCACCCGCAAGGTCAGCGTGCCGGCCGTGCGGAGGACGGTGAGGGTGAATTCGGTGGGGTTCGGGTCGGTCATGCCTGCATGTGGGGGCCGGGGACGGGACGGGGGGGTGCGGTCGGGCACCGCGGCACCGCCTCGTGCGGCAGGCGCGGTGCGCGGGGGAACTCCTGGGGCTGCCGGGGCGTGCCTGACGTCCGCGCCGACGGCATGGGCGGCCGGCAGGTGCGATGCGGGCAGCAGGACGGCGTCGGGGCTGGTGCGGTGCGGGTGGGCGACCGTATGCCGTGCGGGGGGCCGGGCGCCGGGGTGGTCGGCCCGCCGGCCGCGCGGGCGGAGGGCCTCGGCGACGAACCGGGCGGGGACGGCGTCCCATGCGCCGTCGGCGCGGCCGTGAGAAGGGGCGTGGCGTTCCGGTGCCGGACCGCGGTACGCGAAAGCGGCGGCCGGCCGTTCGGCGGTGGCGGTCGTGGCATGTTCCTGTGCCGGTGCGGTGCGACCTGCGGCCCGTTCGGGCCCGGCTCCCTCCTGGACGCGTGCGAGCACCTCCAGGAGCGGCGTCTCCTCGCCCGCACCGTCGGCCGCTGCCTCGAAGGGTATGTGGGCGGCCGTGTGTGCGACGCCGTCGGCCGCTGCCTCACACAGCCGGTCCGGCGGGTCGGCCGCCGCGGTGGGGTACCTCACGTACTGCTCCTGTTCCTCGCTGCGGACCGCCCGTTGAGAACGGTCAGGGGGCCGGTCCGGGGGACGCTGATAGCGACGGCGGCCATGTCGTCGTGGCGTCCGGCGCCCAGCCACTGGGCGGCGAGCATCTGCACGCGTTCGACGATCGCTTCGGCCGGGAGACCCGCGCACTCCGCCAGGGCCCGGCGCAGGCGGTGCTCGCCGAAGAACTCGTCGCCGAGCGGTCCGCCGCGCGCTTCGGTGATGCCGTCGGTGTAGAGCAGGCAGGTCTCCCCCGGCGCCAGCACCGTTTCGACCGTGTGCGCCGTGACGGCGGGCAGTGCGCCGACGAGGGTCCCCCTGGCGTGTACTTCTTCCACCGTCCCGTCGGCGCGGAGGATCAGCGGCGGCAGGTGTCCGGCGCTGGTCAGCCGGAGCCGTGCCCGGCTGCCGCGGCGGCGGACGGAGGCGAGGACCAGCGTGGCGAAGCGTGTGTGACGGGAGGTGAGAAGCGCGCCGTTGAGCAGGTCGAGGACCCGCTGATGGTCGTCGGTCAGCGGCAGCAGCGCGTGGAGTGTGTTGCGGATCTTGCCGGTGAGCACCGCCGCGTCCAGGCCCTTGCCCGCGACGTCGCCGAGGACGACGAGGGTGTCCTGGGAGGGGTCGGAGCCGGGGTGGACGTCGTAGAAGTCCCCGCCGACCCGTTCGTGGTCCTTGGCGGCGCGGTACCCGCCGGCGTACTCCACTCCGTTCACGCTGCTCAGCGGCGGGGGCAGCAACTCGCGCATCAGCGTGGCGGTGACGGTGGCCTGCTCGCTGTACAGGCGGGCGGCGGAGAGCGCCGCGCCGGCCCGCGCGGCGAAGAGCCGGGCGAAGACCTCCTCGCCTTCCGTGAAGGACTGCTCGGTGCTGGCCCGCATCAGGATCAGGGCTCCGGCCGGTACGCCGTGGCCGGGCAGCGGAGCGACGATCACGGATCCGACCGGACCGGCGAAACCGTCCGGGGTGACCCAGTCGGGGAGGTCGGCGGGGTTTATCCAGCGGGCCGGCACCGGCGGGAAGCCCTGGAGGGCCTCGGTCAGGCCCGGTACGCCGGAGACGTCGACCAGTCGCGTGAGCTGGGTGGCCGGCCGGCCCCTGGTGGCGTAGGTCAGCGGGTGGCGCCGTCCTTTGGGCGGGGCGACGAGGACCGCGGCGTCGGCGAGGTGTTCCGCGGCCATGGCGGCGGTCACCTCCATGCAGCGCGGCACGTTCAGCGTGGACAGCAGCGTGCTGGACACCTCCGAGAGGATCTCGGTGCGCGTCTGCGCGTCGGTCAGCGCGGCCTGGGCCAGGCGGCGGTCGGTGTCGTCGACCAGCCACCACACGATGTCGCCGTCGTCGGTCGCCGTCGGGTGCGCCTCGAAGTGGCGCTCCTTGATGGGCCCGTTCAGCGGCTCGGCGCGCGTGCCGCGCTGTCCCTCACCGATGCGCTGATGGGCGTCGGTGAGCCAGGACGGGACGTGCTCGTGCAGCCAGTCGCCGCGGACGGCACCGGGGAGGAGTCTCCGGGCGGCCCCGTTGATCTCCAGGAGGCCGCCGTGCCGGTCGACGATGAGAACGGGACAGGGGGCGTCAGTCCAGGTCGCGCCGACCGTGTGGCCGGCATCGGGGGAACGGGCGGAGGTACCGGGGGAAGAAGACACAAGCGGAGGCACGCACGTGCGTACCTCACCACCTTCCTGTCATGGGGAAACAGATGTCGTACGGCAACAGTCCCGCACCCGTGCCCGCCGTCGCAACCCGTCCCGGAAAGTCGCACCGGACCTTTGCATCCGTTTCGCCCGGATCCTGTGGCCGAGTCACGGGCATGTCATCGACGTTTCGGGGAAGGGGAGCCGCAGTCGTGGCCGGGGAAATGTCGGAGCGTCGGGGGTGAGAGCATCCGCCTCATGGATGACGGTGACGGTCGTGCGGCCGGCCGGGGAGCGGTGCCGCCCCGGACGCCGGTGGCCGGGCGGGGCTGCGACGTCGCCGGCCGGGCCGGCGCGCGGGCTGGCGAGGCGGCCCGGACCCCGCTTCCGGCGCTGCCGACCCGCTCGGTCGTCGCAAGCGCGTCGCCGGCCGTCCCGGTCGCCGCCCGCGTCCGGGCGCGCGGCACCCCGCCGCGGAAGGCCGGACAGCCGTTCCGGCACAAGGGGAGGGAGCCGATCGTCGGCTGCCGGTCACGCGGTGTCCGTGGCCGCCGCCGGAGCGGCGGGCGGGCCGCTCAGGTGTACCTGTCGGGGCGGCCGGGTGGTCCCGCGCCACGAACGCTGCTTGTGGGCAGGCCACTCGGGTACAGCGAGAGATTATGGGTGATGCCCGCAGCACCCGGATCCTACGGAAAGTGATGTGTTCGTGACTTCTCCCGGCGGCGCCGACGACCGCGCTGAGGGCTCGGGCGACGTGCCGAGCGTCGGCGCGCGTGAGATCGCCGATGCCGTGGAGAGTCTCGCGAACCTGTGGTCGACGGCCGCCCAGGAGGCGGCTGTACGGCTGTCCCTCCACCAGCTGCGGGCGCTCAGGGCACTGGAGACGGCGCCGGAGGTGAACCTCACCGGGCTGGCGGAACGGCTGGACATAGGGCTCCCCACCGCCAGCCGGCTGTGCGACCGGCTGGAGGCGGCCGGGATGCTGGAGCGCTCGCTGCACCCGCGCAACCGCCGTGAGGTGCAGCTGAGGCTCACGGGGCAGGGGCGCCGTGTGCTGGGAGACGTGGCCCGTCGGCGCACCCAGGCCCTGGCCGGTGTGCTGGCGCAGATGGCGCCCGCGGAGCGAGCGGCGCTGGTCCGCGGCATGAAAGCTTTCTTCGCGGCCCACGGGAAGGTGCCGCCCAGGTCACCGGAGACACCGTAGGGCCGGCCGTCCGGCCACGCTCCCTCAGGGTGCCCCGCCGGGACGGCCGTTCCAGTCGACGCAGACGACGGCCGCGTCGGCGAGCAGGTCCTGGTGGCCCACGTGCTCCAGGAGGCCGGCGACGACCGAGCGTGCCGTCTCGTGCGGTGGTGTTCCCCTGGTCGCGCTCAGGATCTGGCGCAGGACGCTCTCGCCGAACACCTCTCCGGTCGCCGAGCGGGTGCCGTGGGCGCCGGTGCTGACGGCGACCAGGCGGTCTCCCGCCTCGACCTGGAACGCCTGCTCCTCGTAGAGAGTCTCCTCGAGCATGCCGAGGGGCAGCTGGGCCTCCAGTTCGACGCGTTCGATCCTGGTTCCGCGCAGGCGGTACAGCTGGGGGGACCCGGCGTCCACGGCACGGACCCGGCCGGTGGCGAGGTCGAAACGCAGCAGGAGGGTGGAGGCGTACGACTTGCCTCGGTACTGCGAGTAGAGGGCCTGGTCGGCGAGGCACGCCTGGTCCGCGAGGCCGATCCCGGCCCGGCGGGCGTTGCGCAGCGCCCCGACGGCGAGGTTGGTGAGCAGGGAGGCGTCGATGCCCTGGCCCATGCCGTCGGTGACGGTGAGGGTGAGGTGGTCGGCGTTGGTGGACCAGTCGAAGTTGTCGCCGCCGATGGCGTAGGCCGGCTCCAGGTGGGCGCCGATGACGTACTCGTCCCGCACGCAGCCGGTGCCCGGAAGGAGCTGCCACTGCATTTCGGCGGCGAGGGTGAGACGGCGGGTGCGGCGTGCCAGGACGTACAGGTCGGTGTCCCGGCCGGCCGTGGTGAGTTCGTGGCCCAGTGCGGTGGCGAATTCCCCGAGCCGCAGGACCGTACCCGGGTCGGTGGAGGTGTCGGGCACCCGCACACTGAGCACGCCGAGTCGGTCACCGCGTACGGTGATGGGCAGGTGAACCAGCTCGGTGGCCGGTTCGGAGGTGATTTCGATCACCGGTTTCTGCGTGGTGAAGGCGGTACCGGCGGGACCGTCGTGCGCGGAGACCGGTTCGCCGGTGTGCGGGAGATCGGTGACGGGTTGCAGGACGCTCAGGCCGTAGTCGGCGAGGAGGAGCGTCAGGCCCCGGGTGCCGAAGCGCTGCGCCAGCAGGCGGTCGGCGGTGGCCACCAGGGCGTGGGGCGGAGCGGCGCGCAGCTGGGCTTCCACGGACGGGACCGGTTCAGAGGCGTTCACGGCTTCTCCATCCTCTCCCCTTGTGGCCTCCACGCTATCGCGTTCCGGGACGGCTTCCGGCGGGATCGGCGGTGGGACGAGCGCCCGGGCGGCAGGGACCCGGGTCTCACCGGCCGCCACGTGCCGCCGCCGGGAGGAGTCGTGGCCGGCGGATTCCGCACCCGCGTCACCCGTTCCCCCTACGGTCGGCGGGCGCGCCGGTCACCCAGGCGACGACCGTGACGACGGCGCCCTGGCCCGCCCGGCTGTCGACGGTGAGCTCGTCCACGAGCCGCCTGGCCCCGCCGAGGCCCAACCCGAGACCGCAGGCACTGCTGTAGCCGTCGGTCATCGCCAGGTCCACGTCGCCGATGCCGGGTCCGCTGTCGGTGAAGGCCAGCCGGATCCCCCGCCTCGGGCCGTCGGCGAGTGAGGTGATCTCGACCTGTCCGCCTCCGCCGTGGACCAGGGTGTTCCGGGCCAGCTCGCTGGCCGCGGTGACGAGCTTGGTCTGCTGCACCAGACCGAAACCGAGGCCGGCCGCGCACTGGCGTACCCGCTGGCGGACCCACGCGAGATCCGCGTCGGAGCCGATGGGCATGGTGGTCGTTGCGGTGGGGTCGAAGGCGGGCATCACACGCCCCCCGCGAAAGCGAGTCGACGGCCTCGGGAGGCCGGGAAGCCGGCCCACGGTTCCGCCGGCGGCGCGGTGGGCCGGCCTCCCGGGAAGGGGGCCGTCATCGCGGTGTCGCACCGGCCGCGCGTCGGGAGACCTCGATGCCCTGCCGGGCGAGCGCGTACTCCAGGGCGTCGGCCAGCGAGCCGCGCGTGAGGACCGGACTCAGGTCGATGCCGAGGTGCACGATCGTCTGCGCGATGGCGGGACGGATGCCGGAGACGATGCACTCGGCACCCGTCAGCCGCACCGCGGCGACCGTCTGCATCAGGTGGTGCGCGACCAGCGAGTCGACCGCGGGGACGCCGGTGATGTCGAGGATCGCGTGGCGGGCCCGCCGCTCCACGACGGCCTGGAGCAGCGACTCCATGACGACCTGGCTGCGGGCGCTGTCCAACGTGCCGATCAGGGGCACCGCGACGACGCCTTCCCAGAGGCTGATCACGGGCGTGGCCACCTCGAGCAGTTGCCGCCGCTGGCGGGCTATCAGCTCGTCGCCGGCCAGGACGGTCGTCTCCATGATCACCAGCCGCAGCGTCCCCATCAGGACGGTGAGGGCCAGCAGAGCCTCCCGCGCCTCGTGATCGGGGAGGTCCTCGCCGCGCAGCAGTTCGGCGGCCTCGTTCCCGATCCGCGCCGGGCTGATGCCCCTGCGCGCACGCGAGGCGGCCATGCGCCCCAGTTGCTCGCGCACCGAGTCGAATCCGCAAGCCGCGACGTTCTCCAGCCGGCCGCTCGACGCGACCTCGCGCAGCGCGTCCATCACGACCTTGCACGCCTCCACGGCCTCGTCGCGGGAGACGGTGAACACGGTGCAGAAAAGGGGCAGGTCCGCCCACCGCTGGGCGATCTGTTCGCGGCGGCGTTCCAGGAAGTTCCCCAGTTCCCGCGCCGCCGGCCCTTCCGCGGCCTGCTCCGGCACCTGCATCGTCTCCCTCCGCGACGGGCCGCTGCGCCGACGCGTCGGACACAACAGCGGCAATTATTGTCTCATGACAAGCATGGGCGCTGCGGGCGCGGTGAAACGACACAGCATCGACACATCCGGCTCGTGGACGCGACCGCCCCGGCGCGGCTTCAGCGTCCGTGCCAGTCGAGGCACACCACCAGCGCGTCGTCGTCCGGGACGGAGCGGCCCCGATGGCCGGTCAGCTCGCGCAGGATGGCGCGCGGCACCTCGGCGGCCGGCAGGAGGCGGGTGGAGGTGATCGCCCGAGCGAGCGCGGCGTCCCCGTACGCCTCCCCCTTGGGTGAGGCGACCGCGTGCACCCCGTCGCTGACGAAGACGAGACGGTCCCCCGGCTCGACCTGGAACTCCTGTGCCACGTAGTCGGTCTCCTCGAACATCCCGAGCGGCAGCTGCGCCTCGAAGGCGACACGCTCGACCGATCCGTCGCGCAGCCGCAGCAACTGCGGTGAGCCGGCGTCCACGACCTTCGCCCGGCCCGTCGCGAGTTCGAAGTCGAACATGAGCACGGAGAGGTAGCAGCGCCCCTGGTAATGGGCGTACACCGCCTGGTCGGCCAGGGCGGCCTGGTCGTCGATGGCGATCCCGGCCCGCCGGGCGTTGCGCAGCGCGTTGATGGCCAGGTTGGTGAGCAGGGAGGCCTCTATGCCCTCCCCCATGCCGTTGGTGACGTAGAGCATGAGGTGGTCCGCGGTGGCGGACCAGTCGAAGTTGTCACCGTAGATGGCGTACGCCGGCTCCAGCTGCGCGCCGAGTTCGTACTCGGGACGGGAACAGGCGCGACCGGGCAGCAGCTGCCACTGCATCTCGGCGGCCAGGGTCAGCCGGTCCTTGCGCCTGGCCTGGAGGTACACGTCCGTGTCCCGTTCGGCGACCACGATCTCGTGGCCGAGCACCTCGGCGATGTCCGCGAGCTCGTCCAGACGGCCGGGCTCGGCGTCCCCGTCCGGCAGGGTGACCGAGAGCACGCCCAGCCGGTCCCCTCGCACGGTGACCGGCAGATGCACGCGTGCCGGGCCCTCGGGGGGCACCTCCACGAACGGCTCCTGGGCACCGAACGCACGACCGGCGGCGCTGCCGTGCACCGGCACAGGCTCCGCCGCGTGGGGCGCCACCGACACCGGCTGCAGGACGGTGAGCCCGTAGTCGGCCAGGTACAACTCGACGGAGCGCGCGGCGTACTCCTTGGCCAGGACACCGCGCACAGCGTCGAACAACTCGTGCGGAGCCGCCGTGCGCAGGGCGCGCTCGGCGGTCACAAATCTGTTCACGACGGTCAAAACACCTATCTTTCGACGGACACGGGTCCGGCCCGGGTGACGAGGTCACCCGGCGTCGAATCGCACCGTTCGTCCGAACCATCTCTTGCCGCTCCCGGCACCTAGTACGCTGGCGGCCGTCCCAGTGCCTGCGAGAGTGTGACGGTGACTGTCTTCCGCCCCCGCCCAGAGCCCGCCGAAGTCGCACGCGTGACCTTGACGGCCGTGGAGTTGCTGGAAGTCCTCTGGGGGCGGGCCTCGACCGCGCCCGCCTCTCCGTCCCAGTTGCGCGTCCTGCTGATGCTCGAACACCAGGACGGCATCAACCTGCGCACCCTCGCCGACTCCCTCGCCTCCACCCCGCCGTCCACCAGCCGGCTGTGCGACCGCCTGGTGGCCGCCGGCTTCGTGGAGCGGGCGGTCAGCCCGGCCGACCGGCGCGAGGTACGGCTGCACCTCAGCAGCCGCGGTCGCGCCTTCCTCGACGACCTGCGTGCGCGCCGGGAGCGGGAACTGCACGCGGTCCTGGAGCTGATGCCCGCCGCCAAGCGGACCGCGCTCCTGGAAGGGCTCGAGGCGTTCTGCAACACGGCGGCACTGCAGATACACGACACCGCGCCGGACGCCGGAGACCAGACGGCCTGAACACAGGGCCGAGCCACCGGTCGCCCCCGCGGTTCAGGGCTTGGATGGCCGGCACACGGAGCGACCTCCGTCCACCGGAGCATTGCGGTTCCTTCCCCGGGCGTCACGACTCCGACACTTTGTTGCCTCACGGCCATAGTTGTCAAACGGCAACAGTCAGGTCCGCGAGTCTCCCGGTTCGGATACCCCGCCGTCACCGCCGCCCGCTGTGAGCAGCGTCTCGGAGTCACCCGGGAAGGGGAATCAATCACTCCGGAAGTGGCCGACCGCGCGCGGGGCGCCCGGCCGGCAACCGTCCGGGCCGGTGCGAACGCCCGCGCGCGGGGCTCACCGTCTCACCGGGTGTCGCCGGGCGGCTGGTCGTGCCGCGGGTCGTCGGGCGGCGGTTCGAAGTGCACGCGGATCTTCTGGAAGCCCTTGAACGCCTCGGTCGCCGCGTACGACCGGTAGGCACGGCGGTCCGCCGGGCTCAGGTGCACCCGGTCCGTGAACGGCGTCAGCAGACTGCGCGGCCACAGCCGCATGATCTGCACGGCTCCCACCTCGGCGGCCGTGACGAAGATCAGCGCCCCGGCATAGAGCCAGGCGAGCAGGCCCAGCACGATGCCGAACAGGCCGTAGGTGGCCGTGGCACCGCGCAGGACGTGGCTCACGTAGTAGGAGCCCACCCACTGCAGTGCCTGCCAGGCGACGGCGGCGCCCAGCGCCACGCCGAGGAGCCGGCGCAGTGGCAGTGGCCGGTGCGTCAGCAGCTGGTAGCTCAACAGCAGCAGCATGGTGCTGAGACACACGGAACCGGCCGTGGCGGCGATCCAGGTCGCGCCCCGCAACCGTGCGCCGAGGACGCCCGTCGCCGATCCCGCCACGGACAGCAGGGTGAAGGCACACAGTCCGAGTGCCAGGAGCAGCAGGAAGACGAGGCCCTTCAGGCGTGACCGCAGCGGATCGGGGCGGGCGTGCCTCGGCACGGCCCAGATCTTGTTGAGCGCGTACTGCGCGGCCTGGGCGACGCCGAGAGAACCGTAGAGGCTGCCGGCGATGCCGACGGCCAGGGCCACACCGTTGCCGTGGAACGAGCGGATGTTCTCCCCGATCTGGTCACCGATGACCGGGAACTCGCTCAGGGCGGAGTCCAGGACCCGTTGCCGCAGGTGGGGGTCGTCGCTGAGGAAGGTGCTCAGGACGACCACGAGGATCAGCAGCAGCGGGAAGAGGGAGAGGAAGCCGTAATAGGTGAGGAGGGCCGCGAGGTACAACGCCTGGTCGTCGTAGAACTTGTACACGACGGCGAGCGGCTGGCCCACCCAGCGATGCCGTCTCTGATAGCCGTCCAGGCGTGCGAGAACACTCATGGTTCACCCCCGGTGCAGGGCGCTCGGCCGCACGGGGAGCAGGCACCGGATGGTCGGCGCCCTGGGCGACGAATCTACGCACCGCACGCCATCAGAAGTCTCCGCCCACACCGTTCCGAAACGGGCGGGCGGTTCTCCAGCCGTGTGGAGTGGCCGGTCGTGCTCGGCAGCGCCGGCCGGCCCGCGGACCCCGTGTCACGCCGCCGAGCGCGCCGCTGAGCCGGAGCCGGTGGGTGGTCCGGCCGACGGCCCCCGGTTTCAGGTGGTGCTCATCATGCCTTCGCGCAGGCGGGCCAGCAGACGCGTGATCAGGCGCGAGACGTGCATCTGCGACACACCGAGCCGTTCGCCGATCTGGGCCTGGGTCAGTTCCTCGACGAAGCGCCAGTGAATGATCTTGCGGTCGCGTTCGCCGAGCTCGGCGATCATCGGAGCGAGGGCGTGGAAGTCCTCCACCAGGCCGAGGGCCGCGTCCTCGTCACCGATGAAGTCGGCCAGCGCGGCCTCGCCCTCCTCGCTGCCGTTGATCGCGGCGTCCAGGGAGGCGGACCTGTAGCCGTTGGAGGCGAGCTGGGCCTCGACGACCTCGTTCTCCGGGAGGCACATCAGCTCCGACAGTTCCTTGACCGTCGGCGTGCGGCCCAGCCGGCTGCGCAGTTCCTCGTTGGCACGGGCGAGCTGGACGCGGGCCTCCTGGAGCCGGCGCGGGACGTGCACCGCCCAAGAGGTGTCACGGAAGAAGCGCTTGATCTCGCCGACGATGTACGGCACGGCGAAGGACGTGAACTCGACCTCGCGGGACAGCTCGAACCGGTCGATCGCCTTGATCAGGCCGATCATCCCGACCTGGACGATGTCCTCCATCTCCTCCTGGCCGCGGCTGCGGAACCGGGCCGCCGCGAAGCGCACGAGGGACATGTTCATCTCGATCAGCGTGTTGCGGGCGTACTGGTACTCCGCAGTGCCCTCCTCCAGCACCGCCAGCTGGTCGAAGAACAGCTTCGACAGCTCCCGCGCGTCCTTGGGCGCCACCTTGGTCGGGTCCGCGATCTCCGGCACGGTCACCGTCTGCTCATTGGTCCGCACGGTCGTCGTCGCCACGGTCGCGCCCCTCCCAGTTGATCGGTCTGTCGTCTTCGCCGGTCCGTCGGCCGACAGGCGAGCGTCTACCCCGGCTGCCTGCCGGCATTCCTGGTGTGTCCCGGCTTCCTGCGGCGGCACCGGCGCACCGCGTCGGTTCCACGGCGGTGATGACCAGGGCCGCCTGGTCGTCCTCCACGTCCCGGCCGCCGCCCAGGAAGCCGCGTACGTCCTCGGCGACCGTCCGCAGGATCTCCGCGGCGGCCGGCCGGGGCGGAACGGACGCCAGCGCCTTGGCCAGCCGGGTGTCGCCGTACTGGTCGGTTCCGGCGGCCCGGCACTCGGTGATGCCGTCGGTGTACAGGAACAGGCTCTCGGCGGGGCGCAGGGTGAAGCGGCGTCCGGTGAGCCTGGGCGGTATGCCGATGCCGAGCAGTCCGCCGGGCGCCTCGACCGCTGCGACCGTGTGATCCGCATCCAGCAGCAGCGGCATCGTGTGACCGGCCCTGACGAGGTGGACGGTCAGTCCGCCCGCGGCCGGTGCGAGGTGGCCGTAGACGAGGGTGACGAAGCCGTTGTTCTGGTGGGCGTTGCGGTCGTTGAGGGCCTTGTCGACGGCCTTGACGACGTCGACGGGGTCGTCGAGCAGCGGGGCGACAGCGCGTGCGGTGTGGCGGACGAGGGCGGTCGTGGTGGCGGCCTTGGCACCGCGCCCGCAGACGTCTCCGAGGATGAAGGCCCAGCTGCCGTCGTCCCGGCGGAAGACGTCGTAGAAGTCGCCTCCGATCTCCAGCCCCTCGCCGGCCGGGTGGTAGAAGGCGGCCAGTTCGGCACCGGGGATGTCGGGCAGGCCGGGCAGCAGCAGACCGGTCTGCAGGTCGCGGGCGATGGCGGCGCGCTGCGCGTACTGGCGGGCGTTGCGGGCGGCCGAGGCGGCGCGGCGGGCCAGCTCCTCCGCCAGGGCGATCCGGTGCCCGTCGAAGCAGTGCTCCCCGGTGGACAGGAGGGTCAGGGCGCCGAAGGGCCGCCCGCGGTCCACGAGGGGCACGCAGACGTAGCCGGTGACGCCCAGGTCGTGCCAGGGACCGGGCCCGGTCGGGGTACGGCGGGCCACTTCGGTCAGCCCGGACGCCAGGACGCGGTCGACCGCCTCGTCCCCGCCGGCCGGCGCGTGCGCGAGGAGAAGGTCGCGCGCCTGCTCGGTCGGAGCGGCGGCCGCCACCCGCCGCACGCGTCCGGCCTCCATGACGTCGACCGCGGCCAGGGGGGCCAGGGCCGGGCCGGCCAGGGCGGCCAGGCACTCCAGCGTCTGCTTCTCGTCCAGCCGGCCGGCCAGGGCGGTGCTGGCGGTCAGGAGGAAGGCGAGGTCGTCGCGGGCCGCCTTCTCCCTGGCGTCGGCCGCCAGCCGGGCCTGTTCGGCGTGGTGGCGCTCGATGGCGAGGGCCGCGGTGTCGGCGAACACGCGGGCCAGTGCGAGGTCGCTGTCGTAGGGGGCGCGCGGGGTGCGGTGGTACATCGCGAACGTGCCCAGCAGCCGGCCGTCGCGGGCGAGGATCGGCGTCGACCAGCAGGCGGCGAGTCCGGCGCGGGCGGCGAGGTCGCGGAAGTCGTGCCACAGGGGATCGGTGGCGATGTCGTTGACGGCGACGGTCCGCCGCCGGTGGGCGGCGGTGCCGCAGGAGCCCACGCCTTCCCCCGTGGCGATGCCGTCGATGGCCTGGTTGTAGAAGCCGGGCAGGCTGGGACCCGCGCCGTGCCGCAGGTGCCGGCCGTCGTCGTCGGCCAGCAGGACGGAGACGAGCACGTCGGGTGACAGCTCCTCGATCGCCCGGCACATGCCGTCCAGCACCTCGGGCAGCGGGGCGCGCCGGGCGATCTGCTCCAGCAGCGCGCGCTGCTCGGCGGCGAGTCGCCGGGCGTGCTTGATGTGGGTGGTCTCCACGCCGATCATCCGCACGCCGACGACGTTGCCGCCGGCGTCGCGGCGGGCCTCGTAGGTGAAGTCGAAGTACGCCTCACGGGCGTCCGCTCCGGTTCCGATGACGACGCGCGCGTCACGGCCGACGTGCCGCTCCCCCGACCGGTACACCTGGTCCAGCAGCGCGATGAATCCCTGGTCGACCAGTTCGGGCATGAGGTCGGCCAGCGGTACACCGGTGCGCTCCCGCCGGCCGCCCCCGACCGCCGCGAAGAACGCCGGGTTCGCCGCCTCCAGCACGTGCGCGGGCCCCGCCATGGACGCGAACAGCGCGGTCGACGTCCCGAACAGCAGCGACAGGTCCTCGTCCGTGTCGCGCGCCGCTGCGGAGCGGCTGATGCCGCCCGTCGACCGCCGCTCACGTTCAGCCGTCACCTCGCCCCCCTCACCGGCCGCCTTCCGGCAGCCATCATGTCGTTCGGCATCGGTCCATGCCTCACCCAGGGTCGTGTGCACCGGGATGCCCGGTGCAAGCCCGCCGGAAGGACGCCGGGCTCAGTCCAGCGCCAGGTGCAGGCGTACGACCAGTCCTGTCGGCGGTGTCCGGATCTCCACCAGGTCGCACAGATGGTGCATCATCCACATGCCCCGGCCGCCGGCCGGGGAGAGCGGGTCGGGGCGGCGCCGGCCGACCAGGGGGTCGTGGAGCCGGCCGCGGTCCCGTGTCTCGGCGATCAGGGTGTCGTCCGCACGCCACAGCCGCAGGGTGCCGTGCCCTCCGCCGTGCCGGACCGAGTTGCCGGTGGCCTCGTTGACGGCGAGCAGCCAGTCGGTACGGCGGCGCGCCGACAGGCCCTGCGCCGCCGCCCAGTCGGCGGCGACGCCCCGGACCTTCGCGAGGTCACCCTCCGCGAAGCGCAGGACGACGGGGTCCACCGGTTCGGGCAGCGGCTCGTCGCAGTCGCGGCACACCGCGTGTGCGGGCGCGTAGGCCGGGCTGTCCCGGTGGCCCTCCGGATCACCGACGACGGGATGGGTCCGGTGCGCCTGCGCCAGTACCCGCTCCGGCAGGGCGGTGTCGTAGGGGCACAGGATCGTGGCGTCGCGGCCGGCGAAGGCCAGGTTGATCAGTGCCTCGTGGCGCGTGGCCTCGCGTGCTTCCGCGGCAGTGCGGCCGACCCAGATCGGTTCGCTGACGATGGACGGACGCCGGTCCGCGTGCTGGTCGGCGAACTCCTGGAGCATCGACAGGATCCGTCCCGGATTGCGTCCGGTCTGCCGCATGTCGACCCAGCTGACGCCCTCGTGTGCGGTGCCGACGGTGTCGCGCAGCAGGCGCAGCTGGTCGCCGGGCACGGCGACCAGCAGGGGGCGGCCGCCCGCGGCCTCGCCGCGCACGAAGTCGCCCACGCCTTTCAGGTAGTCCTCGTCCGTGGTGTAGAAGAAGGCGGGGTGGCGGACCGTCCCGGTCCGGCCGGGTGTGACCGACGGTCGTGTGTACGTCGTCACCGCCCGGCCTCCCCCAGGCCGCCGGCCGGCTCACCGGGTGCCTGCCGGGCGCTGCGGGGCACCTTGCCGGTCCTCCGCTCGCCCCGCTCGGCGAGCGTACGCGTCATGTGACCGGGGCCGGCCGCGTCGGCGAGGTGCCGGGCCTGCTCGCCCCCGTCGGTCCCGGTCCGCACGGAGGCCACCGGATGAGCGGTTCGTGCCTCGTCGGTGGAACACCGCACCGCCATGTGCCGGGCGGCCGCGGACTCGCCGCGCGCCTGAGCGGGTATGCCGTGCATCAGACCACCGTTTTCCTCCCTCGCGCGGCGGGACCCCGTAGCGTGCGCAGGTGACAAGTTACCGCAGGCCGCGCGCGGCCCGGGAAACCGGACCCCGTCCGCGGGCTCACGTCCGCGGGCTCAGCCGGTCGCACCGGCGCCGTCGGGCGCGGTGCCGACGGGTCCCCCGGCCAGCGCGTCGGCCACCGTGGGGTGGACGGGTAGCAGCTGCGCGATGCCCGTCATGGTCACCATGCGCGTGAGGCGGTCGGGGACGTCGGCGAGGCGGAGCGAGCCACCTGCCTCCCGTGTCGTGTGCAGAAGGGAGATGAAGGTGCTCAGCCCCGTCGAGTCGACGAAGTCCACGCGTGCGAGATCCAGGACGAGGTGTGGCACGCCCTGTTCCACGAGGTCGAGGGCGTGCGCGCGCAGGGCCGGCGCCGTGTGCAGGTCCACGTCTCCGGCGACGGCGACGACGGCGGTGTTGTCGCCGATGTGCTGGACGGTCATGTCGAGGGTCTCGGACACGTCGGTCATCACTCCTGGCCGGGTTTCGGGCGCTGCGGTGGTGTGCGCCGGGCGGTGACGTCGGGGGGCGGGGCGTGGTTCGCCGTGTGACAGGTGGTCATGGCTGCGGCGCGTCGTCGGTTCCGCAGCCGCGGACGGTGACCAGGTCGGCGAGGCCCGAGACCGTGAGAACGGGCTCCAGCAGCGGGCTGACGACGAGTTCCAGCCGGTCGGCGTGGGCGAAGAGCACGCTCAGTCCGGCGCTGTCCAGGTACTCCACCCCGGTCAGGTCCACCACGAGAGGGCCCGATCCCGCCTCGAGGGCGTCGGCGAGGGAGCCGGCGTTGCTCATGTCGATCTCGCCGCTGACGGAGAGACGGGGGGTACCGTCCGGGTGCCGGCCGGGGGTGAGCGTGAGCGCGGTGGTCATCAGGCGATCCTCATCTGCATGTCGACGGTGGTGCCGGACGGGCCGGGAGTGATGGTGACCTGCTGCATCATGGCCCGCATCAGGGTCACGCCCCGGCCGCGGTGGGCGTTGAGCTCCGGCTGCGGCACCTTCCACCGGCCGCTGTCGGCGACCGTCAGGCGCAGGTTGTCCACGAAGGCTTCGGCGCGCAGCCGCACGGCTTCGCCCGGTGTGTGCCGGTGGCCGTGCTCGATCGCGTTGGCGCACGCCTCCCCCGCGGCGACGAGTACGTTCTGCACGGTGTTGGCAGGCAGGCCGCACTGGGCGAGCCAGTTGCGCAACGCCTTGCGGACGGGGGCGAGCTGGGACGACTCGGCCGGGAACGACAGCTCCAGCGGCGCCGGATGGCGATAGAGCAGCAGCGCCACGTCGTCGTCGTAGCCCCCGACCGGGGCGAGCCGCGCCATGACCTCGGTGGCGAGGTCGTCGACGGGCACGTCACGGCCCCGCTGCACGGCCTCGCTCGCCTCGTCTATCCCGATGCTGAGCGGCCGCCGGCGGCGTTCGACCAGCCCGTCGGTGTACAGCAGCAGCGTGGCCCGCGCGGGCAGGGTGCACCGGGCCTCCGGGCGCTGCCTGCCCGGGCGGACGGCCAGGGGCAGGGAACGGCCCTCGTCCAGCAGCCGGGTGGTGCCGTCGGGGTGCGCGAGGATGCCCGGGGGGTGGCCGGCGCTGGAGTAGGTCAGGTCGCCGGTGCCGGGATCGAGGACGCCGCAGAAGACGGTCGTGCACAGCGCGCCGGGAACGCTCGCCGCGAACTGGTCGAGTGCCATCAGTGTCCGGGACGGGCTGGGCTCCCGCAGCATCAGGGCGCGGCAGGCGCTGCGCAGCTGTCCCATGACGCTGGCCGCCTCCAGGCCCCGTCCGACGCAGTCGCCCACCACGATGCCGATCCGCCCGTCCGGCAGGGCGACGGTGTCGTACCAGTCACCTCCCACCTCCAGTGGGCGGGTCGCGGGTTCGTACCGCACGGCGAAGCCGTCGGGGAGCCGGGCCGGACCCAGTATGGCGCGCTGCAGCGCGATGGCGGTCTCCCGCTGCTGGTCGATCTGGTGGGCCCGTACCAGGCCCTGGGCGAGGTGCCCGGCCAGCAGGGAGAGCAGGAGCCGGTCCTCGGAGGTGAACGGCCGGTTCTCGCCCAGATCGATCCACACGGCCAGCGGGCCGTGCGGATGTTCGAGCAGGACTCCGGCGCCGGTGTCCGCGGCGACCGGGGTGAGCGGTGGCCGGCCGCACAGCGCGGCGACTTCCTCCCGGCGCTCGGCGGGCAGGTCCTCCCAGCGCAGGTCCGCGTCCGTGGCGGTCAGGGCGGGCACGTCACCGCGCCCGAAGACGGCGGCGACCACGCTCCGCGCGCGCCACAGCGCCCTCAGTTCGGCGAGGGCACCCGACAGTGCTTCGGGCAGGCTGGCGGCCCTGGACAGGGACGTGCTCAGCGCGGCCAGCGCCGTCTCGCGCTGGACGGCGTAGTGCTCGGCGGTGACGTCACGGAAGGTGCCGACGGTGACGCTGCGTCCGGTGTCGGGGTCCTCGGCCCTGTTGTAGGTGACGGCCACCCACACACGGTGACCGTCACGGTGGGTGACCGGGACGGTGTAGGAGCCCTGGGGGTGTTCCAGCAAGGCGGTGAAGGCGTCACCGACCTGACGGTGTGCCTCGGCGTCGGTCGCCGCGTCCGGCCACCAGGGGTGGACCGGTGCGTACGGCAGGTCCTCGGGACCGTAGCCGAGGATGTCGGTGAAAGCCGTGTTGATCTCGACGACGGCTCCGGACTCGTCGCAGACGAAGAACGCCTCCTGGAGGGAGTCGATGAGCGCCGCCCGCCAGCGGACGTGGTGGCTGCGCAGCCGGGACAGTTCGATGTTCGCGCGCACGCGTGCCAGGAGCTCGGCAGCGGCGAAGGGCTTGACCAGGTAGTCGTCGGCGCCCGCCTGCAGGCCCTCGATCGACGCCTCCTGCCCGGCCCTCGCCGACAGCAGGAGGACGGGTACCGAGGCCGTGCGAGTGTCGGCGCGCAGCCGCGCCACCAGCTCCAGTCCATCCAGCCGGGGCATCATCACGTCGCTGACGACGAGGTCGGGGGTGTCGCGGCGGACGGAGTGGAGGGCTTCCGCGCCGTCAGTGACCGTGGTGACCTGGTATCCCGCTCCGGACAGGATGCGTGTGAGGTATTCGCGCATGTCGGCGTTGTCGTCGGCCACCAGCACGCGGGCGGTGGCGACGGGCGCCGGGCCGGAGGCGGTGGTGTTCGCCTCGGCGGGCATCGCCATGGGGTCGGTCTCGGCGCCGGTGGTACCGCCCGGAAGCCAGCGCAGGGCCTCCTGGACGTAGGGGTCGGCGGTGGCGGACGCCGCGGTGCCGCCCGCTTCGGGGACCACGGAGTCGGAGGGCAGGTGGGCGGTCCCGAAGGGTATCCGGATGGTGAACGCCGTGCCCTTCCCCTCGGTGCTCTCGGCGGTGATGGTGCCGCCGTGCAGACCGACGAGTTCCTGTACCAGTGCCAGGCCGATGCCGCTGCCCTCGTTCGACCGGGAGCGTGCGTTCTCGATGCGGTGGAAGCGCTCGAACAGCCGGGGCATCTCCGCCTCGGGCACGCCGATCCCGGTGTCCGCGACGGTGACCACCGCGTGCCGGCCGGCTCCGCGGACGCCGACGCGGACCGTACCGTCGAACGTGAACTTCAGGGCGTTGCTGAGCAGGTTGAGGACCACCTTCTCCCACATGCCGCGGTCGACGTACACGGGTTCGTCCAGGGCCGCGCAGTCCACGTCGAACGCGAGGCCGGCCTTCTCCATGGCCGAGCGGAAGACGCTGGCCAGCTCCGCGGTGACCACGGCGAGGTCGACCGGCTCGTAACGGGCCTGCATGCGGCCCGCCTCGATGCGCGAGAAGTCCAGCAGCGTGTTGACCAGCTTGCCCAGCCGCAGCCCGTTGCGGTGGATGACGTCGAGCTCCTGCCGTACGTGGTCGTCCGCGTCGGCGAGCCGGGTCCGGAGGTCCTCGACGGGTCCCATGATCAAGGTCAGCGGGGTCCGGAACTCGTGGCTGATGTTCGAGAAGAAGGTGGTCTTGGCCCGGTCCAGTTCGGCGAGCTCCTCCGCCCGCCGCTGCTGGGCCTGGTAGCTGCGGGCGCTGCCGATGCCGGAGGCGATGTGTCCGGCCGTCAGCTCGACGAAGCCCCGGTAGCCCTCGTCCGGCACGCGGTAGCGGTTGAGTCCGGCCACGCAGAAACCGTAGGGTGCGCTGCCCTGTTGCAGCAGCGGGACCACGAGCGCCTGCACGGGGGGCTGGGGCCAGTCGCCGCAGGGCAGGTCGGCGAAGACGTCGCCGGTGAGCGGCACCGACACCGTCTCGCCCCTGGCCAGCGCCGCCGCGGGCCACACGGCGTCAGGGTCCCCCACCAAGAGGGTGGTCGGTGCGGCCGGGTGCCCGGCGGGGACCCCGGTGCTGCCGGACAACCGGGCGGTGTCGCCGTCGAACAGGTAGGTGAGGGTGAAGGGCAGGTCCTTCCGGTTGCGGTTCAGCTGCCGGTCGGCGAAGGCCAGCACCTCCCGCTCGGTACGGATCACGCTGGGGTCCGAGCCCAGGTCTCGCAGCGTGGCCATCCGCCGCTCGCCGATCACCCGCTCGGTGTCCTCGCTGACCACGCAGAGCATGCCCACGACCGCGCCGGAGTCGTCCCGCAGCGGACTGTAGGAGAAGGTGTGGTAGGTCTCCTCGCTGTATCCGGAGCGCTCCAGGAAGAGCAGCAGTCCCTCGTCCCAGGTGGCCTTCCCGGTACGGAGCACGGCTTCGATGCGCGGGCCGATGTCGTCCCAGATCTCCGCCCACACCTCGTTCGCGGGCCGCCCCAGCGCCCACGGGTACTTGCGGCCGAGCGTGTCACGCCGGTAGGCGGCGTTGCAGAAGAACGTCAGCTGCTCACCCCAGGCCATCCACATGGGAAACCGGGAGGAGAGAAGGATGCTGACGGCTGTCCGCAGGCTCTGCGGCCACTCCGGCGGCGGACCGAGCGGCGTGGACGCCCAGTCCACCCGGGCGAGATCTCCGCCCACCTCCCGGTCGGCGGCGAACACGTCGCCGTCGGCGGCCGTCGGCCGCGGTCCGTGTCCAGCCGTGTGCGAATCCTCCACGCGACACCCGTCCCCTCGTGCCCGGCCCGCCCCTGCGGCCGTTGCCATGCCGATCGCACGCCTCATGCCTGATCGCGTGCCTATGTCCCTGACTGCCCCGGAACCGGCGCCCGACGCCCGCGGGTGCCCACTGCCCTCTCGCACGGGTGACGGCTCCTCCGGTGCGGACGCCCTCGCCCCGGACACCACGAACGCATGATGCATACGGGATACGGGTGATTCCACGGACGAGCAGTTGCGGCTCATAGCATAATGGGGCGGGCGGGAGAGCCTGTGCGGACGGCGCGGGGCGACCGGGTACCCGCTCCGTGGGCGTGCTTCTCGCACGATCGACCACTGCCGAACGGCATCCGCTGCCTCGCCGTAGGTGACTCGCCGCACAGGAGATCCGGTGAACGAGACAGGAAGCACCCTCGCCATCGCCACGCAGGCCTGGCCGACGGGGCCGGTGGTGCTGCGGGTGGCCGGGGAGCTGGACCACTACACGGGCCCCCGCCTCCGGCAGACCGTCGAAGAGGTGCTGCGCGGCCCCGGCACAGGCATCGTCGCCGACCTCTCGGAACTGGAGTACTGCGACTCCACCGGCGTCACCGTGCTGATCACGGCCTGCCGGCGCGCCGAGGCCCTGGGCTCCTCCTTCTCGGTGGCGCGGCCCAGCCCCGCCATGACCCAGCTCTTCCGCGTGGTCGGCCTCGACCAGATGTTCACGTTGCACTCCAGCGTCGAGGAGGCCGTGGACGCCCTGAACGAGGGCTGACACACGGTCGCCCGTGCCACGGCCGGCGTCGGGGTGGTCGCCGTGCGGGCGGGGCTGCGGCGTCCCGGAGTTCCCGCCGGAAGACGGACCGCTCCTGCCGAGCCGGGCTCCTTCCGGCCCCATGGCGCCGCCAGGCCGTGCGCGGCCGCCTGGGCGGTGTGACGGACGCACGGGTGCACTCGGCGCGACCGGGGGAAGACGTGCGACATCGGATGGGAGGTTGCCGTGGGTGAGGGAGACCTGCAGCTGGGTGAGCTTCTGGCCGCGGCGGAGGCCGCGCCGCCCGGGGAGTCCGTCGGCGTGATCGCGGACGACCTGCGCAAGCGCTTCAGGGCCGAGCGTGTGTCGTTCCTGTTCGCCGATCTCCTGGGGCAGCGGCTGCTGCGCCTGGCCGTGTCGGCCGAGGGCGGCGCGCCGGACCGCGCCGAGCGCATCGGCCTGCAGGGCAGCGTGTACGACACGGTCCTGCGCAGCCAGCGCCAGCACGTGGAACCGGACGGCCCGGGCCGGCGGCGCGTGATCTCACCGGTGACCAACCGCGGCGACTGCATCGGTCTGCTGGAGGTGACGCTGCCGTACCCCGACGACGGCGTACTCGCGCAGGTCGCGGAAGCGGCCCACGCCCTGGCCTACGTCATCGTCACGGACCGTCGCTTCACGGACCTCTACCACGTGGGCCGGCGGACCACCCGGACCAGCCTCGCCGCCGAGATCCAGCACCAGCTACTCCCCTCCGCCTCCTGCTGCGAGGCCCCCCAGTTCACCCTCGCCGCCGGCCTGGTCCCGGCCGACGACATCGGCGGCGACACGTACGACTACACCCTCGACCGCGACACGCTGCACCTGTCCATCACCGACGCCATGGGCCACGACACGGAGTCCGCCCTGCTGGCCACGCTGCTCATGGGCGCCCTGCGCGGTGCCCGCCGCAGTGGCTGTGACGCGCTCCAGCAGGCCCGTCGTGCCCACGAGGCCCTGCTGGACCACAAGCGCGGGCTGGCCACGGGCCAACTGCTGTGCGTACGCCTCGAGACGGGCGTCTGCGAACTGGTCAACGCGGGACACCCCTGGCCTCTGCGCCTGCGGAAGGGTGCTGCCGAGGCCGAGGAGGTCAAGCTCGCGGTCAACCTGCCGTTCGGCGTGGCGGCGCCCACCTCCTACCGGCTCCAGGAGCTGCGGTTGTGCCCCGGCGACCGTCTGATCCTGCTCACCGACGGCATGCAGGAACGCGGTGCCGCGGCCGCCGACCTGGCCTCTCTGGTGCGCGACACGCGCGACTGCCATCCCAGGGAGGCCGTACGCGCGCTGACGACCGCGGTATGGGACGTCTGCGAGGGCAACCTCAAGGACGACGCCACCGTGCTCATCATGGACTGGCACGGTCCCCGAGGATGACCGGCCTCGCCGGCACGGGCCGGCGTCGAGGCACGCCCGTCCGGCTCGGAGCACGTGACCGATCACACCGCCGCCCCAGACCTCCGCGACTGGCGGGAGGCCGGGACTCAGCGGTGCCGCTCCTGCGGTCGACGTCGACGAGACACACCAACCGCGGGATGCCGAGAGGACGTTCGTCTTCCGGGGCCGGGACACCGGCGCCGCACCCGGCGCTACGATCACGCGTGTGACCGCTGCGGAACCGACCATCCTCGCCACGTCCGGAGGGCTCCGTGCCGGTACGCGCACCCGGCTGCTCTTCGACGCGCTCGTCCACCACGCGGTCGACCTCTCCGGGGTGCACGGCAGGCGCCCCCGCATCCTGTACGTCGGCACGGCGACCGGTGACGCCGAACACGTGACGGCGCGGGTGACGGAGGCGGCCCGGGTGGCGGGATACGACCTCACCCCCCTGCAACTGTTCCCGATGCCGAACGTCGAGGACGTCGAGGGCACGGTCCTCGCGCACGACGTGGTGTGGGTGATGGGCGGTTCGGTGGCCAACCTGCTCGCCGTGTGGCGGGTGCACGGGCTGGACGCGATCATGCGGCGCGCGTGGCGGGCGGGTGTGGTGCTCGCCGGCGTCAGCGCGGGTTCCATCTGCTGGTTCGAGGGCGGCGCCACGGACTCCTTCGGCCCCGGGCTGCGCCCGGTCACCGACGGGCTGGGCCTGCTGCCGTACGGCAACGGCGTGCACTACGACTCCGACGCGGGGAGGCGCCCGCTGATCCACCGGCTGGTCGCCGAGGGCGCCTTCCGGACGGCCCACTGCACCGACGACGGGGTGGGCCTGGTCTACCGGGGCACCGAGCTGGTCGAGGCCGTGGCGGAACTGCCGGGCAAGGGGGCCTACGTGGTCGGCCGCTCCGGCACCGGGACGGCGGAGGAGCGGATCGAGCCGCGGCTGCTGCCCGCGCCCCGGTTCTGAGCGGCCGCTCCCGCCGGTACGGGACGTCCACGCGGTGGCCGCTCCTCGTCGGCGTACACGGGTGTCCCAGGAATATGGGGGGCACTTCCCCATGTGGCCGTCGCGGAGGTCTGGCACCTTGATCCCCGTGACTGAGACCGCCGACCTCCCGGCTCCCCGGACCGCCAGCCTTCCGAGCCCGCTCAGCGCCGGCCCGCCCCACGCCTGGTGGGCCCCGGCGCTGACGCTGGCGGAGCGGCTCGCCGCACCCGGCCTCCCGGCGGCGCCCGCCGCTGCCGCCGCCGGGCGGGCCCCGTGGAACCTCGGGGACGGCGAGGGCTTCGCCGCGCGACTGGCCCACCTCGGGGTGGACGGGGCCACCGCGGCGGCCCTCGCCACGGAGACCGCCGAGCACCTCGCCGCCCGCGTGGCCAAGCCCCGCTGGGCCGGCTACGCCGAGGCGGCACTGGCCGCCGCCCCCGAGCGTGTCGACGTGCCGGCCATGGACGGCACCGGCCCCGCGGTCTTCGCCGTCGTCGTGCGGCCGCTCGTCACCCCGGCCGCAGAGCTGCTGACCCGCCGCACGGCGGACGTGTCCGCGACCGAACAGGGCGTGTGGCGGGCGGCGTTCGAGCGGCGGCTGACCGAGCAGCTGACCCGGCAGGCGGCCCGGACCCTGGTCCACGAGCTGTCCCGGGCCCGGCGCGCCGGGCGGCTCGCGGGCGCGGACCCGCGGGAGCGGTTCGTCTCGTTCGTCGCCGCCACCGGCGCTCGGCGTGGCCTGTCGGCGCTGTTCGCGTCCTACCCGGTGCTGGCCCGGATGCTCGCGCAGACCGCGCTGGACGCGGCGGACGCCGCGGTGGAGCTGGTGACGCGGTTCCAGACCGACCGGGAGGACCTGGTCAGCGAGCTCCTCGACGGGCGCGGGCCCGGTGCGCTGGCCGCGGTGGACCTGGGTCTGGGCGACGCCCACCAGGGCAACCGGGCGGTCGCGGTCCTGCGCTTCGCCGGCGGCGGCCGGCTCGTGTACAAGCCCCGGCCGCTCGACCAGCACGGCCTGCTGGACGACCTGACGGCCTGGCTCGGCACCAAGGTGCCCGGCCTCGCCCTGCGCACACCGCGCAGTGTGCGCCGGCCGGGGTACGGCTGGCTGGAGTTCGTGGAGCACCGCTGGTGCCGGTCGGGCACCGAGGCCGATGCCTTCTACCGGCACCAGGGCGCGCTGCTGGCTCTGCTGTACGCGGTGGACGGCGCCGACATGCACTACGAGAACGTCATCGCCTGTGGCGACCAGCCGGTCCTGGTCGACGCGGAGACCCTGCTGCACACCGGCCTTCCGCAGGCCATGACGGCCGGCGCCGACCCTGCGGCGGACGCCCTGCAGGCCTCGGTGCACCGCACCTGTCTGCTGCCCCACCTGCTCATCGGTGAGCACGGCGCGCTGGACATCTCCGCGCTGGGCCGGGACGCCGAGGGCACCTTCCCGAGCGAGGGCCTGCACTGGGAGGACAGCGGCGAGGACACGATGCGGGCGGTACGGGGGGCGGTGCTCAGCCCGGCCGCGCAGAACCAGCCGCTGCCGACGGGGGTGCCCCTGGAAGGGGCCGACCACCGGGCGGCCCTGCTGGAGGGGTTCCGCACCGGTTACGCGGCGCTGGCCGCGCACGGTCGTGAACTGCTCGCCCCGGGCGGGCCGCTGGCGCGGCACGCGGACAGCCCCGCGCGCCTCATCGTGCGCTCCACCCGTCTGTACGCCACGCTGCTCGAGGAGTCCGCCCATCCGTCGCTGCTCGCCGACGCCCTGGCGCGGGAGGGTGTGTTCGCGGTGCTGTGGACCGAGTCCGAGCACGACCAGGCCCGCCGGCGCCTGATCGAGCACGAGACCGCACAGCTGTGGCGCGGTGACGTCCCCCTGTTCGTGCATCGGCCGTCCGGTACAGGGGTCCGGGCGGCCGATGACACGTGGTTGCCGGACGTGCTGCCGGTGGCCGCCCTCACCGCGGTCGGCGAGAAGCTGGCCCGGATGGACGAGGTCGACTGCCACGACCAGGAGTGGATCATCTCGGCGACGCTGGCGGCGCGCGGCAACGGTTCACCCCTGGCGCGGCGCTCCGAACTCGCCGTCGCCCCGCTCCCGGCGGTCGTGCCGGACGCCTCGCGGCTGCTGGCCGCCGCGTGCGGCGTCGCCGACGAGATCGCCGCCCGCGCGGTACGCGGCGGCGGCCGGACCAACTGGCTGGGCCTGGAGCAGGTGTCGGGTCCGCACTGGGCCGTGCTGCCGATGGGTGCCGGGCTGGGGCAGGGGTACTGCGGGGTGGCGCTGTTCCTGGCGCAGGCGGACGCGCTGACCGGGGCCGGCCGGTACGCCGCGCTGGCCCGGGAGGCGGTCCGGCCACTGCCCGCCCTGATGAAGGCGCTGGCCGCCGATCCCGAGCTGAGCGCGGCGGCCGGACCCGGCGCCTACGCCGGGCTCGCCGGTGTGGTCCACGCGCTGGTGAGGCTGTCCGCGTTACTGGGTGAGGACCTGACGGACTGTCTGCCCGACGCGCTCACCGCGCTCGGGCACGCCGTGGCCGCCTGCGCCGATCCGGGGCTCGCCGGTGGCGCGGCCGGGGCGCTGACCGCCGCCGTCGCCGCGCACGAGGCGACCGGGACACCCGAGGCGCTGCGGCTGGCCGACGCGGTGGCGGACCTGCTGCTGGCCGCGGTGCGCGGACCGGACCGGCAGGGTCCGTCCGCGGGCGTCGGTGGCGGGCCCGGGTTCGCGGACGGCGCGGCCGGGATCGGCTGGGCTCTGCGCCGCTACGCCGGCTGTCGTCCGGAGCGGGCCGCCGCGCACGCGGGAGCCGCCGACGCGCTGCTGCGTGCCGCGGTCCGCACGGTACGGACCGCGCCCGCCGACCTCTCCTGGGTCTCCGGGCTCGCCGGCGTGGCCGCCGCGGCGCCGCTGACCGCCGCCGGCGCGCTGACCCCCTTCCTGGCGGACGCCGAGGTGGGTCCCGGTCTGAGTCTCGGACAGGGCACGCTCGGCACGCTGGAGGCGCTGGTCACGCTCGCCGGGCGGGGTGACACGGTGGCCGCCGGGGCGCTGTCCCGATGTTCCGGGCAGGTGCTCGCGCTGGTCGAGGCGCAGAGCCATCGTTGCGCCACTCCCGACCACGTCCCCTCCCCCGGGCTGCTGACGGGCCTGTCCGGCATCGGCTACGGGCTCCTCCGCCTCGCCCGGCCCGACAGCGTGCCGTCCCTGCTGCTCCTGTAGCAGCCCGGTTCCTGGCCGCCCCCTCCCCGCTCCGGCGCACCACCCCCGCGGGCCCAGACCCGGCTCGCGCCTCGGACCGTGACGGGGGTGGCGGAACCAGTCCCCGGCTGCGCGGCCTGCCGCGGTGGCCGATGTCCGATTACTATCTGCGTTCATGCGTTCCCATGCGCCTTCTCTGGTCGGACGGGACTCCCAACTGGCCCTGTTAGAACGTGCTCTGGCAGACACGCGCCAGAGTCGCGGCGGTGTCGTGTTCCTCGTGGGAGAGGCCGGTGTCGGCAAGTCGCGGGTCGCGGCGGAGGCCGTCGGCGGGGCACTGGGTGCCGGGATGCGGGTGCTGCGGGGCCGCAGCAGCACCACGGGACCGGCCGTACCGTTCCGACCGCTCACCGAAGCCCTGATGCCGCTCTTCCGCGGGGGCGAACCCATCGACGACCTGGCCCTCGGTCCCTACCGGCCGGTTCTCGGGCGGTTGATCCCGGACTGGGACACCGGCGAACGGGACAGCAGTTCCATGGTGATCCTGGGCGAGGCGGTACTGCGCCTGCTCATCGCCGCCGGGCGCGGGCAGGGCCAGTTGCTGCTGCTGGAGGACCTGCACGACGCCGACCCGGAAACGCTCGGCGTCCTCGAATACCTGGTGGACAACCTGGAGTACTCGCCCGTCCTGCTGCTCGCCACGGTCCGGACGGATTTCAGCGACGCCCTCGACCTCGCGCAGTCGGCCCGCCGGCGCGGCGCGGCCACCCTGGTGGAACTGCCGCCGCTGACCCGGCCCCAGACGCACGAGATGATCGCGGCGCAGCTCGGGACCGACGGTCCGGAGCAGGTGCCCGCGGCGGTGCTGGAGCGGCTGTGGGAGGACAGTTCGGGGAGCCCGTACCTGGTCGAGGAACTGCTCCAGTCGATGATCGGGGCCGGCACCCTGGTGCGGGGGCCGGAGGGCTGGCGGGCGGTCGGCAACCTCCGCAGCGACGTCTCCTCGTCGCTGGCGCGTGGCATCGTGCGGCGTATCGACCGGCTCGGCGCGCAGGGCCTGACCCTGCTGTCGGCCGCGGCCGTGCTCGGCCGGCGTTTCCCGCTCACGGTCCTGCAACGCATGACCGGCGTCGACGACCGGGCCCTGCTCAGCCATCTGCACGCGGGGGTGGCCGCACGGCTGGTGGTTCCCGACGAACCCGCGCCGGACTGGTACTCCTTCCGTCACTCGCTCACGGTGGAGGCGCTGTTCACGCAGATGACCCCGGGCCTGCGCGCGGAGCTGGCCCGGCGGGGCGCGGAGGCGGTCGAGGAGCTGCATCCGGACCTGGCCGGTGACTGGTGCGCGCTCGCGGCGGGGCTGCGCAGCACGGCGGGCGACAAGGTGCAGGCCGGCCTGCTGTTCGCGGAGGCGGGCAGCCGGGCGCTGGCGGCCGGGGCCCTCGGTTCCGCCGTCACCCTGCTGAGCCGGTCGGAGGGCCTGCTGGCCGACGCGGGCGACCCGCAGTCGCGGGCGATGGTGCTGGAGAACCTGCTGCCGGCCCTCGCGGAGGCCGGCGACTTCGCCCGCGCCCTCGACCTCGCCGAGGACCTGCACGCGCTGGACGGTTCGGGGCTCAGCCCCGTCCGTCTGGCCACGCTGCACACCCGGCTGGCCAAGGTCGCCCACACGGCGGGCCGGTGGAGTGACGGCAACCGGCAGATAGCCCGCGCCCGTGAGGTGCTGGCCGCGGCACCGGACGAGTCGGTCGCCGCGGCCGTCGACGTCACGGCCGCCTACCTGGCCCTCGACACGCCGGGGCCCGACCGTACCCAGCACGCGGAGAAGCTGGCCCGGTCCGCCGCCGACACCGCCGAACGGCACGGTCTGCCGGTCGTCGCCTGCCAGGCCCGGGAACTGCTCGCGACGGTGGCCCGTGAGCGGGACCCCGAGGAGTCGGCGGCGATGCTCGGCCAGGCACTGGCCACGGCGGAGCGCCACCGTCTCCCTCTCCAGCGCATGTACGCGGCCACTCGGCTCGGTGGCAACGCCTGGCTGGCCGACGGCGACACCACGGGCCTGCTGGCGGTGCGCGAGGAGGCGCTGCGGCTCGGCTCCGTGAACATCGTCCACACCGTGGACGGCATCCTGGTGCTGGACGCGGTGCTGCGCGGCCACTACGACACCGCCCGGTCGGCCGCCGCCGAGTGCATGGCCGTCGTGCGCAGGCTGCGTCTCGCGCCCGTCGTGCGGTACGTCCTGATGGCCCAGGCCGTCCTGGCGGCCCACCACGCCGACCGGGGCGCGATGGAGCGGTCGCTGGCGGCTTTCGCCGAGTGGGACGGCGCCGGTTCGCAGGAGGAAGCGCTCGGCCGCGGTCTGGCCCGGACGTTCTGCGCTCTGCTGGAGGAGAACCGCGGCCTCGCCCGGGAGGAACTGCGGCAGGTGCTGGCGCTGGAGGCGGGCAACCCCTCGACCTACCACCTCGGCGGCACCCACGGCCTGGTCCTGCTGCTGGACGTGCTCGCCGGGGAGGCGGACCGGGCGCGGCACGAGGAGATCACCGCCACCGCCGTCGCCCGGATGCGCTGGAACCGTCAGTTCGTGCTGCTGAGCGACGCCGTGCTGCTGGGCCGCGAGGGGGCGGGTGAGCGGGCGGCTGCCACGGTGGAGGCCGCGCTCGCGGTGGCCGAGCCGTACCCGCTGGCCCGGCACCTCGGGCTGCGGCTCATCGCGGACGCGGCGCACCAGGACGGCTGGGGCGATCCCGTGGGCTGGCTGCGGCGGGCGGAACACTACTTCCACGAGCGGGACGTCCAGGCCGTCGCGGGCGCGTGCCGGGCGGGGCTGCGCCGGCTCGGCGCCTCCGTGCACCAGCACCGCACCGGCACCAGCGGCATCCCCGACCGGCTGCGCGCCCAAGGCGTCACGGTGCGGGAGTTCGAGGTGTTCCGGCTCCTGGCGGAGCGGCTGAGCAACAAGGACATCGCCGACCGGCTGTTCATCTCACCGCGCACGGCGGAGAAGCACATCGCGAGCCTGGTCACGAAGACGGGGGCGGCGAACCGCGCGGACCTGTGCGCGCAGTCGGCCGCCCTGCGGGACGTCTGAATCCTGTCTGCCGGTTCCCGCGGCGCCGGGGATCCGCCGGACGGGGCCGGGGACTCGGCAGCCGGCCCTGCCGCGTGGGGTCCGGCCGGCCTCGTCGGACCTGCCCGGCGCGGTACGGGAATGGAGGCCCTGCTGCGTGCCGGCCGTACCGCGTCCACGAGGGGCCGTGCCGGTCGGCCGGAGCAGCTCGGCTTCCCGCCTCGGTTCGTTCCCGCCGGTCCGGTGGTGTGCGTCCGGCGTCGGTGGGGACGAGGTGTGGCCGGCCAGGACGCCGCCGGCGCCCCGGCGCGGGGCGGGCGTTTCAGTGCGGGGCCGAGACCGAGGTGTCGATCGAGGTCAGGGTGATGACGAGTCCGCTGGTGAGGACCATGCCGGCCAGGACGCGGGCTCGGGCGCAGGCGCGGTTGCGGCCTGACAGGGTGATGCCGCCGGCGGCGTCCGAGTCGTCGGCCGGACGGGCGGGGAGGTCGGCGGGAGCGGAGGAGTCGTCGCGACGGAGCTCGGCCATGGGGAAAACCTCGTGTCTGTGAGGGCGGGTACGGGAAGGCGGGCGAACGGCGTGGGCAGAACCGCCGGGTGACTCTCAGCGTGCGGAGGGCCGGCCGGTACGGCGACGTTCGGCGATCGCCGTGGCCGGGACGGGAGCGCCGGTGCGGAGCGGTTCGCGGCCGGTGCCGGGCTGGAGGTTCGTGACGGCCCGTCGGACGAGGGCCGGGGGTTGCGCGCTGCGGGGAGTCTCGGGTGCTGCTGATTCGCTCACGAGAACAAGGTCACAGATGCGGTGGGGGCCCGCATGGGGAACTGTCCCCCATATTTCCCGGCGGCCCTTGCGCGGTGCCGCCGGCTGATGGGGAACAGGGGGCCGCGGGGCACGTGGTGCCGGGCGACGCCGGATCGGACCGTGCCGCCCGGCCGGGCGAGAAGCGCAGGCCGGCGACGTGGGGGCGGCCGACGACGGGGCCGGCTGCCGGGTGGCCGGGGGTGTACGGGGCGGGTGGGCGGCCGTGCGGGTATATGGGGGCGTGCACGACCCGTCGAGGACGCCCTTCGTGCGTACGGGGCGACGCGTCGGCGGCCGGTGCGGCGGTGGTGTCCGGTCCGCCCTCAGGGCGCGGCGGGCGCAAGCGCCGGAGAGCCGGCGTCCGGGCGGGAGCGCCGCCCGTGGCGGTGCCCTCGCCCGACCCGGGCGTGGCCGTGCGCGAGGAACTTGGGGGTTCGGCCCTCATCCGCCGTCGCGGCGGCTCCCGTTCTACTGGTGTCCGGCCGGCGGCCCGCGGTCGTGTCCCGGGGGGCGCCGTCGGCTCGATCTCCACCCGTGTCCCACAGCCAACAGGTGCCGTACGACAAGACTTACAGGAGTGGACGACATGCGGACCTCTCTGGGTATCGACTCCGTTGCGCGCAGCGTGTACGTCGCGATGGCCGACCGGCCCGGCGCGAAGGTGTCCGAGCTGGCCGAGCATCTGGGAGAGACCGAGGAAACGGTCGAGGAGGGGCTGGAGCGGCTGTCGGCCCTGCTGCTCGTCGTCCCGGGGGATTCCGCGAGCGGCTGGCGTCCGGTCGATCCGGAGGTCGGGCTGGCGGCGATGCTCGCCCGGCAGCAGGACGAACTCGCCCGTCACCGCCTCCAGGTGGAGGGCAGCCGGCTGGAGGTGACGCGGCTGCTGACGGAGCGCGGGCGGCGCGGCCGTGCGAGTGTCCCGGACGTCGAGTGGCTGGCCGGCGCGGACGCCGTGTGGCGGCACGTCACCTCTCTCGCCGAGGAGTGCGCGAACGAGTGGCTGACCGTCGGACCGGCCGAGCGGCTGGACACGGCGGCCCTGGAGGCCGGCCGGCCGGTGGACGAGATCCTGCGCCGTCGCCGCACTCCCGCACGCGCCATCGTGCTGGAGAGCGTCCGCAACGACCCCGGGGCGACGGAGCACCTGCGCCGCGCCGAGGAGTGCGGCGGCACCGTCCGCACGCTGCCGTCGTTGCCGGTGTGGATGATCCTCTCCGACCGGAGGCATGCCGTGGTGCCGGTCGTCGGCGGCCACAGCGTGATCGGCGCGATGGCGTGCGGCGTCGAGTCGGTCACGGAAGCCTTCGCGACCCTGTTCGCCCGGCTGTGGAAGGAGGCCGTGCCGTTCACGCAGGCGCGCCCCCGTACCGGCGGCGACCTCTCCTTGCAGGAGCAGCATGTGCTCCGGCTGTGGGCGCAGGGGCTCACGGACGCGGCGGCGGCCCGCAGGATGGACGTCTCGCTGCGCACGGTGCGCCGGCTGTCGGAGAAGCTGACCGACCGGTTCGGTGCCCAGAGCCGGTTTCAGCTCGGCGCGCTGGCGCTCGCCAGCGGCGGCATCCGCGCCGAGGACGTGGCCTGAGGCGCCGCGCACCCGGCGTGACCGGCGCATGGTGAAGGGGCCGGACCTCCACGACGAGGTCCGGCCCCTTCACGGCGTGGCGCCGGGCGCCGTCACCCGGCCGGCGCGAACTGCGCCGTGATCGCCGCCATCATCAGGTCGGCGATGCCCTGGGCGAGCCCTGCCGGGGTGGGAGAGTCGAACACGGCCCGCACCGGCACGTCGACCCGCAGCGCCTTCCGCAGCCGGGAGGCGACCTGTGTGGCGAGCAGCGAATGCCCGCCCAGCTGGAAGAAGTTGTCGTGCACGCCGACGCGTTCGATGCCCAGCAGCTCCTGCCACACGGCGGTGACGGTCCGCTCGACGGCGTTGCGCGGCGCGGTGTACTCCGTCCCCAGATCCGGCCGCTGGTGGTCCGGCACCGGCAGGGCCGCCCGGTCCACCTTGCCGTTGGCGGTCAGCGGCAGCCGGTCGAGTGCGACGAACGCCGCCGGGATCATGTAGTCGGGCAGGAACCGGCCCAGGTGGGCGTGGAGTTCCGCGGTGCTCGGCGCGTCCGCGCCGGTGGCCACGAGATACGCCACGAGCCGCTTGTCGCCGGGCGTGTCCTCGCGGACGACCACGCTGACCTCGCCGACGCCGGGGTGGGTCAGCACAGTGGCCTCGATCTCGCCGAGCTCGATGCGGTTGCCGCGGATCTTCACCTGGTTGTCGATCCGCCGCAGGAACTCCAGCTGACCGTCGGCCCGCCACCGCACCAGGTCACCGGTGCGGTAGACCCTGGTGCTCAGCCCTTCGGCCTCGTACGCGGTGAACTTCTCCTCGGTCAGATCCGGCCTGCCCCGGTAGCCGCGGGCCACCGGCACGCCCCCGACGAGGAGTTCGCCGGGCACCCCGACCGGTACCGGCCGGCCGTGCTGGTCCACCACGAACGCCAGGACGTTGGGGATGGGCCGGCCGATGGGCGGGACCGCGTCGCCGGGTTCGACGACCGTCGAGGTGACGATGATGGTGGTCTCGGTGGGGCCGTAGTTGTTGACGACGCGGAACGGCAGCCTGGCCCGGGCCGGCATCCGCAGCCGGTCGCCGCCGGTCAGGACGTACCGCAGGGTGCTCTCGGCCGGCCACTCCACCGCCATCAGCGCCTCCAGCATCGGCGTGGACAGGAAGGTGGCGTGGACGCGCTGCTCGCACAGCCAGTCCCGCAGCAGGTGCGGGGTGAGCCTGACGGTCTCGGTGGTGACGCAGCAGGTCGCGCCCCGGGTCAGGCCGAGCCACAGCTCCCAGGCCGCCGCGTCGAAGCCGATCCCGGCCAGCAGGGCGATCCGCTCCCCCGGCTCCAGCCCGTACTCGCGCGCCGTCCAGTGCACCAGGTTGACCACGCTGCGGTGTTCCACCTGCACGCCCTTGGGGCGGCCGGTGGATCCGCTGGTGTAGATCAGGTAGGCCAGGTGGTGCGGTGCGGTGACCGGGCGGGGGTCGGTGTCGGGCTCACCGGCCAGCGCCGCGGTGTCCTCGTCGAGCAGCAGCAGTGGTACGTCCGACGGCAGCCGGCCGGTGTGCGCGGTGCCGGTGAGGACGACCGGGGTCGCGGTGTCCCGGACCATGTACGCCAGGCGCTCGGCCGGGTAGTCCGGGTCCAGCGGCACGTACGGTGCCCCCGCCTTCAGGACGCCGAGCACGGCCGTCACCAGGTCCGGGCCGCGCTCCAGGCACACCGCGACCGGCATGTCCGGCCGCACCGCGTACCGGGTGCGCAGGTGGTGGGCGATCCGGTTGGCGCGCGCGTTCAGCTCGCCGTATGTCAGCGTGCCGTGCGGCCCCTCGACGGCCACCGTGTCCGGTTGCCGTGCCGCCCGCTCCTCGAACAGGCCGTGCAGCGTGGCGGTGTCCGGGAAGGCGCCGGCGGTGTCGTTCCACTCGGTCACCGTGCGCCGCCGCTCCTCGGCGGTGAGCAGGCAGAGCCGGGACAGCCGGACCGCGGGCTCGCGGGCCACCGTCTCCAGCACGGTGCCCAGGTGACCGGCGAGCCGGGCGACCGTGTCCCGTTCGAAGAGGTCCGTCCGGTACTCCAGGGTGCCGCGCAGACCGCCGTCCGCGTCCTCGGACATCATCAGGGTGAGGTCGAACTTGGCGTCCGGCAGCGTGACCGTGAACGGCTCGACGTCCAGCCCCGGAAGGCTCCAGCCGTGCTGGTCGGGCGTGTTCTGGAGCACGAACATCGTCTGGAACAGGGGGTTGCGGGACGGGTCGCGGTCGGGGGCGAGTTCCTCCACGAGGCGTTCGAAGGGCAGGTCCTGGTGGTCGTAGGCGCCGAGGGCGGTCTCCTTGACCCGGTCGAGGAGTTCGGTGAACGTCGGATCGCCCGACAGGTCGGTGCGCAGGACGAGGGTGTTGACGAAGAAGCCGATCAGGTCCTCCGTCTCGGCCCGGTTGCGGCCGGCGACCGGGCTGCCGACGGTCACGTCGTCCTGACGGCCGTACTTGGCCAGCAGCACCTGGAAGGCCGCCAGCAGCACCATGTACAGGCTCGCGGAGCCGTTCCTGGCCGCTTTCCGCAGTCCGGCGGCCACGGCCGCGCCCACCTCGAACGTCACGGTGTCGCCGCCGCCGGGCGGTCCCGCCGGTCGGCGGCGGTCGGTCGGCAGTTCCAGCGGTTCCACCCCGGCGAGCCGCTCCCGCCAGTACGCCAGCTGTCCTTCCAGCACCTCACCGGTGAGCCTTCGCCGCTGCCACACGGCGAAGTCCGCGTACTGCACCGGCAGTGCCGTGTCCTCGGGCGGGGTGCCGGTGATCGCCGCCCGGTAGCCCTCGCGCAGTTCGCGCGCCATGAGCGGCTCCGACCAGCCGTCGCAGGCGATGTGGTGCACCGTCAGCAACAGCTGCGCCTCCTCGTCGGCCAGCCGCACCAGGTGCGCGCGCAGCAGCGGTCCCGCCGCCAGGTCGAAGGGGCGCGCGGCCTCGGCCCGGGCGAGGCGCCGTGCCGCCTCCTGCCGTTCCCCGGGATCGGCGATGTGCCGCAGGTCGTGGACGTCCGTGCGCACCGGTGCCGGGGGATCGACGACCTGCGCCGGCTCTCCGTCCTCGCCGGCGACGAACCGTGTCCGCAGGACCTCGTGCCGGGCCAGCATGCGGGTCAGCGCCGCGTCGAGGGCGGCGGTGTCCAGCGGGCCGTCGACGCGCAGCGCGAAGGGTACGGCGTACTCCGCGCGTCCGGGCTCCAGCTGGTCGAGGAACCACAGCCGCTGCTGGGCGAAGCTCAGCGGCAGCGGCCCGCCGGTCCGGTCGGCCGGCACGATCCGCCCGGCGCCGGCCGCCGCGTCCGCCGCCGGCTCCGCGACGGCCGCGGCCAGCCCGGCGACCGTGGGTGCCGCGAACAGGGCCCGCACGGGCACCTCCACCCCGAGCGCGTCCCGCAGCCGTGACGTCACCTGGGTGGCGAGCAGGGAGTGGCCGCCGAGCTCGAAGAAGTTGTCGTCCACACCGGTGACCTCGGTGCCGAGCACCTGGGACCAGGCCGCCGCGATCGCGCGCTCGACCGGGGTACGGGGGGCCGGACCGCCGGCCGCGGACGCGCGGGGCTCGGGCGCGGGCAGCGCCCGCCGGTCCACCTTGCCGTTCGGGGTGAGCGGCAGCCGCTCCAGCGCCACGAAGGCGGACGGCACCATGAAGTCGGGCAGTTCCCGGCGCAGCCGCCCGCGCAGGGCCTCGCTCGTCACGCGGCCGCCCGCCGCGGGGACGACGTAGGCGACCAGCCGCCTGTCGCCGGGGGTGTCCTCGCGGACGACGACGGTGGCCGCTGCGATGTCGGGGCCGGCCAGCAGCACCGCCTCGATCTCCCCGGGCTCGATGCGGTGCCCGCGCAGCTTGACCTGCTCGTCCAGCCGTCCCAGGAACTCCAGTTGTCCGTCGGCCAGCCAGCGCACCCGGTCCCCGGTGCGGTAGACCCGGCGCGGGGTGCCGTCGACGTGGACGGTCACGAACCGTTGCGCCGTCTGCTCCGGCTGCCCCCGGTAGCCGCGGGCCAGCCCGGTCCCGCCGACGAGGAGTTCGCCCGGCACTCCGGTCGGCACCGGCCGGCCGTGCCGGTCCACGACGTACACGAAGGTGCCGGGCACCGGCCGGCCGATCGGTGGCACGGGAGTGCCGGGGACGACCTCCGTGGAGGTGGTCACCACCGTCGACTCGGTCGGCCCGTAGTTGTTGACGACGCGGAAGGGCAGGCGCAGCCCGGCCGGCAGGCGCAGTGCGTCCCCACCGGTCAGCACGTACTCGAGGGAGGTGGGCTCCGACCAGTCGAGGGCCGCCAGTGCCTCCAGCACGGGTGTCGAGACGAAGGTGCCCGTGACGCGCTGCTCGGTGAGCCAGCGCCGGAGCAGTTCCGGCGTCAGCCGCACCGTGTCGTCGGGTACGCACACGGTGGCACCGGTCGCCAGCGCGGGCCACAGTTCCCAGGCCGACGCGTCGAACCCGACGCCCGCCAGCAACGCGACCCGCCGTCCCGGGGCCGCGCCGAAGGTGTCGGCCGTCCAGCGGACCAAGTCGACCAGGCTGCGGTGCTCGATCTCGACGCCCTTCGGCCGGCCGGTGGAGCCGCTGGTGTAGATCACGTACGCCAGGTCGTCGGGGGTCGCGGCGGGCTCCGGGTCGTGCGCCGGAAGGCCGGCGAGGGACGGCCAGTCCCGGTCGGTGAGGAACCGGCCGGGCCCCTCGGGCAGCCGTGCGGCCCGGGCGCCGTCGGTGACGACGAGTTCGGCCCGCGCGTCCGCGACCATGTAGGCGAGCCGGTCGGACGGGTGCTCCGGGTCCAGCGGTACGTAGGCGGCGCCGGACTTGAGGACCGCGAGCAGTGCGGTGATCTGCTCGGGGCCGCGCTCCAGGCAGACGGCGACCGCGGCACCGGGACCGGCTCCGTGCGAACGCAGGTGCCGGGCGAGCCGGTTGGCCCGTGCGTTCAGGTCCCGGTAGGTCAGGTCCCCGCCGGCCGAGCGCACCGCCGTGGCGTCCGGTCGCAGGGCGGCGCACTCCTCGACGAGCCGGTGCACCGTCGCCCCGGCACCGGCTTCGGTCCCGGTGTGCGCGGCGGCCTCCGTCCCGCTCCAGCCGGCCAGCACCCTGCGCCGCTCGGCACCGGCGAGCACCTCCAGCTCCGACAGCCGGCGCTCCGGGCCGGTGACGGCCGCGCGCAGCAGCGTGGTGAAGTGCTCGGCCAGCCGCTCGGCCGTGTCCGGTGCGAACAGGTCGAGGGCGAACACCAGCTCGCCGTGGAGCGAACCGTCGGGCCGCTCGGTGAGGAACAGGGTCAGGTCGAACTTGGCCTCCTCCGCACGGACCGCGAACGGCTCCACCACCGTTCCGGGCAGTCGCCAGGCGTGGCCGTCCGGGGTGTTCTGGAGCACGAACATCGTCTGGAACAGCGGATGGCGGGACAGGTCACGGTCGGGGGCGAGTTCCTCCACGAGGCGTTCGAAGGGCAGGTCCTGGTGGTCGTAGGCGCCGAGGGCGGTCTCCTTGACCCGGTCGAGGAGCTCGGTGAAGGCGGGGTCGCCGGACAGGTCGGTGCGCAGGACGAGGGTGTTGACGAAGAAGCCGATCAGGTCCTCGGTCTCGGCCCGGCTGCGGCCGGCGACCGGGCTGCCGACCGTGATGTCCTCCTGGCCGCTGTACTTCGCCATCAGCAGCTGGAACACCGCCAGCAGGGACATGAACAGGCTCGCCCCCTGCCCCGCCGCCAGCCGGCGGGCCGCGCCTGCCACGTCGGCGGGCACCGCGAAGGACACCGTGCCGCCCCGGCCCGACCGCTCGGCCGGGCGCCGGTGGTCGGCCGGCAGCTCCAGCGGCTGCACCCCGGCGAGCCGCTCCCGCCAGTACGCGGACTGCCCCTCCAGCACCGGGCCGTCCAGTGCCGCGCGCTGCCAGCTCGCGAAGTCCGCGTACTGCAGGCCGAGGGGGGCCAGGGCGTCGGGCCGGCCGGCCACCGCGGCTTCGTACAGCTCGCCCAGTTCCCGCGCCAGGATGCCCTCCGACCAGCCGTCGGAGACGATGTGGTGCACGGCGAGCAGCAGGAGCCACTCCGCGTCGGCCACCCGTACCGCCACCGCGCGCAGCAGCGGCCCCGCGGCCAGGTCGAACGGCCGTCCCGCCGCCTCGCGCAGGAGCTCCCGCGCGGCGCCGTCGCCGAGGTGCCGGGCGTCGTGGACGTCCACCGGCACCTCCCGCACGGCGTCGACGACCTGGTACGGGCGTCCCGTGCCGTCCGCGAGGAACCGGGTCCGCAGGATCTCGTGCCGGGCGGTCAGCGCCGTCAGCGCGGCGCCGAACGCGTCCGGCGCGAAGTCCCCCGTCACGCGCAGCCCCACCGGGATCGTGTACTCGGCCCGGCCCGGCGCCAGTTGGTCCAGGAACCACAGGCGTTGCTGCGCGAAGGACAGCGGCAGGGGTCCCGCCGAGCGGTCCGCCCGCGGGATCGCGGCGGAGGTGCCCGGCCCCAGCGCGTCCACGGCGGCCGCCAGCGACGCCGGTGTCGGCGCGTCGAACACCGTCCGGTGCGGCATGTCCACCCCGAGGTCCCGGCGCAGCCGGGAGGCGACCCGGGCGGCCAGCAGGGAGTGGCCGCCCAGTTCGAAGAAGTCGTCGTCCACGCCGACCGCGTCGACGCCCAGCAGCTCGGCCCAGATGGCGGCGACCACCCGCTCCGTGGGCGTACGCGGCGCGGCGAACGCGGCGGAGACGTCCGGGCGGTGGCCCTCGGGCGCGGGCAGGGCCCGCCGGTCCACCTTGCCGTTCGGGGTGAGCGGCAGCCGCTCCAGCAGGACGTACCGGGCGGGCACCATGTGGGCGGGCAGCTCCCGTGCCAGCGTCGCGCGCAGCCGGGCCGCGGCCGGGGTCGCGCCGGCGGCCGGCACGAGATACGCCACCAGCCGCTTGTCACCGGGGACGTCCTCGCGGACCACGACCGTGGCCGCCGCGACGTCCGGCCGGGACAGCAGGGCGTTCTCGATCTCTCCGAGTTCCACCCGGTGCCCGCGCAGCTTGACCTGGTCGTCCATCCGGCCCAGGTAGACCAGGCGCCCGTCCGGCAGCCACTTCACCAGGTCGCCGGTGCGGTACACGCGGGCCCCGGGATCGGCCGAGAAGGGGTGCGGCACGAACCGCCGCTCCGTCAGCTCGGGCCGGCCCAGGTAGCCGAGAGCCACGTTGACACCGCCGATCAGCAGCTCACCGGGGACTCCGACCGGCTGGACCTCACCGTGCGCCCCGACCACGTAGACCTCGGTGTTGTCGATCGCCCGGCCCATCGGCACGTGGTCGGCCGCCGGGTCCACCGACACCGTCCGGCTGACCACGTTGCCGACGGTCGCCTCGGTCGGCCCGTACTCGTTGACGATCGCCGTGTCCCCGGTGCCCAGCTCCAGCACCCGGTGCGCCAGCGCCGGCGTCAGGTCCTCGCCGCCGGCGACCACCGTGGCGATGCGGTGCCGGACGCCGTCCTGCTCCAGCCGGGCGGTCAGCAGCTCCAGGTGCGAGGGCGTCGCCTTCAGGAAGCTGATGGGGACCCCGGACGCGACGATGTCCACGGCCGCGTCGAACACCGTGCGGCCCGGCTCCGGCCGCGGCACGACCAGGCACAGCCCCTGCACCAGCGGCAGGAACAGCGCGGTCACCGTCAGGTCGAACGCCGCCGACGAGCACAGCAGCGAGCCCGTCCGCGCGCCGGGCGCCGGAGGATAGTTCCGGTCGCACCAGTGCAGGTAGTTGACGACGCCGCGGTGCCCGACCCGCACACCCTTGGGGCGGCCGGTGGAACCGGAGGTGTAGATGACGTACGCCACGTCGTCCGGGCCCGCGGCGACGGCCGGGGCGGTGCCGGTGCCGGCCGGCCACTCCCGGTCGGCCAGCAGCAGCGCGGCGCCCGGCGTGAACAGGCCGGCGTGCGCGGACTGCGTCACCACCACCGGGGCGGCGCTGTCCTCGACCATGTACCGCAGCCGCTCGGCCGGGTAGGCCGGGTCCAGCGGCACGTAGGCGGCCCCCGACTTGAGCACGCCCAGCAGCGCGCACACCAGGTCCGGGCCGTGGTCCAGGCACACCGCGACCAGCGTGCCGGGGCCGACGCCCCGCCCCGCCAGGTACCGCGCCAGCCCCTCGGCCCGCTCGTCCAGCTCCCGGTAGGTCATCCGCCGTCCGCCGTGTTCCAGGGCCACCGCGTCGGGTTGGCGGGCCGTGCGCTCCTCCACCAGCCGGTGCACGGTCGTGTCCGGGAACGCGGACCGCGGCCCGTTCCACTCGTCGAGGATCCGGTCCCGTTCGGGCCGCGTCAGCATCTCCAGCGCGCTGAGCGGGCGGCCGGGGGTGTCCCCGGCGGAACCCGCCAGGGTCGCGAGGTGCCCCGCCATCCGCTCCGCGGTGGCCCGCTCGAACAGATCGGTCCGGTAGCCGAGGACACCGCTCAGCCCGCCGCCGTCCGCGACGACCTCCAGGGTGACGGGCGCGTCCGGCGGGAACACGGCGGCCTCCCGGACGGCCGTGCGCGACGCGAACCACGCCACCGCGCCCGCCGGCACCGCGCGTGGCACCGGCGCCCGGCCGGTGGCGTCCGCCATGCCCCGCGCGACCTGCGCCACGGCCTCGGTGAACACCGGGTCGCCGGCCGCGCCGCGTACCACGACCGCCGTGCCCGGGACGTCCGCCGGTACCGCCACCGGGACGTCGCCCCGGCCGGCGTACCGCCCCAGCAGCGTGTGGAACACCGTCAGCAGGACCGCGGGGAGTTCCACGCCGGCGTCGCGGGCCAGCGCGGCCAGCGCGTCGGCGGTCCGGGCGGGCACGTCGAACGGAACCCGGTCCGCGGGGCCCGGGCCGTCGTCCGACGGCCGTCGGTCCCAGGGCAGTTCCAGCGGTTCCAGGCCCGCCGACTCGTGCCTCCACTCCCCCAGCTGGTGATCAGCCACCGTTCACTCCCCATCGTCAGGACATCGTCAGCGGTACAAGCGGTTCGCGGGCGGCACGTCGTACGACGGGCGGTGAGGGGTGGGGCGGGGCACCCCGGGCGGGCCGGGGGCCGCGCCGCCGGCACGACCACGGGCCCGGCGGAACGTCCGCGACAAGCACGCTAGGGCGCGCGGGCGGCGGGCTCCCAGTGGGCACAAGTGACGCCCCGCGGGGTGGTCACAACTGCCCAGTGCCGCCCGCGATCACCGCTGGCCACCATGGACGGCGTCACGAGTGGACAGCCCGTACGCCGCGATCGAGGGCGTGTGCACGGGCACCCGGCCCGATCGCAGCGGTCGCGGCCCCATCACGGTGTCGAGAGGAAAAGCCGGTCGTGTACCCGCATCACCAGCCCCCGGACGGCCCGCGCCACGCGGTCCTGACCACCATCGCCTCGGACTCACACACCTGGAACCTGCTCTTCCTGCAACTGCTGCTCGAGGAACAGGGCTGGGAGGTCACCAATCTCGGCGCGTGCGTCCCGGTCGGCGCCCTGGTCGAGGAGGCCGCGGCCCGCAGGCCCGACCTCATCGTCGTCAGCACGGTCAACGGACACGGCGCCGAAGAGGCCCCCGGCCTGGCCCGGGCGGTGCGCGCCGTGCCCGCGCTGGCCGAGGTGCCGCTCGTCGTCGGAGGCAAGCTGGACACCTCGGGCAGCACCGGCCCGGACGTGCACGCCGCGCTCACCGACGCCGGCTTCGACGCCGTGCTGACCGGCGCGAGCGCCGTCCCCGGGCTGCTCGCCCTGCTGGACGGCCTGCCCGAGCACCGGCACGGAAGGTCCCACGCCGATGCCGTCCGCTGAACCCGCCCCCGCCGCCGGCGCCTTCCACCGCTTCATGGCGGACGCCGCCCGCTCCGGCCGCCTCGTCGTGCAGCCCCGCATGGGCTTCGCCGACCCCGCCCGGATGCGTGCGGGTCTGATCGCCACCCGGGCCGCCGACGCCACCACCGTCGGCACCCTCACCCTGGACAGCTTCACCCGCGTCGGCGACTACGCCGCAGCCGCCCGTGCCGTGGCCCAGGGCCACCACCTCAACGGCTATCCGCTGGTCAGCATGGACCTCGAAACCACCACCGGTCTCCTCGACGGCGTCCACGGGCCCGGCTTCCCCGTGCAGGTGCGACACGGTTCCGCCCGGCCCGGCCGGATCGTCGAGGCCCTCATCGCCGCCGGACTCGACGCCACCGAGGGCGGCCCCGTCTCCTACTGCCTGCCCTACGGCCGCACTCCGCTGGCCACTTCGGTCCGTGCCTGGGCCGAAGCGTGCCGCAGCCTCGCCGCCCTGCGGGAGACCGGCGCCGAACCGCACCTGGAGACCTTCGGCGGCTGCATGCTGGGCCAGCTCTGCCCGCCCTCGCTGCTCGTGGCCCTCTCGGTCCTGGAAGCCAAGTTCTTCCGCCGGCACGGCCTGCGCAGCGTCTCCCTCAGCTACGCCCAGCAGATCAGCCCCGAACAGGACGAGGAGGCCGTCCACGCACTGCGCGCCCTGGCCGCCGACCACCTTCCGGACACCTCCTGGCACGTGGTCGTCTACGCGTACATGGGTGTCTACCCGGAGACCCGGACGGGTGCGCTGCGGCTGGTCGCGGACGCAGCCCGGCTCGCCGTACGCACCGGGGCCGCCCGGCTCATCGTCAAGACACCGGCGGAGTCGGCCCGCATCCCCTCCGTCGAGGAGAACGTCACCGCGCTGGAGACCGCCGCCGCTGCCGCCCGCACCGCGCGGCCGGCCGCCCCGCCGCCGTCCACCGGCATCGAGGCGGAGGCCCGTTCCCTCGTCGAGGCCGTCCTGCACCTGCACGACGACCTCGGCCAGGCCCTGGTGCGTGCCTTCGCGCACGGCTACCTGGACGTGCCCTTCTGCCTGCACCCCGACAACGCGGGGCGCACCCGCAGCTTCATCTCCGACCGCGGCCGGCTGGAGTGGTCCCGCACCGGATCGCTGCCGCTCGGCCGGTCCACCGCGGCGACGCCGTCCCGGCGGCTGACCTCGTCCGGACTGCTGCACGCGCTCAACCACGTCAAGAACCGCTACGACGACCCCGCCGCCCTCCTCGGCAGCGCGGGCTGACCCTCCGCTCACGACTCCCCTCCGCCACCGGTGGCAGGTCACCCCCGCCCCGGTAACGACAGGACAGGACGAACATGACACTCCAGATGGATCTCCCGCCGGCCCCCGCGGTCCCCGTGCTGCCCTCGCCGCTGGAGCACCTGCGCGACCCGCGCACCCGTGCGGCCCTGCGCGTCCAGCAGGCACTGGTGGCCGGTGCCCGTGCCTTCCTGCGCTCCGACGGCGCGGTGGAGATGGCCCACCCGGTCATCGGCCCCGTCACGGACCCGGGCTCGCGCGGCGCCAAGCAGGTCGACGTCGACTACTACGGCCACCGCTACAAGCTGATGACGAGCGCCATCCTCTACAAGCAGGCGTCGCTGCTGGCCTTCGACCGCATCTTCCTCATCGCGCCCAACGTTCGTCTCGAACCCGTCGAGACCAGCAGCACCCACCGCCACCTCGCCGAGTTCCGGCAGATCGACGTCGAGTACGCGGGCGCCACCCGTGATGCCGCCATGGACGTCGCCGAGGAGCTGGTCCGCCGCGCCGTGACCACCGCCGTCGACGAGTGCGGCGACGACCTCGCCGTCCTCGGCCGCGACCCCGACACCCTGCGCCGCCACGTGGCCCGGCCCTTCGCCCGTGTCCCGCACGGCGAGGTCGTCGACGGCCTGCGCCGCGACGGCTACCCCCAGGCCGCCGGGACCGAGATCGAATGGGAGGCCGAGGAGCGCATCTCCCGCCGGGCCGACGCCCCGTTCTTCATCGTCGGCTATCCCAAGGGCTCCCGCGGCTTCTACGACAAGGAGAACCCGGCCGCGCCCGGCACCCTGCTCAACTTCGACCTCATCGCCCCCGAGGGCTGTGGCGAACTGTGCAGCGGCAGCGAACGCGAGTACGACTACGCGGCCCTGGTCACCCGGATGCGCGAGACCGGGGAGAACCCCTCCAAGTACGCCTGGTACCTCGACGTCGCCCGGCACGGCATCCCCAGCAGCGCCGGCTTCGGCATCGGCCTGGAGCGCCTGACCCGCTGGGTCACCGGCCTGGACTCCGCCTGGCGGACCACCGCCTTCCCGAAGGTCGCGGGGGTGGTGTCGCCGTGACCTCGCTGACCGCACCCGGCCTGCCCGAGGACGCCGTGCGCGCCCGGGCACGCGACGGCGCCGCCGCCGCCTTCCCGCCCCTGGACACGTACGGCACCACTGTCTTCGGCGCCTCACCCGCACCCGCCGGCGACGAGATCGACGCGCTGCGCCTGGTCCCGCCCGTCTTCATGCCGGGCCGCCTCGCCCGACTCATCGACCTCGGCCGCGAACCCCTCTACTCGGACGTCCGGCTCGACACCGACCTCGGCGGTTTCACCGCTCCGCTGCCGGTGTACCTGTCGGCGCTCGGCTCCACCCGCGCCGCCGGCACCAGCCTCGCGCTCAGCCGCCAGGCCGGACGGCTCGGGATCCCCATGGTCATCGGCGAGAACGTCGCCCCCATGAACGGCTTCCGGGCCGGCGGCGACGACCACCGCAAGGGCCTGCTGGAACGCATCCAGGCGTACTGCGAGGAACTCCCCGACGGTGTCGGCGGCGTCTGCGTCCAGCAGAGCACCGAGGACGCCGACTCCGAGGTCTGGAACCACGTGTACAGCGACCCGGCCGTCACCGGTCTGCTCACCTCCGGCCGCCTCGGCTTCGAACTCAAGGTCGGCCAGGGTGCCAAGCCCGGCCTCGGCGGCCTCACCATGATCAGCGAGGCGGTCGCGTCCGACCTCGCCGGGCAGTACGCCGTGCAGCGGCTCGGCCCCGGCTCCTCGTCGCTCCTGCGCTGTGCGAGCCCCGGCACCTTCACCGAGGAGATCTTCCGCCGGCAGATCCAGCTCATGCGGAACAACTACCCGCGCGCCCGCTGCTGGGTGAAGCTGTTCCCCGGCCGCGACGTCGGCCACGCCGCCGCCGTCGCCTGGGACGCCGGCGCCCACGCCGTCGCCGTCGACGGCGCCGAGGGCGGCACCGGCTGGGCCCCCACCGGCTTCCTCGGCCACGTCGGACTGCCCCTCGCCGAAGCCCTGCGCCGCGTCGACCCCGCCGGCCGCACCCTCCTCGCCAGCGGGCGCGTCTGGGACGGCATGCGCGCCGTGAAGCTGCTCGCCCTCGGCGCCCGCGCGGTCGGCCTCGGCCGCGCCGCGCTGATCGCCGCCGACGAGGACCCCGAGCACGGACTGGAGCGCCTCCTGGACGCCATGGCTCTGGAACTGCGCATGGCCGTCAGCGCGCTGGGCCACTACACGGCGCGGGAGACCGGCCCCGACGACCTGTGGGAGCCCCGGTCATGATCCACGAGCACGCCTACGAGCTCGTCACCGACGACCTCTTCATCCTGCTGCCCCGGATGGTGCCCGGCTCCGACGTCTTCCTGAAGATCGAGGGCCTCAACCCGGCCGGCTCGGTCAAACTGAAGACCGCGCTGAGCCTCATCGAGGACGCCGAGCACCGCGGCGTCCTCACACCGGGCGCCCGTGTGATCGAGTCCTCCTCCGGCAACCTCGGCATCGCCCTCAGCTCCATCTGCGCCGCGAAGGGGTACCGCTTCACCTGCGTCGTCGACCCGAACACCAACGCCACCAGCATCGATCACATGCGCGCCCTGGGCGCGGAGGTGGTCGTCGTCGACACCGTCGACGCCAACGGCGGTTTCCTCCAGTCACGCATCGCCCACATCCGCCGCCACGTCGAAGCGGACCCGTCCGTGGTCTGGCTCAACCAGTACGCCAACCCGGCCAACCCGCGCGCCCATTACGAGCAGACCGCCCGCACCCTGCTGAAGGAGGTCCAGCACCTCGACTACCTGTTCATCGGGGTCGGCTCCACGGGCACCTTCGTCGGCTGCGCGCGGTACCTGCGCGAGTTCTCGCCCCACACCCGGATCGTCGCCGTGGACGCGCTCGGCTCCGTCATCCTCGGTGCCGCACCCGGTCCGCGCCGCATCCCCGGACTGGGAGCCAGCCGCGTCCCCGAACTGTTCGAGCCCGGCCTCGCCGACGACGTCGTCCTGGTCGCCGAGGAGGAGGCCGTGCGCGAGTGCCGGCTGCTCGCCCGCTCCCACGGCCTGCTCACCGGCGGCTCCACCGGCTCGGTGCTGGCCGCCGTCCGCCGCCGGGCCGGCACACTCCCGGCCGGCTCCCGCATCGCCGCCGTCTCCCCCGACCTCGGCGAGCGGTACCTCGACACGATCTACAACGACGACTGGGTCGAACGGAACCTCGGCGTCCTGACGTGATCCCGCCCGCGCCACCCGCCTCCGAAAGGCAACCACCGATGTCGACCTTCCACGTGATCGACGGCTCCGTCGCCCAGGATGTCATCGGCTCCGCGCCGTCAGCCGTCCTGGACCTCGTGCGGGAGACCTACCTCCAGCACAGCCGCGGGGCCACCGTGAACCCCAACAGCCACTTCCTGCGCTTCCCGCACGATCCCGGCGCCCGGATCATCGCCCTGCCCGCCCACCTCGGCGGCGACACACCGGTCTCCGGCCTCAAGTGGATCGCCAGCTACCCGCAGAACGTACGCCGGAACCTGCCGCGCGCCTCCGCCGTCCTCGTGCTGAACGACGCCGAGACCGGCTACCCGTTCGCCTGCCTGGAGGCGTCCGGCATCAGCGCCGCCCGCACAGCGGCGTCCGCCGCGCTCGCCGTGGAGACCCTCGCCGACGGCGACACCCCGAAGACGGTCCTCTTCGTCGGGGCCGGCGTCATCGGCCGGACCGTCTCCGACTTCCTCGCGGCCCGCGGCACCGACGTCCGCGAGTGCCTGGTCCACGACCACGTCGACGCGTACGCCGAGACCTTCGCCGCCTACGCCGCCGACACCCACGGCTGGCGGACCCGCACCGTGTCGCAGATCGACGCGGCCCTGGCCACCGCCGACCTGGTCGTCCTCGCCACCACCGCGCCGGAGCCCTGGCTGGCGGACGGGCAGACCCTCCTGCCGGGCCAGCTCATCCTGAACCTGTCCCTGCGCGACATCCACCCCACCGTCATGATCAAGTGCCACAACGTCCTGGACGACATCGACCACTGTCTCACCGCACGGACCTCTCCCCACCTCACGGAGACGGAGTACGGCACGCGCGACTTCATCGACGGCACGCTGGCCGACGTGCTGCGCGGTGACGTGACCCTCGGCCACGACCGCCCCACCGTGTTCTCCCCCTTCGGCCTCGGCGTCCTCGACCTGGCCGTCGGCTACCACATCTACCGGACGGCCGTGCGCACCGGCCGGGCCACCGAGATACCGGGCTTCTTCCCCGAGTTGAAGCGCTGGTGAGCCGGCGGCGCCGGCCGCCGTCCCCGACGCCCCGGTCTCGTGCTCCCACCCGACACCAGGTGGGAGCACGAGACCGGGGCGTCGCCGTGTGCGCGGCACAAGGCGCAAAGACAGGGAGAGGGAGAGGGAGAGGAGGGACCAGGGGCACGGCAGCACGGACCTGGTCCCCGCCGCGGTCCTGCGGGTCCGGGTGCATGTGGCGCGCTGCGCGCCGGCGTGTGCCGGCCGGTCCGGACGAGACCCCGGTGACGCAGCTCGGGGCGGGGCCGGACGGGCGGGGACCAGGCCAGGCGGTGCGCTCCTGGGACCGCGGACCCTCCCCTCACGGACGACGGCGGACAGGTCAGCACGACGAGGGGCCCGCCACATTCGTGGCGGACCCCTCTTCGGCTGTCGGCTCCGGTGCTCCGGCGAGTGTCCCGGTCAGACCGTGAGCAGCTCCCGTTCCCGGTCGGCGGCAGGCGCCGGCACGGCCTCCCGCAGCGTGGAGACCAGGAGCTCCAGTTGTTCGTCGCCCCTGACCATCTCCATGTGACGGCCCGGCATCGCCCGCTGGGCCAGCCCCGCCGGGTACAGCCCGTGCCAGTGGGCGATGTAGCGGGCTTCCGGCACCTCGTCGCCGCTGCCGTCGCGCACCGTGTCGCTGACGAACAGCATCGCCCTGGCCTCCGAGCGTGCGGGCCGGTAGGCGGCGAGCGACCGCACCTCGGCCTCCAGCACCGCGTAAGGCAGCCACTCGTCGAGCGTGACCAGCTCCTCGTCGAGGTTCATCTCCGGTGCCAGGCGTCGCAACTCCCGCTCCGTGGCGACCCGTTCGGCGCCGCGCTCGTTCTGACCGCGCCGCCACAACGCGCTCACCCGGCGGTACACCTCGGCGTGCCGCTGGAAGCGGTCGCGCTGGTCGTCGCCCGTCACCGCCGGCTCCAGCAGGAACAGGCCGGTGACCTCCTCCGGGTGCCTCACGCCCATCGCGTGCGCGATCACGGCGCCCGTCGACCATCCGAGGATCGTGCACGGGCCGGTGGGCTGCACCGTGCGGATCTCCCGCCAGTACCGTTCCGCGATCGACTCCATCCCGACGAGCGGCGCCTCGTCCGCGTTCAGCCCCGGGGCCTGGATGCCGTACACGGTGAACGTGCCCGCCAGGCACCGTGCGAGCGCCCGGTAAGGATGAGTGCTGCCGCCACCCGGGTGTACGCAGAACAGCACGGGCAGCCTGGGATCGGCCGCGGACGAGAGGAGCACCACGAGCCCGGACGACGCCGGTTGCGGGACGTCCAGCGCGGCCGCCAGCTCGGCCACCGTCGGGTGCCGCACGATCTGCTGAAGGGCGACGCGCAGGCCGGCCTCCCGCAGTCGGGAGACCACCCGCACCGCACTGATCGACTGTCCGCCCAGGTGGAAGAAGTTGTCGTGGATGCCGACGGTGTCGACGCCGAGGACGTCGGACCACACGCCGGCGATGGTCATTTCCGTCGTGTTCCGCGGTGCGGTGTAGGTGGTGTCGAGGTCGGGCCGGTGGTGGTCGGGCGCGGGGAGGGCCTTGGTGTCGACCTTCCCGTTGGGGGTGAGCGGGAGCTGGTCGAGGGTGACGTAGACGGCCGGCACCATGTAGTCGGGCAGCTGCTGCTGAAGGTGGCTGCGCAGTTCGGAGGCGCTCGGCCCGTGTCCCGGGGTGGGGACGGTGTAGGCGACGAGCTGCTTGTTGCCGGGTGTGTCCTCGCGCACGGTCACGGCGGTGGCGTGGACGTGGGGGTGGGTGTTGAGGGCGTTTTCGATCTCGCCGAGTTCGATGCGGTAGCCGCGCACCTTGACCTGGTTGTCGATCCGGCCGATGAATTCGAGGGTGCCGTCCGGGCGCCACTTGACCAGGTCGCCGGTGTGATATGTGCGGGGGTCGGGGCGGGGCGGGCTGAGGGGGTTGGCGGTGAAGCGCTGCTCGGTCAGCTCCGGCCGGTTGTGGTAGTGCCTGGCCAGGCAGATACCACCCAGCAGGGCATGGCCGGGGACACCGACGGGCGCGGGCTGGTCGTGGTGGTCGACGACGTAGACCGTCGTGTTGGTGACGGCCCGGCCCAGCGTTGTGGTTCCCCCGTGCGGGTCCGGCTCCGTGGTCAGGCTCATCACGTTCGCCACCGAGCCCTCGGTCGCACCGTACTCGTTGCTGATCACCGTCGGCGCACTTCCGGCCTCCAGCAACCGTGCGACGAGCTGGGGCGAGAGGTTCTCACCACCGGCGACGATCGTGGCGATGCGATGCCGGGCCCCGCGGCTCTCCAGGTGGGCGGCGAGGACTTCGAGGTGGGAAGGCGTCGCCTTGAGGAAACTGATCGGGACGTCCGTGCACACGAGGTCGATCGCGGCGTCGAAGGCCGTCTGCCCCGCCTCGGGCACGGGGACGACCAGTTGCTGGCCCTGGATCAGGGGCAGGAACAGCGCGGTGATCGTCAGGTCGAAAGTCACCGACGAGTAGAGGATGCTGCCGATCCCGCCAGGCGCACCAGCCGGATAGTTCCGGTCGCACCAGTGCAGGTAGTTGACCACACCCCGGTGTTCCAGAGCGACACCCTTGGGCTTGCCGGTGGAACCCGAGGTGTAGATGACGTAGGCCAGATCGTCCGGCGAGGCCAACGGCTCCGGATCGGTGTCAGGACCGGCCGGCCACCCGGTGTCGACCAGCAGCCGGTCGACCGTGCCAGGAATCCGGTCAGCGAGGCCGGTGCTCGTGATGACGAGAGGCGCGCTCGCGTCCTCGACCATGTACGTGATCCGGTCGGTCGGGTAGTCCGGGTCCAGGGGCACGAACGCGGCACCCGCCTTCAAAATCCCCAGCAGCGTCGCGATCAGATCCGGCGAACGCTCCAGGCACACCGCGACGAGGGTGTCCGGGGTGATACCCGAGCCCCGCAGATGATGAGCCAGACGGTTCGCACGCGCGTTGATCTCGGCATAGGTCCAGCGCTGCTCGCCCCAGGTGACAGCGACCGCGTCCGGGACGGCGGCGACCCGGTCCTCGATCAGCCGATGGATCGTCGCCGTGTCCGGGTACGGACCGGTGACACCGTTCCAGTCGACCAGGACCTCCTGCCGCTCCCGCTCCGTCAGCATGTTCAGCTCCGACAGGCGGGCCCGCGGGGCGGCCGCCACCGACGCGGCCAGCGTGGTGAAGTGGCCGGCCATGCGCTCGATCGTCGCCCGCTCGAACAGATCCGTCCGGTACTCCAGCACCGCGCGCAGTCCGTCCGCCGACTCGGCCGCCGTGAGCGTCAGGTCGAACTTGGCGACACCCCGCTCGATCTCGACCGGCTCGGTCCGGGTGCCTTCCAGCTCCCACGCCCGGCCCTCCGCGCTGCCGGGCGCCTGAAGAACGAACATCGTCTGGAAGAGCGGGTTGCGGGACAGGTCTCGGTCGGGGGCCAGTTCCTCCACCAGGCGTTCGAAGGGCAGGTCCTGGTGGTCGTAGGCGCCGAGCGCGGTGTCCTTGACCCGGTCGAGCAGCTCGGTGAACGTCGGATCGCCCGACAGGTCGGTGCGCAGGACCAGCGTGTTCACGAAGAAGCCGATCAGGTCCTCCGTCTCGGCCCGGTTGCGGCCGGCGATCGGGGTGCCCACCGCGATGTCGTCCTGACGGCAGTAACGGGCCAGGACGATCTGGAACAGGGACAGCAGCGCCATGAACAGACTCGCGCCCTGCCCGCTCGCCGCGGACCGCAGCGCCTCCGCCACCTCCTGCGGCACCGAGAAGGTGACGACGTCGCCGCCGCCGCTCGGCCGTGCGGGACGCGGGTGGTCGGTGGGCAGTTCGAGCGGGGTCACCCGCGCCAGGCGCTGACGCCAGTAGGCGAGGTGGCGCTCCATCTCGGGACCGGTGAGCCGCTCGCGCTGCCAGACGGCGAAGTCGGCGTACTGGATCGGCAGTTCGGGCAGCGACGCCTCGCGTCCGGCGACGGCGGCCGCGTACAGTTCGCGCAGTTCGCGGGCCATGATCCCGGAGGACCAGCCGTCCGACACGATGTGATGTATCGTCAGCAACAGGAAGTGGTCGTCGTCCGCCAGCCGTACCACGTCGGCCCGCAGGAGCCGGCCCGCGTCCAGGTCGAACGGACGCGTCGCCCGGGCGCGCAGCACTTCGCGGGCGCGGGTCTCCGGGTCCGCCTCGGTCCGCAGGTCGTGGACCATGACCTCCACCGGCCAGGGTGCGGTGATCACCTGCCGCGGTGTGCCGTTGTCGTCCGCCGGGAACGACGTCCTCAGCACCTCGTGCCGGGCGACCAGGCCGGACAGGGCCGTGCCCAGCGCGGCGACGTCCAGCGCGCCCCGCACCCGCAGCGCCGTGGGCACCAGGTACTCCGGGCTGTCGGGTGTCAACCGGTCCAGGAACCACAGCCGGTGCTGCGCGAACGACAACGGCAGCGGTCCGGCCTCCCGGTCACCGCGTGCGATCCGGGCCGCTTCCGCACGCCGCCGCATGCGCGACAGCAGCCGTGCCTCTACCGAGTTCTCGCCCATGATGTTCCGTCCTCTTCGTCTTCTCGTGTGGGCAATGGGCTGCTGGTTCAGGAGTCCTGTTCCGGGGCGTCGAACAGTTCGACGAGCTGTTGCCTGATGCCGACGACGGTCGGCGACTGGAAGAGGCGTCGGAGGCTGATGCGCACTCCGGTCACCGTCTCCACCTGGTTGACGAGCTGGATGGCGAGCAGGGAGTGCCCGCCGGCCTCGAAGAACCCGTCGTGGATTCCGACGCGTTCGACGCCGAGCACGGTGGCCATGATCCCGGCGATCTCCGCCTCGATCTCGTCCCTCGGCGCGGTGTAGCGGGCCGTGCTGTCGCCGTCGTTCCCCGGAGCGGGCAGCGCCGCGTGGTCGACCTTGCCGTTCCGGTTGAGCGGCAGTTCGGGCAGGACGGCGAACGCGGACGGCATCATGGCCCGCGGCAGGCGTTCGGCGGCCCACTCGCGCAGTGCGCCGGCGTCGACCGTGGCGCCGGGCGCGGGCACGCAGTAGGCGGTCAGGCGTTTGTCGCCCGGGGTGTCCTGCCGGACCACCACCGCGCAGGCCCCGACCGCGCCGTGGGTGAGCAGTGTGGCCTCGATCTCGCCGAGTTCGACCCGGACGCCGCGCAGCTTCACCTGGCGGTCGATGCGTCCCAGCAGGTCCAGTTCGCCGTCCGCGGTGAACCGGCCGAGATCGCCGGTGCGGTACATCCGGCCGCCGCGGAACGGGTCGGCGACGAAGCGCTCGGCGGTCAGTTCGGGCCGCCGGTGGTAACCGCGGCCGACGCTGTCGCCGCCGAGGTAGACCTCGCCGAGCACGCCTGCGGGCACCGGGCGGCGGTCCGGGTCCAGGACGTACACCGTCTGGTTGACCATGGGACGGCCGGCGAGGACCGGTCCGGCCGGGCCCGTGCGCGGGGCCCGCCAGTAGGTCGTGTCGACCGAGACCTCGGTGGCGCCGTACAGGTTGACGAGGTCACCGGGGAAGCGTTCGGTGAACCGGCTCACCAGTGTCGGCTGGAGCGGTTCGCCGCTGGCGAAGGCGTACCGCAGGTGTGTGCAGTCCCCGGGCCGTACCCGGGAGACGAACAGGTCCAGCAGGCTGGGTACGAAGTGCAGGCCGACGACGCGGTGGGCGCGCATCAGGCGGGAGACCTCGGCCATGTCGAGCCGGTCGGAGCCGGGCACCAGCACGACCGTGGCGCCCTGCCACAGGGGCCAGAAGATCTCGTACGCCGAGACGTCGAAGGACAGCGGTGTGGCCTGGAGGAATCCCTCGCCCTCGGCGAGCGGGAACGCGTGCTGCATGCCGGCCAGGTAGTTGACCACTCCGCGGTGTTCGATGCGGACACCTTTGGGGCGGCCTGTGGAGCCGCTGGTGTAGATCAGGTAGCACAGGTCGCCGGGGTCCGCGACGGGTTCCGGTGCGTGCGTGGGCAGGGTGTCGGGCAGGTCGGCGGGCCGGTCCACGCGGAGCAGGTCAAGGCCCTCCGGCAGCAGGGGGGCGTGCGTGGTGTCGGTGACGACCATCGGCGCGCCGGAGTCCGCCACCAGGTACGCCAGCCGCTCCGCCGGGTGTTCCGGGTCGAGGGGCACGTAGGCGGCGCCGGCCTTGAGGATGCCGAGCAGCGTCCACACCATGGCGGGCGAGCGTTCCAGGCAGACGCCCACGGGTACGTCGGGGCCGATGCCCGGGACGGCGCGCAGCCGGTGGGCGAGGCGGTTGGCCCGCTCGTCGAGCTGACGGTAGGTCAGGGTCTCGGTGCCGCAGACGACGGCCACCGCGTCGGGGTCCTGTGCCGCCCGTTCCTCGAACAGCCCGTGCAGGGTCGTCGTCGGGACGGGTGAGGCGGTGTCGTTCCATTCGGTGAGGATGCGGTGCCGCTCGTCCACGTCCAGCATCTCCACCTCGGACAGCGTGCTGTGCGGGCGGGCCGTGGCCGCGGCCAGCAGGTTGGTGAAGTGGCCGGCCATGCGGCGCGCGGTGTCCTCGGTGAACAGGTCGGCGGCGTAGACCACGGCGCCGTCCAGCGTGCCGTCCGCCGCCTCCGCGAGGTACATCGACAGGTCGAACTTGGCGTTCCGGACCGGGGTCTCGACGGGCTCGGCCGACAGGCCCGGCAGGTTCCAGGCGTCCGCGCCCGGTGCGTTCTGCAACGCGAACATCGTCTGGAACAGCGGGTTGCGGGACAGGTCGCGGTCGGGGGCGAGTTCCTCCACGAGGCGTTCGAAGGGCAGGTCCTGGTGGTCGTAGGCGCCGAGGGCGGTGTCCTTGACCCGGTCGAGGAGTTCGGTGAACGTCGGATCGCCGGACAGGTCGGTGCGCAGGACGAGGGTGTTGACGAAGAAGCCGATCAGATCCTCCGTCTCGGCCCGGTTGCGGCCGGCGATCGGGGTGCCCACCGCGATGTCCCGCTGTCCGCTGTAGCGGGCCAGCAGCAGCTGGAAGACCGCCAGCAGGGACATGAACAGGCTCGCGCCGCTCTCGGCGGACACCGCGCGGGCCCGGGCGGTGACGTCCGCGGGCACCGAGAACCGGACCACCTCGCCCCGTCCGTCGCGCTCCGCCGGCCGGGCGTGGTCGGTCGGCAGCTCCAGCGGCTCCAGGCCGTCCAGGCGCCGGGTCCAGTAGGCGAGTTGGCGCTCCAGCGGCGCCCCGGACAACCAGGAGCGCTGCCACACCGCGTAGTCGGCGTACTGGACGCGCAGCGGGCCGGGGCCGGACGTGCCGGACCGGTCCGAGACGGCTTCCGCATAGCGCGCGGACAGCTCGCGCACCAGCACGCCCACGGACCAGCCGTCGAAGGCGATGTGGTGCACGGTGACCGCCAGGACGCACTCCTCGTCGGCCAGCCGTACCAGCAGTGCGCGCAGCATCGGTCCGGTGCCGAGGTCGACCGGCCGCAGTCCGTCCTCGCGCAGTACGTCCGCCAGTGCGCCCTCGCGGGCGGTGGCGTCGTCCACCCCGCGCAGGTCCCGTACCCGGATACGCACCGGCCGCGCCGGGTCGACCAGTTGCACCGGCGAGCCCGCGGCGTCCGTGCCGAACCGGGTGCGCAGGATCTCGTGGCGTGCCACCACCGCGGTGAACGCGGCGTCCAGGGCGTCGATGTCCAGGGGGCCGCGGATGCGGAAGGCGAAGGGCAGCAGGTACTCGGCCCGGCCGGGTTCCAACTGGTCGAGGAACCACAGTCGTTGCTGCGCGAAGCTGAGCGGCGGCGGACCGCTGTCGCGCGGTGCCGACGGGATGCGGTCGACTCCGGTGCCGGCCAGCTCCGTCACGGCCTCGGCCAGCAGTGCCGGGGTGGGAGCGCCGAACAGCGTGCGCACCGGGACATCGGCACCGAGCCGCCGGCGCAGCCGCGACACGACCTGGGTGGCGAGCAGGGAGTGCCCGCCCAGCGCGAAGAAGTCGTCGTGCACGCCGATGCGGTCGACGCCCAGCACCTCGGACCACACCTCGGCCACCGTGCGTTCGGCGTCCGTGCGCGGCGCGGTGTACTCGGCGTCCAGTCCGGAGCGGTCGGGGGCGGGGGCGGGAAGCGCCCGGCGGTCCGTCTTGCCGTTCGGGGTGAGTGGGATGCGCTCCAGCGGTACGAAGGCCGCGGGCACCATGTAGTCCGGCAGGTCGCGCCGGAGGTGGGCGCGCAGCGCGCTCACGTCGAGGGGCCCCACGGGCACCACGTAGGCCACGAGGCGCTGCGCTCCCGGAACGTCCTCGCGCAGCACCACGGTGGCGCCGGTGATCTGGGGGTGGGCGAGCAACGCCGTCTCGACCTCGCCCAGTTCGACGCGGTAGCCGCGCAGCTTGACCTGGTTGTCCGCGCGGCCCACGAACTCCAGTCGTCCGTCGGACAGCCATCGGGCGTGGTCCCCGGTGCGGTAGACGCGCCGGGGGGTGCCGTCCACGTCCACGACGGTGAACTTCTCGTCGGTCAGCTCGGGCCGGTCGAGGTAGCCGCGGGCCAGTCCGGGGCAGGCGATCCACATCTCCCCCGGCACTCCCACCGGCACCGGCCGGCCGTGGCGGTCGACCACGATGACCTTGGTGTTGGCGACCGGGCGGCCGATCGGTACCCGGTCGACGGGCCCGGTGATCCTGGCGGTCGTCGCCTCCTGCGCGGCCTCCGTGGGTCCGTAGCCGTTGACCAGGGGAACCGCGCAGTGCCGGAACCACTCCCGGACCTGCTCCCGCTGGAGCGCCTCGCCGCCGAGCCGGACCAGCCGCAGGTGCGGGCCCAGCGTGTCCGGCCCGTCCAGGTCGGCGGCCAGCGCTCCGAACGCCGAGGGGGTCAGCCACGCCACCGTGACCCGGTGCTCGCGCAGCGCCTGCGCCAGCCGGCCCGGGTCCCAGGCGTCGTCGCGCAGCACCAGGCAGGCTCCCGAGACCAGCGGGGCGAACAGCTGGCCCACCGACGAGTCGAACGCGATCGACGCGAACTGCAGGACCCGGTCCTCGGAGGTGAGCCCCAGTTCACGGCTCGTCTCCCGCATCCGGGCGCGCAGCGCGCCGTGGGTGATCTGCACGCCCTTGGGACGACCGGTGGAACCGCTGGTGTAGATCACGTAGGCCACGTCGTCCGGACCGGCCTGCGCCACCGGAGCGCTGGAGGAGGTGTACGGCCCCTGCGGCCAGGACCCGTCCAGCAGCAGCGCCTGCGCGCGGGCGGGCAGGCGGCCGGTGTGCGCGGCCTGGGTGACGATCAGCGGGGCGCCGCTGTCCTCGACCATGTAGGCGAGCCGGTCCGTGGGGTACGCGGGGTCCAGCGGCACGTACGCCGCCCCCGCCTTGTGGATGCCGAGCAGGGCGCACACCATGTCGGTACCGCGGTCCAGGCAGACCGCGACCAGGGTGCCCGGCCCGGCACCGCGCTCCCGCAGCCGGCCGGCGATCCACTCGGCCCGCTCGTCGAGCTGCCGGTAGGTCAGCCGGTCGGTCCCGCACGTCACGGCCGGCGCGTCGGGGTGGCGGGCGGCCCGTTCCCCGATCAGCGCGGTGACGGTCAGCGTGTCGGGGGCGTCGGTGTCGGCGCCGTTCCACTCGCCGAGGATCGTCCGGCGCTCCGCGGCGGTGAGCATCTCCAGCTCGGACAGCCGGGCGTCCGGGGCGGCGCAGGCGGCGGCCAGCAGCGTCTCGAAGTGCCCTGCGAGCCGCACCATCGTGGCCTCGTCGAACAGGTCGGTGGAGTACACGACGGTGCCGTCCAGGGCGCCGTCGGCGGCCTCGGTGGCGTAGAAGGTGAAGTCGAACTTGGAGTCCTGGGCGGACACGTCGAGTTGCCGCACGCTCAGACCCGGCAGCTCCCACGAGCGGCTGTCGGGGGTGTTCTGGAGGACGAACATCGTCTGGAACAGCGGGTTGCGCGACAGGTCCCGCTGCGGCGCCAGCTCCTCCACCAGGCGTTCGAAGGGCAGGTCCTGGTGGTCGTAGGCGCCGAGCGCGGTGTCCTTGACCCGGTCGAGCAGCTCGGTGAACGTCGGGTCACCGGACAGGTCGGTGCGCATGACCAGCGTGTTCACGAAGAAGCCGATCATGTTCTCGATCTCGGCCCGGTTGCGGCCCGCGATCGGGGTGCCGACCGCGATGTCCTCCTGGCCGCTGTAGCGCGACAGCACCAGCTGGAAGACCGCCAGCAGGGTCATGAACAGGCTCGCGCCGGTCTCCTTGGAGATCCTCCGGGCGGCGTCGGCGGTCTCCGCGGGGACGCGGAAGGTGAGCATGGCGCCCTTGCCGCTGTGCCGCGCCGGACGCCGGCGGTCGGTGGGCAGCTCCAGCGGTTCGGTGCCGGCCAGCCGGCCGCGCCAGTAGTCCAGTTGCTCCGCCAGCACGTCGCCGGTGAACCACTGACGCTGGCAGACCGCGAAGTCGGCGTACTGGAGGGGAGGTTCGGGCAGGTCGGCGGTCCTGCCCGCGACCCGTGCGCCGTACAGCTCGGTCAGCTCCCGTGACAGCACCCCCGCCGACCAGCCGTCGAAGGCGATGTGATGCACCGTCAGGGCGAGGAGGTGCTCGTCGTCGGCCAGCCGGATCAGCAGCGCGCGCACCACCGGTCCGGTGCCGAGGTCCATCGGGCGGAAGCCCTCGGTGTCCACGAGCGCGGTGGCGGCCTCCTCGCGCGCCTGCTCCCCGGCGACGGATCGCAGGTCGTGGACGGCGAGGGGCAGCGGCCTTGGCGGGTCGACGACCTGCCCGGGGTTGCCGTCCGCGTCGCTGACGAAGCGGGTGCGCAGCACCTCGTGCCGGGCCACCAGCTCCGACAGCGACGCTCGCAGCGCCGGGACGTCCAGCCGGCCACGGATGCGCAGCCCCATGGGGATCAGGTATTCGGCCCGGCCGGGCTCCAACTGGTCCAGGAACCACAGCCGGCGCTGCGCGAACGACAGCGGCAGCGGACGCCCGTCCCGGGGTGTGCGGGGTATGGCCGGAGCGTCGTCCGCGGCCCCGCCCGCCACCAGGGCGCCCATGGCGTCCGCCACCTCGCCGGCGTCGAAGTCGGCGGACTCGAACAGTCGGCGGGCCCTCAGCAGAGCCTCCTCCGCGAGGAAGGACGCCACCGCCCGCACCGTCAACGGCTCGGGCAGCGGTTCCGCGCCGAATTCCGAACCGAATTCCTCCGCGATCCGGCGGGCCATTTCCGTCGCCTGCGCACGAGTTCCGCCCAGCCGGAAGAATTCGTCCTCCGCCGTCGCCACCTCAGTGCCGGTCACCGCATTCCACACCGCGGCGACACGGGCCTCGGCCGGGGAGAATCCGCCCTGCTCGGCCACCTGTCCGCAGGCCGCGGCCACCATCGGATTCGTCGTCATGTGTCCACCAGTTCCTCGTCGTCGACCATTCGCGAAAGCCCTCGGAAACTCAGCCGAATCCGATGCTCGCAGAGCGATCTTGGAGAGATAACTGGTTACTTCTGCCCGCCGGACGTGGACACTTCTGCCCCTCGGGGACGGCCACGGGGAGGTGCGCCCGCCGGGCGGAGTCGCGCGTGTCGGGGAGGCGGGCGCGGGAAGCGGGCGGCCGGGGGGGGGGGGGGGCGCCCCCCCCCCCCCCCCCGGGGCGGCGCCCCCGCCGCGGCACCCCCCCCCCCCCCCCCGCCCCCCCGGGCGGCC